>NZ_CP133480.1:1350000-1950000 GCF_031195445.1 Acuticoccus sp. MNP-M23
CAGGCGAGCCTGCCATGACGCGGCCTCGGGCAGCGGAAAGCCCTTGGCCCAGCCAAGGTCGAAATAGCCGCCATGGTCGTGAAGGAGGAGTATCGCGCGGCTGGGGGCGGTTCCCGCCAGCGTCAGCACAGCGCCGGCAGCCTCTCCGCCATGGGAAAATGTTGCGCGAAGGGGCGTCCGTCTGAACCTGCCGAGATCGGCCGGGGTTCCTGCCGCCACCGTGGCCTCGGTTCGCGCGGGGGCTACGGCCGCCTCATACAAGGCAAGGGCGGACGCCCGCCACGCGCCGTAATCTCCCGCCGCGGCGCCGAAGCTTGCGAACGGGGCGGCAGCGCCGAGGCGGTTGCGGACAAACGCCGGCAAGGTGCCCTCCCCCGCTTCGCTCATGGGTACGCGGTGGACCCGTCCGGCTTGACCTCCACCTTGCGCTCCCAGTGGATGTAGTCGTCCACCTTCAGCGCATCGGTGTCGATTTCCATCCCCCAGCCGGGACGATCGGGGCGCAAATCCAGATATCCGTCCTTCGGCAGATACTGGTCCACCGCCCACGGGGCATTGCGCGCCACCTTGTATTCCAGGATGCGGAAGTTGGTGCAGGCGGCGGAGAAATGCAGATTATGCGCCGTCGCCAGCGGACCCATGGGGTTGTGCGGCGCGACGGTGACAAAGTGAGCGCTGGCAATGTCGGCGATCTTCTTCATCTCGGTCATGCCGCCCACCACCGCAATGTCGGGCTGGATGATGTCCGCCCCGCCAGCCTGCAGCAGCGCCAGAAATTCCCAGCGGTTGTAGAGGCTTTCCCCAGTGGCGAGCGGCACCGTCATCTGCGCGCGCAGACGGCCCCAGGCCGCCATGTGCTCGGGCCGCAGCGGCTCCTCGAAAAAATAGGGATCGTGCGGGGCCAGCGCCTCGGCAAGCTGGATCGCCTTGATCGGCTCGTCGATCCGGGCATGGGCGTCGAACGCCAGCTCGAAGTGGGAGGGGAGCCTGGCGCGCATCTCGCCGAACCATTTGCCGGCGGCGGCGCACATTTCGCCCCAGCGGCCAACGTGAAGGTTGGTGCGGTAGGGGGAGAGCTTGAAGCAGGTAAAGCCGAACTCCTCGTGGAGTGCCATCACCTGGCGGACGGCCTCATCGGTTTCAGGCGCGGTGTAGACGCCGCAATAGACGCGGATGCGGTCGCGCACATGGCCGCCGAGGAGCTGGTAGACCGGAACGCCCAGCGCCTTAGCCGAAATGTCCCACAGCGCATGGTCGATGGCGGCAATGGCGGCAAGGCCGAGCGCACCCGGCGGAAAGCGTGTCTGCTGCAGGAGCTTCTGGTGAATATAGGAGATCCGGCGCGGGTCGTCTCCGGCGAACTGGGTCAGCAGGAATTCCAGCAGCGGCGGATAGGCCTTGTCGGGGCCGTGATTGTAGGTCTCGCCCCAGCCGGTGATGCCGGCGTCGGTGTCGATGGCAACGAGAAGCCGCGGGCGGTCGTCCACCCGCTGCATGAAGGTGCGCAGGCCGGTGATCTTCATCGGGCCGCCCCGGCGCGGATCATCTGGAGACCGGCAGCGATGTAGCCGTAGCAGAAGGCAAAGCCGACATTTTGCGGATCGTTGCCCGAAACGGTGGGCACATGGTCCGGCATCAGCATGTGCTGGTAGCCGAGGTCATGGTAGAGGCGCAGGGATTCGATCATGTCCATGTCGCCCTCGTCGGGGAACGTCTCCATGAAGGAGAGTTTGCCGCCCGCAATGTTGCGGAAATGGACGTTGAAGATCTTGTCGCGGCTGCCGAACCAGCGGATCACGTCCGCGATTTCCTCGCGCGGGTTGTCCAGCATCTCGCCGACTGTGCCCTGGCAGAAGTTGAGGCCGTGGTATGGGCTCTCGCGCATCTGCACGAACTTTTTCAGCCCTTCGACGGTGCCGAGCACCCGCGTGACACCCTTGTAGCCCGGCGGGGTGTAGGGGTCGTGCGGGTGGCAGGCGAGGCGGACCTTGTTGGCCTCCGCCACCGGCACCACGCGTTCCAGAAAATAGTCGATCCGCGCCCAGTTCTCGTCCTCGGAGAGGACGCCGGCGCGGCCGGGGGCGGCGTTCTGGTCGATCCTGTCCCAGCGGAAGGCGGCGTTCATGGAGCCGCCGCGGCCCGGCTCATCGGGCGTGCGGGGAATGCCGATGATGTTCATGTTGTACTTCGCCGCCGGGATGCCGACCGCGGCGAGGTTCTCGATCAGCGTGCAGATCGAGTCGATCTGCCGGTCGCGATCCGGGCCTGCGGTCAGGATGTCGGGGCTCTGGCTCTCTTCGATCGGGCGGGAGGCGAGCGGGAGCTGCACCATGTCCAGCACCAGGCCGAGGGACTCGATGTGGTCGCGGTGCTTTTCAAGGTCCGCGCGGATCCAGTCGTGCGGGCTGCCGGGGGGATCGGCGTTGACGTGGGTGACGCCAAGCTGCGCCATGATGCGATAGTCGTCGTCGTTGCGGGCGGCGATCTGCGTGCCGAGCTTCAAGGGACGTGTCCTCGTTATTGGCCGCGCTCTTCGCGGCAGGTTCTATTCTGCGGCGGGGGCGTAACGGGTGCGCTGGGCAATGCGGCGGCGGCTGGGGTCATCGCCCGGAACCGCCGATAGCAGCGCCTTGGTGTAGGGATGGGTGGGGTTGTCGCACACCGCGTCGGCATCGCCGGTCTCGACCAGCTTGCCGCGGTACATCACGCCCACCCGGTCGCAGAAATAGCGGATGACCGCGATGTCGTGGCTGATGAACAGGAACGACAGGCCAAGCTCCTTCTGAAGCTCGATCAGAAGGTCCAGCACCTGGGTGCGGACCGACACGTCGAGCGCGGAGGTCGCCTCGTCGGCAATCACGATGCGCGGGTCGACCGCTATGGCGCGCGCGATGCCGACCCTCTGGCGCTGACCGCCCGAAAAGGCGTGTGGGTAACGCTCCATCGCCTCGGTCGGCAGGCCGACGCGGGTGAGAAGGTCCGCCACCCGGTCCTGAAGCTCCGAGCCCGATGCGACGCCATTGACGATCAGCGGCTCGGCGATGATCTGCGAGATGGTCATCCGCGGATTGAGGGACGCGAACGGGTCCTGGAAGATCATCCGGATTTCGCGGCGGTACTGCTTGAGGTCGCCCGCCGGAAGCGACGCGAGGTCGACCTCGCTGCCCTCCTTGGTGTGGTAGATCACCTTGCCCGAATTGGGGTCGTAGATGCGTGCGATACAGCGGCCGAGCGTGGTCTTGCCCGAGCCGGATTCGCCGACGATCCCCAGCGCCTCGCCCTCGTGGAGCACCAGCGAGACGTCGTCGACAGCCTTCACCGCCTTGGTCTTGCCGCCGAACAGGCCCGCATCCTCGCCGAAGGTGAGGTTGAGGTTTTCGACGCGCAGGATTTCGGCCCGGCGGTCGAGGTCGCGCGGTTGCTCGCCCTTTTGCGGCGCGCGGCGGCCAAGGCGGGTCACACTGTCGAGAAGGCGCTTGGTGTAGGCCTCCTGCGGGTTGTTGAAGATGGCCTCCACGGTGCCCTTCTCGACCACTTCGCCAAGGTACATCACCACCACGTCGTGCGCGATTTCGGCGACCACGCCCATGTCGTGGGTGATGAACATCACCGCCATGCCGTGGTTGCGCTGAAGGTTGGCGATGAGGTCGAGGATTTCGGCTTGCGTCGTCACGTCGAGCGCGGTGGTCGGCTCGTCGGCGATCAGCACGGACGGGTTGCAGGCCAGCGCCATTGCGATCATCACGCGCTGCCGCATCCCGCCGGAATATTCGAACGGGTACTTTTTCGCAGCCTCTTCGGGGCGCGGGATCTCCACCATCGTCAGAAGCTCGATCACCCGGCGGGCAACGTCCTTCTTCGACGCCTTCTCGTGCAGGCGGATGGATTCGGCCACCTGATCGCCGATGGTGTGGACCGGCGACAGGGACGACATCGGCTCCTGGAAGATCATAGCGATGTCGCGGCCGCGGATCGCGCGGATCGGTTTGCCGCGCGGGTCGAGCCTGGCAAGGTCGATAAGGTCTTCGCCGCCGGCGGCCCCGCGGTCGGTGTTGTGGCGATGAAGGATCACTTCGCCGCCGACGATCTGGCCCGGCGGGTCGACGATCTTCAGGATCGAGCGCGCGGTGACGGACTTGCCGGAGCCGGACTCGCCCACAACGCAGGTGGTCCGCCCGCGGTGGAGCGTGAAGGAGACGTTCTTGACCGCCTCCAGCATCCGCTTCCTCAGCGGGAATACCGTGTTGAGGTTTTTCACCTCCAGCACGATGTCGCCGGTTTCGGCAGCGGCGCGGGCGGGCATGGCTGTCAGATTATCGCTCATGGTCATCAGCGCGCGTAGGGGTCGGCCGCATCACGCAGACCGTCGCCAAGGAAGTTGAGGCAGAGCACCGCCAGGATCACGAACCCGCCCGGAATGAAGAGCCAGGGCGCTGCCGCAATGGACCGCACATTCTGCGCCTCCTTCAGGAGAACGCCCCACGAGATGGCAGGCGGCTGGAGCCCCAGCCCGAGGAAGGAGAGGCTTGTTTCGGCAAGGATCATCAAGGGCACGGCAAGGGTGACGGAGGCGATGATGTGGCTGGTCAGCGCCGGCATCATATGGCGAAAGATGACGCGCTTTTCGGATGCCCCATCGAGCCGGGCGGCGACCACATAGTCCTCCGCGCGCAGCGACAGGAAACGGCCGCGCACCACGCGGGCAAGCTCGGTCCACCCCACCAGCGACACGATGGTGGTGATGACGAAATATTGCAGCAGCATCGGCCAGTCCTTGGGGACGGCAGCCGCCAGCGCCAGCCAGATCGGAATCGTCGGCAGCGACAGGGTGAACTCCACCAGCCGCTGGATGAACGCATCCACCTTGCCGCCATAATAGCCGGACAGCCCGCCGAGAATGAGGCCGAGGACGAGGCTGATCATCACGCCGACGAGGCCGATCGTCATCGAGACGCGGGTGGCGTAGACGGTGCGGCTGAACAGGTCGCGGCCCAGCCGGTCGGAGCCGAAGACATAAAAGCGCTCCCGCGGCTTTTCGGGCGCCAGCAGATGGCGATCCCACGGGATCAGGCCGAGAAGTTCATACGGCTCGCCCTTGCCGAAGAAGCGTAGGTAAATCCTCTCGTCCGTCGCCTCGTATGTCTGCGCCAGGCTGATCGGGTCGCGCGACACCTTCACCTTCGGCACCCAGGGGCGGAAGGCGAACCCATCCGACATGTCGATCAGGCGCACCATCTGCGGCGGATGGTAGACCGCGCGGCGGTTGGTATCGGTCGGCGAGAACGGCGCCACGAACTCGGCAAAGAAGCCGATGAGGTAGAGCAGCAGCACGATGGCGAGCCCGAACATGGCAAGCTTGTGCCGGCGGAACGACCACCAGGTGAGCTGCCACTGGGACGCAACGTCGAACCTTGTGGAGGCTGCGACCGGGGCCGCCGGCTGGGCGCCTGCGGGCGGGGCGGTGTCGATGGATGTCATCTCCGCATCCTCAGCTGTAACGCACGCGCGGATCGAGCAGCGCGAGCAGGATGTCGGAAACCAGCATGCCGAGCACGGTGAGCGAGCAGAGCAGCATCACGAACGCGCCGGCAAGGTACATGTCCTGGCTGAGCAGCGCCTGCAGCATCAGCGGGCCGGCGAGCGGCAGATTGAGCACGATTGCGGTGATGACAGCGCCCGAGACAAGCTGCGGCAGCAGCCAGCCGATGGTGGAGATGAACGGGTTGAGCGCCACCCGCACCGGGTATTTGAGGATGAGCCGCCACTCGCTCATTCCCTTGGCGCGCGCCGTGGTGACGTAGGCCTTGGGGAGTTCGTCGAGCAGGTTGGCGCGCATGATGCGCACAAGGCTGGCGGTAGAGGCGGTGCCCAGAATGATCATCGGCAGCCACAGGTGGCTCATCAGGTCGCCGACCTTGGCGAACGACCAGGGCGCGTTGACGTACTCGTCCGAAAACAGGCCGCCGACATCCGTGCCGAAGTGCACGACGGCGACGTACATCAGCACCAGCGCCAGGAGGAAGTTGGGCGTCGCGAGGCCGATGAAGCCGATGAACGTGACCACGTAGTCGCCGACCGAATATTTGCGCACGGCCGAGTAGATGCCGATGGGGAGCGCGAGGCCCCACGTGAAGACCAGCGTTGCGAACGACAGGAGCAAGGTCAGCGCCATCCGCTCCCAGATGAGGTCGCCGACAGGCTGCTGCCACTCGAACGAGATGCCGAAATCGCCCTGCAACATCCCCCACACCCATTTGAAATACTGGACATAGAGCGGCTGGTTGAGGCCGTAGCGCTCCTGCAAATTCTCGATGCGTGCCTGGTCGACGATCTCGCCCTGCTGGGCAAGCGTCGCGATGTAGGTGGTGAGATAGTCGCCCGGAGGCGCCTGGATCAGCAGAAACGAGACGATGGAGACGGCGAACAGGAACGGGATCGTCCAGAGCAGCCGCTTGAGTATGAACTTGAACAGCATCGCCGCTCGCTCCCGGCTGGGGATGCCGCGCCCGGCGGCGGCCTGTGGCCGCGCGGGGTCGCGTCGATTGCTCGAAGGTGTCGGTGATGGCGGGCGGAGCTTCTGGCCCCGCCGGCCCTTCAAAGGGTTGGCGCCGCGGTGGCCGCCGCGCCGGCCGGCCTATTTCTCGTAGTAGTAGGTCTGCGGCAGGGTCGGTGCGGGGTTCGGGTACATCCACGAAGCGGGCATACCGTCCGGCACGTTCTTCAGGTTCTTCGCAACCACGCCGTAGCGGTCCGGCGCGGAGGCAAGGCCGATGACCTCGAACTGGTCGGCGGCTTCGTCGATGATCTGCTGGAACACGGCTTGCTGCTCGGCGGGATCGACGGTCTGCTTCCACTGGTCGTAGAGCTTGAGACGCTTCTTCATGCTCTCGCTGGGCTCTTCGCCCTGCTCGCCGTTAGAGAGGTACCAGTTGGCCCAGGGGATCGCGTACCAGGTGCCCTGCGCGTGCATCGCCACGAAGTCACGCGGGTCGAGCGTGGGGTCGAGACCGCCGGGCGAGGCCCAGATCAGCATGTCGAAGTCGTTGGCATCGGCGCGCTGGTAGAAGATCGACCGCTCCAGAACGTTGATGGTCATGTCGACGCCAACGTCGGCAAGCTGCGCCTTCATCAGCTCCAGGTTATCCGTGAACTCGGGGAAGAGGTTCGGGATCACGTTGATGCCGAAGGCCACGCGTTCGCCGTCGGGGCGCAGACGAAAGCCGTCACCGTCACGCTCGGTGTAGCCGAGGCCGTCGAGCAGCGCGTTGGCCTTGTCCGGGTCGTAGTCCAGGAACTGGGTGGCCATCTTCTCGCTGTAGAACTCGTTGTCCTCGTTCGGGCCGGTCTGCCGCGGCTCGATCTGGCCGAAGTAGACGACGTCGATGATCTCCTCGCGGTCGATGGCGTGCGAGATTGCCTGGCGGAATTCCTTGTTGCCGATCATCTCGCGCATCGCCGGGTCCTTGTGCGTGATGTTGGGGTAGACCCCCATCACGTTGGCGAGCGTGTTGACCATGCGGAACATGTCATAGCCGCCCTTCTCCCTGTTCTCGTAGAGAACCGGGCGGTTGGCGACCGCATCGAGGTGGCGGGCCTGCATGTCGATCTTGCCGGCCATCGCTTCCAGGAGCAGGCTCTCGGAGTCCTGGTTGATGGTGGACACGATCTCGTCGATGTAGGGGAGCTGGTTGCCCTCCTGATCGACCTGCCAGAAGTATGGGTTGCGCTCCATCACGACGCGGGTGGCGCCGCCGGAATAGGCTTCGTCGCCCACAACCCACGGGTCGAGCGTCGGACGCTCTGCGTTACCCCAGCGGGCCGGGATCTCGATGTCGCCGCACTTGTTGCGGAACAGGGTCGCCCAGGTGTCGGCGTTTTCAGCCTCGATCAGCTCGTCGATATTCTCGTTATATTTGGGGTGGAACTGGCTGCAATAGTGCTTGGCCCACAGGGTCGGCTCCTGCGCCAGCGGGGTCGCAAGCTCGGTCAGGAACTGGCCGTAGGGTTTGGAGAACGTGATCTTGACGGTGGCGTCGTCGATCTTCTCGGCCGTTGCGGGCGTGCCCTCGGACACGAAACGCGGCGGGGGCGCTGCGTAAAAATCCTTGTTGGGCAGCAGGTCCTCGAAGAAGAACATGATGTCGTCTGCGGTGAAGGGCTCACCGTCGGACCATTTCATCCCCTTGCGCAGGTGGAAGGTGAACTCGGTGCCTTCGTCGTTGACGTCCCAGCGCTCTGCCACGTTGGGGACGATCCCCGAAAAGTCGGCAGCCCAGCGGGTCAGTCCCTGCGGGCCGACAACGCGCAGAAGGTTGTTGTGGTCGCTGGAGCCGCGCAGGCCGCGCCGCAAGGCACCGCCATAGGTGCCGACACTGAGGGCCTCGACGACTTCGGGCTGTTCAGGAAGACGTTCTGCGACGGGCGGCAGGTCCATGCCATCCAGCATCGGCGCCTGCTGGTATTCCTGCGCTGACGCCGGACCAGCCAGCAACAGCGCCACCGGGATGATCGCCGTCGCCATCTTGCGGCCAGACAGACCGATAGCGCCACGACCCATTGTGAAGGTTCTCACGCGTTTCTCCCCTTTATATCAAGCCGCCTTTTATGCGGTCATTAGAGCAGAGCCTGACTGAGACGACTGCGGGGGTCAACATCCAATTCATCATATAGCTGACCAGAACGTCGCATTGCTGGCGCTGCCTGACTGGTTGTTCTTGCACCACGGCCCGCAAAATCATCATATCAATATGCCGGCCTCTGCAGAGGCAGACACTCCGGTCCGGCCGCGACCGGTGCGACGGCCGAACGCCACCCGGTTGCCGGAAAGCCATGACCGGTTCATCCATGGCATCGGCCTTGCCTTCCCCCTTGCGGCACAGGAGACCGAAATGGGCACGACCCCCACCCCCGACGACACCGCCGCCGCTGCCAACGCGCTGATGGCGCACGCAGAGGCGCTGAGCGGCATCGCCATTCCGGCTGAAAACCAGGCCGCCGTTCTGGCGCATCTGGTGAACGGGCTGACCCTTGCCCGCCAGATCGGGCCCGGTGCCCACGAGGCCGCGCCGGTTTTCCGGCCGTGAGCGCGTCGACGGCACCCGCCGCCCATGAAATTGCCGCTGCCGTAAAAAGCGGCAAGACCACCGCAACCGCTGTCCTCGACGAGACGCTGGCACGCATCGAGGCCGGCAACGGCGCGCTCAACGCCTTCACCGCCGTCACCGCGGCGCGGGCGCGCAGCGAGGCCGCCGCCGTCGATGCGCAGGTTGCCGCCGGCGGCGACCCCGGCCCGCTGGCTGGCGTGCCCTTTGCGGTAAAGAACTTGTTCGACCTTGAGGGTGAGGTGACCCTCGCCGGCTCCATCATCAACCGCGACAATCCCCCGGCCAGCAGCGACGCCACGCTGGTCAGCCGGCTCGTGGCAGCCGGCGCCGTGTGCCTCGGCGCACTCAACATGGGCGAATATGCGTACGACTTCACCGGCGAAAACACTCACGAAGGCCCGTCGCGCAACCCGCACGACCTGTCGCGCATGTCGGGCGGCTCGTCCGGCGGTTCGGGCAGCGCAGTCGGCGGCGAACTGGTCCCGCTGGCGCTGGGCTCCGACACCAACGGCTCCATCCGGGTCCCCAGCTCGTTCTGCGGCATCTTCGGCCTCAAACCCACCTATGGCCGCCTCCCCCGGACCGGGACCTTTCCCTTTGTCGACAGCCTCGACCATCTGGGCCCCATGGCCCGCTCCGCCGAAGACCTCGCCCTCGCCTTCAACGCCATGCTTGGCGGTGACGACGGCGATCCGGTCTGCAGCGACGCTGCCCCTGCCCCGCCAGAAGGCAAGCTGGACGAAGCTTCCCTTCGGGTCCGGCGTCTCGGCGGCTTTTTCCGCGGCCAGGGCGACGCTGCGGTGGACGACGCGGCCGACCGCATTGCCGCAGCGCTTGGCGCGGGCGACCCGCTCGAGCTGTCGGATGTTGCCGAGGCACGCGCCGCCGCGTTCATCATCTCCAACATCGAGGGTGCGGCGCTCCACGAGGAGCGGCTGGCCACCCGCCCCGGCGACTTCGAGCCGATGGTGCGCGACAGGCTGATGGCCGGTCTGCTCCTGCCGGGCATCCATTATGTGCGTGCCCAGCGCGTGCGCCGCAATTTTGCCGCCCAGCTGGCCACCGTGTTTGCCGAAACGGACCTTCTGGTCGCCCCGGCAACGCCGTTCACCGCGCCCGCCATCGGCCAGCAGATCGGCACCATCAATGGCGAGGAGGTTCTCCTTCGCCCTAATATCGGCATCTACACGCAGCCCATCTCCTTCATCGGCCTGCCCGTGGTGGTGGTGCCGGCGGGGCTGATCGACGGCATGCCCATCGGCGTCCAGCTGATCGCAGCCCCCTGGCGCGAGGACATCGCGCTGGCCGCCGCCCGCCGCCTGGAGCGCGATGGCGTTGCAGCCGTCCCCGCCCCCGCCCTTCGCTGACCTCTCAACCGGAACGACCCGCACATGCCTGAAATCAACCGCCCCGCCGTACTCGCCGAGGTAACTGCCGCGTTCGAACGCTACGAGACCGCGCTGGTCACCAACGACGTCGCGGTGCTGGACGAGCTGTTTCACGACGCGCCCACCACCATCCGCTACGGCGGCGGCGAGAACCTTTATGGCTATGACGAGATCAAGGCCTTTCGCGCCGGTCGCCCTGCGACCAACCTGGCCCGCACCCTGTCGCGCACCGTCATCACCACCTTCGGCGACGAGTTCGCCACCGCAATGACCCTGTTCGAGCGGGAGGACCCCGCAAAGATCGGCCGCCAGAGCCAGACCTGGGTGAAGACCGCCGACGGGTGGCGCGTTGTCGCCGCGCATGTGAGCGTTATTGCACGGCCCGCCGATCCGGCTTGATCCGCCAGCACGGGGACGGCAGTGTTTGCCGCCCCCTTCAGGAGAAGACATATGCTGAGCGATACCGACCGAGAGATGCTGCGCCTTGCCTATGAGGAGGCGAAGGCGGGGTTTGACGAGGGCGGCTGCCCCATCGGCTCGGTGCTTGCCCGCGGCGGCGAGGTTGTGGCGCAGGGCCGCAACCAGCGCGTTCAGGGCGGCGACCCCATCGCCCACGGCGAGATGGACGCGCTGCGAAAGGCCGGCCGGCAGAAGACCTACCGTGACACCACGCTCTACACCTCGCTCAGCCCCTGCATGATGTGCTCGGGCACCATCGTGCAGTTCGGCGTTCCGCGCGTTGTCATCGGCGAAAACGTCAACTTCGGCGGCAACGAGGATTTTCTGCGCGAACGCGGCGTCGAGGTGGTCCTCGCAGACGATCCCGACTGTATCGCGCTGATGAAGCGCTTCATCGAGGAAAAGCCGGAACTCTGGTCAGAAGACATCGCGGAAGACTGACGGTCGGTCTTCCCTGTTCCGGCGGAAGTCCGGTGTTCCGGACTTCCGATTCGTCTGGGTCAGATCGCGCCAGAGCGCTTTGACGCGCCGACCGCTCCCCAACGCGCTCTGCGGGATCCTTGAAGCTCAGTCGATCAGCTTCACCCCGAAGGCGGCCGGATCAAGTTCCGGGAACGGCCGGTTCGTATAGCCTGTGAAGTCGAACGGCTGGCGGGCGATGAACTTGCCGTCGCCCGGTTCGGCGTGGAGCTCGCCGCCCGACAGCGCGACCTTTCCGCGGGTGATGACGGTGGTCGGCCAGCCGGTGATCTCCATCCCCTCGAACGGGGTGTAGTCCATCGCATCGTGCATGTCGGCGGCGGTCACGGTGCGGGTTTCTTCGGGGTCCCAGATCGCGATATCGGCGTCGGCGCCGACCGCGATTGTGCCCTTTTGCGGATGCATCCCGAACAGTTTGGCTGCGTTGGTCGCCGTCAGCGCCACAAAATCATTCAGCGACAGGCGGCCCTTGCGCACCCCTTCGGACATCAGGAGCGGCACGCGCATGGCAATGCCGGGCATCCCGTTGGCGATACGGTTGAATGGCGGGTTGGGGCCTGCCGAGAGTTTGCCCGATTCGTCGAAACGGTAGGGCGCATGGTCGGACGACCAGAGATGGAAGGTGCCGGCCTGGAGGTGGCGCCATAGGTCTTCTTGCGTCTTCACGTCCCGCAGCGGCGGGGAGCAGCAGAATTTCGCGCCCTCGGCGCCCGGCTTGTCGAGGTCGTCCCGCGTCAGGAACAGATATTGCGGGCAGGTCTCGCCGAAGATCGGGTGGCCGGCGCGGCGGGCATCCGCCACGAGGTTGGCGCCCTCCTCGGTGGAGACGTGGACGATCAGAAGCGGCGCACCCACGAAATTGGCGAGCGTGATGGCGCGGTTGATAGCTTCCGCTTCCGCCGCCGCAGGGTGGCTCACCGCATGGTATTTCGGCGCGGTGTGGCCGGTCTCGACAAGGCGCTTCACCATCCACTTGATGAGCGCGTTGTTTTCGGCGTGGACCATCGTCAGCGCGCCGTGCTCGCGGGCGGTGACGAGGATGTCCAGCATCGCCTCGTCTGGCACGATCATCTTGTCGTAGGTCAGGAAGACCTTGAAGCTGGTGATCCCGCCCGCAAACGCTTCCGGCAGCTCCTTCTTGAGGATCTCTTCGGTGGGGTCCGTCACGATCAGGTGGAACGAGTAGTCGATCACCGATTTTTCCGCCCGCTCGTGGTAGAGCGCCAGCGTATCGGTGACCGACTGGCCACGGTGCTGCGCGGCGAACGGCACGAACGAGGTGTTGCCGCCGTAAAGCGCGGAGATCGACCCTGTGCGGTAGTCGTCCGCCGTCATCGCGCCGGTGGCCGATTCCTGCTCGATGTGGGCGTGGGTCTCGATGGCGCCCGGCAGCACCAGCTTGGCCGTCGCGTCGATGGTTTCGGCGCCGCCGTCCAGCGCGGCGGCAATGGCCGCGATCTTGCCGTCCCTGATGCCGACATCGGCGGCAAAGGTGTCGGACGCGGTGGCGACAAGGCCGCCCTTGATGACGAGATCATAGCTCATGCCACAAGCTCCGGTGCGACGACGGCGAGGCGCTTTTCGAGCCGGTCCATCAGACGGGTGAGTTCGGCGTGGCCGGTGGCGTCCAGCTTGGGGCCGGGGGCGCGCGTCGCCGCCGATGCAATCACGCCGCGCCGCCGCAGGATTTCCTTTCGAACCGCAAGGCCGAAGCCCGGCTGCTGCTCGTGGCGCACCAGCGGCAGGTAGGCGTCGAACAGGTCTTCGGCGCCATCCACGTCGCCGGCCTTGTGGCGGCGGACGACTTCGACCAGCATTTCGGGATAGGCAAAGCCGGTCATCGCGCCATCGGCGCCGCGCGCGAGCTCCTGCGGCAAGTAGAGGCCGCCATTGCCGCACAGGATCGAAACGCGCTTCACGCCGCGCTTCTCGGACACGGCGCGCACATCCGAAAGCTTGGCAAGACCCGGCCAGTCCTCGTGCTTCAGCATCACCACCGAAGGCACGTTGGCGACGAGGTTGGCGAACCCGCCGGCCGAAATCGGCATCTGTGTCGTCAGCGGAAAATCCTGGAACACCAGCGGCACGTCGGGCAGGCGCCTGGCGATGGCCTGGAACGCGCCAACAACGCCGGACTCGGTCTTGTGGCCGGCATTGGGCGCCACCATCACGCCGGCTGCCCCCCTGGAGATCGCGGTTTCCGCGAGATTCACGAGGTTGTCGAGCCCCGGATTGGAGACGCCGACGACAACGGGCACGCGGCCAGAGACCGTGTCCATCACCCGGCCGATGACGGCCGTCGCTTCCTCCGACGTCAGCTTGGGCGCCTCGCCCATCATGCCGAGGATGGTGATGCCGGAGACGCCCTTGCCGATGTAGAATTCGGTGAGCTTTTCGAGGCTGGCGTGGTCGACCGCACCGGAATCCTCAAATGGCGTCGCGGAGATGATGTAGACGCCCGTTGCGTCCTCGGTCAGGCGGTGGCTCACTTTGGCTCCTCGGCGTTTGCTGCGGCTGTGGGGGCAAGATCGCGCCAGTCGGGCACCGGCTTTTCGTAGGGCTCGTGCAGCTTGGCGTAGCCTTGCGCAAACAGGCGGGCGACCGGGTCGTAATGCGGCACCGTCATCCGCTTGGTGGTCTCGTCAAAAAGGCCCGGCCGGGCATGGAGCGCGCGCACTTCGCCGATGATGAGGTGGCGATAGTCGCCCACCGGCTTGTCCTCGAACAGGCTGCATTCCAGCGAGATCGGCGCGTCGGCCAGCCGGGGCACCGCGACCACCGTGCCGGGCGCCGTCGCAAGGCCGAGAGCGTCCGGTTCGCCGACGCCTGCGGGGAACAACGCGGCCGTGTTCACCATCGCGTCCACCAGCGCGGTGTCGGCAAGGTTGACCACAAACGCCCCGGCCGACTGGATGTTGGTCAGGCTGTCCTTCGGCCCGCCGTCCGCCTTCTTGTCGATGCCGATGATCACCAGCGCAGGCTCATCGGAAAAGACGTTGAAGAAGGAGTAGGGCGCAGCGTTCACCACGCCGTCCGGCCCAACCGACGTGATCCACGCCACCGGCCGCGGGATCACCGCAGCGCACAGCATCTTGTAACGCTCGGCGCGGGTGAGGTCGTCAAAGTGAAAGGCGGTCATTCGGCGGGTTCTTCGGCGCCGGTGCGCTCGGTGATGAGGCCGTAGTGCTCGATCCGGCGGTGGCGCGCAAAGTCGAAGATGGTGGACTTGCCGAACTTCGTCTCGTCGAGGTCGCAGGTGTGGACCAGCACCCCGTCGTCCTCGCCGGGCAGCTCGCCGACAATGTGGCCGTTGGGGTCGACAATCAGCGTGCCGCCCATCAGGTGGTGGTCGTCCTCGCTGCCGGCCTTGGCCACGGCCACCACCCAGGTGGCGTTCTGGTAGGCGCCGGCCTGGAGCGACAGGCGGTGATGAAACAGCCGCTGCTCGATGCCCTCGCCGCCCTTCTCCGAGTTCACCGACGGCGTGTTGAAGCCGAGCGTCACCATCTCGACATTCTGAAGGCCCATCACGCGGAAGGTTTCGGGCCACCGGCGGTCATTGCAGATGCACATGCCGAAGATGCCGCCCAGCGTCCGGTAGACCGGAAAGCCGAGGTCGCCCGGCTCGAAATAGCGCTTTTCCAGGTGCTGAAAGGCGCGGTTGTCATCCCACTCCGAATGGCCGGGCAGGTGCACCTTGCGGTATTTGCCGGCAATGTTGCCTTCCTTGTCGACGAAGATCGACGTGTTGAAGTAGTGCCCGTCCGGCGTCTTTTCGGCAAAGCCGAAGGTGATGGCGCAGCCGTGCTTCCTGGCGGCGTCGAACAGCGGCTGGACGGCAGCGTTCGGCATCTCCTTTTCGAACCACGAGTCGATCTCGGCGCTGTCGGTCATGTACCAGCGGGGGAAGAACGTGGTCAGCGCCAGCTCGGGGAAGACGACCAGATCGGCGCCCTTCGAGGCGGCTTCGTCCAGCAGCGTGATCATCCGCGCGACGACGTTCTGGCGACCTTCAGCCTTCTGGATCGGACCGAGCTGTGCGGCGCCGACGGTGATATTTCTCATGCTCTACGTCCCATGGGTCGCGCGCCGGGGTGTGCCGGCACGGGTTGCGCGCGGCGTGCACGAATGCGGCCGCGCGGCGTTGGTGTTGGTTTATTACAAGCCGGCCGCGCGTTGCAAAAACTTCCCGCGCGAACCGTGTGCCTCAGGCAAGGCGGCGCTCCATCCGGCTGACAAGACGCACGAACGGCCACAGGAGCAGAAGGTAGATCAGCGCCGCTGCCACAATGGGCGAGGCGTTGAAGGTGACCGAGCGCGCCATGTTGGCCTGGTACAAAAGCTCCGCCAGCGACACGACGGAGGCAAGCGACGTCAGCTTGACCACCTCCACCGTGTTGGAAATGAGGTCGGGCAGCACGTTCCGGATCGCCTGCGGCAGAACGACGTGGAGCATCGTCTGCGTGTGGCTGAGCCCGGTGGAGCGCGCCGCTTCGAATTGCCCCCGCCCGATGGACTGGATGCCCGCCCGGTAGATCTCGCCATAATACGCCGAGTTGTTGAGGAGAAAGCCGATCGCCACCGCC
Organism: Acuticoccus sp. MNP-M23; assembly: GCF_031195445.1. NCBI lineage: Bacteria > Pseudomonadati > Pseudomonadota > Alphaproteobacteria > Hyphomicrobiales > Amorphaceae > Acuticoccus > Acuticoccus sp. MNP-M23. The sequence continues at coordinate 1,366,018 of NZ_CP133480.1, forward strand.
TGCAACGGCGACGGCCGGATGCCGGCGAAGGGCAGCCCGGAATAGACGAAGATCAGCAGCACCAGCGGCGGGATGGCGCGGAAGAAGTCCACGTAGGCGATGGTCGGCCAGCGGATCCACGGGTTGGCGGACATCGACATCAGCGCCGCACAGATGCCCGAGACGAGGCCGAGCGGAATGACGATGACGCAGATCAACGCCGTCATGCCGAGGCCGGACAGAAGCATCGGCCAGGCGGCCTTCATGATCTCGAAGTTGAAGAATTGCTGGATGAGGTCGTGCATCAGGCGCGTTTCCAGCGAAAGCGGGTTTCAAGCCAGCGCGAGAAGATCACGAGCGGCAGGAACAGGATGACATAGGCAATGGCCGCCATCATCAAAGGCGAGGCGTTGCCGGAGAAGGACTGGGCGGTGGTCGCCTCGCCCAGAATGTCGGCAAGGCCGATCACCATGCCGAGCGCGGTGGACTTGGTGATGGCGATGGCCCGGTTGGTCAGCGGCGGGACCGTCATCCGCACCGCCTGCGGCATGATCACGGAGAACAGCGTCTGCGTGAAATTCAGCCCCGTGGAGCGGGCGGCCTGCCACTGGCCCCGGTCCACCGAGGTGAGGCCGGCCCAGAAGATTTCCTCCGCAAAGGCGCCGAGGGTGAGCGCCAGCACGATCCAGATCACCAGAAACGCCGACAGCGAGATGCCGACATTGGGCAGACCGAAATAGAACAGAAGGATCAGCACCAGCGGCGGCAGGGAGCGGAACATGTCCGCAAACAGGATGATCAGCGCGTTGACGGCGCGGATCTTGTAGGCGCGCAGACAGGCCAGCGCGAGGCCGAGAACGATGCCCGTCACCACCACCAGAACCGCAAGTTCCAGCGTGACGACCATCCCCTCCAGAATTTTCGGCAGATAGCGTTCGGTGACGACGGGGTTGAAGAAGGTGTCGACGAAACGCTCGTAACCCGACATGGGGGCCGTTTCCATCAGTGGCTGACCCGCGAGAGAAACGCCTGCGTGCGTTCTTCGCGCGGCGCCTTGAACACGGCGTCCGGCGTGCCTTCCTCGACCACCCGGCCGTTGTCCATGAAGATCACACGGTCGGCAGCTTCGGCGGCAAAGCGCATTTCGTGGCTGACGACCAGCATCGTCATCCCCGCCTCGCGCACCTTGCGCATCACGTCCAGCACGTCGCCGACAAGCTCGGGGTCGAGCGCCGAGGTGGGCTCGTCGAACAGCATCACCTTGGGCTCCAGCGCCAGCGCGCGGGCGATCGCCACGCGCTGCTGCTGCCCGCCGGAGAGCGCGGCGGGGTGGTTGCCGGCCTTGTCGGCAAGGCCCACGTCGGCAAGCGCGGCCTTGCCCCGCTCGTCGGCCTCTGCCCTGGAAAAGCCGCGCACCTTGCGCAGCGCCAGCGTCACGTTACCGAGCGCCGTCTTGTGCGGGTAAAGGTTGAACGACTGGAACACCATGCCGATGGTCTTGCGCGCGGCGTTGAGGTTTACGCCGCGGGCGGTGATGTCTGTGCCGTCCACGGTGATGGTGCCCTCGGTGGGCTCCTCCAGCCGGTTGCAGCAGCGCAGCAGCGTGCTCTTGCCCGACCCCGACGGGCCGATGAGAAACACCATCTCCCCCGTCGCCACGTCGAGATCGATGCCTTTCAGGGCCTCGAAGGCGTCGAAGCGCTTGTGAAGGCCGCGGACCTTCAGGATTGGCGGCGCCCCCGTGAGGGAACGCGCGCCGGCGGTGGAACGATCGGGCAAGGTTTCTGCCACTACCTGCTGCATGGCTTGCTCGCTCAGTCGCAGGTCGCTTCGTGCGGGGTCTCGTCGTAGCCATTGTAGCCGGGCTCGCCGAAGCCGACCTGCACGGTCACGGCCGCCGCGCCTTCAGGCGGCGTGACGCCGAACCACTTCTCGGACAGGGCCGCCATCGTGCCGTCGAGCTTCAGGCATTCGAGCGCGGCTTCCACCTTGTCGCGAGTGGCGGCATCGTCCTTGCGGAACGGCATCGCCCACACCTTGCCGGTGACGAAATTGTACGAAATGTCGAGTTCGGGGCTTTTCTTCGCAAGCCACTGGGAGGCGGTGTTTCCGGCCACGTTGGCATCGGCACGGCCGGAGATCACGGCTTGCACCGCGTCGGCGTTGGTGCCGTAGCTCTCGACGGTCCAGCCGATTTCCGGCTCAAGCTCACGCGCCCAGGAATCGTAGACCGAGCCCTTGTTGACCGCGATGGTCTTGCCGGCGAACTGCTTGAGGTCCGTCACCGGCTCGTGACCGGCCTTCACGACAAACTGGAAGTCGGTGTTGAGATAGCCTTCGGTGAACAGGAGGCTCTCGGCGCGCTCTTCGGTCACCGTAGTGGGTGCGACGATGAAATCGTAGGTGCCGGCCTGGAGGGCAGGCAGAAGGCCGGACCACTGGGTCGCGGTGATGTCCATCTCGACGCCGAGCTTTTCGCCGACGGCGTTCGCCAGATCGACGTTGAAGCCTTCAACGCCGCCGCCGAGCTTCGGCATCGCGTGCGGTGCAAAAGTGCCGTCCAGCGCAACGTTGTATTTATCCTGCGCATGGGCGGCAGACGCGGCACCCAGAGCGAGGGTGAGGGCAATGAGGCGAAGCGACGAAGCCATGTTTGGCATCTCCTGATGGGGTTGCATTGAAAATATGCAGGCCAGTTTTGTGCCAGTCAATTGAACAAGTGGAACCGACCGGGTTGCAATTCTGTTGTATGCGCAACCAAGGAGTGACCGTGATGGCCCCCACACTGACAATGCCGCGTTCGTCTGGAAGCCACCGCAAAGCGGAAGAGGCTCCGCCGTCGACCGAACAGCTCGACAAGCTTGCCCATATGCTGGACAGCCGCTTCAGCCTGTTCGGGATCCGCTTCGGCGTGGATTCGATGCTGGGACTCGTGCCCGGCATCGGCGATCTCGCCGGCCTCGGCATGTCCGCCTATATTCTGGGTCAGGGCTATAAGATGGGCGCCCGCAAGCGCACGCTGGCCCGCATGGGCGTCAACGTGATGGGGGACACCGTGTTCGGTGCCATCCCGGTGCTGGGCACGGTGATCGACGTGTTCTGGAAGTCGAACCGCAGCAACATGCGACTGCTGCACCGCGACATCGAACGCGGCAAGATGAAACGCCGCTTCTGACGGAGCGGCGGACCGCCGCGTCATCTGGCGCGAGCATACATTAAGACCGAAAGCGGCAGGACCAATCCTGCCGCTTTTTTTATGCGCAGGGCGGCCGCGACACGAAATGCGCGTCAGTAGTGGCCGAATCCCCCGTAGATGCCGTGGCACCGGAACGGGTATTCGCTGAAATAGCCCTCGTCGGCGAATTCGCCTTCGTGGCCCGGAGCGTCCGGGCGTTCTACCGGCAAATGCACGGGCCCCTTGCCGAACATGGCTTTGATCAGCCCGAACAAAGAGCCCACTGGGCTGGTGGATTGAGCGGCGGCGGTAACGTCGTTCATCGCATCAGTCTCCGAGTTTCACGACCCGAGATCTAAGGCTGGTGTGCGCATGACTGAGTGACCGCGATCACGCACCAGCCGAAGTCAGTCATGGAACAATGGAGACCGGGGCCACGTCAAGCCTATAGTTGCGCCACCGCCGCGTTGTTTTGCAGCCTCAGCCCTGTTCAATCACGGCGACAATGGCGGCGATGGCGTCTTCCGCCTTGCCGGCATCGGGGCCGCCGGCCTGCGCCATGTCGCGCCGCCCGCCGCCGCCCTTGCCGCCCAGCGCCTCGGACGCAGCCCGCACCAGCGCAACGGCATCAAAGCGCCCGGTCAGGTCTTCGCTGACGGTCACGACCACGCTGGCGCGCCCTTCCGCCGTGCCGACAATGGCAACCACTGCGGAGCCTGCGGCCTGCCGCGCCTCGTCGGCAAGCCCCTTCAGCGCCTTGCCGGGGAGCCCGTCCACCACGCGGCCGACAAAACTGACGCCCGCCACCTGGCGCGCCGCATCCGCCTGACCGGGACCGGCAAGCGCCAGCTTCCGCTTGGCGTCTTCCAGCTCGCGCTCCATGCGGCGACGCTCTTCCATCAGCGCCTCCACACGGCTGGCGGCATCGGCCGGCGACACCCGCAGCGCGGATGCCACCGCGCGAAGGCGCGCCCGCTCGCCCGAAAGATAGGCACGGGCCGCCTCACCTGTGAGCGCCTCGATCCGCCGCACACCGGAGGACACGGCGCCCTCTTCGGTCAGCGCGATAAGGCCTATGTCGCCGGTGCGGGCGACGTGCGTGCCACCGCACAGCTCAACCGAAAAGCGCGTGTTGGCCGGTGCCCCGTCGTCAGCCCGGTTGCGCCCCATGGAGACGACGCGGACCTCATCGCCATATTTCTCGCCAAACAGCGCCCGCGCGCCGGACTGGCGGGCCTCGTCGATCGCCATCACGCGGGTGTCGACGGTGTCGTTCTCGCGCACCCGGTCGTTGGCATGGGTTTCAATCACCGCGATGTCTTCGGGGCTGATGGGTGCGTTGTGCGAAAAGTCGAACCGCAGCCGCTCCGGCGCGACGAGCGAGCCCTTCTGGGCCACATGGTCGCCCAGCGTCCGGCGCAGACACTCGTGCAGGATGTGGGTTGCGGAGTGGTTGGCGCGGATGTGGTCACGCCGGGCGGGGTCGACCTTGAGGGTCAGCGCATCGCCGAGCTTGATGGCGCCCGATTCCAGCCGGCCATGGTGGACGAAAATCCCGTCCGCCGCCTTCGCAACATCGGTGATGACGAAGCGGGCACCGCCCGCGACGGCAACGCCGTGGTCGGCCGCCTGGCCGCCCATTTCGGCGTAAAACGGCGTCTGGTTGAAGACCAGCGCAGCCTCGCCGGAGGTGAGTTCGTCCACTTCCTTGCCGTCCACCACAATGGCGCCGACCGAGCCGTCCGCCACCAGCGTGTCGTAGCCGAGGAATTCGGTGACGCCGACGCGGTCGCGCACGCCGAACCAGACGCGCTCGTCCGTCGCGTCGCCCGAGCCCTGCCAGTTCTTGCGTGCTTCGGCGCGTTGGCCGGCCATCGCCTCGTCGAACCCGGCGCGGTCCACCGTCAGCCCGCGCGGGCGCAGTGCGTCCTCGGTCAGGTCGTAGGGGAAGCCGAACGTATCGTAGAGCTTGAACGCTGTTTCGCCGGGGAGCGAGGCGCCTGCCGTCAGCCCCTCGGTGGCCTCCTCCAGCAGCGCGAGGCCGCGGGTGAGGGTGCGGCCGAAGCGCTGCTCCTCTGCCTCGGTGGTCTCGGCAATCAGCTGCTCGGCGCGGCCAAGCTCAGGGTAGGCCTGGCCCATCTCGTGAACCAGCGCCGGCACCAGCCTGTAAAGCACGGGCTTCGTCGCGCCCAGCATGTTGGCGTGGCGCATGGCGCGGCGCATGATGCGGCGCAGCACGTAGCCGCGGCCTTCGTTGGACGGCATCACGCCGTCCGCCATCAGGAAGCCGAGGGCGCGCAGATGGTCCGCAATCACCTTGAAGCTCGGCGCGGCGTCGCCCTCTGCCTTGGCGCCGATGGCGTCCTCGGTGGCGCGGATCAGCGCCTTGAAGAGGTCGATGTCGTAATTGTCGTGGACGCCTTGCAGGATGGTCGCGATCCGCTCCAGCCCCATGCCGGTGTCGATCGACGGCTTGGGCAGGTCCAGCCGGCGGTCCGGCGTCTCCTGCTCGTACTGCATGAAGACAAGGTTCCAGATCTCGATGAACCGGTCGCCGTCTTCGTCGGGAGAGCCCGGAGGGCCGCCCGGAATGTGGTCGCCATGGTCGTAGAAGATTTCCGAGCACGGGCCGCAGGGGCCGGTGTCGCCCATCCGCCAGAAATTGTCGTCAGTCGGGATCCGGATGATCTTGTGGTCCGGCAGCCCGGCAATCTTCTTCCACAGGCCGAATGCCTCGTCGTCGTCGGCGTAGACGGTGGCGAGCAGGCGGTCGGGGGAGAGGCCGAATTCCTTGGTGATCAGCCGCCATGCGAGCGTGATCGCCTCTTCCTTGAAATAATCGCCGAACGAGAAATTGCCCAGCATCTCGAAGAAGGTGTGGTGGCGCGCGGTATAGCCGACGTTTTCAAGGTCGTTGTGCTTGCCGCCCGCGCGGACGCACTTCTGAGACGTTACCGCACGATTGTACGGCCGGCTTTCCGCACCGGTAAAAACGTTCTTGAACTGGACCATGCCGGCGTTCGTGAACAGAAGCGTCGGATCGTTGCGCGGCACGAGCGGGCTCGACGGCACGATTTCGTGTCCCTCGCTCGCAAAATAATCCAGAAACTTCGAGCGGATATCGTTGACGCCACTCACCCGATGCTCTCCCAAGTCTAATCAATGCGCGAGGTAGCCGCTTCCTCGCCCAATGTCACCAGTTGTCAGCGCGCGGGCTTGCCGGATCCACCAAGCCCACGCCATTTTGTCACACGGGAGCCGACGCGAATGCTGGGAAAAATCCTTCTCATCAACCCGAACTCGAACCAGGCCGTGACCGACGGCATGGCAGGCGCCGTCACCCCGTACAAGGTCCATGGCGGGCCCGAAGTCGAGTGCATCACGCTGACAACCGGCCCCTTCGGCGTTGAATCCCAGGCCGACGTGGAAGCCGTGACGCTGCCGCTGCGCAACATCGTCGCCTCGCGGCGGGACGTTGACGCGTTCATCATCGCCTGCTTTTCGGACCCCGGCCTCGCCGTCTGCCGCGAGGCGACGGGCGCCGCCGTGCTCGGCATCCGCGAATGCGCCGTGTTCAGCGCACTCACGCTGGGCGACCGCTTCGGCGTGGTTGCGCTGGGGCCTGCCTCCATCCGGCGGCAGTCGCGCGCATTTCGCGAGATGGGCGTGACCGCGCGCTGGGCCGGCTCGGCGCCGCTCCACATGAGTGTCGCCGACGCGGAGGAAGAATCCGCCTACCCCGCCGTCCAGACCGCTGCCGAGCGTCTCCTCGAACAGGGCGCCGAAGCCATCATTCTGGGTTGCGCCGGCATGGTGAAGCACCGCGCCCCGCTGGCCCGCGCCATGGGCGTTCCGGTGATCGACCCCGTGCAGGCAGCTACGGCGCAGGCGCTGGGCGTTGCGCTTCTGGCCCGCTCCGAACGGGAGACGGTGCCCGTGATGCCGACCCAGCTCACCGCTGCGCGCGGGTCGTAAGCACCAGCGCGCCGGCGAGAATGAGGCCGGCGCCAGCCACGCTCACGAGGTCGGGCCAGACCGAGAAGATCGCGATGTCGTACACCGCTGCGAAGATGAGCGTGGTGTAGCCCACCGGCGCCACAAAGCTGGCGTCGGCCCGCTTCATGGCGGCAGTGTAACACATCTGCGCGCCCAGCATCAGCGTGCCCAGCGCCCACAGCGCCAGCCACTGGCCGGGCGTCGGCATCCGCCACACCGGCAAAACCGCCACCGACGACAGGATCAGCCCGAAGACGTTGGCCAGCAGCAGGATCTGCAACAGCGGCTCGCGCCCCGACAGGCGCTTGATGATCGTCAGCTCCAGCCCCATGAAGAGCGCCGCTCCCAGCGCCGCCACCGCGCCGAGGGACATGGCGCCCTCCCCCGGCCGCAAGAGGACGAACGCGCCGGACAGTGCAATCAACGTCGCAATCCAGCGCCACCGGCCCACCCGTTCGCGCAGGATGAGGCCCGCCAGCACCAGCGTCACCACCGGGCTCAGGAACGAGATCGCGGTGGCGTCGGCGAGGGGGATCAGGGTCGCCGCCATGAACATCAGCGTGACGGTGCTGAACCCGCAAACGGCGCGCAGCGCGTGGAGCGGCAGCGCCGGCCGCGTGAACGGCGCCCGCACGGCAGCGGCCACCAGCGCCACCGCACCCAGCGCAAACAGAAAGCGGCCGTTGGTGATCTGAAGCGGATGCAGCGGCGCACCCAAAACAGGCGTGCCGAGCGCCTTGGCGAGCACCGTCGTCATCGCCACCAGCGCGGAGGCCAGCGCAATCAGCCCCACCGCCAGCAACGGCCGAGCAGCGGGCACGGCCGGTGCCGCAGGGTGAGCCGGCACGGCAATCACCTCGGATGCGGCGTGCACCGCAGCCACGCCGGTGGCAGGCGGCACCTGCGCCGTGTCTTGCGGTGCCGAAGTGTTCGATGCGTTCAATTCCGCTCCTTCACCGCCCGCCGTGCGTTGTCGCGCATTATTCCAAATTGACAACTTCGCTGAGCGCGGCTTAACGTTCGTATACCAACGATCAGGACGGGTGAATGTCATATCACTGCCCGCGAACTGTTGACGAGGCTCTGGCTGCGCTTTGCGTGGCGGACGCACGCATTCTTGCGGGCGGCACCGACTTTTACGCAGCGCTTGGCGACCGCCCGCTCAACTTCCCCGTGGTGGACATCACCCGCATCGATGGCCTGCGCGCCATCACCCCGCACGAAGGCGGCTGGCGCCTCGGCGCCGCCACCACCTGGACCGACATCGTGCGCGCCCCCCTCCCCCCGGCATTCGACGGGCTGAAGGCCGCCGCGCGCGAGGTTGGCGCCGTGCAGATCCAGAACACCGGCACCATTGCCGGCAACCTGTGCAATGCCTCTCCTGCGGCAGACGGCGTGCCGGCCCTGCTGGCTCTGGGCGCCAGCATCGAGGTGGCAGGCTCCGGCGGTTTACGCACGGAGCCGCTGTCCGCCTTCCTCACCGGTGTCCGCCAGACCAGCCTTGCACCGGGTGAAATGGTGACGGCAATTCTCATCCCGCCGCACGGCGCGGCGGCGCGCGGCGCGTTCGTCAAGCTCGGCGCCCGGCGTTATCTGGTCATCTCCATCGCCATGGCCGCTGCCGTTCTGGAGACAGAAAACGGGCACATCAGCGCAGCCCGCGTTGCCGTGGGGGCGTGCTCGGCCGTTGCCGCACGGCTTCCCGCGCTGGAAGCCGCGCTGGCCGGCACGCTGGTGGCAGATGCACCTTGCGCGGTGGCGGCGGATCATTTCGCGGACCTTGCGCCCATCGGCGATGTGCGCGCCTCCGCCCCGTTCCGGATGGAGGCTGCGCTGGAGCTGGTGCGCCGCACCCTGAAATCTGCTGGTGAGGTCCCGTCATGAGCGATGCTGCCGTCCGCAGCGCGCCGGAAGCTGCCGCCTCGTTCACCCTCAACGGCGTTGCGGTGGCACACGATGGCGCGCCAGGCGAACGGCTCAGCCAGGTGCTGCGCGAGCGGCTCGGCGCCCGTGACGTGAAGGTCGGCTGCAATGCGGGCGACTGCGGCGCCTGCACCGTGCTTCTGGACCGCGAGCCGGTCTGCGCCTGCCTCGTCAGTGCCGGGCAGGCCGAGGGGCGCGCCGTCGACACTGTGGCCGGCCTTGCGGCCTCGCCGCTGGGGGCTGCCCTCGGCGCGTCGTTTCAAAGGCACGGGGCCGCGCAATGCGGCATCTGCACGCCGGGAATGCTCGTGTCGGCCGCGGCCCTGCTCGAGCATGATGCGGCCCCAACCGCCAGTGCCGTGGAGGAGGCGCTTGCCGGCGTCCTCTGCCGCTGCACCGGCTACCGCAAGATCATCGCCGCGGTTCTCGATGTGGCCGGCGCCCCGGCGGTCCACGGCGAGGGCCGCGTCGGCGACGCGATCCCCCGGATCGACGGCCGCGCCAAGGTGGCCGGAACCGAGCGGTTCGGCGACGATGTCGCGCCCGAGGGAACGCTGGTCGTCAAGGTGGTGCGCTCGCCCCACGCCCACGCCGCCTTCACACTGGGCGATCTCACCGCCTACCGCGACGCAACCGGCCTTGCCGCCATTCTCACCGCGCGCGACGTGCCGGGCAGCAACATTTTCGGCGTGATCCCGCCTTTTGCCGACCAGCCGGTGTTTGCCGAGGGCACCGCCCGCTTCCGCGGCGAGGCCATTGCCGCCATTGTCGGCGAGCCGGCGGTGGTTGCGGCGCTCGACCTTGCCGCCTTTCCGGTGTCGTGGGAACCTTTGCCTGCGCTGGAAAGCCCGGTCGCTGCCCTGGCCGACACGGCGCCCCGCATCCATGGCAGCCGCCCCGGCAATGTCATGTGCCGCGGCGCGGTCCGCCATGGCGACGCCGCCGCAGGCCTTGCCCGCGCCGACATTGTGGTTGAGGGCACCTTCACCACGCCCTTCGTCGAGCACGCCTATATCGAGCCGGAAGCCGGGTTCGCGCAGGTGGTGGACGGGCGCATCGAAGTCCATGCCTGCACGCAGGCCCCGGTGATGGACCAGGAAGGCCTTGCCGCCATCCTCGGCCGGCCGCTGGCGGATGTGCGCGTGGTGCCCACCGGGATCGGCGGCGGCTTCGGCTCCAAGCTCGACCTTTCGGTCCAGCCCTTCGTGGCCATCGCCGCCTTGAAGACGGGCCGACCGGCCCGCATCGCCTACACCCGCACCGAATCGATGCAGTCCACCACCAAGCGGCACCCAGCCACCATCCACGCGCGGATCGGCGCAACACGGGACGGCCGGATCAGCGGCTTTGCCTTCCACGGCGTGTTCGACACCGGCGCCTACGCCAGCTGGGGGCCGACGGTGGCCAACCGCGTGCCCGTCCACGCCTCCGGCCCCTACGGCGTGGCCGACTACGAGGCGACCAGCGAGGCGATCCACACCCACAACCCGCCGTCCGGCGCCTTTCGCGGCTTTGGCGTTCCGCAATCGGCCATCGCGCAGGAGGTGCTGTTCGAGGATCTTGCGCTGGCGCTCGGCCACGATCCGCTGGAATTCCGCCTCGCCAATGTCCTGCGCAACGGAACGCCCACCGTGTGCGGGCAGGTGTTTGAACAGGGCGTCGGTATTGCGGCGTGCCTGGAGGCGCTGAGGCCGCACTGGCAGCGTGCGCGGGCCGATGCCGAAGCCCTTTCGACCGCTACGCTGCGCCGCGGCGCCGGCATTGCCTGCGGCTGGTACGGCTGCGGCAACACCTCCATGGCCAACCCCTCCACCATCAAGGCGGGGGTAACGGCGGACGGCACCATCGTCCTCCACCAGGGCGCCACCGACCTTGGCCAGGGCTCCAACACCGTCATCGCGCAGATCTTCGCCACGGCGCTCGGCGTGCCGGTGGCCGCCATCACCCTCGTCGGCCCTGATACGGACGTGACGCCCGATGCCGGCAAGACCAGCGCCTCCCGGCAGACGTTCATTTCCGGCAACGCCGCCAAACGCGCCGGCGAAAGTTTGCGCGCGGCTCTGCTGCGCCTTGCCAATGCCGGCCCGGATGCCGAGATCGTCCCCGGCCGGGGCCTGGCGGTGGTCGACGGCGACCGGAAGCAGATCATCGAGCTGCCGGCCGCCGAGGGGCCGTACGCACTGGTGGTTGCAGAAAGCTACGATCCGCCCACCGAACCGCTGGACGAGAACGGTCAGGGCGCGCCCTACGCCGTGTTCGGCTACGCGGCACATCTGGTGGAGCTGGAAGTCGACGTGGCGCTGGGGCGTGTGCGGCTCATCAAGTTCACCGCCGCACACGACGTGGGCAAGGCCATCAACCCGGCGCTGGTGGAGGGCCAGGTGGAGGGCGGCATTGCGCAGGGCATGGGCATGGCGCTGATGGAAGAATACATCCCCGGCCGCACCGAGAACCTGCACGACTATCTGATCCCCACCATCGGCGACATGCCGCCGGTGGAAACGCTTATCATCGAGGAGGCCGACGCGCACGGCCCGTATGGCGCCAAGGGCCTTGGCGAACACTGCCTCATCCCCACCGCACCGGCGATCCTCAACGCCATCCGCCATGCCACCGGCGCACGCCTCACGGATGTGCCCGCCACACCGGACCGGGTGCGTGCCGCCATCAAGGCCGCCAGGCCATGACCGCCGCCGAAAAGATCCGCTGCGATGCCTGCCCGGTGCTCTGCTACATTGCCGACGGGCGGACGGGCGCATGCGACCGGTACGCCAACCACGACGGCAACCTCGTCCGCCTCGACCCCTTGACCGTGCTGGACATCGCTGGCGACGACCAGCGCGTCGTCCCCTTCCTGTCGGGCGCTCAGGACTGGGAGGGCGAGGCGTTTTCGTCGGGCGCCAAGTTCGTCACCGCCATCGGCGCCGGCACCACCTATCCGGACTACAAGCCCGCCCCCTTCATCGTCAGCCAGAAGGTGGGCGACGAAGACATGGTCACCGTCGTGACCGAAGGCATCTTCAGCTACTGCGGCGTGAAGGTGAAGATCGACACCGACCGCCACATCGGCGAGGAGCGCGCCATCGTGCGCGTGGACGGCGAGCCCGTCGGCCATGTGATGACCGGCGAATACGGCTCGCGAATGCTCTCGCTGGGCGGCGTCGACCATCTCACCGGCGGCTCCAAGAAGGAGGGCCGCGTCACCTGCGCGACCCTTCTGGCGCTGTGCAACCGTCAGTCGGTCGAGATGGAGGTCGAGGACGGCGCCCGTCTCGTCATCGCGGCCGGCAAGGCGCCGGTGATCAACGGCACGGAAGAAGCGCGGATGCGCGTCGGCTGCGGCTCGGCGACCATCGGCATGTTCGCCCGCCAGTGGGCGCCGCTGGTGGACGATGTGGTGGTGGTGGACGACCACATCACCGGCGTCCTGTCCGAGCATCAGGCGGGGCGACTGCTCGACGTGCCGCCCACCGGCATCAAGCTGAAGGGCCGCAAGTCGACGCCGGGGCGGTATTTCCAGGTTGCCGGGCCCGGCACGTCGTGGGGCGGCACGGACATTGCGGACCCGCTGGAGATTTTGGGGCCGTTCAACCCCAAGGTCGCGTGGCCCGGCATGCGCCTGCTGATGGTCTCCACCACCGGCGAACAATCCGCCTACTACACGCTGAATGAGGCGCTGGAGCCCGTCCCCACCGACCTCACCACGGCACTGGAGGCGGTGGTGGCGCGCATTTCGGAAAATTGCGAACCGGCCACGGCGTCGGTGCTCTTCATGGGGGGCGCAGGCGGGTCGCTGCGCGCCGGTGTGACGGAAAACCCTGTGAGGCTCACCCGCTCGGTGAAGGCCGCGCTCACCCGCGTCACGGTGGGCGGGGCACCGGCATTCGTGTGGCCGGGTGGCGGGATCACGGTGATGGCCGACGTGCTCGCCATGCCCGAAAACGCATTCGGCTCCGTGCCGACACCGGCGCTGGTCGCCCCCATCGAGTTTACCCTGCGGCGAAGCGACTACGCCGCGCTCGGCGGTTACATCAACGAGGTGCAAAGCCTTGAGGACGTGCTGGCAAAGGGGATGCCCGCCGGCGTGCGAACCGAAAACGGCGAGGCCGCGTGATGGAACGGGCCAGCGCGCACCGCCTTGCCGATGGCCGTCTCCACCTGTCACACGGTCCGATCGACCTCGTCATCAGCGCCGAGGGCGCCGCGGACGCCGTGACCGTTGCCGAAGCCGCCGCCACCGCCCGTTTCGCCACCATTCTGGCCGAACTTGCAGCCGAACTCCCTGCGCTGCGCACCGCGGGCGGCATCGGCGCCTCCCCTGTCGGCGCGCGGATGACCAGGGCCGTTGCCCCTCACACCGCCTTCGTGACCCCGATGGCCGCCGTTGCCGGCGCCGTGGCGGACGAAGTTCTGGTCGCGATGATTGCAGCGGCCCCCCTCACCCGCGCCATCGTCAACAACGGCGGCGACATTGCGCTTCATCTGGCCCCCGGCACAAAGGCCGACGCACGCATTGCGCTGGGCGATGGATCGACGGCGGGCCACATTGCCATCAGCGCCGGGGACGGGATCGGCGGCATCGCAACCTCCGGCCGCCACGGCCGCAGCCTCTCGCTCGGAATTGCCGACAGCGTGACGGTGCTTGCCCCCCGCGCTGCCGAAGCGGACGCCGCCGCCACCCTCATTGCCAACGCCGTCGACCTGCCGGGAAGCCCTGCCATCATCCGCACGCCTGCCAATCTGCTGGACCCGGACAGCGACCTCGGCACCCGCCCCGTCACCACCGCGGTCGGCCCGCTGTCCCGCGCCGAGGTGGCCGAGGCGCTGGAACGGGGCGCATCCGCTGCACGCGAAATGCAGGCAGAGGGGCTGATCGCGGCGACAGCCTTGATCCTGGCTGGCGAAGGCCGCACCGTCGGCACATTCCTCAATTTCCCAATCATCACCCAAGGCAATCCCGACCGATGAGCGCCAAAGTCCGCAAGATCGCCGTCTTTCTCGACGAGACGCACCTGGAAATGGGCCGCACCATCGCCCCCGCAACGCGCCGGGCCGCCGCCATCGCCGTGATCGAGAACCCGTTCGCCGGAACCTATCAGCACGACCTGTCGGAGCTGATGGAGATCGGTGCCGAGATGGGGGCCATGCTCGGCAACCGCGCCGTGCAGGCGCTCGGCATTGCGCCGGAGCGGGTCGAAAGCTACGGCAAGGCCGCGATAGTGGGCGAAAACGGCGAGCTGGAGCATGCCGCCGCCATCCTCCACCCCAAGCTCGGCGCGCCCCTGCGCGACGAGGTGGGCGGCGGCAAGGCCCTCGTCCCCTCCTCAAAGAAGATGGGCGGCCCCGGACAGGTCCTGGACGTCCCCCTTGGCCACAAGAATGCCGCCTATGTGCGCTCGCACTTCGACGGGATCGAGGTGCGCCTCAACGATGCCCCCCGTGCCAACGAGATTCTGGTCGCCGTCGCGGTGACCGATTCCGGACGCCCGCTGCCGCGCGTCGGCGGCCTCACCAAGAAGGAAATCGTGGGTGACGATGGCTTGCGCTGACCGGGCGGCCCGCCTGTGAGCGAGCGTCGCGGAACGCTGCTTCGCCGCGCTGCCTGGGAGAAACCCGGCGAGAGCTGGCGCGGCCATGTGGAGGGGCTGACGCTCGGCACCAACGTGACGGTGCTGTTCCACGCCTCCGAACCCGGTGGCGGCGCACCGCTCCACGTTCACCCGTATGATGAGATCTTCATCGTGCGCGAAGGGCGCGTGCGCTACACTGTCGGCGACGACACGATCGACGCAAAAGCCGGCGATATTGTGCTTGGCCCCGCCAACGTCCCGCACAAGTTCACCAACATGGGGCCTGGCCGCCTCGAAACCACCGACATCCACCTCAGCGACCGCTGGATCCAGCAGAACCTCGATGATCCGGGCGATCGCCGGGACGCCGAAAACGACCCCGCCTGAGCCCCCTCCGACACCAAGGGAGACGACCATGATCACACGACGCGTAACGCTTGCACTGGCACTTGCCGGCACGATTGCCGGGCTCGCCCCGGCCGCCCTCGCGCAGGATGGCACGCCGATCAAAGTTGGCGAGATCAACTCCTACACCCGCCTGCCGGCCTTCACCGAGCCCTACAAGAAGGGCTGGGAGCTGGCGATGGAGGAGATCAACACCGCCGGCGGCATCGACGGACGGCCGCTGGAGATCATCAGCCGGGACGACACCGGCGACCCCGCCACCGCAATCCGCATTGCCGACGAGCTGACCTCGCGCGAAGGCGTCTCCTTCCTGTTCGGCACCTTCCTCAGCAATATCGGCCTCGCCGTTGCCGACTTTGCGAACCAGAAGAAGATCTTCTTCCTCGCCTCCGAACCGCTGACCGACGCGATCGTCTGGTCCGACGGCAACGACTACACCTACCGCCTGCGCCCCTCCAACTGGATGCAGACCGGCATGCTGGCCGCGGAGGCTGCCAAGCTCCCCGCCACCAAATGGGCGACGATTGCCCCCAACTACGCCTACGGCACCGACGCTGTGGATGCCTTCAAGACCCAGCTGAAGGCACTGAAGCCCGAGGTGGAGTTTGTGGAAGAGCAGTGGCCGACGCTGTTCAAGATCGACGCCGGCTCCTCGGTTCGCGCGCTGGAAGGCGCCAAGCCGGACGCGATCTTCAACGTCACCTTCGGCCCCGACCTTGCCAAGTTCGTGCGCGAAGGCTCCATCCGCGGCCTGTTCGACGGGCGCGAGGTGGTGTCGCTCCTGTCGGGCGAGCCTGAATATCTGGAGCCGCTGGGCGACGAGACTCCGGACGGCTGGATTGTCACCGGCTACCCCGGCAACGACGTGAACACCCCCGAGCACGACGCCTTCGAAAAGGCGTACATGGAAAAATGGGGCGAAGCGCCGAAGACCGGCTCCATCGTGGGCTACAACTCGGTGATGACCATCAAGAAGCTGATCGAGACCGCGCCGTCGCTCCATACGGCAGACCTTCTGGCCACCATGGAAGGCCTTGAGGTGGACAGCCCCACCGGGCCGTTCGTGTTCCGCAAGGCCGACAATCAGGCCACCATGGGCGCCTATGTGGGCAAGACCGCCCTGGTGGACGGCAAGCCCTCCATGGTCGACTGGGTCTATGCCCCCGGCGCGGATTTCCTCCCCAGCGAGGCCGACGCCGCCAAGATGCGCCCCGCGCAGTAAGACGAGCGGAGCGGCTTGCGGGCCGCTCCCACCCCTTCACCAATCGAGTTCCCGCCGATGTCGACCACCGTGTTCTGTGCCGTCTTGCTGGCCGCGCTCCTCCACGCGGTCTGGAACGCGCTCGTCAAGGGCGGTGCGGACAAGCATCTGGGCATGGCGGCTGTCTCCATCGGCCATGTGCCGTTTGCGCTGGCTGTCCTGCCCTTTGCCCCGGCGGTGGACATGGCAAGCCTGCCCTGGATCATCGCCAGCATCGCCCTGCATCTCGGCTATCAGCTCTTCCTGCTGGCGGCCTACAAGATCGGCGATCTCACACAGGTCTATCCCATGGCCCGCGGCAGCGCGCCGCTGATCGTCACGGCCTATTCGGTCTTCGTCCTGGGGGTGGTGCTCGACCGGTTGCAGCTCCTTGCCGTGCTCCTCATTGCCGCCGGCATCATCTCGCTGGCGCTGGTGCGCAAACGGGATGGCCTGCGCAACCGCAAGGCCGCGGTGCTGGCGCTGGGCACCGGCGCATTCATTGCCGCCTACTCGCTGGTTGACGGGCTCGGCGCCCGCGCCGCCGGCAGCCCGCTCGGCTTCTACGCCTATGTGGGGCTGGGCAGCGGGTTCGCCTTCGGGGTGGTTACGCTGTTCATGCGGCCGGACGTGCTGCCCCGCCTCGTCACGGACGGGCGCCGGATGTTCTTCATCGGCGGCGGCTGCTCTTTCGCCGCCTACGCGCTTGTGGTCTGGGCGTTCACCCATGCCCCCATCGCCCTGGTCACTGCACTGCGGGAAACCAGCATCGTCTTTGCCCTGATGATCGGCGTGTTTGCGCTGGGCGAACGGCTCGACCTCGGCAAGCTCATTTCCACCGCAACAACGCTGATGGGCGCGATCTTGCTGCGCGCTGCCAAATCATGACATCCCCCGCCGGAGACTGCCCATGAGCTTTTACTTTGCGCAGCTTCTCACCGGCCTTGCGAACGCGTCTTCGCTGTTTCTCATCGCGTCGGGCCTGTCGATCATCTTCGGGGTAACGCGGGTGGTGAACTTTGCCCACGGCTCGCTCTACATGCTGGGCGCCTACCTCGCCTACACGCTCATCACCACGCTCGATTTTGGCGTCTTCGGCTTCTGGGGCTCGGTGCTCGCCTCCGCGTGCATCGTCGCGGTCATCGGCGGTGCCATCGAAATCCTGATCCTGCGGCGGATCTACCGTTCGCCGGAGCTGTTCCAGCTCGTCGCCACCTTCGGCGTCGTCCTCATCGTACAGGACGTGGTGCAGGCCATCTGGGGCGCGGAGGACCTTCTCGGCCCACGCGCGCCGGGCCTGTCCAAGGCCGTGCGGATCTTCGGCGAACCGATCCCCGAGTACGATCTGGCGCTCATCGGGGTAGGGCCGCTGGTGCTCGCCATCATCTGGCTGATCTTCAACCGCACGCGCTGGGGCATTCTGGTGCGCGCCGCCACCGAAGACCGCGAGATGGTCGGCGCGCTCGGCGTCAACCAGCGCTGGCTTTTCACCAGCACCTTCATGGTCGGCTCCTTTCTGGCGGGCCTTGGCGGCGCGATCCAGATCCCGCGCGAATCCGCCAGCCTGCTGATGGACCTGTCCATCATCGGCGAGGCTTTTGTGGTGGTGGTGATCGGGGGCATGGGCTCTGTCACCGGCGCGTTCGTTGCCGCCGTCATCATTTCGGTCCTCAACGCATTCGGCGTGCTCGTCTTTCCGCAGATCTCGCTGATCCTGCCATTTTTGGTGATGGCGATCGTGCTGGTGGTCCGGCCCTACGGGCTGTTCGGGACCGCAGCCTCCGCCCACGGCGCTCCCACGGTGCCGGAGGCGCCGATGCGCCCGCTCGGCCGTGGCGGTCTCATCGTCGCGGCGGTGTTGATTGCATGTGCCGTCGCCCTCCCCGCGTTCGAGAGCGGCTTCATTCTGGTCCTCCTGACCGATGTTCTGATTGCCATGCTGTTCGCCGCCAGCCTCCACTTCATCATGGGGGTGGGGGGCATGGTTTCGTTCGGCCACGCGGCGTATTTCGGGCTGGGCGCCTACGGAGCGGCGCTGGCAGTGCGGGCACTGGAACTTCCCATGCTTGCGGCCATGGCGTTCGGCCCGCTGGTCGCGGGGCTTGGCGCGATGATCTTCGGCTGGTTCTGCGTGCGGCTTTCGGGCGTTTACCTTGCCATGCTTACGCTGGCCGCCGCGCAGATCCTGTGGGGCATCACCTTCCAGTGGCAGGGGATCACCGGCGGGGATGACGGCATTCTCGGCGTGTGGCCCGCGAGCTGGGCCTCCGGCAACGTCGCCTACTTCTACATCGCGCTGGCGCTGTGCGGCGGCGGCCTTCTGTTGATCCGACACCTCGCCCACACCCCGTTCGGCTACGTCTTGCGCGGCGGACGCGACTCGCCAACCCGGATCGAGGCGATCGGCATCAACCTCAACGCCCACCAATGGCTGGGCTTCATCATCGCCGGCATGTTCGCGGGGCTGGCCGGGGTCGTCTTCGTCTTCTCCAAGGGCTCGGTGTTTCCCGATACGCTCGCCATCAGCCAGTCCATCGACGGGCTCATCATGGTGCTTCTGGGCGGCGTTCAGGCGCTCTCCGGGCCGCTGTTCGGCGCCGCCGCCTTCGTGCTGATCGAGGATTTCGTGACCCGGCTCGACTATTGGCGCTTCATCTTCGGCGCCATCATCCTTGCCATCGTGCTCCTCGCCCCTGACGGGATTTCCGGGGGAATATCGCGCCTCCTTGGTGTGTTCCGGCGAAAGGCACCGGCATGAGCGCGCTCACCGTCAAGGGTCTCGCCAAGTCGTTCGGCGGCGTGGATGCGGTGTCGGACGTGTCGTTCACGCTGGATACCGGCGAGTTTCTGGCGCTGATCGGCCCCAACGGCGCCGGCAAGACCACCTGTTTCAACATGTTGAACGGCTACCTCAAGCCGGACAGGGGCATGGTTCACCTCGGCGATACGCCCATCACCGGCCTTCGCCCCCGCAAGGTCTGGCGGCTGGGCGTGGGCCGTACCTTCCAGATCACCGAGACCTTCGCCACCATGACCGTGGCCGAAAACGTGCAGATGGCGCTGATCTCGCACCACCACCGCACGCTCTCCATGCTTGCCCGCGCCACCCGCCTCTACCGCGCCGAAGCGGAGGCGCTGCTCGCCCGCGTCGGCATGGCGGACGACGCCGGCCGTGCCACATCCGAGCTTGCGTATGGCGACCTGAAGCGCCTGGAGCTTGCCGTTGCCCTCGCCAACCGCCCCAAGGTGCTTCTGATGGACGAACCCACCGCCGGCATGGCCCCGTCCGAACGGCTGTCGCTGATGGCGCTGACGGCGGACATCGTCCACCAGGAGGGCGTCAGCGTCCTCTTCACCGAGCATGACATGGACGTTGTCTTTGCCCATGCCGACCGTATTCTGGTGCTCAACCGCGGAAAGCTGATCGCCGAAGGGTCGGGCGAACAGATCCGCGCCAATCCTCTGGTGCGCGAGGTCTATCTCGGTGGCGGCTCGGTGTTTGGCGAGGAGGCCGCCAATGCTTGAGGTTTCCGCGCTTAACACCTTTTACGGCGGCGCCCACATCCTGCGCGATGTCGGGTTTGCTCTCGCCGGCAACGAGGTCGTGGCGCTTCTCGGCCGCAACGGGGCCGGCAAATCCACCACCATGAAGTCGATCATGGGGCTGGTCCGGCCGCGTTCGGGCAGCGTCCGCTTCGAGGGCGAGGAGATTGCCGGCGCCCCCGCCTTCCGCATCTGCCGCGAGGGGATCGGCTATGTGCCGGAAGACCGCCGCGTGTTTGCAGCGCTGACGGTGGAAGAAAACTTGGAGGTCGGCCGCCGCCCACCCCGCGAAAACACCGCCACATGGAGCGAGGATGCGCTCTACACCCTGTTTCCCAACCTTGGCGAACGGCGGCGGCAGGCCGCGGGGCGCCTGTCCGGCGGCGAACAGCAGATGCTGACCATTGCGCGCACGCTGATGGGGAACCCGCGGCTCATCTTGCTGGACGAACCATCGGAAGGGATTGCGCCGCGCATTGTGGAAGAGATGGCCGGCGTGATCCTCGAGATGAAGCGGCAGGGCGTCACGGTGCTTTTGTCGGAACAGAATCTCTACTTTGCCAAGCTGGTGTCGGACCGGGCGGTCATCATCGAAAAAGGCGAGGTCCGCTTTGCCGGACCGTTTGCGGCGCTGGCCGAACAGCCGGAAATCGCCCAGCAATATCTGGTCGTCTGATGGCCGGCGAAGCGCCCTACCGGCTCGACGACCAGATCGGATACCTCTTGCGGCTGGCCGGTCAGCGCCACGTGGCGCTGTTCCAATCCCTCATGGAACACGACCTGACGCCAACCCAGTTCGCCATGCTGATCCGCCTTGGCGAGGTGGGTCAGGGCTCGCAAAACCAGCTCGGCCGGATGATCGGAATGGACGTCGCCACCACCAAGGGCGTGATCGACCGGCTGAAAGCCAAGGCCCTCATCACCCTCGCTGCCGACCCTGCCGACAGCCGCCGCCGGCTCATTGCCCTGTCGGAAGACGGGATCAAGCTCCTGCCGGCACTTCAGGCGCTGGGGCACCAGATCACCGACGCCACGCTGGGCGATCTGGACAAGGCGGAGCGCGCCACCCTCCTTGCCCTTCTCCGCCGGATCAGCTGACCGCCCGACCGGAAAGCCCCACGAAGGCCGCATCCTCTATCGTTACCGCTGACGGAGTGCTCGCTCCGCACATCGGCGAAGCGCACGGGTGCGCAGCGGGGGACGCGTGGTCGCAGGACGGAAGCGGAGTGGTGCAGGTGGTTTGCGGGCAGGGCGCCGCTGCCGATGACGCACGCCCAGCCACCACGCGAAGGCCCGCCGCGCGATCCGCCAAGGGCCAACGGCTCCGCATCCCGGTTCAATGAAGTCGCGCTGCCCGCCTACACCATCCGGGCAGCGCGACTTGCCGAGTTTGCGGCGCAGATTCTCGACATGCCGCTGGCGCTGATCCACCTGCCGGGCTTTGGGGACACCACCATCTACCCCCTTGCCGAAGAACAGGATTTCGACACCGCACCCTATGTGCGCGCCTGGCAGGCGCCGGAAATCGCCGGGGTCACCACCCTCATCGATCCGGCGTTGCCGGCAAGCACGCCCATCGGCATTGCCGTCAGCATTCCCGTGACCCTGTTCGGGCGCGATGTGTGGATCGCCGCCATCGACCCCGGCCGCAAGACGGCCTCAGAACGGGACACCGCCCTCGCCGCGCTGCTGCACGAAATCGGCGGCGACTATGGCCAGCGCGTGCGCGCGGCCATGATGTGGACCAACCGGCTCACCGAGGAAGTGGCCCTGCACGAGAAGGTGCAGGCGCTGGCCGGGGTCGGCACCATCGCCTGCCACGGGGACAGCGGGACCCTCACCGTGTCCGAGCGGGTCCTGCGCATCATGCGGCTGCGCGACATCGATTCAGTGGAGAATCTCAGCGCCTGCTTCGCCCCGCACGACCGGGCCGCCGTGCGCGATCTCCTCAGCGGTACCCATGGGAACGGCCCCAGGTCCGGCGAGTACGACATCGACAACCCCGACGGCACGATGACATCCGTTCGGATCCGGCGGATGATGCTGGACCCCGAGGCTGAGGTTGAGGCTGCCGATCCCGCCTGGATTGCCACTGTGGAAGATATCAGCGACCACCGCACCGCCCTGCGCGCCGCGGAACATACCGCCCGGCACGATCCGCTGACCGAGATCCTCAATGCCAACGCGTTTGGTGACGCGGTGAGCAGCGCCACCACCCGCGCCCAGAAATCCGAGACAATGGCCGGGCTGCTCCTCATCTCGCTGGACACGATGCGGAACACGGAGCAGCACTTTGCCCGCGCAAACGGTGACGCGGTGCTGCGCTTTGCCGCCCGCGCCCTCACCGCCAACGTGCGCACCAACGACGTTGTGCTCCGGCTCAGCGGCGAGGAATTCGCCATCGTCATGGATCACGTGACCGACGAGGACGGCCTCATGCGCCGCGCCCGCATCATCAAGGATGCACTGGAGAGCAATGTCTCCATCGGAGACGAAGCCAGCACCCTCAGCGCCTCCATCGGCGTTGCCATCTATCCGGACGATACCACCACGGGGCTCGACCTTTACGACGCCGCCTCCTTTGCGTTGTCGGAGGCGACGCGCAGCGGCGTCAGCAGCGTACACCGCTATAATCCGCTCATCCGCGACAAGCGCGAAAAGGAGCGCAAGATTATCGAGGACGTCCGCCTCGCGCTGAAGGACGACGAGTTCACGCCCTTCTTTCAGCCGAAAGTGGACCTGGAGAGCGGGCTTGTGGTGGGCTTCGAGGCGCTGTGCCGCTGGATCCACCCGCAACGGGGCATTCTCACGCCCGGCGCATTCATGCCGGCCTTCAACGCCGCCGGCATCGGCGCCGAACTGTCGGATGTGTCGATGGTGGGCGCCTTCCGGGCCGCCAGCCAATTCTCCCGCATGTCGCTCGATTTCGGCCACATTGCGGTCAACCTCAACGCGCTGCAGCTGCACCGTGCGAATTTTCTCGACATGGTCGAAGCGCTGCAATCCAGGTACAAGGTGCCCGCATCACGCATCGTGTTCGAGGTGCTGGAAAACGTCCTGATCCGCGAAAAGCACATTGTGCAGGACAACCTTCACGCGCTTTGCGACGCGGGCTTCACCATTGCGCTGGATGATTTCGGCACCGGCTTTGCCTCGCTCAAGCACATCCGCGAGCCGTTCATTCGCGAAATCAAGATCGACCGCAGCTTCATCACCCACGCCGGCTCCAGCGCGTCCGACCAGCAGATCGTCACCGCCATCGTCCAGATGGCCCGCAAGCTCGGCCTCCAGATGGTGGCCGAAGGCATCGAGGACGAAGAAACGCTGCGAAAGCTCAGGGCAATCGGCTGCACCGTGGGCCAGGGTTTCGTCTTTGCACCGGCGCTGCCGTTCGACGAGGCGGCCGAGTTTCTGGGCCGCCAGCGACGGATTTACGCCCTCCTCCAGCACTCCGGCCTGTAGGCGCGGACCCGCTTCGGCGCGCAGGCGCGGCCTACCGGCAGCGTGCGCCGCGCCTCGCCGCGCGCGACGAGATCCATGCCGGCTTCGAGCCGAAGTCGGGCGAGAGGTTTGACCGCGCGGTCCAGCCGTCGAACGTGCCGTCGTGGTCATAATCGACCTCGACCAGATCGCCCGCCTGCCGGCCGATGCGGGCGGCGTTGGCGTAATCCACCGTGTCGCTGTGGCGCACGGTGCGGCCACCCCGGCAGCGGCTCTGGCTGGAAATGAGATCGCGCGGGCCGGAGTTGGCGCTTTTGCGGATGCGGGCATCGCCGTCGCAGGCAAAACGGTGGGCGGCATAGACCTCGCGCGTGCGGCTTGCCTTGATCCGGACGATCCCGCGGCGGGTCCAGGCCCCCAGCGGCTTGTTGGCAAAGCGGGCATTCTTGATGTTGGTGTCCAGCGGCAGACCGCGGCGGCAGGCGCCCGGCGTTCCGGTGAACCATTCAAGGTTCACCCCGTGCTGGAAGAGGTCCCACCGGCTGGAATTGTGGAAGGCCGTCGTGCCGGGGTAGGCGCGGGATGCGGACAGCCACGAATGGTCGATCAATCGTGCATTTTGCAGCACATCAAGCGCATCGCCGTTGCCGTAGGCCCCCAGCTTGTAGCGCGCACCGCGCAGGATGCGGCGCACCTCGGTCATGTATTCCAGCATTGCCTTGCGGGTGGGTGCATCGCCGGCGCTGAACGCGATGTCGACGCCGAAATAGATCGCGCTGCCCCGCGGCTGGCCCAGCGCGCGGGCCTGCGCCACGGCCGCCTTGGCGTCCAGCGCGCCCTCCTGCGCCGGGGTGCGCGGCCGGCTTGTTGCGCGGCATGACCCGTCGGGCAGCGGCTTGCCGTTGCGGTCCTTGCCGAAGAATTTCTGCTTGGAGTCGTTGTTGAACTGGTAGATCGACAGCACCGCCATGCCGTTGTCGATGATCTGCCGCACCTCGCTGCGCGGATCGTTGATGAGACCCTGGTCCATCAGCCGCTTTTCCGGAATGCCGCGCTCCGGCTGCGGACAGCGCGCCAGATAGCGGCCGACCACCTCAACGCCCGAGGCGGCAAGCGCCTTGACGTAAGGCCGGGTGTCCCACGCCGCGTCGATGATGGCCGGGCGCGAATCCGCCAGTGCGGCGTGCGGCAGAACCGCGGCCAGGAATGCCGCGACGACCGGTGCGATGCGCATGTAGACCCCCTGCTTGCATGTGGAGCGACCTTGGAGAAGACAGCGCCCGGTCTCAACCCCATCCCGGTCTCAAACCCATCAAGGTCACTCACATGCCGGCCGCACGCTTTCCCGCGCCGGCGGCGGAGAAATGGCGGCGCCCTGCGGAGCGGCGCAATCCGGCGCCCCTTCCCTGCGTTCCGGAAAGCAGTGCCCGCCATGGCGACGGCATCCGGAGCCGGGCTGTTGACAGCGCGCCGATTTTCCCATCGGTGCTGGACCCAGCGTGATGCCGCAAGGGCAGGCCCTGCCTTCGCCTTTGAGCAACGCACCAAGCGGAGACGAGCGATGGCGCTGACCTTCTGGTATGATTTTTCCTCGACTTACTCCTATCTGGCCGCCTTGCGGGTGGAGGCGCTGGCTGCGGACGAGGGCGTGGAGGTGATCTGGCAGCCCTTCCTGCTCGGGCCGATCTTTGCCGAAGCGGGCTATGGCGGTTCGCCGAACCTGATGCTGGCCACCAAGGCCGAATACATGTGGCGTGATATTGCCCGCCGTGCCGCCCATCGGGGCGAACGCTTCGCCAAACCCGGCGATTTTCCGCAAAAGAGCGTTCTGGCGGCCCGCGCCGCCATTGCCGTCGACGCAGCGCAGCGTCCGGCCTTTTCGCGCGCGGTATTTGCGGAAATCTTCGCCAACGGCAACGATATTGCCAACCCCGATATCATCAAGGAAGCGGCGCTCGCGGCCGGGCTGTCGCCTGCAACCGTGCTGGAGCAAGCCGCCGCACCGCCCGTCAAGGAAGCGCTGTTTGCCGCGGTGGACCGCGCAAAATCACTCGGCATTTTCGGGGCCCCGTCCTTCGTGACTGCCGACGGGTCACTCTTCTGGGGCGACGATCGCCTGGCCGACGCGCTGCACTGGGAGCGCACCGGCGCGCTGCCGCAGCACAGCTGAGCGACGCGCGGACCGGCTCAACTGTCCGCGTCGTCCTCCACATGTTGCTTCAGGCGGCCCAGCGCACCCTGCCACTGGCGGGCGATGGCATCGAGCTGCGCACAGGCGCCGGCAAGGGCTTCCCCCTCAAACGAATACACCGTTTCCCGGCCGATCCTGCGGCTTTGCACCAGGCCGGCGCCTTCCAGCACCTTCAGGTGTTTGGTCACCGCCTGCCGCGTCAGGTCTGATGTATCGGCCAGCGCGCTGATGGAGCGCGGGTCCCCCGCCGACAAGGTGGCCACGATGGTGAGCCGCGTCCGGTCTCCGAGGGCGGCGAAGACCGGGGCCGTGGCAGGAAGGCCGGGTTCGGGGTCAGGGTCGTTCTGAGGCATGGCGTCCGATGTTGGCGAGCTGATAGGACCAGCCGCTTGTATTCATCCGGAAGGCTTCGGCCCGGCGGAATGCGGGAATGGCGTCGAACCCGCTCTCCCGGACGGTGAGAAGCGTCCCCGTATCGCGGGCAGCAAGCCGGAACTCGACCACCGTTTCCGGCTCCTGCGAATAATCGATCGCGGGGTCCAGCGCGTAGGGGTGCCATGTGTAGACGAAGCGGTCCGGCGCTTCCAACGCCTGCACATTCATTTGCACCACATAGTCCTTTCCGCGCAGCGTGAGGTGCGCCTCCACCGTCTCGCCCTCGCGAAACGGCGCGCTGATGGTGGCACCGAACCACTGGCCGAACTCGGCCGCATCGGTGAGCGCTCGCCAGACGCGGGCGACAGGCGCGGCAATCTCGATCTCTTCGACTATGGCATCCGCAACGTCGACGCAGGCGGGTTCGGGCTGTTCGATTGTCATGATCTGGCGCTCCAATTGGCAACTCATAAGTTGCACTTTAGAGGCATCAGCCGCTCGCGCAACCTTTTTGTTGCCTATTGCGCCATTGATCGATCAAAATGCAAAAAAGCCGCCGGCGCTGGGCCGGCGGCTTTTGATTGGCTGCAATCGCGAGCGGCAGGGATCAGTCGATGATCCCGCGCTCCTTCAGGAGCTTCACGATCCGCTCGGCGTGCTCTTCGGGCTCACCCAGCGTGGTGTCGATGGCGATCTCCGGGTTTTCCGGCCCTTCGTAGGGGCTGTCGACGCCGGTGAAGTTCTTCAGCTCACCAGCATCCGCCTTCTTGTAGAGGCCCTTGGGGTCCCGCGTCCGGCAAACGTCGATCGGCGTATCGATGTAGACCTCGAGGAACTCGCCGTCCTCCACCATGTCGCGCGCCATCCGGCGTTCGGCCTGGAACGGAGAGATGAACGAGACCAGCGTGATCATGCCGGCTTCGGTGAACAGCCGCGCCGTTTCGGCAACGCGGCGGATGTTCTCCACCCGGTCCGTGTCGGTGAAGCCGAGGTCGCGGTTGAGGCCGTGACGCACGTTGTCACCGTCGAGGATGTAGGTGTGGCGACCCTGCGCGTGCAGCCGCTTCTCGACGAGGTTGGCAATCGTCGACTTGCCGGAGCCCGAAAGACCGGTGAACCACAGCACCGCAGGCTTCTGCCCCTTCAGCGCCGCGCGGGAGGTCTTGGACACGTCCAGCGCCTGCCAGTGGATGTTGGTCGCGCGGCGCAGCGCAAACCACACCATGCCGGCGCCAACCGTGAGATTGGTCATCCGGTCGATCAGGATGAAGGCGCCCGTATCGCGGTTGGCTTCGTAGGGATCGAACGCGATTTCCTCGGACACCGAAACGTTACAGAAGCCGACCTCGTTGAGGCCCAGTTCCTTGGCGGCAAGGTGGTCGAAGGTGTTAACGTCGATCCGGTGCTTGATCTCGGTGACCGTCGCCGTGACCGTGCGCGTTCCGATCTTGAGCAGGTACGGCCGGCCGGGGAACAGCTCTTCCTCACCCATCCAAACGATGTGCGCGGCAAACTGGTCGGTCACTTCCGGGCGGTGGCTCGGCGGAACGAGGATGTCGCCGCGCGACACGTCGATCTCGCGGTCGAGCACGATGGTCACGGCATCGGACGCGCCGGCTTCGGGCAGGTCGCCATCCATGGTGACGATGCGCGAAACCTTGGCGTCACGGCCGGACGCTGCGACGACCACGGGATCACCGGGGCGGATCGTGCCGGTGGCGATGGTGCCGGAGAAGCCGCGGAAGTCGAGGTTGGGGCGGTTGACCCACTGCACCGGCATCCGGAACGGGCGCTGCTCCAGGTCGGACTGAACCTCGATGGTTTCGAGGTGCTCCAGCAGCGACGGGCCGTGATACCACGGCGTGCGTTCGGACTTGGTGGTGACGTTGTCGCCGTAGCGGGCGGACATGGGCACCGCGACCATGGAGTCGAAGTCGAACGAGCGGCCGAACTGCTCGAAATCCTTCACGATGGCGTTGTACTTGTCCTCGTCGAAGTTGACGAGGTCTATCTTGTTGATCGCCAGCACGACGTGGCGGATGCCGAGCAGCGACACCAGGAAGGCGTGGCGCTTGGTCTGCACCTGGATGCCGTGGCGTGCGTCGATCAGCAGGACCGCGAGATCGGCGGTGGAAGCGCCGGTCGCCATGTTGCGCGTGTACTGCTCGTGGCCGGGGGTGTCGGCCACAATGAACTTGCGCTTGTCGGTGGTGAAGAAGCGGTAGGCGACATCGATGGTGATGCCCTGCTGACGCTCGGCCTCCAGGCCGTCGACCAGCAGCGCAAGGTCGATCTCTTCACCGGTGGTGCCGTGCTTCTTCGAGTCGCGCTCGACGGCGGCCAGCTGATCCTCGAAGATCAGCTTGGTTTCGTACAGAAGACGGCCGATCAGCGTGGACTTGCCGTCGTCGACGGAGCCGCACGTGATGAAGCGCAGGAAGGACTTCCTTTCCTGACTCTCCAGATACTCGGCAAATTCTTCGGCTGAAAAATTTTCTGCGATGGCGGACTGTTGCATCAGAAGTAACCCTCGCGCTTCTTTTTCTCCATCGACGCGTTCTCGTCCTGGTCGATGACGCGCCCCTGGCGCTCGGATGTCTTGGCAATCAGCATTTCGGCGACAATCTCGGACAGCGTCGCAGCCGGCGATTCCACCGCGCCGGTCAGCGGGTAGCAGCCGAGCGTGCGGAAGCGGACCATCTTCATCTCCGGCTCCTCGCCGGGCTCTAGCGGCATGCGCTCGTCATCGCGCATGATGAGCTGGCCGTCACGCTCCAGAACCGGACGCATGGCGGCGTAGTAGAGCGGCACGATCTCGATGTTTTCCATCATGATGTACTGCCAGATGTCGAGCTCGGTCCAGTTCGACAGTGGGAACACGCGGATCGATTCGCCCTTGGCCACGCGGCAGTTGTAGAGGTGCCAGAGCTCGGGACGCTGGGTCTTGGGGTCCCAGCCGTGGTTGGTGGTGCGGAAGGAGAAGACGCGCTCCTTGGCGCGGCTCTTCTCCTCGTCGCGCCGGGCACCGCCGAACGCCGCGTCGAAGCCGTACTTGGTGAGAGCCTGCTTCAGCGCGTCGGTCTTCATCACCTGCGTGTGGTAGGCCGAGCCGTGGCTGAACGGGCCGACGCCCTGCTGCACGCCGTCCTCGTTGGTGTGCACGATCAGGTCGAGGCCGAGCTTCTTGACCATCTGGTCACGGAAGTCCGTCATCGCCTTGAACTTCCACGTGGTGTCCACGTGCATCAGCGGGAAGGGCGGCTTGGACGGATAGAACGCCTTCATCGCAAGGTGCAGCATCACTGCCGAGTCCTTGCCGATGGAATACAGCATCACCGGGTTGCGGAATTCGGCCGCAACCTCACGGATGATGTGAATCGATTCGTCTTCCAGTCGCTTCAGATGCGATCCGCGGTCGACTGCCATACGGTGTGTCCTGTGAAAAAGGGTTACGCGGCGAGGGCGAACGGGTCGAACGCACCCGCGGCCACAAAATGAGGATTGGCGAACGTGTCGCCGTCGCGCTTGCCATAGGAGAGCGGCGCGCCGTCGAGCGTGTAGACTTCACCGCCAGCTGCCTTCAGCACGGCGTGCCCGGCTGCGGTGTCCCACTCCATGGTGCGACCCATGCGGGGATAAAGGTCTGCCGCAGCTTCAGCAACGCGGCAGAATTTGAGCGATGACCCGGACGAGACGAAGCTCTCGACCGTGAACCGGTCGATGAACGCCTTGGTCTCGTCGGTCAGGTGGGAGCGCGAGGCGACGACGCGCACTGCGGCGTCGGGCGCTGCAACCGTCAGCGGCGTGCGGGTGCCGACCTTGCCGTCCACCACGTCGGCGCGCCATGCACCGTTCTCGTCGCCAGCGTAGATCACGTTGATGGCGGGTGCGTAGACCACGCCCGAAACCGGCTTGCCATGCTCGATCCGCGCGATGTTGACGGTGAATTCGCCGTTCTTGGAGATGAATTCACGCGTCCCGTCCAGCGGGTCGACAAGGTAGAAGATGTCCGCAGGCGGGGGCATCTTGCCGGCGGCCATGGCCTCTTCGGCCACAATGGTCTCGACGCCGTCTTCGCGCAGGCGCTGGAGAATGATCTCTTCGGCTGCTTCGTCGGCAACGGTAACCGGGGAACCGTCGCCCTTCTCGCGGGCCTCGCCGCCACTTTCGTAGTGGGGCATGATTGCGCGGCCCGCCTCGAGGGAAATCTCGACGAGGCGATCCAAAGTCGGCTGTGTCATTGACGCACGCTCCAAATGCTAGGCTGCAGGCCTAGACGAACCTTCGCTGCACTGCAACATGAAGCCGTGCATCAATCAGCGGCATGCATATAGCTGCAACAAACGAAAGCCCCAATCCAGAGGTCGTCCTACCGATTAATTGTGGCGATGCAAGAGCGGTCTGACCCAGAAATCATAGACTGCAAGCATTACTGTGATGCCGATCACAGCCAGAAGGGCCGGCTCGGGCACGAAAACAGCGATAATTCCCACGAACGCAATCAGCCCGGAAAGGCCGAGGAGGGATAGCACCCAATCAAGCGGTGTCATTGGCAAATTCCTTGTCAGCACGCCGATGGCTGAAACCTAACAGCATTCTGGGACAGAAGCGTCAGAAGCCTTCAATGCCACGCCGGATCAGGTTCAGCCCGGCCACCACCAGGACCACCAGGGTTGCCTTGCGGAATTTCACTTGATCCAGCGCATCGGACATGCGGAAGCCAACCGCAATGCCAAGCATCGCCGGAATGAGAAGCACGGCCGAGAGCGGCGCCGTGGCCAGGGTCAATACGCCCGAATTGATGTGCGCTGCGCACAGGACCACGGCGGCAAGGCCGTAGATGATGCCCTGCACGCGCATCTGTTCCACCTTCGGCGTGTCGAGCGCGGTGAGGTAGAGCACCGTCGGCGGCCCCCACACCCCGGACATCCCGCCCACAAAGCCCGAAAAGCCGCCGAGGCCGAACTCGGCATACACCTTCCCGGACGGCGGGATCGTGAACCGGACGCCAGCAAGCTGGATCAGCGCGAAGATCACCACCGGAACGCCGATGATCAGGAACAGCGCCCAGGATGGCAGGATCGACACCAGCTGTGCGCTGCACGCAATCATCACCATGACGATCACGATGTAGCGCCAGTGCTTTTTGGCGGACGCGAGCGCAGCCGAACCGCCACCGCGCATGGCCTGCGCCGCATTGGTGGCAAGGGTCGGAAACATCAGGGCGGCCAGCGCCAGCTCGGGCGGCAGCAGGGAGCCGAGGCCCGAAATCATGATCATCGGCATTGCAAAGCCGACGGTCCCCTTCACGAACCCGGCCACAAGGGTGATCGCGATGACAGCGACCCAGAGGGAAACCGAAAAATCGGGCAAACTCTAGGCCGTTTCGAGCGTTTTTGACAGCCACGCGGCACTGCGCAGTAGCCGCGCATCCTCGCCCGGCCTGCCGACCACCTGCACGCCGAGCGGCAAACCGTGGGCGCCCTTGCCCAGCGGCAGGGTCACGGAAGGCGCGCCGACGAAGGTCCACAACGCGTTGAAGCGGCTGTCGCCGGTGCTGTCCAGCGTTTCGGGCGCCTCGCCCGGCGCCGCCGGCGTGATGATCGCGTCGAACCGGTCGAAGATCCGGGAAAGACCGTCGCGCAGCACGGTCTGCCAGTCGAGCGCGCTGAGGTAGTCCGCGGCGGTGATGGCGGCGCCTTCATCCATGGCCTGCCGCATGACCGGGCTGATGCCGTCCGCGTCGCGGCGGCGGTAATGGGCAAGGTTCTTGGCGAAATGCGTCTTCATGATGGCGAGGTGCGCGGGCAGCGCGTTGTCGAACACCGCCGGCAGGTCGACCCGTTCGGCGCGCCCGCCGAGGGCATCGGCCACCTCGCCCAGCAACGCCTGCATGTCGGGCGAGGCTTCGTCCCAGAACGGGCCGCCGACAACGGCGAATGTCGGCGCCACCGGCGGCTCGCTCGTGGCTGCGGCCAGAAGGTCGGCGTGGGCAATCATCCTGGTGCGCGGGTCGGCCGGGTCATGGCCCTGCATGGCGTTCACCAGCAGCGCAACATCGGGCAGGTTGGCGGCAAACGCGCCGATGGTGTCGAACGGGCTGCAAAGGTCGAGCACGCCGGTTGCCGAAATGGTCCCGAAGGTCGGCTTCATCGCGACCACGCCGCAGAACGAGGCCGGACGGATCACCGACCCCACCGTCTGCGTGCCGACGGCTAAAGGCACCATCCCGTCCGCCACCGCGGCGGCGGACCCCTGAGAGGAGCCCCCCGGCGTGTGCGCCAGATTGTGCGGATTGCGGGTCGGCCCAGGGTGGATATAGGCAAATTCGGTGGAGACCGTCTTGCCGATGATGACAGCGCCGGCAGCGCGCAGTCGCGCAACCAGCGTCGCATCGGCCTTCGGCTGGCGGCCCTCGTCGAGCTTGCTGCCATTCGCAGTCGGCTGATCTGCGGTATCGATGATGTCCTTGATGCCGACCGGAATGCCGTGGAGCGGCCCCAGCGGGCAGCCGGCCCGGCGGTGGGCATCCAGCGCATCCGCCTGATGGCGGGCGTGGGCGGGGTCCACATGCACAAAGGCATGAACCTCGCCGTCGCGCGCCTCGATCCGCGCCAGACACGCATCGGTGACGTCACGCGCAGACAGTGCGCCAGCGGCGACCTGGCGGGCGATTTCGACGGCGGACGGCGCGCTCAACGGCCGTACACGAGATTGGGCAGCCAGAAGACGATATCGGGGAACACGTAGAGAATCACCATCGTGAGAAAGACCATAGCCAAGAAAGGCATACAGCCTGCAAAGATCTGCGCCAAGCGCACCTGTGGTGGCGCGATGCCCTTGAGGTAGTAGGCACTCATCGCCATCGGCGGCGTCAGGAAGGACGTTTGCAGGTTCAGGGCCACAAGGATGCCGAAGAACAGCGGGTCGATCTCGAACACCACCAGGAGCGGCAGGAAGATCGGCACGAAGATGATGATGATCTCCGACCATTCCAGCGGCCAGCCCAGGAGGAAGATGATGATCTGCGCGAGAATGAGGAATTCCAGCGGTGAAAGATTGAGCCCGGTGACGAACTCCGACACCAGCTGCTCGCCGCCAAGATAGGAAAACACCGACGCGAACGTCCACGAGCCGACGAACAGCCAGCACACCATGGCGGAGGTTCGGACCGTGAGGTAGACGCTTTCGCGAAGGCGGTCCCAGGTGAGTGCGCGGTAGGCCATCGCCAGCAACAGACCGCCGAGCGCGCCGATGGCTGCCGCCTCGGAGGGCGTTGCAAGGCCGAACAGGATCGCCCCCAGCACCGAAAAGATAAGCACCGCCAGCGGCACGAACGAGGTGATCATCATGATGACCACCTTGCTCGTGGAGATGTGCGACACATCCTCCTCGCGCAGCTTGGGCGCGATCGACGGCTGCAACCACGCGCGGCCGATCACGTAGACCACGTA
Source organism: Acuticoccus sp. MNP-M23 (assembly GCF_031195445.1). Taxonomy (NCBI): domain Bacteria; kingdom Pseudomonadati; phylum Pseudomonadota; class Alphaproteobacteria; order Hyphomicrobiales; family Amorphaceae; genus Acuticoccus; species Acuticoccus sp. MNP-M23. The sequence continues at coordinate 1,399,310 of NZ_CP133480.1, forward strand.
AAGCCCGGCCAGCAGCATGCCCGGCAACAGCGCGCCGGCATAAAGGCGGACGATGGAGACGTTGGACGTGGCGGCGTAGACGATCAGCATGATCGACGGCGGAATGAGAATGCCGAGGGTTCCGCCCGCGCAGATCACACCGGCCGAGAAGCTTGTGTTGTAGCGCGCGTTGAGCATCGCCGGGAATGCCAGGAGACCCATCAACGTGACCACCGCGCCGACAATGCCGGTGGCGGTCGCAAACAGCGCGCAGGTGATCAGCGCCGCGACGGCCATGGAGCCTGGAATGCGCCGCGCCGCAATCTGCAGGGTGGAGAACAGGCGGTCCACAATGTTGGCCCGCTCCACAACGTAGCCCATGAACAGGAACAGCGGCACGGCGGTGAGCACGTCGTTGCTCATCACGCCGTAGGTCTGGTTCACCAGAAGGTCGAAAATGCGGTTGTTGAGGAAACTCTGGAGCCACTCGCTCCACAGCTCGAAGATGCCGGCATCACCGGCCTCCGCAATCCGGTCGTAGACGCGAAACTGACGCGTGGCGTCGAAATAGGCGTAGTAGCCAAAGCCCACCGCCATCGCCATCAGCGTGAAGGCAATGGGAAAGCCCAGCATGATGATGACGATGAACGAAGCCAGCATCAGAACGGCCACTTGAGGATCTGTCACCGGGGTCTCCTGGCTGGGTCTGGGTCTGCGGTGGGGCGGATATCAGCGGGGCTGGCGGGGCCTGGGTGTCGCGGCGGGCGCCACCACGTCCACCGCCTCCGAGCCGTGCCTCAGAATGTCGGTCTCTTTGCCCTTGATGAGCTGGGTCTCCAGCTCCTCGATGTCGCCTTCGCGCGGCGGCCAGGCCCCGCGCTTCATGGCGATGACGCAGCGGAACACCTGCGCAATGCCCTGGATGAACAGAAGCACACCGGCGGCAACGATGATCATCTTGAACTGGAAGATCGGCACGCCGGCCGGGCTCATCACCGAGACCTCCCGGTAGCCGACCGAGCGCGAGGCGTATTTCCACCCGGCGATGATCAGCGCCAGAACGCCCGGAAAGAAGAACAGGAAGTAGAGGACGAATTCCACGGCGCCCTGCACGCGCACCGGCCACAGCCGGTAGAACACGTCCGCCCGCACATGCCCGTCGCGCGACAGGGTGTAGGCACCCGCCATCATGAACAGCGCGCCGTACATCATGTACGAAATGTCGAAGGACCAGGAGGTCGGGTTGCGGAAGATGTAACGCACCACAACCTCGTAGGCGACGCCGAAGGTCATCAGGATGATGCACCAGGCGAACGCGCGGCCGAACCAGGCGGACACCTTGTCGGCAAAGCGGATGTAGGTTTCCACGGTCGGTCAGGCTCCCGGAGCGCGAGGGGCGCGGACAAAGGCGCCGCCTCGGAAAACCGGGCGGCGCTTTCAGTTTCGGACCTGGCAGTGGCGCGAGAGTCCCGCTTAACCCCGCCCGTCCGTCGTGCGGTGTCAGAAGCCGAGCTTGCCCGGGAAATAGTGGTCGTAGGCGAGCTTGTAGTCGGCCTGGTTGAGGAGGTTGTAATAACCGACCCGGTCCGACCAGTCCTTCTGCGACTTGACCACGCGGCCGAAGAAATCGTCCTGCGTGAGGTCTTCAAGCACGGTGTCCCAGCTGTCCAGCTGCGCTTCCATGATCGAGGTGGGCGTGCGGTAGACGTTGACGCCGTTGTTGTCGCGCAGGTCCACGAGATCGGCCGAATAGCGGTCCATCGCCAGCCCGTAGTTGGCGGTGGAGGCGGCCTCGGCGGCATATTCGAGGATCGCCTGGTGCTCTTCCGGCAGGCTCTCGTAGAGGCCCTTGTTGAACATGATCTCGAAGAATTCCGCCGCCTGGTGGTAGGAACCGAGCATGTAGACCTTCGACACGTCCTGCGCGCCGAACTGCTTGTCCGATGTCGGGTTGTTGAACTCGAATGCGTCGATGACGCCGCGTTCCAGCGCGGGCACGATTTCGCCGCCCGGCAGCTGCGCCACCGAAAGGCCGATGCCCTGCATGATGTCGGTCGCAAGGCCCACGGTGCGGTATTTGAGCCCCTGCATGTCCTCGATGGACGTGACCTCGTTCTTGAACCAGCCGAGCGGCTGGGTCGGCATCGGCATTGCGAAGAAGCCGACAAGGTCGAGGCCGAGAATGTCGTTGATCAGCTCGTCGTAAAGGGCCCGCCCGCCGCCGAAATTGATCCACGCCAGCATCTGCTGCGCGTCTGTGCCGAAGACCGGGCCGGTTCCGAACAGCGAGGCCGCCTTGTTCTTGCCGTACCAGTAGGCGGTGACGTGGTGGCCGCCGTCCAGAATGCCATCGGCAACAGCATCCTGGAGCTGGAACGCCTGCACCACCGCGCCCGCCGGCAGAAGATCGATCTTCAGGCGGCCGCCGGACATTTTCTCCACGCGGTCAGCGTATTGCTGTGCCATTTCCTGAAATATGTTCGATGCCGTCCATGCAGACTGCATCTTCAGAACAGTGGCGTCCTGCGCACGAACAACGTTGGGTGCAGCAAGTGCTGAAACGCCGATGGCGGCAGCGCCGCCCGTCTGTAGAAAGCGACGACGAGTCGTGTGGCTCATTGGTGTCCTCCCTGGGGCGATTCTTACGATCGCTGCCACTGAAAGGACACGAGTTTTACCGCGAGAGCAAGTCCGATCCAAATAATCGACTCGCGGAAGGTCTAATTATAGTTCCAGGAATTTTGCTTTTATGCTTCGAGTCCGCGTGATTTCTAGCGGATACCATGAACGAGACAGCGCGATCCGCCGCCTGAATAATAGGGTTCGTCCGCTTCCACCTTGCTGAAACCGCACGCGTGCAACATTGCAATGACGGCCGCCGGGTTGGGGCCCCACCAATTGGACGGATCCTTGTTCAGCTCGTCGAACGGATAAAACACCATTGCCGGCGGCTCCGGCGGCAGGCGCTGGTCCATGTGCGTCTCGATGACGATCATCCTGCCTGCAAGACGGGACATCTGCTCGATCACCGAGAGTGGATTCTTGAGGTGGTAGAGGATGCCGAGGAACAGGACGACATCGAATTCGCCCACGGTTTCCGGCGTCATGTCGTCGATATCAATGACCTGATCTTCGACCGTGGGGTCGATCAACCCGCGCGCCAGGTCGAAGGCGCCCTTGTCGCCCCAACCCGGCCCGTCCCACACGAAATGGTCCGCACCCAGCACCCGCGCTGCACCGCGCCGCTTGGCCTCGAAGGCAAAATGCCCGTCCCAGCAGCCGATATCCAGCACCGAGAGCCCGTCAACCGGATGCTTGAACACCCGGTCGGACTGGAACGCCAGCCGCTCGGCCGACACGACTCCCGGTGTCGTCACCCCGTCGCCAAGGTCAAGACTGTGAAACCAGCGGAAGGCCTGCACCCTGCTGCGCTTTTCATCGGCAGTCAGCGGCGCAACGGGCGGGGTCGGATCGGGCATTCGGCAGGTCCTGTTGGTTTTGGCGAACGCTTGCACCGGCAAGCGGGCGGCGCAAGCTCTCCGGCGAGCGATCTGGTGATGAGGTTCACCGCGCCCCGGCGGCGTCGTACCAGGCGAGGCGGGGGCGGCGCGGCGCTGGCCCATCCCGCCGGGTCTGCTAACGTCGAAGCTTCAATGGAGATCGGACTATGCGGCTCATGTTCTGCGCTGCGGCCCTGGCGCTTCTGGCTCCGTCCGCAATGGCCTGCGGACCGGATACTGATTGTGTGATCGGCAAGCGCACCTATCGCATTGCGGTGCCGGAGGGGGACGGCCCGTTCGGCGCCATTGTCTACAGCCATGGCTACCGCGGCAATGCAGCGGGCGTGATGAACAACGGTGCGATGCGCAAGATGGCGCAGGACCTCGGCGTTGCGCTGATCGCCACCAAGTCCGGTGGCGAGGACTGGCTGATCCGCAACGCGCCGCAGCAGGGCTTCACCGACGATCACCGCGAGCTGGACTATTTCGACGCCGTGCTCGCCGACGTTACGGCACGGTTTCCCATTGACGCAGACCGTCTTCTGGCGACGGGCTTTTCCGCCGGCGGGATGATGACGTGGACGCTTGCGTGCCACCGCGCCGACCGGTTCAGGGGCTTTCTGCCAGTGTCCGGCACCTTCTGGGCGCCCGTCCCCAGGGACTGCGCATTCGGCGACGTCAACCTCATCCACATCCACGGCACCGCCGATCCCGTGGTGCCCATGGCCGGCCGCGCCATTGCCGATGTGCGCCAGGGCGATGTAAAAACCGCGCTGGCGGCCCTTGGCACTGCCGGCGCGTATGACCGCGAACTGCCGCCGCTGGACCCGCCGGAAGACCTCAGCTGCGAGGGCGCTGCGGCCGAAAACGGCGACATTCTCGCCCTCTGCCTCCACGCCGGCGGCCACATGGTGAAACCGTCGTGGATCGGCTGGGGCTACAGGTCGTTGGTTGGCCGGTGAGACTGGCGCTCGCCCTTGCGCTCTGCCTGCTGCTTGGCCCCGGTGCCGCCGCGGCGGGTGACGACGACCTTGCCAAATTCGCCTTCGGACGGGAGCAGACCCCGAGCCCGCAGGCGCCCGCGGCCATTGGCAGCTATTCGCGCGGGTGCCTGGCGGGGGCAGTGGCGCTGCCGGCCGACGGGCCGTCGTTTCAGGCCATGCGCTTGTCGCGGAACCGCAGATACGGGCATCCGGCGCTGGTTGGTTTCGTGAAGGAGCTTGCGGCAGCGGCCCCCGTGCTCGGGCTGCGCGGCCTGCTTGTCGGCGATCTCAGCCAGCCGCGCGGCGGGCCGATGCTGTCCGGCCACTCCAGCCACCAGATCGGCCTCGATGCCGACATCTGGTTTGCCGACATGCCCGAGCCGCGCCTGTCGGAAGAGGAGCGCGAGACTGTGCCCTTCCTGTCCATGCTGAACGCGGACAGCAGCGCCGTTGCGCCGGAAAAATTCACCGCCCCGTTTGCACGGCTGCTGCGCCATGCGGCCCGCGACGAGCGGGTGGCGCGGATCTTCGTGCATCCGCTGCTGAAGCGGAGCCTTTGCGCATGGGAAACGCCCACGGCGGACCGTGCCTGGCTGGGCAAGATCCGCCCCTGGTACGGCCATTATAAGCATTTTCATGTGCGGCTTGACTGCCCGCGCGGCGCGCGCTGGTGCCGGGGCCAGCGGCCTCCGCCGGCGGGCGACGGCTGCGGCGCCCCGCTGGACTACTGGTTCACCGATGCGCCCTACACGCCCCGGCCCGGCGCCAGGAAAAAACTGCCGCTGACCATGGCGCGGATGCCGCGGGCCTGCCGCAACGTCCTGTCCGCCGTGCTGCCCGTGCCTAGGCCGCCGCGCCCAGCCCCACCGGACAACTGACGCCGGTGCCGCCCAGCCCGCAATAGCCGTTCGGCACCTTGTGCAGGTATTGCTGGTGCTCGGCTTCGGCGTAGTAGAACGTCTGTGCGGCGTGGATCGTGGTGGTGATCTCCCCGTGACCCGCCGCTTTCAGCTTCGCCTCGAAGGCGGCCTTGATCTTCTCCGCCACCGCCTGCCGATCCTCACCGTTGACGAAGATGGCCGAGCGGTACTGGGTGCCGACATCGTTGCCCTGGCGCATGCCCTGCGTCGGATCATGCCCCTCGAAGAATTTTGAGACCAGCTTTTCGAACGTGACTTTCTCGGGGTCGTACACCACCAGCACGCCCTCGGTGTGCCCGGTCTTTCCGGAACAGACTTCGCGATAGTTGGGGTTGGCCGTCACGCCGCCGATGTACCCCACCGCGGTGACCGTGACCCCGTCCATCATCCAGAACAAGCGCTCGGCGCCCCAGAAACAGCCCATGGCGAACACGGCTGTCTCCATGCCGGGCCAATGGCCCTGCAACGGCTCGCCGTTCACCGCATGGCGCTCGGCGGTCTGGAGCGGCTCGGCGCGGCCGGGCAAGGCGTCATCCGCCGTGGGCAGCGTCATCGGCTTGGAAAAGCGTGCGAAGATATTCATGGCAAGCCTCCTCTTGTGGCGGATGGAACCGCCTACCTCGGACGATAGATAAGCTGCGCGATGAGCAGCACCAAGGCGGCAAAAATGAGCAGCGCCATGAAGCTGGGCAGCTTGAGAAAGTAGATCAGCACCGGATCCCACACCGCGGGGTGGATGTAACGCTGCGTCACCGCCTGGGTGAGGTTCAGCGAATCGGCAGAAAGCCGGTACCACAACTCACCCAGCGGGGTCAGAACCAGGCTGTCGGTCCGGACCGACTGCCACAGGTCCCAGAAGCCTGCCGCAAACGCCGCAATCACGCTCACATAGCCGAGCACGCGAAAAGGCAGGCTGAGCAGCCACAACAAACCAGACATTATTGTTCCTCATCATCCGGACAGGGCGAATTTGCCGCACCCGTAAAAGTGCAATCAAGGGGCGGGCAGGCCGCATCCCTCCAGGCGCGAGAACGGGGATCCCGCGCGCCGGATCGGCTGCGATGGCAACCCTCGCGGCGCAGGCGCTAGCGGGGGTGCCCGTCGGACCAGGGGTAGGCCATCCAGCGGCCAGCGGTCCGCCCGGCAATCAGCCAGTAGAAAAACCCGCCCACTGCGGCGGCAGCAACCGTCAGTGTCAGCGCGTCACGGTCCAGCGGCGGGTACTCCTGCCCGTAGAGCGCAGCGCCCAGCGGCAATGCCGTGGCAAGGCCCACCACAATGGCTGCGACAAGGTAGGCGACGAGCCCGCGCAATTTCATCCCCTCGCACACCGCAATGGCAATCGCGGCCGGGCCGAAACTGGCCTGAAGGCCCGTGATGCCGAAGGACAGCCAGATCACCACCGCTTCGGTGAGAACCCGCCAGTCGCTGGTGAGCTGCGATGTCTCGAACTGCATGACGGCAACGGTGGCAAAGGCGGCCCCGGTGGCGAGGGCGGCCCCGTAGCCGAGCGCGATCATGCAGATTTGGGCAGTGAGGGCCCAGATCGCGGTCATCTCATTCGGCCGCCAGGGCGGCGCGCTGCTCGCGCGCGGAGACCTTCTGGGAGGCGGAGCGCAGCTGGCCGCAGGCGGCGAAGATGTCCTGCCCGCGCGGCGTGCGCACCGGCGAGGCATAGCCCGCGCGGTTCACGATGTCGGCGAACTCTTCGATGGTGTCCCAGTCCGAGCACTCATACGGCGAGCCCGGCCACGGGTTGAACGGGATGAGGTTGATCTTGGCCGGAATGCCTCGGATCAGCGCCACAAGTTCGCGCGCCTCGGCCGGACTGTCGTTGATGCCCTTCAGCATCACGTACTCGAAGGTGATCCGCCGGGCGTTGGAGAGGCCGGGATAATTGCGGCACGCGTCCATCAACTGCGCGATGGGATATTTCTTGTTGAGCGGCACCAGCTCGTCGCGGGTTTCGTCGCGCACGGCATGGAGCGAGATGGCGAGGAGCACGTTCATCTCCGCACCCACGCGGTGGATGGTCGGCACGACGCCGGAGGTGGACAGCGTGATCCGCCGGCGGGAGAGGGACAGCCCCTCCCCGTCCGACACGATGGCCATGGCAGCCTTCACGTTGTCGTAATTGTAGAGCGGCTCGCCCATGCCCATCAGGACGACGTTGGAGATCATCCGCCCGGTGGCGGGACCGGCGACATCGCCCTCGGCCTCGCCCGGCTTCGCGAAATCACCCAGACGGCGGCGGGCGAACACAACCTGCTCGACAATTTCGCCGGCGGTGAGGTTACGCACCATGCGCTGGGTGCCGGTGTGGCAGAAGGTGCAGGCCAGCGTGCAGCCCACCTGGCTGGACACGCACAACGTCCCGCGGTTTTCCTCCGGGATGTAGACCGTCTCCACCTCGACCGGGCGGCCGGCGCCACGGGCAGGCAGGCGGATCAGCCACTTGCGCGTCCCGTCGGTGGAGATCTGCTCTTCCACCATTTCGGCAGAACCGATGGGGAGCGTGCCGGACAGCGCCGTACGGGCCGGCGCCGCGATATTGGTCATCTCGTCGAAGCTGGAGGCCCCGCGCACATAAAGCCAGTGCCAGAGCTGGGCCACGCGCATCTTGATCTGGTGCGACGGAATGCCTGCGGCCGCGCAGTGGGCGGCCAGTTCGTCACGCGTGGCGCCGATCAGCTGCGCCCCCTCCGGCGCCGGCATGGCGGTGACGGCAGGCGTGACCGCCGTGTCACCCGTGCGGCGCTTCAGGAGGGAGAGGTTGGCCATGTCAGTTGGGGCACTCGCTGGTCAGGCGGTTGGTGCCCGCCGTCACGCCGGAAAGCGAAAAGGTGTAGGTGGTCTCGGTGCCGCGGGCAGACTTGCCCTTCACGACCATCGACTTGCCGGCCTTCATCGCCGCGACGAGCTGCTTCTCGTCGGCAGGCTGCTCCACCCAGGCGCCATCGTCCTTGGTGAAGAGGTTGAAGGTCTGACCGTCGATATCGACCGTGACCTGACCTTCGGGCGCAAACGGGTAGCCGACCAGAACCGATACCTCGTTGAAGACGTTTTCGCCCGGCCGCGAGGTCAGGAAGAAAAAGACGTCACCATGGTTGCGGTTGGTGGGCTGCAACGTCTTCGGCTTGGACAGGATGTAGCAGGTCTTCTGACCGCCACCGTCGTACCGGTAAGCTTCCCAATCGTTGTACTGCTGAAGCAGCGTAGGCGCGCCCTGCGCAGAGGCCGCGATGGGCCACAGCAGGAAAAGGAGTGCCGCAATCGTCCGCATTCTATGATCCCAGTGTCCGAAGAGGGCCGTGCCCCTCCCATTCCAGAGGCAGAGCGGCGCGGTCAAGCCCCGCCGCGTTACGCATTTGCCATCTTGGCCTGACAATATGCGCAAACGTCTCCCCTTTTTGACGGGAATGCCTGAAGAGACGGTGAATGTTCACTCCGCCGCCATGGCCTTGTCATGGGTCGTTCCGTCCGCCCAGTTTTCCCGAACCACGTCGGCAAGCTTCTGCGCAAGCGCGTGTTTGGGCCCGTTGCGGACGTAGAGCGCAACCTTGATGGAGGGAAGTTCCGGCAGCAAGCCGCCATGCTCGATCAGCTCGTAACGCCTCTGGACCGTGAAGTTGATGGCGGCGTGCACCGCAAAATCTGCCGACACGGTCGCATCAATGGTGCGGATGGAAAGCGAGTCCACCGCCATTGTCCATGGAATGCCCACCTCGTCCAGCGCACGCTGGACCCAGGGGCGAAAGATGCAGCCGGTCTCGAACGCCAGCGGCAGCGGACGCTGGCGCCAGGCTGTCCCGCCCGGCGCGCCGATCCACACCAGCGGCGACTCCTGCAAGATCTCGGCGGAGGCGCCCGGATGGGTTTCCGTCGTCAAGATGACATCGACCTCGCCGGCGTTGTACTGCTCGATGAGGTGGGCCGTATAGGACGACTGGAGGGAAATGCGCACGCGCGGATAATCGCGCGCAAAACGCTTCAGCACATCAGGTATGTGCGGATAGATGATGTCATGCGGCGCGCCGAGGGTTAGCTCGCCCTCGAACGCACGCTCGGTCATCCGCGCGTAGACTTCGTCGTTGAGGTCGAGCATTCGGACGGCATAACTCAAGAGCTGCTCGCCATGGGCGGTCGGGTTCATTTTCTTGCGCTCGCGCTCGAACAATGGCTGACCGAGCGCCATTTCAAGGCGCTTCAGCTGCATCGACACGGCGGACTGGGTGAGGTTCAGCCGGGTCGCCGCACGGGTGACGCCACCGCTCTCGGCAATTGCGACGAAACTGCGCAGCGCGGAGATGTCGAGATTGCGAGCCATGATCAATATCCGTGATCGAATACATCAGAACGTTTCGTTTTCTTTATCGACCTCCTCACCGCATATCAAGTTGCAACGGGGCTGAGGAGGGCACCATGGAAACTGTAATTACACGCAAGTATGCGCCCGGAGCGACCCGGCCGCGTTTACTGAAACGTATCCGACTGTGGCTCGACGTCTGGTCGGAGCGGCGGACACTAGAACGGCTCGACCAGCGGATGCTGGCCGACATTGGCATTGAGGAATACAGCGCCCGCAGGGAAGCGGCACGCCCGTTGTGGGACGTGCCGGCGGCGCGTGATGGAGGGTTGCGCTATGGGCTGGATCGCTGATTTATTCTGCCAGGGCTTGTTTGGCACGCTCACGATGAGCGGCCGTGATGTGAGCAGCCACCATGCTGATCGCGCCAACAAGCACGGTGGCATCATCCGTAAAGCCGATACCCAGAATTATATCCGGTAGCGCGTCGATTGGCGCGACGAAGTAGGCGAGCGCCCCGAGCAAGGTCGCCCGCACACGGAACGGGACTTCCGGGTCGATGGCACAATAATACGCCGCCGCAAGGTCGTGCGTAAACGGGATCTGGCGTGCCGCGCGCTTCAACGTGCGCCAGAAACCTTTCTTGACCGCGTTTTCGCGCTGCGCGGCATCGTCCGCATCCATCACCGGCTCGGGCATCAGGATCTCGCCGTCCAGCGGCGTGTTGCCTGGTGTGCGGGTCATCGCGTGCGCCCGTGCGCGGCCTTGTCGATGGCTTTGGCCAGCGCGATGTCCTTATCGGTCAGCGTGCCGGCATCGTGCGTCGTCAGGCGGATAGAGACTTTGTTGTACACGTTCGACCACTCCGGGTGGTGGTTCATCTTTTCGGCCGCAAGCGCGACCTCTGTCATGAACGCGAACGCGGCGCGAAAGTTTGCAAACTTTAAATCGCGGCCGATCGCCTTGCCGCCGTCTTCAAGCGTCCACTCGGGCACATGACCGGCAATATCGGCGGCGTCCATGGTCAGCGCACCCCGCTCTCGCCGTAGCGCCGCACCACGTAATCCTCGACGATCGCCTTGAAATCGCTGGCAATTGCCGGACCACGGAGGGTCTGGGTCTTCTCACCGTCGATGAAGACAGGCGCCGTCGGCGTCTCGCCGGTGCCGGGGAGCGAGATGCCGATGTCGGCATGCTTGCTCTCGCCGGGGCCGTTGACGATGCAGCCCATCACGGCGACCTTCATGGTCTCGACGCCGGGGTAGGCTTGGCTCCACTCCGGCATCTTGGTGCCGATGAAGCCCTGAATGTCCTGCGCCAGCTCCTGAAACACGGTCGATGTCGTCCGCCCGCAGCCGGGGCAGGCCGAAACCACCGGAAGGAAAGCGCGGAACCCCATGGTCTGCAAAAGCTCCTGCGCGACGGTGACTTCCTTCGTGCGGTCGCCGCCAGGCTCCGGTGTCAGCGAGATGCGGATCGTGTCGCCAATCCCCTCCTGCAACAGGATGCCGAGCGCCGCAGAGGACGCGACAATCCCCTTGGAGCCCATGCCTGCCTCGGTGAGCCCCAGATGGAGCGCATATTCGCAGCGCGCCGCAAGGTCGCGGTAGACCGCGATCAGCTGCTGGACGTCGCTCACCTTGGCCGAAATCAGGATCTTGTCGGCGCCCAGACCAAGCTCTTCGGCGCGGCGGGCCGACGAGATCCCGGACACCACCATCGCTTCGCGCAGCACGGCAGCGGCGGAGATCGGCGCATCGGACCGGGAGTTCTCGTCCATCAGCTGCGTCAGGAGCTCCTGATCGAGCGAACCCCAGTTGACCCCGATGCGCACCGGCTTGTCGTACCGCATCGCCATCTCGATGATCGACGCGAACTGCGTGTCCCGCTTGGCCTTGTAGCCGACGTTGCCGGGGTTGATGCGGTATTTGGCCAGCGCCTCGGCGCATGCCGGATGGTCGGCAAGGAGCTTGTGGCCGATATAGTGGAAATCACCCACCAGCGGCACGTTGACGCCGCGCAGCGCCAGCCCGTCACGGATCTTCGGGACGGCGGCGGCGGCTTCATCGCGGTCGACGGTGATGCGCACCAGTTCCGAGCCTGCCGCGGCCAGCGCTGCCACCTGCGCAATGGTGCCGGCAATATCGGCAGTATCGGTGTTGGTCATCGACTGCACGACGATCGGCGCGTCGCCGCCCACGGTGACCCCGCCGACGTTGACGGGGATCGACCGCCGCCGCTCAAGCGGGCCGCTGGAAATGCGGACAGGCGCGTTCATTGGCAAAGCCTCCAAAACCGTTGTCCGGATATATCGACGATCGCCGCCGCCGACAACGCACCCGCCACGAAGCACCGCGCCCGCGCCGAACGCCCTCTTCCCTATTCCGGTGGAAGACCCGCCGGAGGCGAGTCTTCGCTTGGCGACATTCCGGCGGAGCCGACACCCTCAGAACCCCGCGGAGCGGTGGCCGGGTCAACCCCGAAGAGCGCAGCGTGGGTTGACGCGGTCACCGCTCCGCGGGAGCCTCGACAACCGAGGGAGCTTATGGGCACGGCCGCGAGCAACCGCGCCGCGAGGCACACCCTCTCAGGAGGATGCACCCCCGCTATATTCCCGCACCACTTCAAGAAATGAAGGCGCGAGGTCCTTCAGCTTGCGTTCGCCGACGCCGTGAATGCCCCTCATTTCGTCCATGCTTTCAGGCACTTTTGCGGCCATCTCGATCAGCGAGCGGTCGGAAAAGATGACATAGGCCGGCACGTCGCGCTCGTCCGCCAGGGTGCGGCGCCGGGCCTTCAGCGCATCGAGAAGGTCCTTGTCGTAGTCGGTCGGCAGGTCGGCGGCGGCGCCCTTGGGGGTCTTGTCCTTGAGGGAGAGAGCGTCCTTTCGGAGCGTTACCTTTTCCTCGCCCTTCAGTACCTTCCACCCGGTCTCGTAAACGCGCCAGCCGCCGTGCCGCTCGGGGTCGGCGCCGGCGTAGCCGATCATGCCGATCTGGCGGAAGATCGACCGCCACGCGTTCTTCGACTGGTCCTTGCCGACGCCGAAGGTGGGGAGGTTCTCGTGCCCGTGCTGCGTCACCTTGTCCGAGGGTTCGCCGCGCAAAATGTTGATGAGGTGCTCCACGCCGAACCGTTCGCGGGTGCGCACCACGGCGGACAGCGCCTTTTGCGCCAGCACCGTGGCATCGAAGGTTTCCACCTTGCCGCCGCAAAGGTCGCAGTTGCCGCAGGGTTCCGCCGTTTCGCCAAAATAGTCGAGCAGGACGACGCGGCGGCAGCGCGGCGCCTCGCAAAGGGACACCAGCGCATTCACCTTGGCGTGCTCGATGGCCTTTTGCTCGGGCGTGGTCTCCGCGCCTTCGATCCACTGGCGGAACTGGCGGATCTCGCCGAAGCCGTAGAGCGCGTGGGCGGTGGCGGGCAGACCATCGCGCCCGGCACGGCCGATCTCCTGATAATAGCTCTCGATGTTTTTCGGCAGGTCCATGTGGAAGACGAACCGCACGTCCGGCTTGTCGACACCCATGCCAAACGCAACGGTGGCGACCACGATCACCCCGTCCTCGCGCAGAAAAATATCCTGGTTGTGGTCGCGTTCGCCGCGTTCCAGGCCCGCGTGGTAGGCGATCGCCTTCATGCCGCGCGCGGCGAGGAATGCGGCGGTTTCATCCACCTTGCGGCGGGATTGGCAGTAGATGATGCCGCTTTCGCCCTCGTGCGCCTTGAGGAAGGCGAGGAGCTCGGCCCGCCCGTCCTGCCGCGCGGTCATCGCCAGCGAGATGTTCGGCCGGTCGAACGAGCGCACGAAAACGCGCGGCGCCGCGGCGAACAGGCGCTCGCCGATATCGTCGCGGGTGATCTTGTCGGCCGTCGCAGTGAAGGCAACGGTCTGCCTGATCCCGAGGTCGCGCCGGACTTCGCCCAGCAGCCGATACTCCGGGCGGAAATCGTGGCCCCACTGGGAGACGCAGTGTGCCTCGTCCACCGCCATCATGGCAATGGGCGCATCGCGCAGCGCGTGCAGCGTTTCGGCGGAAGAGAGCCGCTCCGGCGAGATGTAGAGGAGCTTGAGGTCGCCGGATGCAGCACGCGACAGGAGGCGCCGGTTGTCCGAGGCGTCGTTGGAGGAGTTGACCGCGCCGGCCTCCACGCCGAGGCCGCGCAGGGCCGACACCTGATCGCGCATCAGCGCAATCAGCGGCGAGACGACGATGGTGACGCCGGGCCGCATCAGCGCCGGGAGCTGATAGCAGAGCGACTTGCCGCCGCCCGTCGGCATCACGCCCAGCACTTCCTCGCCGGCGGCCACGGCATCGACGATCTCCTTCTGGCCGGGGCGGAAGGTCTCGAAGCCGAACACATCGTGCAGGATCTCGTCCGCGCCGCGCCGGTCACCGCCAGCGGGCGCCTTCGATGGGGCGAGGTCCAGAAGATCGCTCATGGCACCGCCTTGAAGTGCTTGGAGAGTTTCAACGATTGCGCCTGATAGTTTGACTTGATGTCCGTACCATACAACTGATCCGGCAATTCAGCCATACGTTCATATGCGAGCCGTGCCACAACCTGACCGTGCTCCAGAATGAACGGCACCTCGCGCGAGCGCACCTCCAGCACCGCGCGCGACGGCACGGTGCCGAAGCCGGGGTCGAAGAAGCCCGCGTAGTGGGCGCGGAATTCGCCGACCAGCGGGTCGAACGGCACCATTTCGGCTGCGTACTGGGGCGGGATGGTCACCGCCTCGCGACTCATCAGGATGTAGAATTCGTTGGGGTCGAGGATCAGGCGGCCGTCCTTGGCCTCGATGGGGTCCCAGAATTCGGCCATGTCGAGGCCGTCGCGCTTGTCGACGTCGATCAGCGCGGTGTGGCGCTTGGCGCGGTAGCCTGCGGGGCGGCCGGCCTCGGGCATGAGATCGATCGAGACGTTGAGGCCATCGTGGATGCGCGCGTCCGGCGTTGCGATGGGCGTTTCGCGGTGAACCTCGGTGAGGGCGGCATCGGTGAGGCGCGCGTCGCCCCGGCGGAACCGGATCTGGCTGAGGCGGGAGCCGGCGCGCACGAGAATGGGGAAGGTGCGCGGCGAAATCTCCACCGCCAGCGCACCGCGGTAGCCGGCGGGCGCAAAGTCGAACCCGCCCGCCCCGTCTGCGATCACGCGGGTAAACACGTCGAGCCGGCCGGTGGAGCTTTTGGGGTTGGTGGAGGCGGCAACGTCCGCCGGAAGCGCCAGCTGCTCCTGCAGCGGCACGAGATAGACGCAGCCGGTTTCCAGCACCGCGCCCTGCGAAAGGTCGATGGTGTGGAGGCGCACGCTCTCCACCTTCGCGGCCAGCCGCTCGCCCCTGCCAGGCAGGAAGCTGGCGCGGATGCGGTGCGCCACCGGCCCAAGCCGCAGGTCGAGGCTGGCCGGCTGAAGCTGGCCGGGCTCGATGCCCGCGGCGGCATCAATGGACCCGTCCGCAATCAGCCGTTCGATCGCCTGCCGCGGCAGGATACCTTCCATCACGCGCCCCTGAATTTTGTCGTCAATTGTCAGCGTTAGCAGGCGCGTGCGGGCGACGCGACGGCAGTATCGGGGATATCCCGGCTCTCCACCGCCCGTCCGCTGTCAGACCGGGCGATAAAGGTCGCCCCACATGGGGTCCCAGGCGGCATCGTCGCCCATCACCACCACCGGCATCTTCATGGTGTTGGCAAGCTGGATCGCGCCGCGGAAGGCGTCCTTGCGGGCAAGCGGTTCGCTCACCTTTTCCGCCTCGGCCGGCGTGCCGTCTTCGGCCGGCGCTGCGCCAGGGCCCGGCACATGCACCCGCGCCATCTCGGGGTCCCCTCCGGCGGCAAGTTCCAGCGTGATGGCGTCGTCCTGAACTTCGTCAACGATCTCGAATCTGTTGCGGCGCACGGGGTCGTCCTCTCCGGCTCAATCCTCGTCATCCATTGTTTGAATGATTGTGGAGAGAATTTCCACCTCGCCGCCCCGGTCGAGCAGAGCGGCGAGACGGGGTTGAAGCGCCTCCACGTAGGCGGCGGCGGGCTCGTCCTGCGGGCGTTCGGCAAACAGCCGCTCCGACGTTGCGGTCACGACGATCAGCTCCTCGCTTGCCGGCGGCCGCAGGGTGATGGGGAGGCCAAGCCCCGGCCGGCCCACCGTCACCTGCTTGTTGGGCGGAAACGGATCGTCCGGCCATAAATGACTGTCGAGATGGACGACGGAGCCGTCGAGCGCGAAATAGTCGATCAGAATATGGCTCGGAAATTCAGGCGTGCGGAACTGAAGCAGAAGCTGCTTGTAGGCGAGAAACTCCTTAATGGAGGGCTGCTCCCGCTCCGGCAGCACCAGAGACTCCCCGCCCGGCCGGCTTTCCAGCGCTGCCACCAGCTCGGCGAAGGCGCAGGGGAATGACAGCACCGCTATGTCCGGCTCCACCGTCTCGACGCCGGGGACACCGCGGGCGGCCCGGATGACCGCGTCGCGCGCCGCCCTCGACCCGGCAATACCCGACAGCGACACCGAACCGGCGCCGCGGGAGAGGCCCGCCACCCGTGCGCAGGGCGTCTTGTCCAGTGCATCGTTCACCGCCTGCGACAGGTCGTAAAGTCGCGGGGCCAGCCGGGCGCCCGCCCCCGAAGTGGCCGCCCGCGGCGCGGCGCTCGCGGTTGCTGCCGCTGCCGCTGCTGCCACAGCCCGCGGCGCAATCCGGCTCGCTGCACCGGGCGTGGCGCGGGTGCCGCTGGGGCGCTGGGCTGCGGTTGCCGCCGCTGCCACTGCTGCCACAGCCCGCGGCGCAATCCGGCTCGCTGCACCGGGCGTGGCGCGGGTGCCGCTGGGGCGCTGGGCTGCGGCGGCGCGCAGCGGGAGCGAAGGCGCGACCGCTGCAACGGGGGTCAACGCCGCGCGAGATGCAGGCGCACCGGCCGCCGCTGCCGCCAGCGCCGCGGGGGCCGACGGTACGCGCGCTTCACCGCCCGCCGGCTCGCTCGGCGGCGCCGGAACCGTTGCGGCCTGTGGCGCGGCCGCCATAATTGTCGCAGCGCTGCCCTGCCCCGACGGCGCCAAAGGCGCGACCGCGCGGGCCGCAACGGCCGTGGCCGCTGACGGCGGGCGCGGTGCCAGTGCAGCAGACGCCGCGCGCCGCAACGGCAGGGCCGCCGTGACCGCAGGTGCCGCAACTCTACTGCCCGCAAACGCCGGTGCGGCGGCGCGCACTGCCGATGCTGCCGACGTGCCGACCGGCGGCGCTGCGCCTGCGGCCGCTGCCACGACGCGCCCCGCCCGTCCCGCCGTGGCGGGCGCACGGGCGGCAGGCCCCGGCTCCGGCACGGACACAGCAGCCGGTTGTGCGGCAGAGGGTCGCGCCGCCACGAGTGTCGCGCCGCCTTCGGTGCCGGGCAGCTGCGTTGGGGGCGGCGCATTGATCGCAGCAACCGTCGCGGCCGGGGCGGCGCGGGGAGGCGGCGCCGCAACAACCGAAGCTGCCGTGCGCTCGGCCACGGGTGCGGCCACGCCTGGAACCGCCGCATCGGCCGCCGGCGGCGCCTGGGCCGTGGCCGCAACGTCAGGCCGGGCGGTTTCGCTGGCTGGCCGCACGGCCACGGACGGCTCCAGCGGCACTGGCGGTCGCGCGTGGCGGGCGCCTGCCGCCGGTGCAGACACCGCGGCAACGGCGGGGCCTGCTACGGGCGCGGCTTCGACGGCCTTTGAAACGGCTGCCCTGGGGATGGGAGACGGGACCGCAGTCTGACCGACCGCCGGAGCCGCGGCAAGCGGACCGGCCGGAACAGAAGCCGCGGCGGGCGCGGCTGCCGTTTGCGCCGATGCTGGCCCGGCCGCGGCCTGCGCCGGAACCAGCGGGGGAAGCGCCGCAGCCTCCACTGGCGCAGTGTCAGAGGCAGGCGCCTGCGGCACACGCTGTCCGGCACGCTGGGGCGGCTCGGGGTCGATTTCCGGCGCTGCATCCTGCTGCTCGGGCTCCGGCGGGGCGGCGAGATCGTCCGCAATCGCGGCCGGGGCTGGCGCGGGCGGACGCTCCGTCGGCCGCCGCATCCCGTCCAGATCGCGCAAGGCGATGATCTCGACCTTGATGGCCTCGCGCCGCTCCGTCAGCGTGGCGAGATCCGGCGGCGGATCGAACAGCACCGTCCAGCCGAGGCCGACGTGCAGCGCAAGCGCCACCGTCATCGCCGCCTTGCGGCCGCGGCGCGAAGGTTGCGATGGCAACAGCGCGCGGTCGCGCTCCTCCACGTGTGGCCAGTTCATCGTCATCGTGCCATTCTAGCGACAACAGCCTTTCCGAACCATCACACCAGCCTTTGAGGCCCCCATGTTCCGCCGGCTTGCCCTGACGCTCGGCTTCCTCCTCGCCGCCGCCCCCATTGCCGCGGCACAGGAAGCCACCCCGCAATCCCCCGCCGCGCAGACCGCGCCGCCCCAACAACTGGCCGTTGAGCTCAACAAGCTGGAGCCTGTGGACGGCGCCTGCCGGGCCTATTTCATCATCCGCAACGAGACCGAAAGCCCGCTGGACGGCCTGGAGCTGGACACATTTCTGTTCGGCAGTGACGAGATCATCCTCCAGCGCCTCGCGCTGCCATTCGGGCCGGTGGACGCCGGACGCATGCAGATCTTCCCGTTCGATCTCGCGCTTGGCTGCGGCGATATCGGCAAGCTTTTCGTCAACGAGGTGCTGCGCTGCGACGGGATCGAAGGGTGTGCGGACGCTCTTGCGATGACGAGCCGCGCCGACGCGGGGCTCGATCACTAGGCGCAACAGCGCGCGTTGGCCGCCCCAGGCGCGGCTCAGCCGGGCCTGCGGGCCGTCAGCATGTAGCCGTGCACCGGCTTGCCCTGTTCCATGCGCAGGACCTGCGGCTCGACGCTGACGGCCTCGAAGCCGGCGGCCGCAAATGTCTTTGCAAGGTAGGCGCTGCCGTGGGTGTAGCGCCCGCTATAGCCAAGGGTCACCGCATTCTCGTCATCATCGGCCTCGAACGTGCCGATCATCACGCCGCCCGGCTCCAGCGCGGCCAGTGCGTTGGCGGAAAACGCATCCATCGGCCCCACGTAACACAGGGAGTCGGCCGCAATGATCGCGCCGAACCCCCGCTCCACCGCGCCAAGATAGGCGATGAATTCCGCCTTCTCCAACGCATCGTAGACGCCGCGCGTCTTCGCCTTGGCGAGCATCTTGCCGGAGAGGTCGATCCCCGTGAGATGGCCGACCCGGCCCTGGATCAGCGGGCCGACAAGTCCCGTACCGCATCCAACGTCCAGCACCGAGACGCGGCGGTCGCCCACCATGGCCGCCAGCGAGTCGCGCACCAGTTCCGGTGCCCGGTACTCAAGCATCTCCAGCTTTGAATCGAACGAGGCGGCGAACTTGTCGAACACATCCTCGACGTAGGCGTCGGAGGCCCGCTCGGGCACACGGCCTTCCAGCGCTGCCAGGTGGTGCAACGCGGTCGGATCGTCCGGCGTCTCTTCCAGCCACTGGTAGAAGACGGCCTTCGCCTTCTCCGCTTCACCCAGATAGGCGTAGGCCACACCCAGAAGCTTGCGGCCGACGGTGCTTTCCGGCAGCAGCGTCACCGAACGCAACGCGCATTCGACCGACTCCTGGATCCGCCCCGCGCTGAGAAGCAGGTTGCCGAGATTGTGCCAGGGCCCGGCATCCTCCGGGGCCAGCGCTATCGCCTTGCGCAGCGCCTCTTCGGCCACCTCGATCCGGCCGAGGGTGCGCAGGAGAACACCCATGTTGTTCCATGCGCCGGCATGGTCGGGCGCCAGCTCCAGCATCCGCTTGTAGGCATCCACCGCGCTGTCGGCTTCGCCGGCCTCCAGAAGCACGTTGCCGTAGTTCATGAAGGTGCCGGGCGAGTCCGGCGCGGCTTCGGTGGCGCGCTGCAACAGATCGAGCGCCTCGGTCTCCCGGCCCTGCCCGTGACGCAGAACGCCGAGGAACTGGAGGGCAGACGAGTTGTCCGGTTCGTGCGCCAGAACGGCCGTGTAGATCTCTTCGGCCTGCTCCACGTTGCCACGGCGGTGCATTTCCACTGCGAGCTGAAGCGCTTCCTGCGGTGAGGTGACCACGCGCTCGCGCGGCCGTGCCGAGGCTTCAACGGGGTTGGCGTCGTTCTCTTGTACGTCCATGAGCATTGGCTCCAATATGGCGTTTAAAGAAATTATCTCGAAAAATTTGGACGGCATGTGATGGAATGCACGGATCCATGCCACAAGACGGCCACAATCACTGCAATCTTCAAGCATTGCGCAGGTGTTTGCGACCAAAAAATAATAGATTCTGCGTTGACGGACGCCGCTTCCTGCGGCTTATCTGTGTTCGAGCATTTTTGAAACCTTATTGAGGGAGGCAACCATGCCAAGCGGTGGGCAAGGTTTTATCGGCCGAAACCGGCCGCCTCGGGTCCATATTACTTATGAAGATCCATACGACGCCGAGCAGCTGGTCGAACTCCCCTTCGTGATGGGGGTGCTGTCCGACCTTTCCGGCAACGCTGCCGGCAAGGACAAGGCGGAAGTCTCGGATCGGACGTTTTCGAAAGTGGACATGGATAATTTCACCAAGTTCATGGAATCGGTCGACCCGGGAATCGCGATGGCAATTGCCAACAAACTCGATCCGGACTCCACTGAGAAAATGTCTGTGCAGATGAATTTCAAGCGCATGGAAGATTTTTCGCCAGCGGCGGTCGCACGGGCGGTCCCTTCGACGCAGAAACTTCTTGAGGCGCGCGAGCAGCTTTCTCACCTCTTGCGGTTCATGGACGGCAAGTCGGGCGCGTCCAGTCAGATCAAGGCTCTGCTCCAGGATCCCGATCTTATGGCGGCCCTCCAGAAGCGCGCGGCCGCCCAGGGCGGCAACACCGCCGACGACGGCTCTTGATCCATAACCCTTTGTTTTGAGGAATATTATGTCGTCCACTGACACGACACAGGACTCCGCAGCAGGCACGGCCAGGGAGGTCGATCCGGATGAATTCTCCGACCTGCTGAAACAGAATTTTCGCCCCCGCACGGAGCAGGCCGCCTCCGACGTCGAGAACGCCGTCACCACCCTGGTGGCCCAGGCACTGGCCGACACGAGCCTCATCAAGGAGGACGTGCTCGACACCATCGAAGAAATGATCGCGGTCATCGACAAGAAATTGACCGATCAGGTCAACGAGATCATGCACGCGCCCGAGTTTCAGCAGATCGAAAGCGCGTGGCGTGGCCTGCACCACCTCGTTTTCAACTCCGAGACAGATTCTGCGCTACAGATCAAAGTCTTGAACATCTCCAAGAATGAACTCAACGGAATGTTCAAGCAGTATCCGGGCGCGCGCTGGGACCAGAGCCCGCTGTTCAAGCAGATTTACGAGCAGGAGTTCGGGCAACTCGGCGGGCACCCCTACGGCGCGCTTGTGGGGGATTATTACTTCAGCCAGCAGCCGCAGGACGTTGCGATCATGCGCTCCATGGCCAAGATCGCCAGCGCTGCGCACGCGCCGTTCATGTCCGGCGTCGATCCCAACATGCTGAACATGGATTCCTGGCGTGAGCTCGCCAATCCGCGTGACCTCGGCAAGATCTTCGACACGCCGGAATATGCCGCCTGGCGCGGCCTGCGGGACGAAACCGACACGCGCTACCTCGGCTTGTGCATGCCGCGCGTCCTGTCGCGCCTGCCCTACGGTGCAGCCACCGACCCGGTGGAGGAATTCGCCTACGAGGAAGAGACCGACGGCCACGACGGCGAGAAATATGGCTGGATGAACGCCGCCTATGCCATGGCCGTCAACGTCAACCGCGCCTACAAGGAATATGGCTGGTCGACCCGCATCAGGGGCGTGAAGTCCGGCGGCGAGGTGCTCAACCTGCCGATCCACACCTTCCCGACCGACGACGGCACCGACATGAAGTGCCCCACCGAGATCGCCATCAGCGACCGGCGCGAGGGCGAACTTTCGGCGGCCGGCTTCCTGCCGATCATCCATCGCAAGAACACCGACAAGGCGGCCTTCATCGGCGGCCAGTCGATCTACAAGCCGAAGAAATACGACAAGCCCGAGGCCACCGCGTCCGACAACCTGTCAGCCCGGCTGCCCTACATCTTCGCCACCTCGCGTTTCGCCCACTACCTGAAATGCATGGTCCGAGACCAGATCGGCTCCTCCAAGGAACGCGACGAGCTGGAAAGCTGGCTGCAGAGCTGGATCAACCGCTACGTCCTCACCAACCCGTCAATCGCCTCCGAAGCGCAGAAGGCCGAGAAGCCGCTGGCCGATGCGTCGGTCAAGGTCGTCGAGGACGAAGAGAACCCCGGCTACTACAGTGCGCGGTTCTATTTGCGGCCTCACTATCAATTGGAAGGAATGGACATCGGTTTAAGTCTTGTGTCGCGCCTGCCAACGCCCACCTAACGTAAACCGGGCGGTTTTCAGCCCCGGGCGATAGCAACAGGGCGCGGGTCTTTTGTGATCTGCATCACATATCCATTCATACGCAGTAAATTAGCGTATAGGAAAAGGAAATAGACAATGGCTGTAGACTTTTTTCTCAAGCTCGACGGTATTAAGGGCGAATCCTTTGACTCCAAGCACAAGGACGAGATCGACGTTCTGGCCTGGTCATGGGGCCTGAACCAGAGCGCCACCCGGCACCTCGGCGGAGGCGGCGGCTCCGGCAAGGCGAACGTGCAGGACATCTCGTTCACCAAGTACACGGACCTGTCGTCTCCGGTCCTGGCCCGCATGTGCGCCGGCGGCAAGCACATCAAGGAAGGCATGATGGTGGTCCGCAAGGCCGGCGACAAACCGCTCGAGTACATCAAGATCAAGATGACCGACATTCTCGTGTCGTCCTACCAGTTCGGCGGCTCCGGCGGCGACGACCGGATCACCGAAAGCATCTCGCTCAACTTTGCCAAGGTCGAATACCAGTACTTCTCGCAGAAGGCCGACGGCTCCCAGGACAAGGACGAGAAGATGGAATTCAACATCCAGACGCAGGAGTGGAAGTAACCGTCAGCCACCCCCTCGCGACGCGGCCTCATGGCCGTGTCGCCCGACGGTAGAGGCACGCCGTGGCCACGCCGAAAACGGCGCGTACCCTGCCGCCGCTCCACTTCATCTTCGCCCAGGCCCACAAGGCCGGCGACGCGAAAAAGCCGCTGGACATGCGCGACGCCTCAGGCGCGCGCATTGTCAGCGGCCACCGCGGCATGGGCCGCCACCCGGTGGACGAAGCGGACCTGCGCGCCGAGGTGCGCGATAATCTCTCCGGCCTTCTCAACTCGGTCCACATGGAAGCCACCGAAGATTTTTCCGATCTGCCCGAAGTGCGCAGCTCCATCCTCAACTACGGCATGCCCGACCTGTCTCGGCTGACGCTGGAGGACGTTGCGGTCAACGCGGTCGGCGGCAGTATCCGCGAGGCGATCGTCAACTTCGAGCCGCGCGTGGTGCCCGGCAGCATCGACGCCCGCCGCGACACCGCTGTGGACAGTGCAACGCTCCAGCTCCGCTTTCTGGTCTACGCCGAGCTCAGGGCCGAGCCGCTCAACATCCCCGTCGAGTTCATTGCCGAGGTGGACAATGTGCCCGGCAAGTTCCGCATCGAAAGGCTGTAGATCGTGGACCGGGAATTCCTCAGCCTTTACAACCATGAACTTCGATATCTCAACGATCATGCGGGCGAGTTCGCGCGCGAATTTCCGGGAATTGCCGAGCGGCTGGGCGGCCTCACGCGCGATGCGCAGGACCCGCTCATCACCGGCCTTCTGGAAGGTGCTGCCTTCCTCGCCGCCCGCGTGCAGCTGAAGCTGAAGCACGAATTCCACGAGTTCACGTCCAACTACATCGAACAGCTCCTGCCGGATTATCTGGCGCCGACCCCCTCGGCGCTGATGGCCGCCTTCACGCCCGGTTACGGCGATGCCGCCTTGCGCGAAGGGCAGACCATCGCCAGCGGCAGCCTGATCGACGCAACCTATCTGGAGCGCGAACGCCGCGTTGCCTGCCGCTACCAGCTGAGAGCGCCCATCACCCTGTGGCCGCTGGAGCTGACGGCCGCGACCCACCTGCCTTCCGAAGCCTCGCTTCATGCGCTGGGCATCAACCCACCTCCGCGGACCCCCTGCGGCCTGTCGCTCAAATTTCGCAACCGGACTGCGGCGGCGCGGCGCGACGAACCGGAAGAGGCAACCCAGCCGGGCCAGTGGGTGAAAGGCATCGACCTTGATGCGCTGCCCATCCACCTCGTCGCGCCCGAGGCGGATGCCGTCACCCTTTACGAACAGATCCTCGGCCGCCGCGCCGGCGTATGGGTCCGGTTTGCCGACCGGCATGGCGACCCGGTGGCCATCGCGCTCGGGCCCGGCGCCATCACCCCGCTCGGCCTCACCGCAGACGATTTCCTGATCCCCGAGACCGGCCGCGTGTTCCGCGGTTTCCACGCGCTGCGGGAATATTTCTGGTTCGCCCACAAATTCCTCGGGTTCACCATCAACGGCCTGCAAAAAGCGCTGAGCCACGTCGAAAGCAACAATTTCGAGATCGTGTTCGGCTTTTCCGCGTCCAGCGTCCGCCTGCCGCAGATTGTGGCAAAGGATGCGTTCGCGCTGTACGCCGCCCCCGCCGTAAACCTCTTTGCCAAGAGCATGGACAGGGTTTCCGTCACCGACAACCGGCACGAATTTCATGTGGTGCCCGACCGCACCCACCCGCTCGACTACGAGCCCTTCCGCATCGAGGAGGTCTACGCCCATCATGCGGGCGGGGGTGCGAAGGTGCCGGTGTTGCCGCTCTACTCCGCCTCCGGCCGCAAGGTGGATGACGAAAGCGCGCTCGCCTACACCGTGCGCCGCCTGCCGCGCAAACGCTCAAGCCAGGAAGAGCGCACCGGCCGCGCATCGACCTACGCCGGCACGGAGCTGTTCGTCTCGCTGTCCGAACCGGCCGGCCCCGGCTTCGGCTCCGAAATTTCCCAGATCAGCCTGCGAGGTCTCTGCTCCAACCGGCACCTCACCGAGCAGCTTCCCGTTGGCGAAGGCGGCGTGGACTTCACCCTCCTCGACAACACCGAGCTGGACATCCACTGCGTGGCCGGCCCGACACCGCCCCGCCCGCCCGTCGTCGCCTACCGCGAAACCGGCGAGGACGTGCTTCACACCGGCAGCGTGGCCTGGCGGCTCGTGAACTTCATGAGCCTCAATCAGCGCGGCTTGGCCGAGGCGGACCCGGCCGAGGGCGCACGAACGCTGAAAAGCCTTCTCACCCTGTTCGCCGACCCGTCGGATGCCGCGGCCCGCCGCCGGATCGAGGCGATTCGCACGGTGGAGAGCCGGCCCATCGTGCGCCGCATCCGCTCCGCCGGCGGTTTTGGTGCTGCACGCGGGCTGGAGGTGACCGTCACCGTGGAAGAGAATGCGTTCGAGGGGTCGGGCGCCTATCTGATGGGCGTCGTCCTCAACAAATTCTTTGCCGAGTATGTGTCGATCAACCGCTTCACGCAGACGGTGCTGCGCTCGGTGGAGCGCGGCGAGATCCAGCGCTGGGCCCCGGTGTTCGGCGAACGGCCCTCCCTGTGACCCGCACCGTCGATCCCGCCGAACCCTTCCGGTACGACCTTTTCACGCTGCTGCGCCGGGCCGAGCGGGAGCGGCCGGACCACCCGCGCATCGGCGAGGCCGGCCGGCGCAACCGCGATCTGGCGGACCTCGCGCAAGACCCGTTCTTCGCCTTTCCGGCCTCCAACGTGGTGCGCGCCGGTGTCGACGAGGCGGGCCGGCTCTCTCTGGCCGTGCAGTTTCTCGGCCTGATGGGGCCGATGGGCGCGCTGCCGCTGTCGGTGACCGAGGAAGCCTACCAGTGGCAGATCCATGACGACGAGGCGTTCGCCCGCTTCCTCGACATCTTCAACAACCGCTTCATCCAGCTCTTCTACCGCGCCTGGGCCGATGCCCGCCCCATCGCCCAGCACGACCGGCCGGACGACGACCGCTTCATGCGCTACGTCGGTGCCGTGGTCGGCCTCGGCCTGCCCGCGCCGCAGCCCCCCGGCGCCGTCGCCGACATCGCCAAGACGGCCTACGCCGGGCTTCTTTCGGCCCGCGTTAAATCGGCGTCGCGGCTGCGGTCGTTTCTGGCCGGGCTGTTTGCGGTGGATGTGGAGGTGGAGGAGTTCGTGCCCACCGCGCTGGCTCTGGCGCCGGAGGACCAGTCCCGCCTCGGCATGGCCAACAGCGCGCTCGGCGTCGACCTGATGGCGG
Source organism: Acuticoccus sp. MNP-M23 (assembly GCF_031195445.1). Taxonomy (NCBI): domain Bacteria; kingdom Pseudomonadati; phylum Pseudomonadota; class Alphaproteobacteria; order Hyphomicrobiales; family Amorphaceae; genus Acuticoccus; species Acuticoccus sp. MNP-M23. Next base: position 1,425,268 of record NZ_CP133480.1, read on the forward strand.
GCCGCACGGTCCTCACCTTCGACGAGAAGATCCGCATCCGCGTCACCGTCGGATCGCTCGGCGACTATGCCTCGTTCCTGCCCACGGGCCCCAACGCCGTGCGCCTGGCCGACGCCATCGACTTCTACCTCGGCGACGAGCTGGACTGGGACATCGAGCTGGCCTTGCCCACGCACCTTGCCCCGTCCGCAACGCTTGGCGTGGCCGGCCAGCTCGGCTGGACCGGCTGGCTCAACCCGCAACACCAGGGCCAGGACAAAACCGTACTCGCCGACGCAAGATTTCGCCCGCCAGGCCCAACTCATTAGACGCACAAGAAATTTCAGGACGGAGACCCCGCCATGCTCGACGTTACCAACGAAGTCATCCTCGGCAAGCTCAACCGCGTTTGCTATGAAATGCTGATCAGGGCGCGGCGGCAGGCGCGGGGCGACGGACATTCCGCTGTCGAGTTTGCCCACTGGCTCGCCCATTTCCTGCAGAACGACCAGTGCGACATTGCCCTCACGCTGGACGGGCTGAACGTCGACCGTGCCCGCGTTCTGGCCGATGTGCAGCGCGTGATCGAGGCCTACCCCCGCAGGCCGTCCGCCAGCCCCGGCTTTGGCGAGTCCATCTTCGAGGCATTTCGCGAAGCCTGGTATTTCGGCACGCTGATGTTCGGCGAAACGCAGGTGCGCTCCGGGCATCTTCTGGTGGGTGCGCTGCGGTCGCGGTCGGCCAGCCGCATCATCGCCAACCTCTCCCCGCTCCTCGCCGACCTTTCGGCGGACGACGTGGTTCGCGAGCATGGCACCTTGTGGCGCCAGTCCGTCGAGGAAAGCCTCGGCCCGGTCGACGGGTCCAGCCTGTCCGCCGACGCACCGGCGCACGATGGCGGCGAGAAGCGCCACGGCGGCACCATCGAGCGGTTCACCACCGACCTGACGGCGGACGCACGCTCGGGCCGGATGGACCCCATCGTGGGCCGGGACAACGAGATCCGCCAGATTGTCGATGTCCTGATGCGGCGGCGGCAGAACAACCCGATCCTCACCGGCGAGGCGGGCGTCGGCAAGACGGCGGTGGTGGAAGGATTTGCCCAGCAGGTGGTGGCCGGCAACGTCCCCGACGCGCTGAAGGGCGTTTCCGTCCTGTCGCTCGACATCGGCCTCTTGCAGGCCGGCGCCTCGATGAAGGGCGAGTTCGAGCAGCGGCTGCGAACCCTGATCGACGAGGTGCAAGGCGCCGAAACCCCCATCATCCTGTTCATCGACGAAGCGCACACCCTAATCGGCGCGGGCGGGCAGGCCGGCACCGGCGACGCCGCCAACCTCCTGAAACCGGCGCTGGCGCGCGGCACCCTGCGCACCATCGCCGCCACCACGTGGAGCGAATACCGCCAATATTTCGAAAAAGACCCGGCGCTGACGCGGCGCTTCCAGCCCGTTGCGGTGGATGAACCGGACGAAGCGCGCGCGGTCCACATGCTGCGCGGCCTGGTGGCCCCCATGGAAAAGCACCACCATGTCCGCATTGCCGACGGCGCGGTGACCGCCGCCGTTGCCCTCTCCAAGCGCTACATTCCCGCCCGCCAGCTGCCGGACAAGGCGGTCAGCCTGCTCGACACCGCCTGTGCCCGCGTGGCGATCACCCAGGCAACCAAGCCCGCCGCGCTGGCGGACGTGGAAGCCGCCCTCGCCGCGGCGGAGCGAGAGGAAACCGCCCTTGCCGCCGACACCGACCTCGGCGTCGATACCAGAAGCCGCGCAGACGAGCTCGCCGAAGAGGTCACGCGCCTGAAGGGCGAGCGCGAAACGCTGGAGGCCGACTGGACCACCGAGCGTGAGCACGTCTCGAAGATCCTCGCGCTGCGCGCCGCCGACGGCGAGATGGACCGCGCGGAACTGGGCGCCGCGCTCGATGCCCTCTCAGCCATCGACCCCGACCGCCGGCAGATGCACGCCCACGTCGATGCCGAGGCGGTCGCCTCCGTGGTGTCGGACTGGACGGGCATTCCCGTCGGCCGGATGGTGCGCAACGAGATCGAAACCGTGCTGGCGCTTTCCGACCATCTGGCTGCCCGCGTGATCGGCCAGTCCCACGGCCTCAAGGCCATCGCCAAACGGGTGGAGACCAGCCGGGCAAGGCTCGACAATCCCAACAAGCCCATCGGCGTGTTCATGCTGTGCGGCCCCTCCGGCGTCGGCAAGACGGAGACGGCGCTGGCCATTGCCGAACAGCTTTATGGCGGCGAGCAGAATGTCATCACCATCAACATGTCGGAGTTTCAGGAGGCGCACACGGTCTCGGCGCTGAAGGGAGCGCCCCCCGGCTATGTGGGCTACGGCGAAGGCGGACGGCTGACCGAAGCCGTGCGGCGCAGACCCTTCTCGGTCGTCCTTCTGGACGAGGTGGAGAAGGCGCACCCCGATGTCCACGAGGTGTTCTTTCAGGTGTTCGACAAGGGCGTGATGGAGGACGGCACCGGCCGCGTGATCGACTTCAAGAACACGCTGATCGTCCTCACCTCCAACGTGGGCACCGACCTCATCACCGGCCTTGCCCGCGATCCGTTCTATCGCGACAACCCGGACGAACTCTCCGGCCCGCTCAACGACGAGCTGATCAAGGTGTTCCCGCCCGCGCTCCTGGGGCGGATGGTGACCATCCCCTATTTCCCCCTCTCCGACGACGTGATGGCCGGGATCGTCCGCCTTCAGCTGGGCCGCGTTGCCCGCACGGTGAAGGAGAACCAGGGCGCAGCGTTCGCGTTTGACGACGCGCTGGTGAGCCACGTTGTCGAGCGCTGCAACGACCCCGGCTCCGGGGGGCGGATGATCGACCGGATCATCACCAACTCGATCCTCCCCACAATCAGCCGCGAGTTCCTGACCCGCGCCATGCGCGAGGAGGCCATCGACACGGTGCGCGTCACTGCCAGAGACGGCGAACTCCTTTATGCCTTCAACGATGACGCCTTCCCCGATGCACCGCCGGAGCCCGCCAGCGTCGCCAGCTAGCCTGCCGGCGTGGCGGCGTCAGCGGCGAGCGTTTCGGTGATGATCTCCAGGACCCGCTTCGGCGCTTCCAGATGCGGCATGTGGCCGGCGCCGGGCAGGATGTGGCGCACAAAGGCCTCCGGCGCGGCGAGAGCCTGCGCCACCGGCAGCACCCCGTCCGCATCGCCCCAGACGAGCGTCACGGGAAAGGGCTGTGCGGCGAGGTCGGCCAGCGGCAGTGTTCCTTGCCCTTCATCCTTGGTGATGACCTTCACGATCGCGGCCAGCGAGTCGGCAACGCCGGGCGCCGTGCGGCTCTCGGCTCCGAGCCGGGCAAGCGCCGGCGGCACCGCAAAGTCCGGCGCGAAAAAGCCGGGCAATACGGCGGCGAGCGCCGCTTCGTCCTGCGCATCGGCATAGCGGCGCAGCAGCGCCACGTTCATCTCCGGCCCGAAACCGCCCGGCGCCAGCAAGATCAGCCGCGCCACAAGATCAGGCCGCATCAAACCAACGATGCTGGCCACCGCCCCGCCCAGCGAGTGGCCGACGAGCACCGCACGCGTGATGCCGAGCGCATCGAGGCTGTCGATCAGCGCGCGGGCTGCCGCGGCAGCATTGGGCACCGGAGACCACGCCGCCGCCGCCCCATGGCCCGGCAGGTCGAATGCAAGGGTCCGCCGCTGCCGGGAGAGCGGACCGGCAAGGCCCGACCATGCCAGCCGGTCGCCGCCGAAACCGTGGATCAGAACCAGAGGCGGATCGCCGTCGCCGCGGCTCGTGTGGGGGAGCGGGATCAGCGGGGCGGGGATCTCGTCCATCGGGTCAGAACTCCTTAACGGCGCGTTTACCAATTCTGGTTACGTCTCGGTAAGCATTGGAGGCAAGCTCATGCGCATCGCACTTCTGGCACTCGCCCTCGCATTTGCGGCCGCGCCGGCCTCTCCCGGCACCGCGGGCACGATGGAACTCACCAATCCGCTGACGGGCCAGCAATTCAACTACCGCCCGTCCTTCTCTCCCAAGCCGCAAGCCGCGCGCCGCACCCGCACCGTATTCGACGGGCGCAGCCGCAAGTGGGTGCAGCAGGGCATCAATCGCAAGGAACTGGAGGAGCGCCGGCGGATGCGTTACGCGCGGGCGCTGGTGACTTTCAACACCGGTGAGGCGCCCGGCACCATCGTCGTCGATACCGAAGCGCGCTACCTCTACCGCATCCAGACCGGCGGCGTCGCCATCCGCTACGGCGTCGGCGTCGGCCGGGAGGGGTTTACCTGGTCCGGCGTGGAAAAGGTGAGCCGCAAGGCCGAATGGCCCGCCTGGACCCCGCCTGCCGAAATGCGTGAGCGCCAGCCCGAACTTCCCGAATGGATGCCCGGCGGTCCCGGCAACCCCCTCGGCGCGGCCGCGCTCTATCTCGGCTCCACGCTCTACCGCATCCATGGAACGACGCAGGAAAGCACCATCGGCGGCGCCGTCTCGTCCGGATGCATCCGGATGCTGAACGAGGACATTGCGGACCTTTACGCCCGCACGCCGGTGGGCGCCAAGGTCATCGTGTTCGGCCCGCAGAGTGACCGCTCGCAGATTGTCGCCGCCACCACACCCTTTTGACGGTCAGACCCAGATTGCAGCCCGGAGCCCCCGGGCGTCCCGCTCCGGCGGGTCGGGATAGGGCCGGGCCGTGCCGGCGGCACAGCGGCGGGCAATCAGCGCAGAGGCCGCAGCATCCACCAGATCGACCAGCGGAACGCCAGCCGGCGGCGCCTCGAAAAAGGCCGGCGCAAAACCTTCGCGCACGAGCAGCGCAATCCGCGATTCCAGTCCCTGGCGCGCTGGCATGCCCTTCACGGTCTTGGCGGTGGCCATCGCCTCTCCGCCATTCAGGTGCCAGAATGCCATCTCGGGATGGACCTCGAATACCCGCTCCTCGTTGAGCGGCGTCAGAAGCTCATCGATCTCTTTGATTTTCGGAAAGATCATGAATGATTGCTTGCTGATCTTGCGCGGCGGTTCGGACGTGGCGAGGGCCGCCTCGCACGCGCTCGCATAGTCCGGCGCATAGACTGCCGCACGCGCTGGAATCGAGAACACGGACGACTGGCGGCCACGCAGCAGCGGCCGCACCGCCTGTTCGGCCCCCCGCCCCGGCCCGACAATCCGGTCCGGCAGGCCGATGGGCATGTCGACGGCAACGATTTCGCCACTGGCAACGAGCGGCGCGAGCGTCGGCACAAGGGACGCCTCGGGCAGCAGCGGCCCCTCCGCCGCCACGGATACGACCGCCCACCCGCGCGGGCAGCCATCCACCCCGTGCACGCGGCGCCCAGTCGTGCCGTCGCGGTGGACGGTGGCAAGATCCGGCGCGGCAATGGCGTTCTGGCTCGCGGCAAGGTCCAGCGCCTCGCTGCCGGACCGGTGGACCGCCGACAACGTGGCCGCCGCCGCGGTGTGCGCTGCATCCACCACGCTACCGCCTTCCAAGAGCGCTGCGGTGAGGACTGCGCTGTAAAGGTCTCCCGTCCCCCGCGCGGCGCTGGCAACGCGCGGATGGGAGAGGCGCACCACATCCGCGCCGCGCACAACCCAGCCTTCGATCTCGTCCGCCGACAACACCGCAGAGGTCACCACCACGGCAGGCGCCAGACCCGCCGCAGCTTCGGGGGTCGCCGCACCGCCAAGGTCACGCAGCTCGTTGACGTTTGGCGTGGCAACGTCAGCGCGTGGAAGAAGGCAGTCGCGGATGGCCTCGGCGACCGCATCGGGGACATAGCGTCCATTCTCGTCGCCGGTGACGGGGTCGACCACCACCACCGCGTCCGGCCGGGCGGCCTTCACTGCATCAATGAACGCGGCGGCGGCCTTCACCTGCGCCGCGTCGGCAAAATAGCCGGTCAGCACCGCGTCCACGCCTGCGGCGTTGGCCGCCATTTCCTCAAGCTGCGCGGCAAGCTGGGGCATCGGGGTGCGGGTGGACGCGCCATGGCCCGGATGCCACGGCATCACCACCGTCGGCACCATCCACACCGTGTGCCCGCGGCGCGTCAGCGCGAAGGTGGCGGCACGCAATCCCACGCTGCCGCGCATAACCAGTGAAGAAATTGCCGCAACAGTGCTGCCGGTCATCGTTCAAAGCCCCATTGACATTGTATACTCCCAATCGGGAAGACCTCACCTGCCGTCCCCGCCTTGTCACAGGAAGTCCCGATTGCGCCGCTCCATCCTCTACGTACCAGCCGACAACCCGCGCGCGCTTGAAAAAGCAAGCACGCTGGATGCCGATGCAATAATCGTCGATCTGGAAGACGCCGTGGCCCCCGAGCGCAAGGAGGCGGCCCGGCAGGCGGCCCGCGCCTTTTCGGGTTTCCCGCGCGAAGTGGCGCTGCGGATCAACGCCGCCGGCACCCCCTGGCATGACGCCGATCTCGAGGCCGCTGCCGGTTTTGCCGCCGTGGTCCTGCCCAAGGTCCGCAGCGCGGCCGACATTGCAGCGCTGGATGCAAAAGGCGCCTGCGTGTGGCCGATGCTCGAAACCGCTGCCGGGATATTGGCCGCCGGAGAGATTGCCGAGGCCGCCGGGCGCACCGGCAACGCCGCATTGATCCTTGGCACCAACGATCTGGCGGCAGAACTCGGCATCGCGCTGTCCGCCGATCGGGCCGAGCTTTCTCATGCCCTTCAGACCGCCGTGCTGGCTGCGCGCGCCCACAGGCTCGATGGCATCGACGGCGTGTTCAACAACACAGCCGACGTCGATGGCCTGGCCCGCGAAAGCGCCGCCGGCCGCGCTCTCGGCATGAACGGCAAGAGCGTCATCCACCCCGCACAGATTGACCCGGTCAACGCGGCCTTCTCGCCGCAACCGGACGAGATCGAAGCCGCCCGCCGCATCATCGCCGCGGTGGATGCCGCGCACGCCGAGGGCCGCAGCATTGCCGTCCTCGACGGACGCATGGTGGAAGCCCTCCACGCCGAAGCGGCCCGCGCCGTTCTTTCCCGCGCCAAGAGCATCGAGACCCGGAACACATGACCGAAAAGCCCCTCACCGTCGTCACCTGGAACATCAACTCGATCCGTGCGCGGACCGAGTTGTTTGCAAGGATGGTGGCCATGGTGGAGCCCGACGTGGTGCTCCTGCAGGAGACCCGCTGCGACAACAGCGCGTTCCCCCTCAAGCCACTGCGCCAGCTGGGTTTTGCTTACGAGGCGCTGAACGGGCGCGGCGGGCACCACGGGGTCGCGATCCTGTCGAAGGTGCCACTCCTCGACGTTAATTCAGACATTCTGGGCGGGATCGACCATCCGCGCCATGTTTCCGCGCTGGTCAATTTTGGCGGCCCGATCCGGTTGCATTCGCTGTACATCCCCGCCGGCGGTGACGAACCCGACGTCGAGACCAATCCCAAATTTCAACACAAGCTCGCTTTTCTCGACGAGCTGGCCGCGTGGGGAAAGGTGGCTTCGACCGAACCTGCGCTCCTCACCGGCGACTTCAATGTCGCGCCTTATGAAAGCGACGTGTGGTCCCACCGCCAGCTCCTGAATGTGATCAGCCACACGCCGGCCGAGACCACCCGGCTTGAAGCCGCGCGCGAAGCCGGCAACTGGGTGGACGTGATGCGCAAAGACCGGCCGGAGCCCCAGCCGCTCTATACGTGGTGGAGCTACCGCAACAAGACCTGGCCGGGGTCCAACCGCGGTCGCCGGCTGGACCACATCTGGGCGTCGCCCTCCACCGCGCACCGCGTGACGACGGACGTTCTCACCGAAGCGCGCGGGTGGGAAAAGGCGTCCGACCATGCGCCGGTGATTGCACGGATTGCGCTGACGGCCTGACGGCCGCTCAGAACCGCGCCTTTATCGTGCCGAAGGGTGTGCCATGGTAGGTGGCGGACCAGACCGTACCGGCCTTGAGCGGTTGCGCGTCGGTCAGCGTGCCGGTGGTAATGATGTCGCCAGCGGCCAGCCCGCGCTCACCGCGTGCGGCAAGGCCTTTGACCAGATGGGCTAGCGCCGCCAGCGGCCCGCCACCCAGAACATTGGCGCCGCTGCCGGTTTCGACCGGCCGGTCATCCTGTTTCAGCTCAAGGCGCAGACGGGCGAACTCGGCGGCGTACGGCCCGGCGTCCACCGGCGGACCGAGGAGCAGGCGCCCGTGAAGGCCCCCCGCCGCCACACAGTCGGCCAGGGTGAACTGCCAGGCTGGAAAGAGCGACTGCACGATCTCGAACGCTGGCGCATACCACGCCACACAGTCCGCCAGCGCTGCTTCATCCATGCCCGGCATGGGGGCCGCGCCGAGGCACAGCGCGACTTCCGGCTCCAGCCGCGGCTCGAGGTAGGGGGAGAGGTCGACGGTGGTTTCGTCCAGCGCGGTCACGCTGGTCTCGGTCATATCGCCCCACATGGGGCCATCGACGCCGTAGCGGGCCCAGATGGTGTGGTTGGTGAAGCCGATTTTCCGGCCCACCTCCTTCGCGCCCCTCAGCCGCCGAAGGGCTGCGGCAACGGCGTAGGCCGTATCGAGGCCATAGCCCTCGACACGGCCTGAAAAAGGCGCGATCTGCCGTGCGTCCTGCATCGCGGCGAAAACCTCCGCCGCGAGCGTTTCGACCTGTTCGGCGGACGCCGCCACTAGGATGTGGCGGTGTTGGGCCGCACAGCGGCCGGCACGGGCTGGTCCTTGCGCCGGGTTATCACCTGGATGGCAACCACGCCGCCGGCAAGGGCAAACCCGGTCGCATCCGTCACCAGCCCCGGCTTGATCAGCGCCACGGCAGCACCGATCAGCATCAGCCGTTCCACCACGGTCGCGCGGCCGAGGAGGTAGCCGATCATCCCGCCGGCCAGGCAGATCACGCCGATGGTGGCGGTGATCATCGTCAGAATGATGGGCAGCGTGTCGCCGATCAGGAGGATCGACGGGCCGAACACGAACATGAACGGGATGATGTAGCCCGTCGCGCCCAGCTTCAGCGCCTGGTAGCCTGTGTCCCACAACGTCCCGCGCGAAATGCCGTTGGCGGCGTAGACCGCCATCGCCACCGGCGGCGTGATTGCCGACAGGATCGCATAGTAGAAGACGAACATGTGCGCCGCCTCCACCATCACGCCGAGCTTGACGAGCGCCGGCACCAGCAGCGCCACCTGGACGATGTAGGCCGGCGTCGTCGGCATTCCCATACCGAGGATGATGCCGGCAATCATCGTCAGCACCAGCGCCAGAACCAGCGAGTCCTGCGAGACGAGGATGACGAGCTGCGTGAACTCCGTGCCGAGGTTTGTGAGCGTGATCGTGCCCACCACAATGCCGGCGCAGGCACAGGCAAGCGCCACCGGAATGGTGTTGCGTGCACCCGCAATGAGCGCGTCGGGGATGGTGTTGAGCGTGATTTCGGCGCGGGTTGTCTTGCGCAGGAGCGCCGTCGGGATCACCGACATGATGCCGGCCAGCGCCGACAGCGGAGCCGAATAGCCTGCAAGCAGCGTCCACACGATGATGACGAGCGGAAGGAAGAGGTGGCCGCGCTCCTTCAGCACCGTCGGCAGGTGCGGCAGCTCGCTGCGCGGCAAGCCCACCATCCCGGTGCGCTTGGCCTCGAAGTGAACGGCGGTGAACAGCGCCACATAGTAGAGGATCGCCGGCAAGAGCGCGAAGGCGGCAACTTCCAGGTACGAGATGCCGAGGAATTCGGCCATCACGAAGGCCGCAGCCCCCATGATCGGCGGCATGATCTGCCCGCCGGTCGACGCGACCGCCTCGACAGCGCCGGAGAAGCCCTTCTTGTAGCCGATCTTCTGCATCAGCGGGATGGTGAAGACGCCTGTGGTCATCACGTTGGCCGTCGCGCTGCCCGAGACCGACCCGAACAGGCCGGACGTAACGCACGCAACCTTGGCGGGGCCGCCGGCGGTGTGGCCGGTGAGGCTCATGGCAAAGTCCATGAACAGGCGTCCCGCGCCGGAGCGTTCGACGAGCGCACCGAAGATGATGAAAAGGACGATGTAGGTCGCCGACACGCCGAGCGGGATGCCGAAGATGCCCTCTGTGGTCATGTAGAGCTGGTCGAGCATCATCTGCAGGCCGAAGCCGCGCCAGAACACTGCGTAGGCGAGGAAGAGTGCAGCCGTCAGCGGCAGCGCCAGGCCAACCGCCCGCCGCGTCGCTTCGAGGATGAGCACGATGGCAATGGAGCCGAAGATGAAGTCGTAGGTGTTGAGATCGTCGACATAGTACATCCGCGTGACGATGTAATCGTACACCGCAATCGGATAGAGCGCGGCGGAGACACCGAGGATCAGGAGGATGATGTCGAGAATATTGGGGTTCTTGCGCCCGCCCTTGTACAGGAAGCCGGGCAATAGCAGGAACGCGAGCGCCATGACGAAGGCGAGGTGGATCGCGCGGAAGATCTGCGCGTCAGGAGGGCCAAAGAACGCCACATAGAGGTGGAACGTCGACATGGCGAGCGCGACCGCCGCAAAGGCGGCCGCGCTCCAGTTTCGGGCAAGGTTCTTGAGCACTGTCTGACTCAGGCGCTGGGCTTAGCTGCCCTGCTCATCATAGAAGCGCTGCGCGCCTTCGTGCATCGGCACACCGATGTCACGCGACATGTCGGCCGGCGTTGCGCCCTTCATTGCGTTTGCAATGGAGGCAAGGTCACCGACGTTGGCGGCAATGTTGGTCAGCACGTTGTACACGACGTCCGCTTCGAGCGAGCAGCGCGCGATGATGTGCGTGGCATAGCCGATGGTGTTCACGTCGGCATCCTGGCCCGGATAGCTGCCGGCCTTGATGACGATCGGCTTGTAGCCGGGGTTGAGCGCCTGCATCTTTTCAAGCGCCTCGCCTTCGATCGGCACGACCTTGATGTCGCGGGCCGAAGCAAGGTCCATCACCGCACCTGCGGGAACGGTGGTGCCGAGGGTGAAGAATGCGGCGTTGCCGTCCTTCATCAGCGAAACGGAGTCGGTGTACGAGCCGTGGTTGACGCGCGGCAGGTCGTCGTAGGAGAGGCCCTGGCTCTTCAGCATGTGCGAGGTGATGGCCTCACCCGTGTTGCCGACCGGCTGCACCGCTGCTGCATGGCCGCCGAGGTCCGCCGGGGAATTGATGTCCGAATCGGCAAGCGCGATGACCTGGAAATATTGCGGATAAAGCGTCGCGACGTTGCAAACGTCGTCAGCCTTTTCCTCGAACGGCGCATTGCCGTTGATCGCATCGACGGTGGAGACGGAGTTGGCGAACCCCATGTCGACCTTGCCGGCCTGCACGGCCTTCACGTTGGCGATACCGGCGCCGGGAAGCACCATCACGCTGGCACCGTCCACGCCGTTTTCGATGATGCTCTGGATCGCGCCACCCAGCGGATACCATGAACCGCCCTGCGGGCCGGTCATCAGCTTGATGTTCTGCGCTGTGGCGGGGCCTGCAACCAGAAGTGCGGCGACGGCCGCGGCGGTCAGGAACTGAGTCCGCATAAAGGTCCTCCCAAGGATTGTGATCTGCTCTTTCGGCAGCTGTGTCATTCTGTATGCAATTTTCCGTCGGCACAAGCACTTGACGCATCCGTGCTGTGGCAACTGACGGCCCAACGCCCTATTGGCTAGGGTCAGCGACACGCGACAGGAGGCACAAAGCCATGACCATAGAACTTTACACCTGGGGCACGCCCAACGGCAAAAAAGTCTCGATCATGCTGGAGGAGCTGGGACTGGAGTACAACGTTCACCCCATCAACATCACCAAGGACGAGCAGTTTTCGCCGGAGTTTCTGGCCATCGCGCCGAACAACAAGATTCCCGCGATTGTGGATACCGACAACGACCTCAACCTGATGGAGACGGGTGCGATCCTGCTCTATCTTGCACAAAAAACCGGCAAGCTGCTGCCTGCGCCAGGTGAGGATTATTGGCGCGCCGTGGAATGGCTGATGTGGCAGATGGGCGGTTTTGGCCCGATGCTCGGTCAGGCGCATCATTTCCACCGCTTCAACGCCGGCAAATATCCCTACCCCGAAGAGCGCTACCTGAAAGAGACCAAGCGCCTTTACAAGGTGCTCGACGAGCGCCTCGAAGGCCGGGACTACATTGCCGGCAGCTACTCTGTTGCCGACATTGCCGCATGGCCCTGGGCTGCCCGCCACGAGTGGCACGGCATCAACCTCAACGATTTTCCGAATGTGAAGCGCTGGTACGTGGCCATTGCCGGGCGCGATGCGGTGAAGCGCGGCTACAACGTGCCCACCGAACAGGACATCCCCATGCCGTCGTAAGGCGGTGGAAAGCGCAGCCGGCCCGCACGGCCGGCTGCTGTGTCCGGGGGCCGGTCAGAGCGGCTTGAGCGGTGCGATGCCGTAGCGCTGGGCCAGACGGGTAAAGGCATCGGCCGTATCGGGGTCGAGCGTGGTGCCGCTGCGCTCGCGCGCGTCGGCCACGGCCCACTCCCGGTCTCCGGGCGCCATCACCGTTTCGCCCGGCTGGGCGGCGGAGCTGCGCAGCTTTTCGAGGTAGCGCGCCATGGTCTCGTCAACGGAGGCGCGGCTTGCGAAGGCATCGACACGCATTGCCATCACGAAGGCGCCCATCTTTCGCGGGGTCGAAAGGTCGGGCCCGCCCATGGGCAGAACGTCTTCGCTGAGGTTCATCGCGTTCATCACGGCAGACAGCACCTCGGCCACCCCCGCAAGCCCTGCCCCCTTGAAGCCGAACGCGCCGCCCAGCGGCATCAGCATCACTGCGTCGTTCGCATCGGTGGTGGGCTCCCCGGCAGCGTCGGCCGCCGTCTCTTCCGGCAATTCGGTCCCAAGGCTGCGATAAAGCTTCACGCGGTTGAGCGGGATCGCGCTGGTTGCCATGTCGAGAAACCAGTGCCGCCCGTCCGGCATCGGCATGGCCCAGGCATGGGGGTTGGTGCTGTGAAAGGGCGCTGCCCCCCCGTGCAGCTTGACGATCTTGTCCGCATTGCAGCAGGCGTAGCCGAAGAAGCCGCGCTCGGCCGCCGCAAACGCATACGCCCCAGCCGCACCGAAATGCGCGCTGTTGCCAATGCCCACGGCGCCGATCCCGCAGGTCTCGGCCATCTCCATCGCCTTCTCCATGGCGGCAAAGGTGGCTCTGGCACCCTGGGCGTGGCCGGCATCCAGCGCCGCAATCGCCGGCAGCGTCTGGCTGAAGGCCAGCGACGGGGTCTTGGTGACCCGGCCATGCTCCATCTCGGTAATGTAGTGGTCGAGCAGGCGCACGCCGTGACTGTCCACGCCAAAACGGGTGGCGTGCATCATGGCGCGGGTCGCGCTTTCCGCCGTGTCGGCATCGGCGCCCGATGCGAGCAGCGCTGCCTCAAGAAACGCGGCGAGATCGCCAAGAGCGAAATGCGCGTCGGAATGGTCCGTTTTTGTCATGGCTTTTTCCGCGTGATCGCGCACATCTACGCCGGTCCGCCGGCAAGAACAAAGCGCCGTCCGGACTTTTTCAGACCTGCGGTGAAGGTTGAGCGCAATGAACGAGAGCGATGGTCAGGAGCCCCGGCATGCGATCGTCACCGGCGGCTCGCACGGCATTGGCTTTCAGGTGGCGCGAATTCTGGCAGGTCAGGGGTTTCAGCTGTCGCTGCTGGCACGGCGGGCGGACGATCTGGTCACCGCCTGCGAAGCGCTGTCGCGCGAAAGCGGCGCGCCCACCGGTTTCGAGGCGTGCGATGTGGGCGACCCCGCCGCGCTGTCTGCTGCACTCAAGCGGGTGACCGAACGCCGCGGCCCCTGCCACACGCTGGTCACGGCAGCGGGCATGGTGATCCCCGGCAAGTTCGACGCGCTCCCCCAGGACGCGTTCCGGCAGCAGATGGAGGTGAATTTCTTCGGCACGCTCCACGCGGTGCAGGCGGTGTACCCCGCCATGGCGGAGTGCGGCGCAGGGCGGATCGGCATGATCGCATCCGCAGCAGCCCTTATCGGCGTCTACGGCTACACCGCCTATGCGGCCAGCAAGTTCGCCGTGCGCGGCTTTGCCGAATCATTGCGCGGCGAGGCGGCATCGCGCGGCATCGCCGTTTCCGTCGCCTACCCCGGCGATACCGACACCGCCCAGCTCGAAGCCGAGCGCGCCCACCGGCCCGCCGCCACCAGCGCCATCGCCGCAGGTGCATCGGTCGCGACGCCGGAGGCTGTGGCGAGGGCAGTGGTGCGCGGGATGGACCGCGGCACCTTCGCCATCTATCCAAACACCGCCACCACCGCGCTGGGGTGGACCGCCTCGATGATTTCCCCGGTCCTCAATGCCCGGTTCGACCGCGCCGCGCGCCGCGCCGAAGCTGCGGACGACTGACGGGCGGTACGCTGAACGAAGGACGACGGGTGCCCGAGCCGATCCACATCTCCATCACCGCCAACGCGGCCTACGCCCGCTATGCAGCCATTACGCTGTGGTCCCTGCTGGCGCACACGTCATCGCCCGTCCGCGTCCACCTGCTGGATTGCGGGCTGAACCCGGTGCAGCACGCCGCTTACCGCCGGCTGATGACCGCCCACGGCGATGCCTCCATAGAATTTGCCCCATGCCGGCCGCTTTTGGACCGCCATCCGGACATTCCGGAGCGCTACAAGACGACGCTGGTCCGCCTCACCCTGCCCGAAGTCCTGCCGGACGTAACAAGATGCCTGCATCTCGACAGCGACCTCGTGGTCCTCGACGATGTCGCGACCCTGTTTGCGACCCCGCTTGACGGGCACGCCGTCGCTGCCGTGACCAACCTGCGCACGGCCGAAAAGCACCATGTCGCCCGCTCCAGGTGGCGCTGGCTTCACCCGAAGATGGTGCGGCAGGCCCGCGAAGAGGCCGCGCGCCTTCAGCGGGACGCCGGGCTCGGCGCGTTGACGGAGCACATCAACGCCGGGGTCCTCCTCCTCGACCTCGACGTGATCCGCGCGCGAATTGGCGTGGAACGGTTCGGCGATCTGGCGGCGGCCGGCCGTCTCGCCCAGTTCGATCAGGACTGGATCGCCGGCGTCGCCCGCGGCGATATTCTGCGGCTCGATCCGCGCTGGAACACCTATTCCAGCATGGCGCGGCTGAACCTCTGGGCGTTTCCGCCGGACGAGAAGGCGGCGCTGGAGCGCGCACGGGCGCGGCCGGCCATTGTCCACTTCGTCGGCAGCAAGCCGTGGGGGCCGGCCAAGAGCCACGCCGCCGCGCGCCGGCGCAAGCGCGACCCTTGGGTGCGGGCGTGGCGTGGCGCGGCGGCCGGCATGGACGCGTTCCTCGCCAGCCATGCAACCGACGAGGCGGCCGCCCTCAGCCTTTGAGCAGCGACTTGCGCATCGCGTAGAGCGTGATTGCGGCGGCGTTGGAGACGTTGAGCGAGGCCAGCGCCCCGTCCGCCTCGATCCGGGCCGACTGGCCGCAGGTGGCCACCACGCCCTGGCGCACGCCCTTCCCTTCCGCGCCCAGCACGAAGGCCCAGCGGTGCGCCGGCGCAAGGTCTTCCAGCGCCATCGGGGCCTCGCTGTCGAGCGCAGCCGTGGCAAAGCCCATCGTCTGCAATTCGGCGACGGCGCGCGAGAGGTTGGTGACCGCCACAAGGTCGATCAGGTCCAGCGCACCGGAGGCAGCCTTGGCCAGCGCCCCGGTCTCCGACGCGGAATGGCGGCGCGTCGTCACCACCGCATCCACCTTGAACGCCACCGCGGAGCGCAGGATCGCACCCACATTGTGCGGGTCGGTGATGTGATCGAGGCAGAGGACGGCGGTGGCATCCGCCAGCGCATCCATCGTCTTGGTCTCCAGCGGCTCCACATAGATGGCGATGCCCTGGTGGACGGTGTCGCTGCCGAGGAGTTTGGAGATGCCGCGCACGTCCATCATGTCGACGTTTTTCGGCGGCTCCATTTCCAGCCGGTTGAGCGCATTGCGCGACGCAACCATGCGGTGAATTTTCCGCGCCGGATTGCCGAGAGCGGCCCTTACGGCGTGGAAACCGTAGAGCCAATAGGGTTCATTGTCGTCATCATGCGCCATGTGCGTTGACTTCCTGGCGGGTGGATTCTAAGACGCCGCTTCGGTGCTGGAGGGGTGCCCGAGTGGCTAAAGGGGGCGGACTGTAAATCCGCTGGCTATGCCTACGTTGGTTCGAATCCAACTCCCTCCACCAAATTTCCCGCACACCGGTCTTTTCCACCACTTGGCCGCATCGCCCGCCTCAGAGCAGCGTGATTGCGTCGCCCTGCCGGATCGTCCCGCCTTCGAGCACTTCGGCGTAAATGCCCATGTCCGGATGGCCGAAGGTCTTTGACAGGATCCGCGGCACGGGGATGTCGCGCACGGCCGTGTCGGGGTTCACCGTGGTGGCGGCGCAGCGTTTTGTGCGCAGCAGCACTTTCAGCCGTGCGGGGCCGATGCCGATCTCCCGCCCTTCAAGCTCCAGCTCGGACCATGCGGGCCAGCCGTCGAAAACCACGTTGCCGCGGAAACGGACCGGGTCCACCTCCGCGCTGGCCGCTGCCCCGAGCGCTGCGACGGAGGCAAGGTTGATCAGCGAGATCGCGTTCATCATCGTTTCGGAGACCACCGAAACGTCGGTGAAGCGGTGGGTGCCGCCGCGCACCAGCCGTGGCATTTCGCCGGGCGGCAGGGCGAGCGCTTCGGCGATCGCCGCTTCAGCGCCGGCCCGCCCGTCTGCCGTCGACAGCGCAAAGGCCGATTCGCCGAGCTGCAATTTATCGCTCGCCGCGTCGTAGCGGGTGGCCAGTTTCGCGAGGGCCTCGTCGCGCGCCAACATGTAAAATTGCTTCTTGGGGAAGGGCTGGGGCGCCGCCTCGTCGAAAATGTTGCCGGGGCGGGCAAAGGCCATCACCCGGTCGTGCGGGACCCCTTCGCCCGCTGTCAGCGAGATGCTGTCCCGGCTCTCGGCGGACAGGCCCTTCACCGGGTAGCGGGCGAGGGCGACGACCGCCCCCTCCATCGCGCTCACGCTGAAATTGCCGGTGCGATCCGGACCAGCGCCGGCGGCGGCGCGTGGTCTTCGGGAATGTCGCAGAGGCCCCGCGCGCGGCTCCAGCGCGACAAGGTGGCGGACGTGGTGACCACAGCCAGCGGGATCGCAAGAAGCAGCCCCGCAATCACCGGCACAGCCCACGGCAGCACGCCCGGCATGAAGTTCGCCAGAACGACGAGGAGCACTGCCCCGAACAGGGTCTGCGGCCAGAACGAGCGGCCGGCCTCGGCCCAGCTCACCCGGCGGCCGCTGCGCGACTGGGCCCGCCAGTCAAGCCGCTGGCCGAACAGGAGCCCCACCGCAAACACCGCAATGGCAAACGCCACCACCGGCGCCATCAGCGTCGTCAGGATGATCTCCACCAGCCCGCCGAGGACCACCCGGCCGCGCCCGCCATACCGCGCGCTCTCGCGTCTGCTGCCCAGAATGCCTGCAAGCCCCATCAGCTTGGGGGCAAAGCTCATGGTGAGGATGATCGCGAAGAGGACCACGCCGGGCCCGTTGGCGATGGCCGCCGCCTCGCTCCCGCCGGACAGGACGCTGGCCGCACCCAGAACCAGAAACGCCATCCACGCCGGCGCACCGAGATACATCAGAATCGCAAGGCCAAGCTGGACGCGGCTCATGGTTTTGAGCCCGCGCATCCCGATCAGCTGGAAATATTGCATGTTGCCCTGGCACCAGCGCAGTTCACGGCGAATGAAGTCGGGCAGCGAGGGCGGGTTTTCCTCCCAGCTCTCGCCCTCCTGCGCAATCACGCGCACATGGTAGCCGGCGCGGCGCATCAGGACGGCCTCCACCTGGTCGTGGCTCATCACATGGCCGCCGAGGGGGCCGTCGCCGGGCAGGACCGGCAGGTTGCAGGCGCGCGCGAACGGGGCAAGGCGGATCAGTGCGTTGTGGCCCCAGTAGGGACCGCAATCGCCGGCCCACCAGGCCGAACCCGTCGTATAGGCGCGCATCCCGTGGCGCATCCCGAACTGGAAGACGCGGGTGAAGAACGCCCGCGCCGGCGTTCCGACCACCAGTGTCTGCAAGATGCCGAGGCGCGGGTTCTGCTCCATGGTCCGCACCAGCCGCAGGATCGATCCGGCGGAGAGGTGGCTGTCGGCATCCAGCGGCAGGAAGAATGCGTAGTCGGGCAGGCACCGCTGGCAGAATTCGCGCAGGTTGCCGGCCTTGTAGCCTTCGTTGGTGTCCCGGCGGCGATAGAAGATCTGCGCCGCCCGGCCGCTGCCTGCCCGCCAGCGCTCGATTTCAGCAGCTTCCGCGACGGCAATCTCAGCGTCGTCGGTGTCGCTCAGGATGTGAATGTCGAAGGCATCGGCCGCACCGTGGTCCTCAAGGTCATCCATGATGGCGCTGAGACGCAGGACCACAGGACCCGGCGCCTCGTTGCGGATGGCCATCGCAATGGCCGTGCGCGTCACGATGGCAGCACCCGGATTGAACGAGAGCGCAAGCGGGTCGTCATCGCGCTCGCCCCTTGCGATGAGGAGTGCCCCGATCACCGCGTTCCAGAAGCCGATGGCAAGCCACGGCAGCGTGACGAGAAAGGCCGTCATCATCCCCGCTTCGAACACCGTCCAGCCGCCGCGGCCCAGCACCAGCCCCATCAGCCCCGCAAGCCCGCCGATGGTCAGAAGGTTGAGCGTCCCCACCAGGAGACGGCGGCGCCAGAGCGTTCGCGACCGGCGTTCGAGCTGCCCGAGACGCGTTGAAGCCGCGACGCCGGCCGGCGCTGAAATATCTACGCGGGACATGAAAAATCCTGTTTGCCGGCGCCCTGGGCGCCAAAATATCGAAGGGGGCAGCGCGCGGCTGCCCTCGAGGCTTTGCAGCACGGCGTCGTTGTGCGCGCCGTCATGAGCGTTTACCGCTCAACGTCAGATGAACGGGCCGTTGCCTGTGATGGTATGTTGAAGAGTATGGCAGGTTTTCAAGCATGAACGGTCCCGCAACTGCACTGTGGTGCGAAAAGCACGGGACATACGGGTTGCGCAACGAGCGGATTGACACGGCCGATCACGATATCGTTGTCGAGACCGCCTTCTCCGCCGTCAGCAAGGGCACCGAGCGGCTGGTTCTGGCCGGCGAGATACCGGCATCGGAGTTTTCGCGGATGCGCTGCCCCGCGCAGGCTGGAGAGTTTCCGTTTCCGGTAAAGTATGGATACGCGGCTGTTGGCCGCATCGTTTCGGGGCCTGAGGCGCGGCTTGGCGGCCGCGTGTTCGCGCTGCAGCCGCACCAGAGCATGTTTGCGCTCAAGGCCGAAGAGGCCATTGCCGTGCCGGACAACGTACCGAGCGAACGGGCGGCGCTGGCGGCCAACATGGAAACTGCGCTCAACGTCGTGTGGGACAGTGGCGCTGCCCCTTGCGACAATGTTGTGGTTGTCGGCTGCGGCGTGGTGGGCCTTCTGATCGCGCGGCTTCTGGCCCGCACCCCCGGCGTGGTGGTGACCGCGGTGGATACCGACGCTTCCAAGCGCAAGGCGGCGGAGGCGATGGGCGCAGCGTTCGCGTTGCCGGCCGATGCGCCGGAAGGCGCCGACATTGCCATCAACGCCAGCGGACGAAGCGAGGGACTGGTGTGCGCGCTGGCGAGCGCCGGGCGCGAAGCCCGTGTGGTAGAGGCCAGCTGGCACGGCACCAGAGAGGCCCATCTGCCACTGGGCGGTGCGTTCCATTCGCAGCGCCTCAGCATCGTGTCTTCGCAGGTGGGCAGCCTGCCGCCGGCCCGCGCGCCGCGCTGGACCTACAAACGGCGCCTCACCGCGGCACTTTCGCTGCTTGACGATCCGGCGCTGGATGCGTTGTTGACCCACCGCGTGCCGCTTGCCGAGGCACCGGACCGCCTTCCCGCCCTGCTCGCCGATCCCGGCGCGCTCGCCATCCTCCTCACCTACTGACCCTGCCGGAGCGCCGAAATGTTTGCCCTCGAAGTCCGCGACCACATCATGATCGCCCACAGCCTGCGGGGCGAGGCGTTCGGCCCCGCACAGAACCTGCACGGCGCCACCTTCATCGTTGATGCCGCCTTCTTCGCACCAAAGCTCGGGCCCAACGCCATCGTGCTCGACATCGGCCTTGCCGCCGATGGGCTGAAGGCGATCCTCGCCAACCTCAACTACAAGAACCTCGACGAGCTGCCCGAGTTCTCCGACCGTCGCTCCACCACCGAGGTTCTGGCCAAGCACATCTTCGACAAGCTGGCAGAGGCCATCGAAGCCGGCACGCTGGGCGAGGATGCAGCCGGCGTGACGCGGCTGAAGGTGGCGCTGGAGGAATCCCACGTCGCCCGCGCCTGGTACGAAGCGGACCTCTAGGCTTCGGACCCCCATGCGCCCGATCGCCTTCGCCGTCCCCGGCGACCTCGACACCCCCACCGGCGGCTACCGCTACGACCGCGCGCTGATTGCAGCGCTGAAGGCGCTCGGCCACACGGTGACCGTGGTCCCCTTGCGCGAAGGCTTTCCCTTTCCGGACGCTGCGGCCCTTGACGATGCGCAGGCCAGGCTGGCGGACGTGCCGGAAGAGGCCGCCCTTGTTGTGGATGGCCTTGCCCTCGGCGTTCTGCCGGCGGCAACGCTGGATGGCCTGAAGGCGCCTCTGATCGGCCTCGTTCACCACCCGCTGGCGCTGGAGGCGGGCCTTTCCGCAGCCGAGGCCGCCACGCTGGCACAAAGCGAACTTGCCGCCGTTGCCCACACGCGGGCCGTGGTGGTGACGAGCCCCAACACCGCCGCCATCCTCGCCGCGGACTATGGCGTGCCGGACGCCGTGGTCGCCCTCCCCGGCTTTTCACCGGCGTGGCGCGCGGTCGAGTCCCATCCGCAAACACCGCCGGTGATTGCCGTCGTCGGCAGTCTCACGCCGCGCAAGGGACACGACGTGTTGATCGAGGCCCTCGCACAGCTTCGGGGCCTTGCGTGGACTTGCGAAATTGTCGGCGGCACCCACGATGGCGGTGCCGTCCGCCGTGCGCTGGAAGACGCCATTGCCGCCCACGCGCTTTCGGACCGCGTAGCGTTGCGCGGCGCGCTGGACGAGGACGCGTTGCTGGCGCTGTACGGCCGCGCCTCTGTGTTTGCGCTGGCAACCCACTATGAGGGCTTCGGCATGGTATTTGCCGAGGCGATGGCGGCGGGCCTGCCCGTTGTCGGCACGACCGGCGGCGCCGTGCCGGACGTCGTGCCCCCGGACGCCGGCATTCTGGTCCCCCCCGGCGACGCCGAAGCCTTCGCCGCCGCGCTGCGCACGATCCTCACCGATCCGCCATTGCGCGACCGGCTGGCGGATGGGGCACGAACCGCCGGCGCCCGCTTCGGCGACTGGGACGAGACCGCCCGGACCGTTTCAAAAGTGGTGGAGGCCCTGCAATGAGTGGTTTTTCGGCGGATTGGCTGAGCCTGCGCGCTGCGGCCGACGACCGCGCCCGCAGCGCCGAACTCATCGCCGCCGCCGCCCGCCATGTGGGCGCCGGCGCAACGATCGTGGACCTTGGTGCCGGCAGCGGTGCAACCCTGTTCGCGCTCGCCCCGCTTCTCCCCAAACCGCTGCATTTCGTGCTGGTGGATGCCGATCCGGCGCTCCTTGCCGAAGCCGAGCGCCGCTTTGCCACGCGGCCTGTCGAAGGCGTCAGCATCGAGACCCGGGCCCACGACCTGGTGGCAGACCCCGCCCCGTGGGACACGCCGCCAGCCCTCCTCACCGCCTCCGCCCTGTTCGACCTTGCCTCCGCGCCGTGGATTGCGCGCCTTGCCGCAGCGTGCGGGGCAACGGGCGTGCCGCTTCTCGCCATGCTCACCTTCGACGGGGTGCTCGAGGCAGGCCCGGCCCATCCGTTCGATGGGCCCATGCGCGGTGCCTTCATCGCCCATCAGCAGGGCGAGAAGACCTTTGGCCGCGCCGAAGGGCCGGATGCCCCTGCGACCCTTGCCGCAGCGTTCCGCGCCCATGGCTTTGCAGCGGACGAGGCCAGCACCCCATGGCAGCTGGAGGCCGGGCGGGACGACGCGCTGATGGCCGCCACACTGGATGGCTGGACCGAGGCTGCCAGCGAAATCCTGCCTGCACAGCCGGACGCCATTTCCGCCTGGCGGCGCGCGCGGCAGGACGCCCGGACCCTGACCGTCGGCCACCGCGATCAGTTCTTTCACAAGGCGCCGTGATCCGGCGCGGGCCGGCGCCTAGTCGAACAGCGCGGGCTCTGCGATGCGCAGCGCCATCAGGCAGACGATGGCCTTGCCGTCGCGCAACTCGCCGGCCTGGAAGGCGCGCCACAGATCGCCGAGCGGCCACTCCTCCACGTCGATGATCTCGTCCTCGTCGGCGCCGGTGTCGCCCTCCACCTTGTCCGCCAGGGTGTAGCGGGCAAGGAAGCAGGACATCTGCTCCGTCACCATCCCCGGAATGGGGTAGAACGTGGACACGTGGATGAGATCGTGCACGTCGTAGCCAAGTTCCTCGTGCGCCTCGCGCCGGGCCGCGGATGCCGGGTTTTCGTCCTCGGGGTCGATCACCCCGGCGGCGGCCTCCAGCACCAGCCCGCTTTCGCCGGCCACATGCACCGGCATGCGGAACTGACGCACCAGAAGCGCGGTTTTCCGGGCCGGATCGTAAGGCAGAACGCAGGCACCGTTGCCATGGTCGTGGACCTCGCGCGTGATCTCCACACGCTCGTCACCGCGCGTGACAGTCGCGTCGTAGAGGTCCAGTTTCATGAAACCTTCGTAAATCGAGCGTTTGTGCTGCGTCGTGTACTGCTGCTGTGACACTAGGAATCCCCGGACCGGTTCAAAATGCGATACCGTTTCACTACCACGGCTGTGTGCAAGGAGCCTTTATGCCCCAACCCAGCGTGATCAACGACCTGTTGAGTGCGATCACCGACAACCGCATTTTCGGCGAGCGGCGCAAGCCCCGCCGCGCCAGCCGCGAAACGCTGGTGGAGATGATCGAGGCGCTGCTCGGCGGCCGTGGCGAAGCGTCCGCGACCGAGAAGGCGGGCGACTTTCTGCGCGCCTACCGAGACCTTGATTATGCCGGTCGCACCTTCGTCTTCCGCACCCTCGCGCACGACTACGGCCCCCATGCCGAAACGCTGAAGGCCGCCGCGGAAGCCTATATCGCCGCACCGGGCGAGGCTGCCGCAAAGGCGCTGCAGAAGGCCGCAGAGCCGCGCCGGGTCGAGCTGTTCCGCCGCCTCAACAACATCACCGGCGGCACGCAGGCGCTGGTGGCGCTGCGGCTGGAGCTGATGGAGCGCATCGCCCACCATCCGGACCTGTGGGTGGTCGACGACGACCTCAAGCGTCTGTTCAACGCCTGGTTCAACCGCGGCTTTCTCGATCTGCGCGAGATCGACTGGCAGACCTCTGCGGCCATCCTCGAAAAAATCATTCGCTACGAGGCGGTCCACGCCATCAACGGCTGGGACGATCTGCGCCGCCGGATCGACGTGCCGGACCGCCGCCTGTTCGGCTTCTTCCACCCCCGCCTCGGCGACGAGCCGCTGATCTTCGTGGAAGTCGCACTGTCGGGCGCGATTCCCACCGCCATCGGCCCCGTTCTGGCCGAGGACCGCACCCCGATCGACCCGCGCGCTGCGACCACCGCCACGTTCTATTCCATCAGCAATTGCCAGGACGGGCTGCGCGGCATCTCGTTCGGCTCGTTCCTCATCAAGCAGGTGGCCGGCGACCTTGCGCGCGAGCTGCCGAACCTCAAGACCTTCGTCACCCTCTCGCCGGTTCCGGGGTTCGCCAAATGGCTGCGCGAGGAGGCGGCCCGCCCCACGAGCGCCGTCGACACCCCCACCCGCGATCTGCTCGAACGCCTCGACCACGACCCGGCGTTCCTGACCGACCCTGCGCTCGCCAAGGCCGCCGAAGTTGCCCTGATGCCGCTTGCGGCGCACTATCTCACCGTGGCGCGGGACGCGAAGGGCCGCGTGATCGACCCCGTTGCGCGGTTCCACCTCGGCAACGGCGCACGGCTGGAGCAGATCGACTTCAACGCCGATCCGTCCGAGCGCGGCATCAAGAACGCGTTCGGGATGATGGTGAACTACCGCTACGTGCTGGCCGACGTGGAGAAGAACCACGAGGCGTTTGTCGGCGACGGCAAGGTGATCGCCACCCCCGCCATCACCAAACTTGCCCGCACGGTAAAGGTCGCGGAACGTCCGCCGAGCGACGCCCCCCGCCAGCTCGCCCCACCGAAGAAAAGCGAACCCGTCGAGGGGTGACGGGTCAGCGCAGGAGGTTGCCGAACATCCCTCGCGCAACCTGCTTGCCGATCCGCGCGCCGCTCGCCCCGCCGACCATGTGGCCGATCCGCCCGCCAATGTCGGCGGCAACGTTGCGGGCGGCGCCCCTTGCCGCCTTCTGCGTGGTGGTGAGGCGCTTGGCGCCGCGCGCATTGCCCGTCAGCCAGTTCCACAGCTTCACCAGCCAGCCATCCTCCTCAGGTTCCGGCTCACGGTCCGGCTCGGCCTTTTTGGTCGGCGAGGCATCCGGCATGGCTTCGGGCGGCGGGGTCTTCGCGGCGCGCTCGGTCAGCATCTCGTAGGCGCTCACGCGGTCGACCGTCTCGGAATACTTGCCGCGCATCGGGTCGGCGGCAATCAGCACGGCGCGTTCGGCCGGCGTGATCGGCCCCAGCCGGCCCGACGGGGGGCGGATCAGCGTGCGCTCCACCATTGTCGGCGCGCCCTTGGGGCCGAGCGTCGACACCAGCGCCTCGCCCACGCCAAGCTCGGTGATGACGCGCTCGGTGTCGAGCGCCGGGTTGGGGCGGAAGGTCTCCGCCGCCGCCCGCACCGCCTTCTGGTCGCGCGGCGTGTAGGCGCGCAGCGCATGCTGGACGCGGTTGCCGAGCTGGCCCAGCACAGCATCCGGCAGGTCGAGCGGGTTCTGCGTCACGAAAAACACGCCGACGCCCTTGGAGCGGATCAGCCGCACCACGGTCTCCACCGTCCGCAGCAACGCCTTGGGTGCCTCGGTGAAGAGAAGGTGCGCCTCATCGAAGAAGAACACGAGCTTCGGCTTGTCCGGGTCGCCCACCTCCGGCAGCTCCTCGAACAGCTCCGACAGGAGCCAGAGGAGGAAGGTGGCGTAAAGGCGCGGGTTGGCCATCAGATCGTCGGCGGCGAGCACGTTGACGATGCCGTGGCCGTTGTCGTCGAGCCGCATCAGGTCGGTGATGTCGAACGCCGGCTCGCCGAAGAAGCGGTCGCCGCCCTGCTGTTCCAGCACCAGCAGCGCGCGCTGGATTGCGCCGATGGAGGCGGCCGACACCAGCCCGTAGATCCGCGACAGTTCGGACGCCTCGTCCGCCACATGGACCATCAGCGCGCGCAGATCCTTGAGGTCGAGGATGGCGAGGCCCTCGTCGTCGGCAAGGCGGAAGGCGATGTTGAGGACGCCTTCCTGCACCTCGTTGAGGTCGAGCAGGCGGGCAAGCAGCAGCGGCCCCATCTCCGTCACCGTGGTACGGATCGGGTTGCCCTTTTCGCCGAACAGGTCCCAGAACGAGGCGGTGGCGGCGCCGAATTTGTAGTCCGCGCCAAGGCCGATGGTGTCTGCCCGTTTGGTGAGGAAATCCTTCGCCTCGCCGGGGACGGCAATGCCCGAAAGGTCGCCCTTGATGTCGGCGCAGAACACCGGCACGCCGGCTTTGGCAAAGCCCTCGGCGAGGATTTGGAGCGTCACGGTCTTGCCGGTGCCGGTGGCACCGGTGACGAGGCCGTGCCGGTTCGCCATCTTCAGCGGCAGATATTGCGGCGCCTCGGCCGTGCCGACAAAGACGGCATCGTCCCTGAGGACACTCGTGATTTCATCTGCCATGGACTGCCTTCCGGAGTTTGCCGCGCACCTGAAGGCACGAAAAGTCGGCCATCACAGTGTCAGAAGGCGAACTTCAGCTCCAGCTTGAAGGTTGCGCCCATCGGCGGCGGCTTCACCGCCGGCATCCCCTCGAACGCGCCGGTCTGCCCGTATGAGAACTGGCTGCCCAGCATGATGGATGTGTTGGCCGCCGCCCCGCTGCCCTTGTAATTCAGCCCCACGGTGGACGTGCCGCCCCACTGGCTCATGTGGTTGGCCGCCTGCGAGCCGATCTTCAGGTCGAGGTCACGGGTGACCGCAGTGGTGAGATCGACGCCGAACAGGCTGGCGTTGTATTCGCCTTCGCTCATCCCGCCGCCCAGCGTCAGCTTCACCGCAACGCGCTCCCACTTCATCTCGCCGAACGCGTTGACCGAGAGGCTGCGGGTGGAGGGCACGAAGGTGACCTTGTTGGTGCCCAGGGTGACGGTGCCCAGATGTTTCGTCGTGAAGCTCTTTTTCGTCTTTGCCATGCCGGTCGCCCAGCTTGCCGGCTGGTCGCCGGTGCGGGCGACGTACATGATCGTGCCTGCGGCGCCGACCACGATGGGCGCAAACACGTAGAGGACCCAGGAATTGCGGTCCAGCCAGACGCCGAGCGGGGATTCCTGATAGGCGCACTTCAGCCGCTCGCCTGCCTCTTTCTTCTGCTTGTCGAGGATCTCCTTCGGCACCGTCATCAGGAGCTTGACCGCATCTTCCTGGGTGACGGTCTTGCCGGCGAAGTGCTTCTTGTGGAGCGCCTCGGCCTGCTTGGTGAGTTCGGCGTCGATCGCCTTGCGCACCTCCTGCGCGTTCGCCATCCGGCGGGGGCCATCGGGGTCGGTCCAGCCGACCACATCGAACGCCAGGACGGCAGTCTCCGGGACAATGGCCAAGATATCCCGGCAAGTTTCGCGGTCACCCATGGTATGCGCCTCCTTCAAGGCCAATAATCTCAGAGGCGACGCGGCGCCTCTTGCTGAAAAACGAAAAAACGAATTCTGCGCCCCGAGCAGGTGGCGGCCTGCGGGACAGGTCGAAAAAGCAACCATTGCCAGATATACGCGCGCCGGGACGCCGTTTCATCCGTCCGGGCGCTTTAAATCGGCATGCGGCAATGCTGCATCGCAACAAGCCGGTTGAGGCCGGGGCCGCATCGCGGTAGATGCTCGGACCTCACGGAGGCGATAATGGCTAAAGACAAGGTGAACCGGCCCAAGGCGAGACTGCCCAGGGGGTTTGCCGATCGTTCGGCGGCCGAAATCAGGCGCACCTCGGCGATGCTTTCCACAATCCGCAGCGTTTACGAACGCTGGGGCTTCGAGCCGGTGGAAACGCCTTTCATCGAATACGCCGACGCGCTGGGCAAGTTTCTGCCGGATGCCGACCGGCCCAACGAAGGCGTCTTCGCCTTCCAGGACGATGACGAGCAGTGGCTCTCGCTCCGCTACGACCTGACCGCCCCGCTGGCGCGCATGGTCGCGGAAAACTTCGAGGCGACGCCAAAGCCGTACAAGACATTCCGCTCCGGCTGGGTGTTCCGCAACGAGAAGCCGGGCCCCGGCCGCTTCCGCCAGTTCATGCAGTGCGATGCCGACATTGTGGGCGCCGCCTCGCCGCTGGCGGACGCCGAAGTCTGCATGATGGCAGCCGACGTCATGAAGGCGCTTGGCTTTTCGGACGGCGAATACGTGATCCGCGTCAATTCCCGCAAGGTGCTGGACGGCGTGCTGGCCGATGCCGGCGTGGACGCCGACGACCCGCGCCGCCTCGGCGTCCTCCGCGCCATCGACAAGGCGGACAAGTTCCCCCTCCCCGAGATCGCAAAACTCCTCGGCAAGGGCCGGGAAGACGAAAGCGGCGACTTCACCAAGGGCGCCGGCCTGTCGGACGATCAGGCCGCGGTCGTCCTCTCCCTCCTCGACCCGTCGGTCGAGCCGCGCATCAGCGACGATCTCGCAATGATCCGAGACAACGTGGCGGCCGCCGGCTACGGGACGATCAAGGTCGACCCCTCCGTCGTGCGCGGGCTCGAATATTATACCGGCCCCGTGTTCGAGGCGGAGCTGCTGTTCGAGGTGCTGGACGACAAGGGCCGGCCGCAGAAATTCGGCTCGGTCGGCGGCGGCGGGCGCTATGACGGGCTCGTCGGCCGCTTCCGGTCGGCCGACGTGCCGGCCACCGGCTTCTCGGTCGGCGTGTCGCGGCTGGCGGCGGCGCTGATGGCACGGTCGGATGCCGAGCCCAGCGTCGGCCCGGTGATCGTCACCGTGATGGATCGCGACGAGATCGCCCTTTATCAGGCGATGACGTCGAAGCTGCGCAACGCGCTCAACACCGGCGGGATGACGGTGCCGGTGGAAATGTACATCGGCGACAGCGGCATGAAGGCCCAGATGAAGTACGCGGACCGGCGCAACTCGCCCTGCGTCATCATCCAGGGCTCGATGGAGCGCGAGGCGGGCAAGGTGCAGATCAAGGATCTCGCCGCAGGCAAGCGCGCCGCTGAAGAGATCGAGAACCGCAGCGACTGGGTGGCAAGCCGCCCCGCGCAGGTGGAAGTGGACGACACCATCGAGGCGATCGCCGCGGCGGTGCGCAACATCCTCCAATGAGCGTTTCGGCTTTGATGGCGCTTCTCGGCCGCGCCAGCGACGAGTTCGTGTTGCCCGGCGTCCTCCAGCCGATGGACGTGTTCGTGGAGCTGGCGGGCGAGGAATTCCGCAAGCGCCTGTTCACCACCGAGGGCGCCGATGGCGAGGCGCTCTGCCTGCGGCCGGACTTCACCATTCCGGTGTGCCTTGAACACCTGAAAGCCGGCCGAAAGTCCCCGTCCGCCTACAACTACCGCGGCAAGATCTTTCGCAAGCGGCGGATGATCGGGGCGCCGGAGTTCGAGCAGGCCGGGACCGAATGGATCGGCCACACCGACGAGATCGAGACCGACGCCGCGGTGTTCGCGCTGGCGATGGACGCGGCCGGCATTGTCGGCCTCAAGCCGAAGATCCGCATGGGCGATGCGTACCTCTTCGGCGCGCTGGTGGACGCGCTGGCGCTGCCGCCGGCATGGCGCACGCGCCTCACCGCCGCATTCGGCGACCGCGACCGGCTCACTGCAACGCTTGCCCGCCTCACACGGCGGGATGTGCCGGACGGCCTTGCCGCACGCCTTGCCCCGGCGCTCGCCCGCGTGGACCCCACCGAGGCGCGCGCCATCGTCGACGCGGTGATCGGCCTCCCCCAGCACGCCACCACGTCCGGCCGCAGTGCCGACGATATTGCAGCGCGCCTGCTCGAACAGGCCGCCGGCAATGGCGGTCACCCGCAGGCCGCCCGCATCATCGAGGAATTTTGCGAGATTGCCGTGCCGCTGGTGGATGCCGTTGCCACCCTGCGCGCCTTTGCGCAGAACGCCGGGGTGGACCTTTCCGCCGCAATCGACGTGTTCGCCGCGCGGGCAGACGCGCTGACCAAGGGCGGCGTCTCGCTGGAGGACATCGGCTTCGAGGCGGGTTTCGGCCGCCGCCTCAATTATTATACGGGCTTCGTGTTCGACATGATCGACCCCGCCGAGCCCCTTGCCGAGGTGATCGCAGGCGGCCGCTACGACACGCTGATGGCGTTGCTCGACCCTGAAAAATCGCTGCCCGCCATCGGCTTTTCCGTGTGGCTCGACCGTATCCCGGAGCCGATCTGATGGATCTCGTCCTCGCCGCCCCCTCCAAGGGCCGCCTGCAGGAAATTGCGCTCGACTTCCTCACCCGCGCGGGCATGAAGGTGGAGCGCGCCCGCGGCGGACGGGACTATCGCGGCCGCATCGCGGGCCTTCCGGGCGTGCAGGTGGCGTTCCTCTCCGCCTCCGAGATCGCGCGCGAACTCTCCGCCGGCAACGCCCACCTCGGCCTCACCGGCCTCGACCTCCTCCACGAGGCGGTGGACGACACCCATGAGCGCAACAACCGCTTTCACGTCGTCACCCCGCTCGGCTTTTCCCGCGCCGACGTTGTGGTCGCCGTGCCGGAGCGTTGGATCGACGTTGAAACCATGGCAGACTTGGCGGACGTTGCGGAGTTCCACCGCGCGCGCCATGGGCGAACCCTCCGGGTTGCCACCAAGTTCGTGAACCTCACGCGCCGCTTCTTTGCCGCAGCCGGCGTGGTGGACTACCGGATTGTGGAGAGCCTCGGCGCCACCGAAGGCGCGCCGGCATCCGGCGCTGCCGATCTGATTGTCGACATCACCACAACCGGCGCAACGCTGGCCGCAAACCAGCTCAAGATCCTGTCCGACGGGCTGATCCTGTCTTCCGAAGCGCAGTTCGTCGCCTCCCTGGCGGCGCCCTGGTGTGACGACACACGCGCCATGGCCGCCACCATCGTCGACCGGATTGCCGCCGAAATGCGCGCGCAGGCCGTGCTGGAACTGCGCGCCGTGATGC
Organism: Acuticoccus sp. MNP-M23; assembly: GCF_031195445.1. Classification (NCBI taxonomy): domain Bacteria; kingdom Pseudomonadati; phylum Pseudomonadota; class Alphaproteobacteria; order Hyphomicrobiales; family Amorphaceae; genus Acuticoccus; species Acuticoccus sp. MNP-M23. The sequence goes on from NZ_CP133480.1 coordinate 1,455,546, forward strand.
CGAACCCCGCCGCGGCGGCGCGCGATGCTTCAAGCCGGTTCGACGCCATTGCGCCCTTCGGGAGCGAGCCCGTGCCGCTCACCTTGCACGTGGCCCGGCGCCGCGCGTCGGACTGTGCCAGCTGGCTGCGCGCCGAGGGCGCCGCCACTGTGGTCACCACCCAGGTCGCCGACATCTACGAAGAAAACGTGTTCTCGCGCGATCTTCTGGCGCGGCTCGCCACCGTCTGAGCAGCGCTGCCGTCAGCCGGGCCGCACGAATTCGGCCCGCGCCGCCTCCACGGAGGCGCGGCAGATGCAGCCCTCGATATGGTCGTTGACGAGGCCAGCGGCCTGAAACAGCGCCGTCATGGTCGTCGGCCCCACAAAGCGCCAGCCGCGCTTCTTCAGGTCCTTTGACAGTGCGGCAGCTTCCGGCCGGATCGAGCGGGCGGACAGCGCCTCCCAGCTGGCGGGCGCCTCCATGGGTTCGGGCTCGTGGCGCCAGAGATACCCCGCCAGCGACCCTTCCGCCTCGATCAGCCTTGCCGCAGCGCGCGCGTTGTTGATGGCCGCCTCGATCTTGCCCCGGTGCCGCACGATGCCGGCATCTGCCAGAAGCCGCGCCACGTCCGCCTCGCCGAACGCCGACACCGTCTCGATGTCGAACCCCGCAAAGGCACGGCGGAAATTCTCCCGCTTGCGCAGGATCGTCAGCCACGACAGGCCGGACTGGAAGCCTTCAAGGCAGATCTTCTCGAAGAGGCGCGTGTCGCTGCCCACCGGCCGCGCCCATTCAACGTCATGGTAGGCGACATAGTCCGCCTGCCCACCGTGCCAGGCGCAACGCGGCTTGCCGTCCGGCGCGGTGGTCAGGCCGGTGCGGGCGGCGCGATCGTCAGCCATGGGGCGCTCCTGGTCGGCGGCGGCCGGGCCACCGCAACAGCGTTAACGGGGTCTGCCGCGATGTGGTTAACCAAATGTTACGAACTGGCATTCCATAAATGCCCACGACCGTTACCATGAGGCTCAACAACGCAGCGCAACAGGCGGAAACGGCCGATGCTCAAGAGTTTCATCGCAGCACTCATCCTTTGCATCGCAAGTGCAGGCTCAGCGACGCCCGGCGAGATGCGGACCTCCACGGCACGCGAGATCAGCCGCGGGTTCTTCGATACGGTGTTCGGGCTGGAGTATGGCGGCCACGTTGATGCCCAGCGGGTGAAGCGGTTCGTGACGCCGGTGCGCTTCCATGTGGCCGACCTTTCGGGTCAGGCGCGGATGCCCGCAGCAAAGGCCTTTCTGGACAGCCTCCCCCGCCGGATCGGCAATTTCCGCAGCACCCGTGTGGCTCGGGTCCGCGATGCCAATTTCCGTGTCCTCATCGTGCGGGCAGAAGATTTCGCCACCGTCGTCTCGCGCGAACTGCGCGCCGATGCTGTGGCCATGAATGCGCGCTGCCTCGTCGGCGTCACCACCGACCGCGGGCGCATCAAGAGCTCTGTCGCCGTCATCATCGGCGATGACGACTACTTGTTTTCCCGCTGTCTGGTGGAAGAAGTGCTGCAGGGCCTCGGCCCCATGAACGACAACCCCGGCCTGTCGCAAAGCGTGTTCAACGACACCTCGCACCACACCACGTTCACGGCGTTCGACGAGGCAATCCTCAACGTTCTCTATCACCCGTCGATCCATCCGGGCATGACCGGGACCGAGGCGCACCGCGCCCTGCCCCGCGCGCTCGCCGATCTCGGCTATCTGCGCTGACCGGCAGATTTGCCGTGCCGGCCCGGAGCTGGCAGCGACGCGCGACACTGGGTCCCGGCTGCTGCATAGGCGTACGCTGGAAGCCTGTGCTAGCCAGATGACTTGCCGCATCGACCGGCCGCCCCGGTCGAGCGCCGAGGGAGTTTGATTGATGGCGTCGATGGAATACCCGGCGATGCCGCCCGTTTGCAGCCGTTGCGCCGTCCGCAGCCGGAGCCTGTGCGCCAAACTGGACCCGGTCGAGCTTGGCGCCTTGAACCGGATCTCCCGGCCGCGGAGCTTTTCCGCGGGGCAGATCATCGTCACCGAAGGCGACACCGATGTGTTCGGCAACGTCACCAGCGGCATCCTGTGCGAGAAAAAGACCCTGCCCGACGGCCGGGAGCAGATCGTCTCGCTTCTCTTTCCCGCCGACTTTCACGGCAACATCAGCGCCACTGCTGCCGATACGACAGTGCAGGCCATCACCTCCGCCACAGTCTGCACCTTCGACCGCGCCACCTTCGGCGCTCTGGCAGACGACTTTCCCGCATTGCAGCACGCGGTGTCCGACTATGCCTTCAGGGCCCTGCGGGAAGCGCGGGACTGGATGCTCCTTCTCGGCCAGAAAAGCGCGTCCGAGCGCGTTGCCACCTTTATGTTGCGCCTCGCCACACGGCAGGCAGATGTGGGTTGCGGGCATCACACCGCACCACCGCTCACCGATGGCGCCCGCGTCGAAATTCCGATCACCCGCGCGCAGATCGCCGCCTACCTCGGCCTCACCATCGAAACGGTAAGCCGCAGGCTCACCGCCCTGCGCGAAGCAGGCATCATCAGCTTCGACGAGACCCGCCTCTTCTCGATCGATCGCCTGTCTGATCTCGTCGCCGCAGCCGGCGGCAGCGAAACCTGATCGCCACAAACGTCTCCTAAGGCTGCCCGCACGGCCCGTCGTTGACTTTGGTCAAGGCATCGGCCGCACGCGCCTTCTACCCAAGAGCCTGTCTCGAACTCGAAGCGCCCGCCGCAGGCGGCGCGTGCCCTCTGGCATGCGCGCACCTCCCGGCTGGGCTCGTAGCGAAAAGGTCTCTTCATGGGCAACGTCGCGCTGATCCCGATTTTCGGCGCCATCACCCTTCTGGCGGTGGTGGCCGCCGCATTCGCCCGCGACAGCGCCTTTGCCACGCATATGTGGCTTTTGGCAGTGCTCGCGATCGCCGTTGTGGTGGTGAATGCGCGCAGTCTCAACTGGAACGCAGCCGGCAAGCTGGTTGCCCCCAAACCCGACGAAAGCGGCTACGTCGACGGGCCGATCCGCGCCGGCGTGATCGCCACCGTCTTCTGGGGCGTGGCCGGGTTTGCGGCCGGCACGCTGATCGCCTTTCAGCTCGCCTTCCCCGATCTCAACCTCGAACCCTGGCTCAATTTCGGCCGGCTGCGCCCGCTGCACACCTCGGCAGTGATCTTCGCGTTCGGCGGATCGATCCTCATCGCCAGCACGATGCACGTGGTCCAGCGCACCTGCCGGGCCCGTCTGTTCGGCGGCGAGACGATGGGCTGGTTCATCTTCTGGGGCTACCAGATCTTCATCGTTCTGGCGGCCACCGGGTACCTGATGGGCGTCACCCAGTCCAAGGAATATGCCGAGCCGGAATGGTACGTGGACCTGTGGCTCACCATCGTCTGGGTCGCGTTCCTCATCTCGTTTCTCGGCACGCTGGTGCGCCGGCAGGAGCCGCACATCTACGTCGCCAACTGGTTCTACCTCGCTTTCATCGTCACCATCGCGATGCTGCACGTGGTCAACAACCTCGCCGTGCCGGTCTCGTGGTTCGGCTCCAAGTCCTACATCATCTATTCGGGTGTGCAGGATGCGTTGACCCAGTGGTGGTACGGCCATAACGCCGTCGGCTTCTTCCTCACCGCCGGCTTCCTTGCGATGATGTACTACTACGTCCCCAAGCGGGCGGAGCGGCCGGTGTATTCGTACCGGCTTTCCATCGTCCACTTCTGGTCGCTGATTTTCCTCTACATCTGGGCAGGTCCCCACCACCTCCACTACACCGCCCTGCCCGACTGGGCGCAGACGCTCGGCATGACCTTCTCGATCATGCTGTGGATGCCGTCCTGGGGCGGGATGATCAACGGCCTGATGACGCTGTCCGGCGCGTGGGACAAGCTGCGCACCGATCCGGTCCTGCGGATGATGGTGATGGCCATCGCGTTCTATGGCATGTCGACCTTCGAGGGGCCGATGCTGTCCATCAAGTCCGTCAACTCGCTGTCGCACTATACTGACTGGACCATCGGCCACGTCCACTCCGGCGCACTCGGCTGGAACGGGATGATCACCTTCGGCGTGGTCTACTATCTGGTGCCGGTCCTCTGGCACAAACCGCAACTCTACTCGCTGCGGCTGGTCAACTGGCACTTCTGGCTGGCGACGCTGGGCATCGTTCTCTACGCCGCGTCCATGTGGATCTCCGGCGTCACGCAGGGCCTCATGTGGCGTGAGTACAATGCCGACGGCTACCTCGTGTATTCGTTCGCCGAAACCGTGGCGGCGCTGTTCCCCTACTACGTGATCCGCGGCCTTGGCGGCGTTCTCTACCTCACCGGCGGCATCCTGTTCGCCTTCAACGTCTGGCAGACGATCCGCATGCGCTCCGAGCGCACGCCGGCCGCTGCCGCCGCCCTCCAGCCTGCGGAGTAGCCCCATGTCAGCAACGGAAACAGGCGCCCCCACTCCGCCGGAAGTGCCGCAGAAGAAGAAATTCTTCGACCACGGCCGGCTCGAACGGAACATCACGCTCCTCCTGATCATGACCTTCATCGTTGTCGCCATCGGCGGCATCGTGGAGATCGCGCCGCTCTACTACGTCAACAACACCATCGAGAAGGTGGACGGGATGCGGCCCTACACGCCGCTGGAGCTGGCGGGCCGCAACGTCTATGTGCGCGAGGGCTGCTACCTCTGCCACAGCCAGATGATCCGCCCGTTCCGCGACGAGGTGGAGCGTTACGGCCACTACTCGCTGGCCGCGGAGTCGATGTACGACCACCCGTTCCAGTGGGGCTCGAAACGCACCGGGCCGGACCTTGCCCGCGTCGGCGGGCGCTACTCCGACGCATGGCACTGGCAGCACCTGACCGACCCGCGCTCCGTGGTGCCGGAAAGCATCATGCCGAAATACGGCTTCCTCAGGGACCGCAAGGTCGACCCCAGTGTCATCCAGGCCGATCTGGCGACCAACCGGATGGTGCGCGTGCCCTACACCGAGGCGATGATCGAGAATGCCGCCGCCGACATGCTGGCCCAGGCCGGTGACGGCGACCCCGCAGGCCTGATCGAGCGCTACGGCGACCGGGTGAATGCGCGCGACTTCGACAACAACCCCGGCGAGACCACCGAGATGGATGCGCTCATCGCGTACCTCCAGATGCTGGGCACGCTGGTGGATTTCTCGACCTTCGAGCCAGTGGAGAGCGGGCGATGAACTACCACGATTTCCGCGCCTTCGCGGACACCTGGGGCCTCGTTCTTCTGGCCCTTCTGTTCGTGATTCTCATCGTCTGGCTGTTCCGCCGCGGTGCCACCAAGGAGTACGAGCGTGCAGCTCGCATTCCGCTCGATGCGCCGGAAAGCCCGGCCGGCCCCGATCAATCCATCAACGACATCAAGGCGGCACGGCCCGCAGACGACCGTCCCGATGAGAAGGGAACAAAGACGTGAGCACGAAGCGGCCCATCGACGAGCCCACGGGCACCGAAACCACCGGCCACGAATGGGACGGTATTCGCGAGCTGGATAACCCGCTGCCGCGCTGGTGGCTCTACATCTTCTACGCCTGCATCATCTTCGCGGTTGGTTACACCATCGCCTACCCGTCGATCCCGCTGATCGAGCGGGCCTGGCCCGGCGCGCTCAAATGGTCGAGCCGGCAAGAGCTGGTTGCCGACATGACGGCGATCGAGCAAAGCCGCGCCGAGATGGACGCGGAGATCGCCAACCGTTCGTTCGAGGAGATCGCCGCCGACGCCGGGCTGATGGACTACGCCCAGCGCTCTGGCGCCTCGGCGTTCAAGATCGTCTGCGTCCAGTGTCACGGTTCGGGCGCGCAGGGCAGCCAGCAGCTCGGCTACCCCAACCTCAACGATGATTCCTGGCTCTGGGGCGGCACGATGGACGCCATCTACAAGACCATCAGCCACGGCGTGCGTAACGGAGAGGACCCCGAGGCACGCAACTCGGCCATGCCGGCCTACGGCGCGCTCGGCATCCTCGACCAGCAGCAGATCTCCGACGTTGCCGACTATGTGCGTTCCCTCTCCGGCCTGGAGCACGACGAGGCGGCAGCGGAACGCGGCGCGCAGACCTTCGCCACCCAGTGCGTGGCCTGCCACGGTGCCGATGGCGGCGGCAACCACCTCCTCGGTGCCCCGCGTCTCTCCGATGCGATCTGGCTCTACGGCTCCGACCACGCCGACATCATGGCGCAGGTGACGAGCCCGCGCATGGGCGTGATGCCCCCCTGGGCGCAACGCTTCGACGAGGCGACGCGCAAGAAGCTGGCAATCTACGTGCACGCGCTGGGCGGCGGCGAGTAGGCGCCACCAGGTTCGCGAATGGGAAAAGGGCGGTGTCGCAAGGCACCGTCCTTTTTTAATGGCGAGGGGGCCGGTTCATAGTCGGCCGAAGCTCAGGCGCGATAGAGGGCACGCGCCGCCGTCACCATTGCGGCATTGCCGGGGGCGGGGGTGCCGTCCGGCATCAGGAGCGCGTCCTCAAGACCGATCCGGGTGTCGAGGCCGTCCCGTCCCGCTTCTGCGATCATGGCCCACGCGCTGCCGTCGAGGCCGTGGAGGAGCCGGGGCCGTGTCACCCCCGCGCCATCCAGCACCCCGGTGATGGCATGATATTCGGCGCGCGCCGCATCCGGGTCCGGTGAAATCACCTCGATGAGAATGCGCAGGCACTCATCGCGGTGCGGCAGCGCAACGAAGCGCTCGGCATCGCCAAGCGTCCAGATGCCGGCCTCGATGCCGATTCCCTTCTGGCGCATCAGAGCCATGTTTTCCGGCGCATCGGGCTCGTTGAGGTTGACGGACGCGTAGTCGGGCAGGGTCTCCCATGCCGCGATATGGCGGAGCCGGGCCGCGCCGCCGGGCGCAATGCCGACACTGGTGCCAACCCCGACGGGGACCCCCGGGACAGCCGCCCGCACCGCCGCAAGGCACGCCGCCACAAGCTCGGGCGCAAGCGTTTCGGCACCGTCCCCACCGCGCGGGTGGAGGTGCAGCGCGCTCGCCCCCGCCGCGCAGGCGGCGACCGCCTCGGCGGAAAGCTCGGCGACGGTGACGGGAACGGCGGGGTTCTGCCGCTTGGTGCGGTCGCCATTGAGGCAGGCCTGAATCATGGTCGAATCATTCTCCGGTCAGCACGCCTGCCGCGACGAGCCGGCGCAGGTGTCGTTGATCTCGATCAACGCTCCGCCCCGAGGCGGGGCATAGGGTCCGTCCTTCTCGAACGATCGAAGGCAAGGGCCATGCCTGCCACCCTCCACCAGACCGAGGGCACATCCGCTTCCGGCGCCCCGGTCGCGCAATACGATGTTGCGGCCGTCAACAACGGCAAGAAGGCATCGCTTTACAAGGGCCGGGAGCCGATTTACCCGCGCCGCGTCCACGGCACGTTCCGCACGCTGAAATGGTGGATCATGGGCATCACGCTCACGATCTACTACGTCACGCCGTGGCTGCGGTGGGACCGTGGCCCCTATGCGCCCAACCAGGCCGTGCTTGTCGACCTTGCCAGCCGCCGGTTCTATTTCGGCCCCATCGAGATCTGGCCGCAGGAATTTTTCTACGTCGCGGGCCTGCTCATCATGGCGGGCGTCGGGCTGTTTCTCGTCACCTCCGCCGTGGGCCGCGCGTGGTGCGGCTATGCCTGCCCGCAAACGGTGTGGACGGACCTGTTCGTCTGGGTCGAGCGCCTCGTCATCGGCGACCGCAACACCCGCATCAAGCTCGACAATAGCCCGTGGAGCGCCCACAAGATCCGGCTGAAAACCACCGTGCACGGGATCTGGCTCCTGATTGCCGTGGCGACCGGCGGCGCGTGGATCTTCTATTTCGCCGACGCGCCGACCCTCATCGGCCAGTTCATGCGCGGGCAGGCGGCGCCTGTCGCCTACGGCACGGTGGCGGTGCTCACCTTCACCACCTACACGCTGGGCGGGCTGATGCGCGAGCAGGTGTGCACCTACATGTGCCCCTGGCCCCGCATCCAGGCCGCAATGATGGACGAGCACTCCCTCACCGTCACCTACAACGACTGGCGGGGCGAGCCGCGCTCGCGCCACAGGAAGCGCGGCGCGGCCGAGGGCCGCGTGATGGGCGACTGCATCGACTGCAACGCCTGCGTCGCGGTGTGCCCCACCGGCATCGACATTCGCGACGGCCAGCAGCTCCCCTGCATCACCTGCGCCCTGTGCATCGACGCCTGCGACGACGTGATGAACAAGATCGGCAAACCGCGCGGGCTGATCTCCTACGCAACACTGGGCGATTATGCCGCCAACACCGCCCGTGCCGCGACCGATGGCGCGGAGATCGCGCGCGCCCAGCAGGTGCTGCCGGGCTGGCGCGAAGTGTTGCGCCCGCGCGTGTTCGTCTATTTCGGCCTGTGGTCGCTCATCGGCGTCGCGATGCTGGTTGCGGTGATCGCGCGCGACCGGCTCGACCTTTCGGTCGCCCACGACCGCAACCCCCGCTTCGTCCAGCTCTCCGACGGTTCGGTGCGCAACGGCTACACGGTCAAGGTGCTGAACATGGAGCCGACGCCGCGCACGTTCGACTTCGGGCTCGTCGGCCTTCCCGGCGGGCTGATGTGGAGCCCGGACTTCACCCATGACGCAGCGCGCCGTTTCGCTGTCCCCGTCGAACCGGACAGCGTGCGTGAGTTCCGCGTCTTCGTGGCAGCCGACCCTGCCGACCTGAGCGAAACGCCGCAGCCCTTCTCGTTCCGCACGTTTGACATGAATGGCCGCGAATCGTCCGAAACCGCAGCCGTTTTCGAGGTGCCGCAATGACCCCGACCAGACCCTTCACCGGTGGGCACATGCTCGCCATCATGCTCATGTTCTTCGGCACGGTGATTGTCGTGAACCTCTCGATGGCGGTACTCGCCACGTCGAGCTGGACCGGCCTTGTGGCCAAGAACGGCTATGTCGCCTCCATCGATTATGCGCGCGACGAAGCGGCACGAAAGATTGCGGATGCGCGGGAGTGGTCCATCGCCCTCACCGCCGAGAATGGCCGCGTGATGGTGGATGCGCGCGACGCGCTCGGCCGCCCGCTGGCCGTGGCCGAGGAGGCCAGCATAGAAGCAATGCCGGCCGATGGCGCCCCATTCGTCCTCCCGCTGCGGCGTGAGGGAAACGTGCTGGTGGCGCCGGAGACGCTGCCGCCCGGCCGCTGGGCCATCACCGTGGCCGTCGGCACCGGCGAGGAGACCTTGAGCTGGCGGCTGGTCGCCGATGTTCATGAGTAGCGGCGTGCGGCGCAGCCCGCCGCTGGCCTGCCAGTTGTGCCTTGCCCGGCTGAAAACCTACATCATCGCCCACCGCCCCGCGGCCCCCGCCCCTCCTGCCTTGTTGATGCGGATATTGCCGCGATGAGCTGCTGCGGCGATTTCCGCGCGCAGGTGGCACCATCCACCGGCCTTTCGCCGGAAATGGATGCCGCGGTGCGCCGGACAGACGGCGGATACAGTCTGACGCTCCACGCGCCGCAGATCAGCTGCGCGGCCTGTATCGGGCGGATCGAGGATGCCGTGGCTGCTGCAGGCGATGGCGTCGGGGGCCGGGTGAACTTTACCCGCCGCACGCTCACCCTTTCATGGGACGGCACGTCGTCGCCCGCAAACGCCGTCGCGGCCGTGCGCGAACTCGGCTACAGCCTCACCCCGCTGGATCAGCCGATCCGCGACGAGGAAGGCCGGACCCTGATCCGCGCCCTTGGCGTTGCCGGGTTTGCCGCCATGAACGTGATGCTTCTCTCCGTCTCGGTCTGGTCCGGCGCTGCGGACAGCACGGCGGCGTTCTTCAACTGGTTCTCGGCGCTGATCGCGCTGCCGGCGCTGGCCTACGCCGCTCGGCCCTTCGTTCGTTCGGCGCTGCGGGCCTTGCGCGGCGGCCGGCTCAACATGGACGTGCCCATTGCGCTCGCCATCGTGCTGGCGGCCGGGCTCAGCCTGGCGCGCACCGTGGCTGGCGACGGCGAAACCTACTTCGATGCGGCGATCACGCTCACGTTCTTCCTTCTGGCCGGCCGCGTCCTCGACCACATGATGCGCGAGCGCGCGCGCGCCTCGGTCCGCCAACTTGCCGCCATAGCGCCCGCCACCGCGCACGTTTTCGGCGCGGACGGATCGACCGTCCCCATGCCGCTTTGCGATGTGCGGCCCGGCATGGTGCTGGAGATTGCCGCGGGCGAGCGCATTCCGGTGGATGGCACGCTGGACGCCGCCGCCGCGGTCGACCTTTCGCTGGCAACGGGCGAGAGCCGCCCGGTCACCATTGCGGCCGGGGCCGAAATCCTGTCCGGCGCGCTGGCGCTGTCCGGCCCGTTGCGCCTTGCCGCGACCCGCCCTGCGGCTGATAGTTTCCTCACCCGCCTTGCCGACCTGCAACGCGCCGCAGAGGAAACCCGCTCACGCCCCGCCCGCATTGCCGACCGTGCCGCGCGGATCTACGCGCCCGCCGTGCACCTTCTGGCAGCGCTCACGCTGGCAGGCTGGCTGGTTGCCGGCGCCTCGCCCGGCTTTGCCGTGGCAACGGCCATTGCGGTGCTGATCATCACCTGCCCGTGCGCGCTGGGCCTGGCGGTGCCGGCCGTCCAGGTCGCGGCGTCCGACCGGCTTTTTCGCCGCGGCCTCATTTTGAAGGACGGCGGCGCGCTGGAACGGTTGAAGGACGTGACCGCCGCCGCCTTCGACAAGACCGGCACGCTGACCACCCCGGCCCTCGACCCGGAGGCCGACATTCCCGCAGCAGCCCTCGCCGCGGCAGCCGCGCTTGCCCGTCACTCCACCCACCCCGTTGCGCGGGCGGTGCGCGAAGCAGCGGTGCACCGGGGGCTTTCGCTGCCATCGGTTGCCGCGGTGGCCGAGGAGCGCGGGCGCGGCGTGCGGGGCACCATCGACGGGGCGCCGGTGTACCTCGGCGCTTCCGGCGGCGGCGAGGGGCTGGTGTTCCAGCGAGGCAACGACGCCCCGGTTGCGCTGCCGGTCGTCGAGCGCTTGCGGGAGGGGGCACAGGCGCTGGTCGCCGAACTTAGGGCCGCGGGCATTGCCGTCAGCATCCTCTCCGGCGACAGCGCCGACAGGGTCAGCGCCGTGGCCGAGACGCTGGGCGTTCAGGACTGGACGGCCGGCATGTCTGCCGAAGCGAAACTCACCTGCCTGACACGGCGCAGCGCTGCCGGCGAACGCGTCCTGATGGTGGGGGACGGCCTCAACGACGGCCCGGCCCTTGCGGCGGCCTATGCCTCCATCGCCCCGGCCGACGCGTCCGACCTGTCTCGCACCGCAGCCGATGTGGTGATGACCGGCGGAAACCTTGCCGAGGCATGGGAGGCCATCGCGACCGCCCGCCGGGCCCACCGTTTCATCTTGCAGAATTTTGCCATTGCCGCCGGTTACAACGCCGTGGCGATCCCGCTGGCGGTGCTGGGCCTCGCCTCGCCGCTGGTGGCCGCAGTGGCGATGAGCACGTCGTCGATCCTCGTCACCCTCAACGCCCTGCGCCTGACCCCGCGCCCGGCCCGGACCGTGCCCCCGCGCCAGACAGCACCCAGCGCCAGCATCCCGGTTGCGGCATGAACATTCTCGTCATTCTGGTGCCGGCAGCACTTTTCCTGGGCCTTGTGGGGCTCGGGGCGTTCTTCTGGTGCATCCGCACCGACCAGTTCGAGGATATGGACGGTGCCGCCAACCGCATTCTGGGGGAAGACCGCCCGCCGGCACCATCTCCGCCGAGGCGGCACAGGACCGACTAGACAAGGCCCTCCACCGCCGCGATCAGGCGTGCAAGGTCCGCCTCGCGGGAGAGGCGATGGTCGCCATCCTTCACAAGGGTCAGCACCACATCGTCGTGGGCCAGCCGCTCCACCAGCTCCAGCGTGTGCCCGTAGGGAACGGCGTCGTCCTCCACCCCTTGCAGGATGTGCACCGGGCAGCCCACGTCGATCATGTCATCGGTATAAAGAAGGTGCTGGCGGCCATCCTCGAACAGCCGCGCCGTCACCGTATAGGGCGCGTCATAGTTCGACGGGATGTCGACGCGGCCCTCTTCGGCGAGCGTCTTGCGGGCAGCCTCCGGCAGGCGGGGCAGCATCAGCCGCTCGGTAAAGTCGGCGGCAGGGGCAATCAGCACAAGGCCCGCCAGCGGCCGACCGCGCGCCAGGCACGCCTTTGCGAGCAACAGGCCGATCCAGCCGCCCATGGAAGAGCCCACCGCAACGGGCGCCTCATCGCAGAAGCGGCCCATCACCATCTCGGCGTCCGCCAGCCAGTCGGACAGGACGAAATCCTCGAACGTGCCGCTGGAGGCACCGTGACCGCGATAGTCGAACCGCACCACCTTGCGGCCCTTTTCGGCGCCCCACTGCGCCAGCCGCAACGCCTTGCTGCCCGTCATGTCGGAGCGAAAGCCGCCGAGCCAGAGGATCGGCGGGCCTTTGCCGGGCGTTATCTCGACGGCAATCTCGTCAGCGCCCGAGCCAATTCGTTGCGGACTCATGTCAACCATTCCCCTAGAACTCTCTGCTACTGGATCGCGGACGCACCCGCAGCGGGCGGCCAAACAGCGAAGGAACCCGGATGAGCGCACGGCCGATGACCGTCCTGCAAGTCCTGCCATCCCTTGAAACGGGCGGGGCGGAGCGAACGACGATCGACGTGGCCGCCGCGCTCGTCGCCAAGGGGGACCGCGCCATTGTCGTGTCCGAAGGCGGGCGCATGGTGGACGAGCTCCTGGCGACCGGGGCCGAGCATGTGGAAATGCCCGTTGCCACCAAGGCGATCTTCGGCCTCAGGCGGAACGCGGCCCGGCTTGCCGCGCTGATGGAGAAAGAAGACGTCGACATCATTCACGCCCGCTCGCGCGCGCCGGCCTGGTCCGCGCTGTGGGCCGCATCGTGGACCTACCGGCCGCTGGTGACCACCTATCACGGGGCCTACAACGAAAAGACCGCCATCAAGAACCGCTACAATTCGGTGATGGCGCGCGGCGACATCGTGATCGCGAATTCGGCCTACACCGCCGCGCTGATCGGCAAGCGCCATCGCTTTGCGGCCGACCGGATCATCACCATCCCGCGCGGGATCGACCTGTCGAGCTTCGAGGAAGATGCCGGCGACCGCGCAGCAGCGCTCCGCAAGGCATGGAAGGTGGAGCCGGCCGACCCGGTGATCCTGCACCTTGCCCGGCTGACGCCGTGGAAGGGGCAGGAGGTGTTGCTCGACGCACTCGCCATCCTCCAGGAGCGTTATGCGCGCCCCTTTGTGTGCGTGATGGCCGGCGACGACCAGGGCCGCACCGGCTACCGCGAGCGGCTGGTTGCCAGGACCAGGGCGATGGGGCTCACCGAGCGGGTGCGCATTGTCGGCCATGTGAGCGATGTGCCGGGCGCCATGGCCGCTACCAGCGTTTCGGTCGTGCCGTCGGTGGAGCCCGAAGCATTCGGCCGTGCCGCGGTGGAGGCGCAGGCCGCCGGTGTGCCGGTGGTGGTGTCCGACCATGGTGCGGTCCGCGAAACGGTTCTGGCGCCGCCGGAGGTCCCGCGGGACAGGCGCACCGGCTGGCGCGTTCCGCCCGGCGATGCCCCGGCACTGGCGGAGGCGCTGTTTTCCGCGCTACAAACCTCGCGCGACATTCGCGAAACCATAGGAATCAGGGGCCGGGCGCATGCTTTGACCCACTTTTCCCTCGACGCGATGAACCGCAAAACGCTCGGCGTCTACCATTCTCTTTTGGAAGATGACGTTTCCGCGCTATATTAGGGTAAGAAACCCGGCTCGCGTCCGGTCAGACACTCTGATCGGCCGGTTGCGAGACGCTACGATGTCAGAAAAACGATTAGTGGAGACACTGCAATTCGCCGACCACACCGCGCCCCTCAGCCCGTCCTGAAGCAAGGCCCACGTACCAACCGCGATATCCGCGTCCCCCGCGTCCAGCTCGTCGACGCGGACGGCTCGAACCGTGGCATCCTCACAACCGAAGATGCCGTCCTGCTGGCCGAAGAGCAGGGGCTTGACCTGGTGGAGGTCGCGCCGAACTCCGATCCGCCGGTCTGCAAGATCCTGGATTATGGCCGCTTCAAGTTCCAGACCCAGAAAAAGGCCGCCGAGGCCCGCAAGAAGCAGAAGACCTTCGAGGTCAAAGAAATCAAGATGCGCCCGAACATCGACTCTCATGATTATGAGGTGAAGATGAAGGCCGTCCGCAAATTCTTTGACGGTGGTGACAAGGTCAAGGTCACGCTGCGCTTCCGTGGCCGCGAAATGGCGCACCAGAATCTCGGTATGGAACTTCTCAACAAGGTCCGTGACGACACGAGCGAATTTGCCAAGGTGGAAGCCGAGCCCAAGCTCGAAGGCCGCCAGATGGTCATGGTGCTGGCGCCGGTTCAGCGCTGAGCCGAACAGCGGCCTCTGCGACGAGGCCGATCCTGAATTGATTGCAAAAGGGCCGCCCCACCGGGCGGCCCTTTTTTCGTCCTGCCTGTTGCCAGCGCTTCTATTCGACCATCTTGATGGCGGTATCCAGATAGTCGTTGGTGTAGGCGGTCGCCGGATCGAACGGGGCGTCCAGCTCGAAATAGGTGTTCACCAGGTCGTAGGTTTCCTGAATGCGCACCGGGTCGAACCAGCCGAGCGCCTCGTTCACCGTCGCTTCGGTGGTCATCAGCTCGGCAATGCGGCCCCACTGGGCCACCATCGCATCATGGTCGAGGCCGCTCGCGTTGTTCATCAGCGCCGCAATGCACGGCTCGATGTCTTCAGCGCAGGTGCGGTACGCCTGTTGCGTCACATCCACGAATCTGGCGACCATATCCTTGTTTTCCGACAGGAATTCACCGTTGACGATGATCGAGTTGCCATAGGGGTTCAGCCCCACCTCGCTCCAGCGCAGCGAGCCGAGATCATCGCCCAGCGTTTCGATCTTCTGGTCGTGGCCGTTGTAGAAATCGCTGATGATGTCGACCCGTCCGGCAGCCAGCGTCGGGATCTTCGCTGCGGGCGCGATGTTGACGAAGCTCACCCCGTCTTCCGGAATGCCGGCTGCCTTGGCAAAAGCCGGCCACATCACCCGTGCGGCGTCGCCGGAGGGATTGCCCAGAGTATGGCCCGCAAAGTCCGCCGGGCCTTCGATGCCCGATGATTTGCGCCAGTACAGCGTGAACGGCGAATTTGCGTAGATCGCCATGACGGCCACGAGATCCGCGCCCTTGGACTTGGCGAGGAACGCGGTGCCAAGTTCGGCAATCCCGAGCGATTTGGCACCGACGCCCACATTCTGCGCGGCCATGCCGGAGCCCTTGCCGGGCTCCACGGTGAGTTCGATGCCCGCCTCTTCGTAAAGGCCATTGTCGAGCGCATAATAGATGGGTGCGTGGTCCGCTGCCGGTGTCCAGTTGAGGAGGAGCGACAACGGCTCGGCACTGGCGCTGACACTCAGCAAGGAAAGAGCGCCCGCGGCGCCCGCAACGATGAACTGTCTCATGTCAGTCTCCCAGACCCGGTGCAAAAATCATCGGGGATGAAGGCTAGGCGCCACCGGCAAACATCGTCAATACACCACCCAACCATTTGGTTGATTTCTTTGTGTCGTGCTACCGCTCGGCGAACAGTCGGCTTGCTGAGGAACGGACGTGCTCGACCCCGAAACCACCGCAAAACCCAAGAAAACCGCCAAGCCGAGAAAGTCCGGCCGTGATCTTCTCCTGGCGGCCGCGCGTCAGGAATTTGCCCGGCGCGGTTTCGAGGGCGCGCGGATTGACGAGATCGCGAGCAAGGCGGGCGTCAACAAGCAGCTCGTCTACCACCACTTCGGTGCCAAGGAGGCGCTCTACCGCGAGGTTCTGACCGCGGTGTACGTGGATATCCGCGCCAAGGAGCGCGCCCTCGACCTGACGCAGAAAGCGCCGGACGAAGCCATGCGCGCGCTCATCGCCTTCTCGTTCGACTACCTGCACCAGAACCCGGAATTCGTTTCCCTCCTGGCGGACGAGAATTTCCACGAAGGGCGGCACCTGCGCGAGGCGGACCATCTTGCCGGCCTGCACGGCGCGCTGATCGAAGGCATCGCCCATACGCTGGATGCGGGGCGCGCGGCGGGGCTCTTCCGCACCGGGGTGGACCCGCGCCAACTGTATATTTCCATTGCGGGTCTGGGGTTCTTCTACTTCAGCAACGTCCACACCCTGTCTGCCATCTTCGGGGAGCCGCTGGGCAAACCGCCCGCCGTCGCCGCGCGCCGCGCCCATGTGATCGACTTCGTGATGAATTCGCTGCGGGCTGACCCGGAGAGTTGACAGCGGCACGGCCGCGCCACAAAATCAACCAAACGGTTGATTGAGATGTGCCGTCATCGGAGGAACTTCAATGGCTGCATCCGGCCTCACCAATGCCGAAGCTGCGATGGCCGCTGCGGCGGAGGCGCGCCGCCGCCGCCAGCCGCTCCTGCCCGAGGGCACCACAACCACGCTTCTGGCCATTGCCGCACATCTGGCGGTGCTGGGTGCGTGGTGGACCGCCAGCGCCTATGGCGGGGTGCCTTCCTTCATTCTCCCCTCCCCGGCAGAAACGGTCGCAACGCTCGCCTCGCCCACCTACCAGTGGGGCAGCAACATTGCGGTGACCGCTTTCGAGATCTTCGCCGGCTACAGCATTGCCGTTGCGGTGGGGGTGGTGCTTGCCATGCTGTTTTCGTGGTTCGGCCTTTTGCGCGCCACGCTGTTTCCGCTGTTCATCACCATTTCCATGGTGCCCAAGGTGGCGCTGGGCCCGCTTCTGGTGGTCTGGTTCGGCTACGGAATCTGGACCAACACATTCTTTGCGTTCATCATTTCGTTCTTCCCCATTCTCATCACCACCGCCCGCGGCCTGCGCGAAGTGGAGCCCGACCTTCTGGATCTGGTGCGCGCCCTCAAGGGCAGCCGCTGGCAGGTGTTCCGCAAGATCCAGCTGCCCGGCGCCCTCCCCTACATCTTCTCGGCCATGAAGGTCGGCGCCATCCTCGCCGTGGCGGGCGCGATCGTGGGCGAGTTCGTCGCCTCCAGCCAGGGCCTTGGCTACCTGATGATCCAGGTGCAATCCACGCTCGACACGGCGGCCATGTTCATGGCGGTGATCCTCCTCAGCCTTCTGGGCATCGTCCTTTACGGGCTGGTGGTCCTGCTCGAAATGCTGCTGGTGGTGAAGGACGCGCGGCTGGACGGGGCGCCAGCGTGACGGCCGAAGTCGCATTTCTCAGCGCCGCCGAGCTGACGGCCGCCTACGCCGCCGGCACCCTCTCGCCAGTGGAGGCGACGGACGCGGCATTGACGCAGATCGAACGCCACAATCCGGCGCTCAACGCCTTCTGCCTCGTCGATGATCCGGCCGCCCGCGCGGCGGCAAGGGACGCCGAAACGCGCTGGCGGAACGGCACCCAGTCGGGCAGCCTCGACGGGGTGCCCGTCTCCATCAAGGATCTGGTGCTCACGCGCGGCTGGCCGACCCTGCGGGGGTCGCGCACCATCGACCCCGCTGGCCCCTGGGACGAGGATGGCCCGGCCGTCGCACGCCTGCGCGAAGCCGGCGCCGTTCTTCTGGGCAAGACCACCACGCCCGAATTCGCCTTCAAGCCCATCACCAACAGCCCGCTCACCGGCATCACCCGCAACCCGTGGGATGTGTCGATGACACCGGGCGGCTCCTCCGGCGGGGCCGCGGCCGCGGTGGCCGCCGGCATGGGGCCGTTGGCGCTGGGCACCGATGCCGGCGGCTCCATCCGCATTCCGGCGAGCTTTTCCGGCGTCTTCGGCCTGAAACCCTCTGGCGGCCGGGTGCCCACCTATCCGCCGACGCCGCTTGCCTCGCTGGTCGGCTTCGGCCCCATCACGCGGACGGTGGAAGACGCCGCGCGGATGCTGGAGGCCATCGCCCGGCCCGACCCGCGCGACTGGACCGCCGCCATCTACGACCCGGCGCCCTACGCATCGCAGCTGGACGCAGACCCCGCACGCTGGCGCATCGCCTACAGCCCCACCTTCGGCTTTGCCGACGTCGACCCCGAGGTGGCGGCTCTGGCGGAGGCGGCTGCAACCGTGTTCGCAGGGGCCGGCGCGACGGTGGACCGGGTGGAGCAGATCATGGACGACCCCGCCCCGCTGATGACGAAGCTGCGGCGTGGCTTCACCGCCTTCGCCTTCCGCAATTTCGGCCCCGAACAGATGGCGCTCATGGACCCCGACGTGGTTGCCGAGATCGAGGACAGCCAGAGCGCGGACCTGATGGCGCATATGGAAGCCGAGATGGCACGCGCCGAACTGGGCCGCGCCATGATCGCCCTCCATCAGACATACGACTTCATCCTTTCGCCAACGCTTGCCGTGCCACCGTTTTCAGCCGGGATCGAGCGGCCCGCGGGCCACACCCGCTACAGCTGGACGAGCTTCTGCGTGCCGTTCAACCTCACCCGCCAGCCCGCCGCCTCGGTGCCCTGCGGCTTTACGGCGGCAAACCTGCCGGTGGGCCTGCAGATCGTTGGGCCGCCCCACGCCGACCTTGCGGTCCTTCAGGCCGCACGCGCCTTCGAGATCGCCAGCCCCTGGCGCCAGCACCGCCCCAGCCTTCCGGAGACCACCCGATGACTGCCATTGAAGCCCCGGATAGCAAGGTGGGCGCCCTGCCGAATACCGTCGCCGACATCGAGACGCTGGAGGAGCTTCTGTCCCGCCCGGACGCGGCAACCGCGCGTGACCTCGAGGCGCTGGACGGCGACATCATGGTGCTGGGCGTTGCCGGCAAGGTCGGCCCCAGCCTGGCGCGAATGGCGCGGCGCGCGGTGCCCGGCCGCCGGGTGATCGGCGTTGCGCGGTTCAGCGACCCCGCTAGCCGCGCGGTGCTTGACGCGGCGGACGTGGAAACCATCAAGGCCGATCTTCTCGACAGGGCGGCGCTGGCGAAGCTCCCGCAGGCGAAGAACATCGTCTTCATGGCCGGGCACAAGTTCGGCTCGTCCGGCAATCAGGGGCTGACCTGGGCCATGAACGCCTACCTCCCCGGCCTCGTGGCCGAAGCCTTCCCGAACGCGCGGATCTCCGCCTTCTCCACCGGCTGCGTCTACCCTTTCGTGCCCGTGACGAGCGGCGGGGCCACCGAGGCGCTGGCGCCCGACGCCCCCGGCGAATACGCCCAGTCCTGCGTGGGCCGGGAGCGGATGTTCCAGCACTTCTCCAATGTCCACGGCACGCCGGGCCGCCTCATCCGCCTCAACTATGCCATCGACCTTCGCTACGGCGTCCTTCACGACCTTGCCAGCGCCATCAAGGCCGGCCGCGCCATCGACCTTGGCACCGGCCACGTCAACGTCATCTGGCAGGGCGATGCCAACCGCTACGCGCTGCGGGCCCTCGCCCATGCCACAACGCCGACTGCGCCGCTCAATGTCAGCGGTCCCGAAACGCTGTCGGTGGCGTGGCTGGCGACCGAGCTTGGCGCCCGCCTCGGCCGGGAGCCGGCGTTCACCGGCACCCCCTCGCCGGACGCGTGGCTCAACAACTCGGCCCATGCGTTCAGCCTGTTCGGCTACCCCGAGGTGCCGCTGGCAACCATGATGGACTGGGTCGCCGACTGGGTGGCGCGCGACATGCCGAGCCTCGACAAACCCACAAAATTCGAGCGTCGCGATGGCCGTTATTGATCGCCCGCTCTCCCTTGGCCCGTTCGATGCCGGCCGTGCGCTTCCGTTGTCGAACGAGGCCGGCTGGAACCAGCTCGAGGCCGACTGGCTGATGATGCTGCGCCTTGGTCTGGGCTTCGGCTTCGAAGCGGATGGGCGCCTCGTCGCCAGTGCCGTTGCGCTTCCCTACGGTCCGGTGGGGTGGATCAGCATGGTGCTGGTCACCGCTGCGGCCCGCAGGCAAGGTCTCGCGACCCGGCTTGTGGAGACCGCCGCCGCCGCACTGGAGCGCGCCGGTGCCCGCCCGGCTCTGGACGCCACGCCCGCCGGGGAGGCCGTCTACCGCACCATGGGCTTTCAGCCGCTGCGACAGTTGACCCGGTGGCAAGGCACCGGTTGGCACGCGGGCGATGCAGCGGCGAGCGTACGGCCTGCCCGGCCGGATGATCTGCACTGGATTTGCGCAATGGACCGGAGCAGCTTCGGGCTCGACCGGCGCGGCGTGCTGGCCGACCTTCTGGCCCGGCCCGGCGCACCGGCCTTCGCGCGGGAGGCAAAGGACGGCTTTCTCCTGGCGCGCGCGGGCCGCAACGCCACGCATCTCGGGCCGCTCACCGCTGCCAGCCCTGCCGCCGCGAACGCCCTCCTGCACACCGCCCTCGCCCAAATTGAAGGCCCCGTCATCGTGGATGCGTTCGACGATCAGCCAGCGCTTGGCGCGACGCTTCGGGCAGCAGGCTTCACCCCGCAGCGGCCGTTTGCGCGCATGGCCCGTGGGGCAGACCCCCTGCCCGGCAACCACTCCCTCACCCACGCCGCCGCCGGCCCGGAACTTGGATGACCAACGCCATGCACTTCACCGACATTCCGGCTCCCGTGCTCACGCTCCTGCGCGAAGGCACGGTCATCCCCGCGCACCCGCTGGCGCTCTCCCCCGCCATGGGCATCGACACAAAGCGCCAGCGCGCGCTGACCCGCTATTATATCGACGCTGGTGCCGGCGGCCTTGCCGTTGGCGTCCACACCACGCAGTTCGAGATCCGCGAGCATGGCCTTTACGAGGACGTTCTCGCCCTTGCCTCGGAAAGCGCCGATGCGTGGAGCGACCGTCCGCTCGTCAAGGTGGCCGGCCTCGTCGGCCGCACCCGCCAGGCCGTGGCCGAAGCGCAGATTGCGCGCAGCCTCGGCTACCACGCCGGGCTGATGAGCCTTGCCGCGTGGAAGGACGCCAGCGTCGACGAGATGATCGACCACTGCGAAGTGGTCGCCCGCGAAATGCCGCTGTTCGGCTTCTATCTTCAGCCGGCGGTGGGCGGGATCGCGCTGCCGTTCGAATTCTGGCGCCGCTTTGCCGCCATCGAAAATGTCGTCGGCATCAAGATGGCGCCGTTCAACCGCTACGCCACGCTGGACGTTGTGCGCGGTGTCGCCGCCGCGCGGGCGGAAGACCGCGTCACCCTTTACACCGGCAATGACGACCACATCGTCGGCGACCTGATCGCCCCCTACGCCATCGCGCGTGACGGCGGTTTCGTGACCCTGCGCATCCGGGGCGGCCTTCTCGGCCACTGGTCGGTCTGGACCGAAGCCGCCGTGGCGCTCCATGCGCGCTGCCGCGCCGCATCCGCCGAAAGCGTGGTGACCGCCGACCTGTTGGCGCTCGACCCCCAGGTGACCGACTGCAACGCAGCGCTCTTTGATGTGGCAAACGGCTTCAAGGGCGCCATTGCGGGTTGCCACGAGGTGCTGCGCCGGCAGGGCCTTCTGGATGCGGTGCGCTGCCTGTCGCCCGGCGAGCGGCTCAGCCCCGGCCAGGCGGACGAAATCTCGCGCGTGGCCACGACCTACCCGCACCTCACCGACGACGAATTTGTCGCCCGCAATCTTGAAAGGTGGCTGGCATGACCGACGCTCTCATCCGCCTGGAAGGCGTTCACAAGATCTATCGCGGCCGGGACAGGGACGTTCTTGCCGTGTCCGACGTGACCATGGACGTGCACGAGGGCGATTTCGTCTCCCTCGTGGGTCCGTCCGGCTGCGGCAAGTCCACCGTTCTGAAAATTCTGGCCGACCTCATCAAGGCGGATGGCGGGACCGTCGCGATCGGCGCGCCCGGCGCTCCGCTCGACCCCAGCCGCGATGTGGGCATGGTGTTCCAGCAGGCGCTGCTCCTGAAGTGGCGCAGGATCATCGACAACGTGCTCCTGCCGGCCGAAATCATCGGCTTGCCCATGAAGGAGGCGCGGGAACGGGCGCGCGATCTCCTCGCCATGGTGGGCCTTTCGGGGTTCGAGGACAGCTACCCCTACGAGCTGTCGGGCGGCATGCAGCAGCGCGCAGCCATCGCCCGCGCCCTCATCCACGATCCGAAGCTCCTCCTGATGGACGAACCCTTCGGTGCGCTGGATGCCCTCACGCGCGAGAAGATGAACCTCGAGATGCTGAAGATCTGGGAGCGGTCGCAAAAAACCATCCTGTTCGTGACCCACTCGATCCAGGAAGCCGTCTTTCTGGGCTCACGCTGCGCGGTCCTCACCGCAGGACCCGCCCGCATGGCCGATGTCTTCCCGATCGAGCTGCCCTACCCGCGTACCCTGTCGATGAAGACAAACGAACGCTTCGGCGAATACACCCGCCGGATCTACGGCCTCCTCAACCTCGAGGTCGAGGCCGCGGCAGACTGAGCGCCGCGGACCGGCCTTGCCTCACGGCACCGCAACCGCGAAGTTGAGCCCCCGCAGGGCGCCATCTGCCCACAGGTGGCGGCGCCCTGCGCCCGTCTGCGAAGCATCCTGAGGACCGTTCATTTGGCCAATATTGCACTTCTCGGCGCGCCTACCCAGTCCGGGACCTACCGGCGCGGCTGCCTGATGGGCCCCGCAGCGCTGCGCACGGCCGGCCTTGTGGAGGCGCTGTCCGACCTTGGCCACACTGTCTCGGCGGACCGCGACCTTGCCCCCGTCCCGCTCGACATGAACGATGCGCCCTATCTGCCCGCCCACCATGTGGGAGAGACCGCGGGCTGGGTCCGCGCGATCCGCACCGCAGTCGCCGAAACGCTGGCGTCCGGCGCGTTCCCGCTCCTTCTGGGCGGGGATCACTCCATCGCCGCCGGGTCGCTGGCCGGTGTGATGGATCATGCGCCCGCAACGCACATCGTCTGGCTGGATGCCCACCCCGATTTTCACACCATCCGCACCACGCAGAGCGGCAACCTCCACGGCATTCCAGTGGCCATCGCAGCGGGCCTCGAAGGCGCCGACCTCATTTATGGCGGCCCGATCACGCCGCTGCCCCCCTCGCAGATCACCATGATCGGCATTCGCTCGGTGGACCCGGCCGAACGGGCGCTCCTCACCGAACACGGCGTAACGGTCCACGACATGCGGGCCGTGGACGAGCACGGCGTGGGGGTGCTGGTGCGCGGCGCCATCGCGAAGGCGGAAGCGGCTGGCGCGCCCATCCACGTCAGCCTGGATGTGGATTTTCTGGAGCCGGCCATCGCGCCGGCGGTGGGCACCACGGTGCCGGGCGGTGCAACCTTCCGCGAAGCGCATCTTGCGATGGAACTGCTCCACGAGAGCGGGCGCGTCGGGTCGCTCGATCTGGTGGAGCTCAACCCGTTCCTGGATGAGCGCGGCCGCACTGCGACGCTGATGGTCGACCTGGCCGCCAGCCTGTTCGGTCGATCCATCATGGACCGTCCGACCCGCAGCTGGTAGCCGGCGCCCTTCAGCGACCGCAGGCACCAAGGGGTGCCGGAGTGTGACCCACCCCGGCACCCGGCATTGTTGATTGAAGGTCTGGGACCGACCTAGATTGCCTTCAGCTGTTCAGCCGATGTCCGGCCCCGCTTGGGATCCTTGAACATCTCGAACGTAACGCGCTGTCCCTCGGTCAGCGAAGTCATGCCCGCGCGTTCGACGGCGGAAATGTGAACGAACACATCGGCCCCGCCTTCGTCGGGCTGAATGAACCCATAACCCTTGGTTCCATTGAACCATTTCACTGTACCTTGCGCCATAGCGGCCTCCTATCTCCCGGTACCTTCGCGCCAGGCCCTCACCCAACGTCGAATAGCGTGTGACGACCTTCTCGCTGGCTTGCGCAGCAAAACGCGCGCCAGCAGCCGTTCTGAAATGAACGCCTGACGGCACGCTTGGTTTTAATAAGGTCGCAGATTGTCATCGCACCGCCGCAGCCGCTTCCGCCGCTGGCTCTAGATCCAGTGCCGTCGAGGCGGCTGTTAGCGTCGTCGTCCAGGGGCCGCCGCATTGCCACCGCGGCCCTGTTCGCGGCTGCCGCCGCGGTCCGGCGAATTCACCCTAAGGGCGGAACGCCAATTGGTTCTCAACCCCAACGAATGCACATCGCAAATCGAAATGGAAGCCGTTTTTATGATCCCATAGAGGTTTCGCGACGCGTTGCCGCGCGACCACCTTGCGGTACGGCAGCTTCCCATGCGATCCGCAAGGTAGGTTTAGGAGAAACTCAAATGGACTTAGGGATCAAGGGCCGTAAGGCCATCGTCTGCGCCTCGTCAAAAGGGCTCGGCCGTGGCAGCGCGGAAGCACTGGCGGAAGCCGGTTGCGATCTGGTGCTGAACGCACGCACCGCCGAAACGCTGGAGCAGACGGCAGACGATATCCGCGCCAAGTATAACGTAAATGTGAAGACTGTCGCCGCCGACGTCACCAGCGACGAAGGCCGCGCTGCGCTGCTGGAGGCGGAGCCGGCGCCCGACATTCTGATCAACAACGCCGGCGGACCGCCCCCCGGCGTGTGGTCCGACTGGGGCGCCGAAGAGTGGGAAGGCGCGTTCCGCTCCAACATGCTGACGCCGATCCTTCTGGCCACCGCCGTGTTGCCGGGAATGATCGACCGCGGCTGGGGCCGGGTCGTGTCGATCACGTCCGGATCGGTGAAGGCGCCGATCGGCCGCCTCGGCCTCTCCAACGGCGCGCGCGCAGGCCTGACCGGCTTTGTGGCCGGCACCGCGCGGCAGGTGGCCCAGCACGGCGTCATCATGAACAACATCCTCCCCGGCCAGCACGATACCGACCGGATCAAGGGGATGCTCACAGGCGCTGCCAAGAGCCAGGGCATCACCCTTGAAGAGGCCCGTGCGCAGGCGCAGGCCGCCAACCCGCGCGGCCGCTTCGGCACGGCAGAGGAATTCGGCAAGGTCTGCGCGTTCCTGTGCTCCGAGCATGTTGGCTTCATGATCGGCCAGAACGTGCTCCTCGATGGTGGTGCGTTCAACTCCACCATGGGCTGAGCCAGCATTATGGCAGTCGCGCCAATACACTGGCGCGGCTGCCGAATTTCACGCAGGAGCTTCAGCTCGAATATTGTATTCGCACGCGCGGCCTTGTTCTTGCCGCTGCCGCCAACCATGTTTTCGGAGTACTTTTTACGACGTAACTTTTATTGAACATTAATTAAAGGCGTTGCCATGGCCACTCCCACGCAGGATCAGCGCGTCGCGCAGCTGAAGACACCGCTGGGCAAGGACGTTCTGAACGCCG
Source organism: Acuticoccus sp. MNP-M23 (assembly GCF_031195445.1). Lineage (NCBI taxonomy): Bacteria > Pseudomonadati > Pseudomonadota > Alphaproteobacteria > Hyphomicrobiales > Amorphaceae > Acuticoccus > Acuticoccus sp. MNP-M23. The sequence continues at coordinate 1,480,755 of NZ_CP133480.1, forward strand.
TCCGCTTCGATGGCACGGAAGGCCTCAGCACCCTGTTCGAGTTCTCGGTGGAAGCGATCGGTGACAAGAACCCGGTGGATTTTGACGGCGCCATCGGCAAGAACTGCACGCTGTCGCTGCACGGAAAGACCACCGCGCGGAATTTCTCCGGCATTATGGTGGGGGCCGACTGGCTGGGCGAGAGCGACAGCCACAACCTTTACCGTATCGTCCTGCGGCCGTGGCTTTGGCTCCTGTCGCGCACCAGCGACAGCCGGATCTACCACAAGAAGACGACGCCCCAGATCATCGAGGACGTGTTCGGCAAGCATGGCTTCAGCGATTTCACGCTGAAGCTCACCGAGAGCTACCCGCCCCGCGAATACACCGTCCAGTACCGCGAGAGCGATCTCGATTTCGTCTGCCGCCTGATGGAAGAAGACGGCATCTACTATTTCTTCGAGCACAGCGACATGGGGCACAAGCTGATCCTGGCGGACGCCAAGTCGTCCCACACGCCCGTGCCGAACCTGCCCGACATCCTGTTTGTGGACCGGCTGGTGGGCATCCGCACCGATTCTGAGTCCTTTCTGGACCTGACCGCAGCCCGCAGTTTCAGTGCCGGCAAGGTTGCGCTGAACGACTACGATTATGGCAAGCCCAGCGCGCAGATGGAGACCTCCCACAACAATCCCTCCGGCTACACCAACGACGGGCTGGAGATCTACGACTACCCGGGCCGCTATACCGAGACCGGCGACGGCAACCGTTTTGCCAAGGTACGCCTGGAGGCAGAGCAGGCTGGCGACAAGCGCCGAAAGGCGGTGGGGGACGTTCCGGCCGCCTATCCGGGCGGGCTCGTCAGGCTCAAGAACCATCCGCAGGACAGCGAGAACATCGAGTATCTGGTGGTCGGCTGCCGTCACACGTTTGAGGCGCAGGACTACCGCTCCACGGCCAGCGCCGGCGATGGCCGCGACCCCTACAACGGCGCCTACGAGCTGCAGCCGAGCGACCGGCAGTTTCGCGCGCCGCGCAGCACCCCCAAACCCATCGTCCGCGGCCCGCAGACGGCCAAGGTGGTCGGCGCCAGCGGCGAGGAGATCGACGTCGACGCGGAGGGCCGCATCCTCGTACAGTTCCACTGGGACAGGCAGAAGGACCAGTCGCGCCGGGTGCGCGTGGCACAGGCCTGGGCCGGCAAGGGCTGGGGCGCCATCATGATCCCGCGCATCGGCCAAGAGGTGGTCGTCGAGTATCTGGAGGGCGACCCGGACCAGCCGCTGGTGGTCGGCACCGTCTACAACGCCGAAAAGACCGTCCCCTACGACTTGCCGGCCAACAAGACCAAAGGCGGCATCAAGTCGAACTCGTCCAAGGGCGGTTCCGGTTACAACGAGATTGTTCTGGAGGACAAGAAGGACTCCGAGGAAATCGGCATCCACGCCCAGAAAGACATGAACATCGTCATTCTCAACAGCGAGACCCGCGAGATTGGCGAGAAGTTCACCGCAGGTACATCCCGAGAGACCACGCTGAAGAAGGGCGACGACGCACTCACGCTCGACACCGGCAGCCAGACGGTGGACATCGCGCGAAATCAGGAGGTGAAGGCCGGGCAGAGCATCACCATCGAGGCGGGGATGAAGATGACCTTCAAGGTGGGCTCCAGTAAGATCGAGCTGACGCCAAGCGGCATTGATATTAAGGCCGCGGGCATGATCAAGATTAATGGCGCCATCATCAAATTGAATTAAGAGGCATTTTCTTGAGAATTAAATTTGAGACGGCGCAAGATCTTTTCGTGGCCTTCCCGACATTGCAGGACGACGTGGAGGCGGCCGCAAGCGAGACGCCGCCGCTGGATTTTACAAGGCAGCTGGCCGCCAGCGAGACGCCGGAGGACTGCCTGTCCTTTTTCGCCTATCTGGCACCGCGGCGTGAAGCCGTGTGGTGGGGCTGCCGCTGCCTGCATGCGCTGGGCACCGAAGACCCCACCGGCGCACTCGCGGCAGCCGACGCCTGGGTGGCCGAGCCGGAGGAGGCCCAGCGGATCGCAGCGCTGCAGATTGCCGAAGCGACCGGATCCGCAGATCAGGCCACTTGGATCGCGTTCGCGGCCGGATGGTCCGGCGGCAACATTGCGGGCGGCGATCAGCCGGCGCCGGTAGCGGCACCGCCATACCTCACCGCAAAGGCCGTGCGCGCCGCCGTGCTGATTGCGGTTTCGCGCGCACCATTCCGCGAACGCCGCGCCCGCCTCGAACGCTGCCTTGACGAAGCCATTGCAGTTGCCAACGATGACATCGAAGACCATTTTGACTAGCCGCGCCCTGCGCGAAATATAATTATCAAATGCGGTTTATCTTTATTGCCGCCAGAACAATGAACAAGAGGGAATGACCGTTTGGTTGCGCTGCGTCTCGAACTCGACAACATGACGAACCTGTCTGACGGCGGACCCACGTCTTTGCTGGTGGAAGGGCGCCGGAGTGTCGATATCGGGCGCAATTCCTACCTGGACTGGACGTTGCCCGATCCGGCGCGCGTGGTGTCCGGCCGCCACTGCGAAATCGGCTATCGCGATGGCGGCTACTGGCTGACCGATGTGTCCACCAACGGCACCTATCTCAATGGCAGCGACCGGCGGCTGACCGAACCGACGCGGCTGCGCACCGGCGACCGGATCTCGATTGGCGATTACCTCATCAACGTGTTTGTGGACGGCGGCGATGCGCCCTCGCGCACGATAGATCCGGCGCCGGAAGGCCCGCCCGAGCTTTCCGCCGCCGCCCTGTGGGACGTGACCGACGACGGCGCTGCCCCGGCCGAGCGCCCGGAGAAGCGGCGCGAGCGCGAGGCGAAGCCCGTCAACGCCGACATGCTGGACTGGGTGGTGGATCTGCCCGCCGTGGACAGGTCTGCCGGTCCGGCGGACCCGCCGCCACCACCTCCTCCCCCGCCGGACACGACACCCGTGGCGGACACACCGCCCGTGCCGGATACACCGCCCGTGCCGGAAACGCCGCCGGCGCCCGAACCTGTCGCCCGCCCCCCTGTCAGCCCTTCTGCAGAGACGGGCGGCCCGTGGCAGGACGACCCCGAGACGCCCGCCAGCCTGCCGGAAATGGCAGCAGCGCCAGAAGCGGCCGCACCACCCGAGGCGGAAGCGCCCGCGCACCTTCCGGAAGCGGACAGGCCCGAGCCACCCGCTGCGCCAGAACCACCGCCAGCGGACGCGGCGCCCGAGGCTGCGCGCCCCGGCGGGTTCGCCGCGGCAGCGGAGGCGTCATCGGCCGGGACCGCGCCGCCCCCTCCCGCCGGCCCGGAGATGGAGCGCTTCTTCAACGCACTGGCCGAGGCGCTGGACGTTCCGCGCAGCCGGCTGGCCGCCGACACGCCGGAAGACGCCGCACAGAAGGTGGGCGAGTTCATCACCATCACCATCGCCGGAATGCAAAAGCTGATGAAGGCCCGCGCGGCCTCCCGCGGCTACATGCGCTCCGGCACCGCGACGCAGGTGCAGGCGGTCGGCAACAACCCGTTCAAGTTCATGCCGACGCCTGGCGCGGCGGCGGACGTGCTGTTCGGCCCCCCCAGCCGCAGCTATCTCTCCATCGAGGAATCCCTCGAGGAGAGCTTCACCGAGCTGGGCACCCACCAGATGGCGCTCTACGCCGCCATGCAATCGGCCGTGGAGCGGATGTTGCAGGATCTCGACCCGGCAACCATCGAGGCGAGCGGCGGTGAAGATCGGGGCGGCTTTTCGCTACCCGGCGTTTCATCGAGAAAATCAAAGCTCTGGGAGGTATACAAGGAGCGCTACAATGCGCGTGCCAGCCAACACGACAATGGCATGGTCGACGTTTTCATGATGTGCTTCAGCGAAGCCTACAACCGGGCGATCAACGAACGGTGAGGACACGCGGGAACTCTGGCGGCAACACGGGCGCGCAATGAACTGGAACAGTAAAGTCCTGTGGTCGGAGGGGTTGTTTCTCCGCCCGCAACATCTGCAGCAGAACGACCGGTACTTCGAGCATCTGCTCGCGCAGCGCACGCAGCTTGCATCGCCCTACCCGTGGGGTTTCGCCACCTTCGAGATCGACACCGATCTTGCCCAGCAGTCGATGTTCGCGCTGCGCGCCGCCACCGGCATCCTGCCCGACGGCACCCCCTTCGCCATCCCAGAAGACACGGTGGCGCAGGCCATTGCCGTGGCGGACGATGCTGCCGACCGGATCGTGTGGCTGACCATGCCCGTCGCCACCGCAGGGGCCCGCGAGATCGGCGACCGCACCGCCAACCGCGAAACCCGCTACTACGCCGACCGCGCATTGATTGCCGACTCCACCGCACAGACGCAGACCGAGGAAGACGTGGACCTCGCCAAGCCGCGGCTGGAATACGAGGTCCGCCGCACCCGCAAGGAAGGCTACGCGGTGCTGCCCGTCGCCCGGATCGTCGAGGTGCGCGACCGCACGATCATCTTCGACGAGCGGTTCACGCCCCCGGTGCTGACCATCGCCGCCCACCCCAACGCGGAAGGCTGGCTCGACCGATCGATCGGCTGGGTCGAAACCAAGCTCGAAGAACTCTCCCGCTACGCCGCAGACCCCAGCGCGGGCGGCGGGCTTCAGAGCGCGGACTATCTGGTGCTCCAGCTCCTCAACCGCAGCCTGCCGCCGCTTCGGCACCTGCGCGCCTCGCGCTACACCCACCCCGAACGCGTCTACATGGAGCTTCTGCGCCTTGCCGGCGAGATGGCCACGTTTGCGACGCCCGAGCGCCGCGCGCGCCTCTACCCCCAGTACGACCACGACAACCTGCAAGGCACGTTTGCCCCCGTGGTGCGCGACCTTCAGGAGTTCCTGTCGGCCCGCTTCTCGCGCCGCGCCATCCGTCTCGAGATCATCGAGCGGGCGCAGAACGCATTCGTGTCCACCATCCGCGACCGGGCGCTGTTCCGCGAGGCGACCTTCGTGCTGGAGGTGTCCGCACGCAGGCCGCTGACCGAGATCCAGCAGCGCTTCCCGCAGCTTTTCAAGCTCGGCCCCAACACCAAGATGAGCGATATCGTCCACGCGCACCTGCCGGGCGTGCCGCTCGTCCACCTGCCGAACCCGCCGCCGCAGCTTCGCGTGATGTCCGATCACGTCTATTTCGCGCTCGACCGGGAAAGCCCGCTCTGGCCCGAATTCTCGACCGCGAGCGCCGTGGGGATGCACTTTTCAGGCGACTGGCCGGAACTCGAGCTGGAGTTCTGGGCCGTGATTGAAGGACGCTAGCAATGGCATCGGATGGCGATCGCAACAAGCAAACCGTCATCCTGCCCAACCCCGGCGGCCGGCGCCCCGTGGCCGACAAGCCTGCGCCGATGGACCCGCCCGCCACCGACGAATGGAGCCGCGACCCGTGGCCGGCCGGCGGCGGTGGCAACGGTGGCGCCCCAGCCGGTGCCGGTGCCGGTGCCGGTGCCGGCGCGCCCCCGGCCAACCCGGAAAACTCGCCCATCGGCGCAGCAGCGCTCCTCCGCTCGGAGGCAGCGCTCAACAACAACGAGATGCTGCGCGCGGCGGCCCCCCTCCTCCTCATGCTCGGCAAGCTGCGCGCCGGGCTGGTGCGTGCCCAGTCCGCCACCATCATGGAAGAGGTGGCACGCTCCATCGACGGGTTCGAGGCGGCGATGACCCAGTCCGGATACTCGGCCGACCAGTCGCAGGTGGCCAAGTATGCGCTGGCCGCGACGGCGGACGACGTCGTCCAGAACATCCCCGTCGACGACCGGCGGCTGTGGACGCAATATTCCATGCTGTCCCAGTTCTTCGGCGAGCGCACCGGCGGCATCCGCTTCTTCGAGGAGCTGGGCCGGATGAAGGCGGACCCGCTCGCCAACATCGATGTCCTTGAGCTGATGTACGCCTGCCTCGCCGTCGGCTTCGAGGGCGTCCACCGCACGTCGCCGGGCGGCATGGCCGCGCTCCAGCAGATCCAGCGCGACCTCTACGATGTGATCCGCCGCGTCCGCCCGCGCGAAAGCTTCGAGCTGTCGCCCCGCTGGCAGGGGTCCGGCATCAAGCCGCGCGACAAGCGGAACCGCGTGCCGCTCTGGGCCGTCGCCGCGTTCGCGCTGGCGCTGGTGTTCGGGAGCTTTCTGGGCCTGCGGCTGATGCTGTCCGGCGGCGCGGCGGAGGTGGAGGAGGAGCTGCTTGCGCTGTATCCGCTGGCCCCGGTCACCCTCGTGCGGCCGGACTATGTGCCCCCCGCCCCTCTGCCGCCCGAGCCCGAGCCGATCGTCGTAGCGCCTGCCGAGCCCGTGCCGCTCGCCCCGCCGCCGCCCACGCCGTGCGAAGACGTGCGCGCGGCGCTTCTGTCGGACATCGAGGGCGCGCGGATCGACATCGGCGAATGCGGCGGCGACCTTCGCCTCACCATCGGCGATCGTCCCGGCCTCGTTCTCTTCCGCTCCGCCAGCGCCGACATTTCGGACGATTACGCCGCAATCATCGCCCGCATCGCCCCGGTCATCGACCAGGTGCCCGGCGCCGTCACCGTGATCGGCCACACGGATTCGGTGCCCTACCGCGGCGTGCGCTTCGCCTCCAACTACGACCTTTCGGTCAAGCGCGCCGAGGCGGTCACGCGTCTCCTGCGCGAGGTCTCCGGCAACCCCGAGCGGTTCGAGACGAAGGGCCAGGGCGCCAACGTCCCCATCGACGACAACGGCACCGCCGGCGGGCGCGCCCGCAACCGGCGCGTCGACATCGTCATCGCAGAGACCGAGTAGGAGCCGCCCATGCAAATTCTCGGTTATCTCGGCTACGTCCGCGCCGCAGGCTCGCTCGGCGGCGCGGCCATGCTCATAATGGTGGTGTGGTTCTGGGGCCCGTCCATTGGCACGGACGGGTTCTATCCGCTGACGAGCGCGCTCAACCGCGCCATCGTCTGCGCCGCCATTGCGCTCTTCATCGTCTTTTATTTCGGCGTCGGCTTCCTGCGGGCTCGCCGCAAGGCGCGGACGCTGGAGGACGGCATCACCAAGCCCGCCGCCGACGATGGCGCCGTCCTTGCCGACCGGCTGAAGGACGCGCTGGCAACGCTGAAGAAGTCCACCGCAAACCGGGGCGACTACCTCTATTCGATCCCCTGGTACGTCATCATCGGCCCGCCCGGCGCGGGGAAGACCACCGCCCTCATCAACTCCGGCCTCAAGTTTCCGCTGATGACCGGCGGCGCGAAGGCGATGGTCGAGGGTGTCGGCGGCACGCGCTACTGCGACTGGTGGTTTGCCGAAGACGCCGTGCTGATCGACACCGCAGGCCGCTACACCACGCAGGATTCCGGCACCGAGGACGATGGCGACGACAACCTCGACCGCCGCTCCTGGTTCGCCTTCCTCGACCTCATCCGCAAAAGCCGGCCGCGCCAGCCGATCAACGGCGTCATTCTCGCCATGGGGATCGACGATCTCATCACCATGAGCGAGGCCGAACGCAACGCCCACGCCGACGCCATTCGCACCCGCCTCGTCGAGCTTTACGACAAGTTGAAGGTCGCCTTCCCGGTGTACGTGATGTTCACCAAGGCCGACCTCTTGCAGGGTTTCGGCGAGTTCTTCGGCGACCTGCGCGAAAAAGAGCGCCAGATCGTCTGGGGCGCGACGTTCCAGACCGAGGACCGCACGAAAAACACCATCACCGACGTGCCGGGCGAGCTGGAAGCCCTCGTGATGCGCCTGTCGGAAAACACGCTGGACCGGCTTCAGTCCGAGCCCAACCAGGCGCGGCGCTCGCTGATCCTCGGCTTCCCGTCCCAGTTCAATGCGCTGCGCGAACCGGTGATGACCTTCCTGTCGCGGGTGTTCGAGCCGACGCGCTACCACGCCAACGCGGTGCTGCGCGGCTTCTACTTCACCTCCGGCACACAGGAAGGCACCGCGCTTGACCAGCTGATCGGCGCCAGCGCCCGCGCGCTCGGGCAGGGCGACGCGCCCGCGTCCGGCATGTCCGGCAAGGGGCGCAGCTTCTTCCTCACCAACCTCCTCACCAGGGTCATCTTCGGTGAGGCGGGGTGGGTCACCCACAACCGTGCCCGGATCCGCCGCGACGGCCTTTTGCGCGCTGCCGGCCTGGCCGCTGTGGCGCTGGTCACGGGCGTGTGCATCGCGGCGCTGGGGGTCAGCTTTGCCGCCAACAACGCGCTGATCGGCGATGTGGATGACGCGGTGGAGGAATATCGCGTGGGCGCTGCAAGCCTGATCGGCGAGCGCGCGGTGGACGACCCGGACCTCAACGAAGCGCAGTCCGCCCTGCTTTACCCCTTGCGCACCATGCCCGTCGGCTACGCCACCCGCGGCGCGGACCTTCCCATGCGCGAAGGCTTCGGCCTCAGCCAGCGCGGCCGCCTCAACGCTGCCGCCGAGGAAGCCTACCACCGCGCGCTGGAACGCTCGTTCCGCTCCCGCCTGATCCTGCGCGTGGAGGAGGTGCTGAACGCCAACCTCGACAAGCCCGAGTTCGTCTACGAGACGCTCGAGGTCTACAAGATGCTCACCGGCCAGAACACGGACGACGAGGTGATCGTCGCCTGGATGGTCCGCGACTGGGAAGAGAACGTCTATTCCGGCATTCTCAACGCCCGCGGCCGGGAGGCGCTGCGCGAACACCTCACCGCCCTCCTTCAGCTCGACCAGGGGCGCCCCATCGGCATCGAGCCCAACCAGCCGCTGGTGGAGGATGCCGAACGCGTTCTGGCCCGCGTGCCGATGGCGGACCTCGCCTTCTCCCGCCTCGCGCTCGACGCCACCGCCGACCCGGCCCTGTTCGACTGGTCGCTGGAGGAGCAGGCGGGCTCCGATGCCGAAACCGTGTTCCGCACCCGCGAAGGCGACCCGCTGACGGACGTGGTGATCCCCTCTTTTTTCACCCGCGCCGGGTTCCAGAAGGCGCTCATCAACCGCCTGCCGGCCATCGAGGAAGAAATGAAAGCCGAGGAATGGCTGTTCGGCGATGCTGCCAACCAGCGCGCCTTCGCAGAGCAGTACGGCACCCTCCAGGCCGACCTTCTCGCCAAGTATCAGGCGCGCTACGTCGACGTCTGGCGCAAGATGCTGGACAGGCTGCTGCTGACGCCGATGGCCATCGACAAGCCGCGCTACACCGCGCTGCGCGCCCTGTCCTCACCCGCCTCGCCGCTGCGCCAGCTGATGCAATCAGTATCGGACGAAACGCGGCTTACCGCGGTAGAGCGCGCACCGGATGCCGCCGAAACCGCGTCCGCCGAAGGTCCGGCACAGCTCACCATCGCGGCCGACCTCGACAACCGCGCCGCCGTGCGCGACCGCGTGCAGACCGAGCCCGGCGCCGCCGTGGAAAACGCCTTTGCCCCCATCCACGAGCTGATGGCGGCCGACGTGGAACCCGCGCTGCCGCCGGTGATCGCATCGCTCAGCGAGCTGCACGACAGGCTCATCAACCTTGCTGCCGGCACGACCGACACCGAAGCCGACATCGAGGCGCTGAACGAAAAACTCGCCGCGCTGCGGGCAGACGCCGCCCGCCTGCCCGAACCCGCCTCCCGTCTCGTTCTCTCCGCCATCGCCGATGTGGGGTCGGACCTGCGCGGCGAGCGGGTCACGCGCGTCTCCCAATCGTTCAACCGGGAGGTGACGCAGCAGTGCGAGGCGATCCTCGCCAACCGCTTTCCCTTCTATGACAGCGCCCGCGACATGACGCTGGGGGACTTTGCCACCCTCTTCAAGCCGGACGGTCTGCTCGACGGCTTCCGCAAGGCCAATCTCGACACCTACATCGACAAGACCGGGCAACAGTGGCAGTGGCTGCCGCAGGTGGACCTGTCGGAACGCACGCTGCGCGCCTTCGAGGAAGCAGCGGAGATCACCGAGGCCTTCTTCGCAGACGGGTCGGCCGATCCGAAGTTCGACATGATCGTCACCACCCGCGCGCTGGACCCCACCGCGTCCTCCGGCGTCCTGCGGATCAACCGCACCTTCGTCCACGCCAGTCGCATCGCATACTCGCAACCGGTGAAGTGGCCGGGCGACAATGCCGACAATCAGGCCGTCGTGTCCGTCACCTATGGCCCCAGCGCCAGAACCGAGCGGATTGCCACGCAGGGGCCGTGGGCGCTGTTCCGCCTGGTGCGCGCCGGGCGTGCGGTGGCCAGTGACGGCAAGCTGGTGGTGGACTTCAACGTGGGCGGCAAGCAGCTCTCGTTCAGCTTCGTCTCCAACGCCGGCATCAACCCGCTGACCTTGCCGGCGCTGGGACAATTCCGCTGCCCGGCGGAGCTTTGAGCCGCGGTGCTCGCCCTCTTCGGCAAACTCCCCGCCCGGCGGGACTTCATCGCCCGCGGGGTGCCGAACCCTGTTCTGGAGCAGATCGAGCCGTGGTTGCAGGAGGCGATGGCGCAGAGCAAAGCCACCCTCGGCACGACGTGGCTGGACGCCTATCTCGGCGCGCCGCTGTGGCGGTTCTGGTGGAGCGCGTCGGTGGCGGGGTCCGGCGCGGCGGGCGTGCTGATGCCGTCGGTGGACAAGGTGGGCCGCTACTTCCCGCTTCTGGCGCTGGACCTTGCCCCCCATGGCCGCGACTTCGCAGCGCCCCGGCCCGATCACGAAAGATGGTTCGCCGCGGTCGAGGCCGCGCTCCTCTCCGCCCTGTCCCACGAGGCGACGCTGGATGCGCTGCTGGACCGGCTTGCCGCAATCCCGGCCGGGCTTGCGGGTTCGGTGGAGGCGCCGGTGGACGGCTCGTTATGGTGGACCCTTGGCGGAGAAGGACACGCCCCGCGCCGGGAGGCCTTTGCGGGACTGCCGCCCCCCACCGCCTTTGCCGCCCTCCTTGCCGGTCCGGCGCCAGCCGTGCCGACGGTGGCGGCAGACGGGCCAACCAAGGCCCTGCCGCAATGAAGTTCCGGTTCCACTGCGCCACCGGCACCCACGAAGGCCGGGTGCGCACCCGCAACGAGGACGCGCTCCTGTCCGACCCGGACCATGGCATCTGGGTGGTGGCCGACGGCATGGGCGGCGAGGCGGCCGGCGACCACGCCAGCGCCACCGTCATTGCCGCCATGACCACAATCGGCCGCGCCACCTCCGCCGACGACCTCCTCGGCCGCACGCAGGACCGCCTCACCCGCGCGCACCGCGAACTTGTGGCCTACGCGCACGCGCAGCAGGCCCGCGTGGTCGGCGCCGCCGTGGTGGCGTTGCTGGCCTATGAGGAATACGTCGCCTGCGTCTGGTCCGGCGACAGCCGGCTCTACCGCATCCGCCAGAACCGCCTTGCCCAGCTCTCCCGCGACCATAACGAGGTTGGCGACCTTCTGGCCCGCAACGTCATCAGCCGGGAGGAAGCGCTTGCGTGGAAGGGGCGGAACGCCATCACCCGCGCGGTGGGTGTCTACGACGAGCTGGAGATGGAGGTGCTCTACGGCGACCTGCGCGCAGGTGACGCCTTCATCTTGTGCAGCGATGGGCTGACGCTGCATGTAACCGACGACGAAATTCGCGATTACGTCATCCATAACGAGCCGGAAGCGGCGGTTTCGGCTTTGATCGAGCAGGCGCTGGCGCGTGGAGGAGAAGACAACGTGAGCGTGATTGTCGTGCGTGCCGACGTGGACACTAACCAGACCACCGTCTTTCATCCTGCGCGGAAGGTGATGTGATGTCCGGCAACGAACCCACCCGCGTGGCCGGCTTCGGCCTCACCATCCCGCCCGGCACCCGCCTCAACGGCATCTTCGAGATCGAGAAGCAGATCGGCGCGGGCGGGATGGGCATGGTCTACCGCGCCCACAATGTGGAGACCGGCGACGCTGTTGCCATCAAGATCGTCCGGGCGGAGATGGCCGACAATCTTCAGGTGATTGCGCTGTTTCGCAAGGAAGCGGCGGTGCTCAACCAGCTCTTCCACGACGCCATCGTCCGCTACTACCTGTTCACGTCCGACCCCGGCATCGGGCGGCCCTATCTCGCCACCGAGTTCGTGGAGGGCACCTCGCTGTCCGATATCACGGGCGAGGGCTCGCTCAGCCGCAACGAGGTGCTGTCGCTGGCAGAGCGCCTTGCCGACGGCCTGCGCGCCGCCCACGCGCTCTCGATCTTCCACCGGGACATTTCGCCCGACAACGTGATCCTCCCGGCCCGCGACGTGAAGCGCGCCAAGATCATCGATTTCGGCATCGCGCGGGCGGCCACCATTGGCGGCGGCACGGTGATCGGCGATTCCATTGCCGGCAAGTTCGACTACATGTCGCCCGAGCAGCTCGGCCTTTATGGCGGCAGCGTGGATGCGCGCAGCGACATCTACAGCCTCGGCATCGTGCTGGCCGAGGCGATGCTGGGGCGCGGCCTCAACATGGGCGGCACGCAGCTGGAGGTGGTGGAGAAGCGCCGCAAGGTGCCGGACCTTTCCGGCGTCGAACCGGGCCTGCGCGGCCTCCTCACGGCCATGACCCAGCCCAAGCCACAGGACCGCGTGGCTTCGATGGGCGCCGTGGTGGAGCAGGCCCACGCGCTGCGGACGGGCATTTCCAAAAAGGGCGGCGCACGCCCTTGGGCAAAGATTGCCGCCGGCGTTGTGGTGGCGAGCCTCGTTGCGGGCGGCGGCGCGCTCTACCTCACCGAGGGCGACAACGACATTCCGCCGGACGCCGAAAACGGGCCGCCGCCCCTGATGCGCCAGGCCGACAGCGCGGAACCCGCGCGCGCCGCACCGCCTGCCCTCGTCCCCGTACCGGACCCCGCCGAGGACGCCGTCCTGGAGGCAGACGCACGGTCCACCGCCAACAGCACCGCAAACAACGCCGAGCCCGTCACCAACCAGGCGCCCCCGCCGGAAAGCCCGCTCTCGCCGCCGGCAGCGATCACCCAGGCGCCCCCCGACAGCGCACCGGATGCCGAGCCCGAAGCACCGCCGCCCGAGGTTGCCGCCCTCGTGCCCGAAACTGCCCCGGCGCCGGAACCCGGCACAGCGCCCGCCACGGCCGCCATCCCGGATGCAGAACCGCCCGTGGCGCAGGAGCCGGCCGCCATAGAGGCCGCGCCCGCACCAGACCCCGAAGCTCTTCCGGACCCAGCAGGCACCGGCGAACCGGTGCCCTCGGAGCCGGCGGACGCCACCGTTGCCGAGGACACGTCCGATCCGGATGCCTTCACGGCCCCCCCGCCGGAACAGAAGGCCAGCGCCGAACCGACCCCTCCAGAGCCCACGGACGCGCCGGGCGGCACCGCATCCGTGACGCACGACACATCCCGGCCGGCCGCCATCATCACGCCGGTGCGGGTGGAGGATGAGCCCGCGCCAATCACCCCGCCAGATCAGGAGATCGCGGACGATCCTGCGCCGGACGCCGAGACTATCGTGGTGGCGGCGCTGCCTGACACGCCCGAAACCGCCGCTGAGCCTGAAGGGGTCACTGCCGCGGAACAAGTCGGTTCCGTGCCGGTGACCGAAGCCGCGCCGGATCCGGAAGCGCCGCCAGTCGACCTGGCGGCCATCGACCCGGACAGTGCGTTCGCCCCCAGCGGCGAACCGCAGGACAGCGTCCTGCGCTATGTGCGCCAATCCCGCCTCGGCCCCTGCACCCATATCCGGCTGACCAGCTACGGCGAGGCCAGTGCCGTGGTGGATGCCTTTGGCGACACGGTCCCGCCATTTCAGGAGTTCGACAGCAACTTCAAGGAAAGCAACGGGTTCGAGGCGCAGATCAACCTTCAGATCGTGACGCCGGCCCAATGCCCGCTGGTGGACCTTGCCGACGCGGTCGCCCCGCGTGACGAGGGAGAGCTGCGCTTTCAGCTGGACAAGGACATCATCAAGCCCGGCGACGTCCTGTCAGGCGCCGTCACCGGGCTCGACGGGCGCGACCTCAGGATCTACCTCGTTGCCAGCGACGGGCGGCTTTACGGGCTGGACGACCTCATCACTCGCGGGCAGGACGACGCGGCACTCCACACCGTGATGAGCGGCACCTCAGGCCCGGAAAGCGGCCACCTGCTTCTGGCCCTCGCTGGCAATGCGCTGCCCGCAGTCGAGATTTCCGCTGCCGGCAGTGCAGCCGCGGAAATCGCGCAAATTCGTGCGGGCCTTACAAAGAGCAGCAATGTCGAGGCAGTTCTGCGTTACTTTAAATACGGCGAGTGACGGCACCTGAAGACTCTGCGCCGCAGCGGACAAGCTGTGGACAGCATCGGCGGATGTTGCAGCCTGGCAACAACCGCGCAGCGAATCGGGCTGACGGCGCGGATGAGCGGTCTTCTGACCCTTTTGCCGTTGCGCCTGCGCAAACGTAAGGCAAGTTGCAAAAGCGTTTCTAAAACTTGCTGCCAATATTGCGGACCGGCAGATCAGACCGAGGTATTTCTGGATGGATCTCCGTCAGGCCTTTCTGCGTGTTTCTTTGTCCGCTGTCGCGCTGGGCGCTGTTTCCCTCGCGGCGCCCGACCGCGCCGCTGCCGCCTGCGCCATTGAGAACGCCTCGCCCATTCTGGTGAACTGCCGCCAGAGCGATTTCACCCAGACGCTGACCTACCGCAGATCCACCGACGAGCTGACCCTCTCCGGGGACCGCACTGTCACCACCGATTTTGCAGGAAACGACCGCCTGCTGGTGACCGGAAACCCCGAGGGATCCGACAGTGTCCTGCGGGTGCAGACAATTACCGTCGAAAACACCGAAGCGTTTCTGGACCTTGGTGCCGGAGACGACGAATTCGTGATCCGCGACGCCAGGTACGAGGGCACCATCCTCACCGGCGCCGGCAACGACACCGTGATCTTCGGCCGCCGCGTCAATCTCGCGCCGGGCCGGACGACTTCACTGCCGCCGCGGGCGAGCTTTCCCACCAATGCGTCGGTGGACACCGGCTCCGGCAACGACAACATTCAGGTTTCGCGGAATTATTTCGCGTCGATGGACGTGCTGGCAGGCAGCGGCAACGACACGATCACCTGGGGCGGCTTCGGCTATGGCTCGGTGGACGCAGGCGCCGGCAATGACAGCGTCACCCTGTTCGACGGCAGGATCGACGGGACCCTCGCCGGTGGCACCGGCCGCGATACGCTGAACTTCACCGGCGGCGAGGTTGGCGGCGCCATCACCGGCTTCGAGACCGTCGACATCAAGGAAAAGAACGGCGCCCGGATCGGCGGCACCGTTACGATCGAAGGCACCGGCACCACCGACGTGTCCCTCACCGGCACGAACTTCCTGAGCCGCGGCAGCAGCGCGCCCACATTCGACCTGTCGGGCGTGGACGAATTTGCGGTCTCCCGCTCGAAATTCCGCCTTTCGGGCCAGCAGGGCATCAACGAGCTGCGTCTCATCAACAACTCGCGTCTGGCGATTTCCGGGGCGGTCAGCCTCATCTCCGGCGGCTCGCGCGGCGGACTGGTGGCAAAGAATTCCATCATCGACGCGGTGGACGGAGCGGCGGACGACAGCCTGCGCATCTCGGCCGGGCGGTTCCAGAACTCCACCCTTCGGTTCGACGTGGATGCGGTGAGTGCCAACCAGCGGGCCGACCAGCTGATCTTCGACCGGCGCCGGATCAACCGGCAGCTGGAAGACCAGATCTCTGGCCGCAACATCCTCCAGGTCAATTTTGTCGCGCCGACCAGCGGCGAGGTGGAGGTGGAGATCGCGAAAATCTACGGCGACAGCGAAGTGCGCTTCATCCAGGCCGCGCTGTCGACCTTCAGCGCAGAGGGCATCGGCCCCAACTACGATCCGACGCGCGAACTGACCCTGCGGCCGGGAAACAACGGCACGGTCGTCCTGGTGTCCGCCGCTGTCGACGCGGGTGATTCCTTCGACCCGCCGCCCGCAGTTGCCAACGGCGCCGCCGCCGCGCTGACCAGCGGTGAGGTCGGTGAAATCAACACCCAGCTTGCCGATGGCGCCACAGGCTTCGGCGGAGGCGCCGGCCGCACGCAGATCTCGCCCACGTTCGGCGTCTTTTCCAACGGCTCCTTCGGCCGCGTCTTCCACGACGGATACTCGGTTTCCGGCGGCGGAACGAACCTTGCGACCCCCGATTTCACCGCAGACAATTTCTCGCTCTTTGCCACCGGCGAGCTGGACGCCTCCGCCCAGTGGGGCATCGAGGATATCGGTCTGCGCCTGTCGGTCTTCGGCGGCTACGTCCAGTCCTACGTGTCGCTGGACCGCAGCCTCGATGGCGGGCCGCCAACGCCGTTCACTAGCACCGGCTTCAACGAAGGCGCTGTGCTGGGCGGCTCGGTTCTGGTCAGCAAGATCCAGGGCGAGGGCAACCTCAACTATGCGCTGGGCAGCGTCGCGGGCCTGCTCGGTGAAACCGACACAACCAACGGCGACAACAACGGCAAGGGCAGCTACGGCACGCAAGGCCTGATCCTGTCGGCAAAAGTGGGCCGCAACATGCCCATCGCCGATCGGGTGCGCCTCGACCTGCGCTTCGGCGGCTCCTACGTCTATTTCCACGGCAACAGCTTCACCGACTCGGTGGGCACCAACTTCAGCGAGAGCGAAACCAGCTACGGCCTCCTCAACTTCGAGCCGGGCGTCTCCACCGCATTCGTCCTGGACAATGGCGTGCGCATCAACCCGACCGCCCGCGCGCTGATGCAGCTGCGGGTCGGCTACGACAACACCGCAGGCATCAACGGCACCAATTTCTCCTTCGACGACGCGGACTTCACGGTCGGCGGCGAGCTTGGCGCCACAGCAAACCTCACGGAGCGGCTGACCGCAGGCGCCGCCATTCAGGGACGTCTTTCGGAAGACCAGCGTTCGATCTTCGGAAAACTGTCTCTCAGCTATCGCTTTGGCGGCGGACGGGATTCGTAATCCCGATCACACAATGATGGTCTCTTGCTTGACTGCTCCCGCGAAGGTCCCCACTTCCCGGACATTGGAGAAGCGAGGGGGAGCTGCTATCGTCTTCCCCATCTAGACGGCACACTGGCGCGAATTATATTTCGTCAGCATGAGGGGAGGCGTCGAGAATGCTTGGGAAAAGCCTCAAACGCACAACGCGTTTATTTAAGGCGATCTGTACCACCATTGTCGCAACCGGCTTCGGGCTCTGCGGAGCCGCCATGGCAGCCAGCGATGCGCGCGATATCAGTGCTTCGGAGCCGCCGCGCGTCGCCTTCGTCATCGGCAACCAGGACTACGACAACCTCACCGTCGACGCGTTGAAGAACCCCATCAACGACGGCAAGCTCGTGGCCCGGTCGCTTCGCCGCCTCAACTTCGACGTTGTGGAGGGCTACGACCTCACGCTCGACGAGCTGACGACCCTCTTCGCCAGCAACCGCGCCAAGATCGACAATGCCGAAGCGGTGGTCCTCTACTATGCCGGCCACGGCTTCCAGCTTGACGGCAAGAATTACGTGGTTCCCGTCGACGCGCAGCTCACCTCCATCGGCGCCATCCCGCTGCAGACCGTGCAGCTCGACGCGCTTGTGGCCGAGCTTGCAAATACCGACAGGCCGACGCTGATCTTCATGGATGCGTGCCGGGAAAACCCGCTGCCGCCCTCGGTCGACGCCGACACCATCGACGGCCTGGCGCAGATCGAAGCCGGCACCAACACGTTCATCGCGTTCTCCACGGAGCTGGGCAAGGTCTCGTTCGGCGGGCAGGGCAACAACAGCCCGTTTGCGCTGGCCATGGCCACCCACCTCGAAACCCCCGGCCAGAGCGTGTCGGACCTGATGATTGCCGTGCGCAACGAGACCCAGGACCTGACGCTGAACCGGCAAACGCCATGGACGCAGGAGTCGCTGCAGGCGCAGTTCTATTTCACGGACCGGCAGGTGCTGGACCCCGCCGCGCTGCGGATCGCCGCCGCCGAAATCCTGAACGACCCGCGCCAGCTGGAGGCTTTCCTGAAGGCGCGTGAAGAGGAAAATCTCAGCTTCCTGCCCGCCGTCTTCCGGGCCCGCCAGCGCGGCGTTTCCGTCCTCGGTCAGCCCGCACCGCTGCAGTTCGAGGAGCTTTACGAAAAGCCCGCGGACGGCACGAAAAAGGCTGCCAAAGACGGCACGGGCGATGACCCGGTGTCCAACATCGCCATCGCCAGCACCGCGCCGTCCAACACCGACCCGGCCGACAGCCAGCGCAGCGACGACGTGCTGGAAACGCTGATGTTCGCCCGGCTGGACGACGGCCGCCCGGTGGCCAGCGCGCCCGGCCCGCAGCCGGTCGACCGGCGCGAACTTGCGCGCAAGCTGCAGACCGAACTCCAGCGGCTCGGCTGCTACCGGATGCGCATCGACGGGGACTGGGGACGCGGCTCACGCGGCGCCCTGCGCAAATACCTCAAGGAAAAGAACCTTTCGGCGGACAGCCTCGACCCGTCAGTCTCGATGCTGAACCGCACGAGCCTCGATTCGGGCCGGATCTGCCGCGAGCCGGTGATCATCAAGCGCAAGAAGAGCGTCAACGTCGCAAAGCGCACCCCGGCCCGCGCGACCGTGCGCAAGCAACGCACGAAGCGCGCCAGCAGGAAGACTGTTCCCTCGTTCCGCAAGCGCGCCGCAAAGGGCCAGAGCCGCAAGGCCCAGGTCTCCCGCCGCGCGCAACGTCGCGAGGCTCTGCCGCCCGACCTTCAGATGGGCGTTGGTATCGGTTTTTAATCGAGCGGCAATCCATTTCGCCGCCCCCTTCAAAGGAGAAAGCTTGTGTTGATCGTATTGACCCGCTTCGCCCGCGTTGCCGTTCTGGGCACGGGGCTCGCCCTCACCGCCGGCGCTGCATCCGCCGAGGACACCTACTCGGTGTCCGATGTGGTGAAACACTTCTCGCAGAGCGCCAACCTCGGCAAGACACGCGCCTTGTGCATCGGCACGCCGACCGAGTGCGGCGCGCCCGAGGCCGCCGCGGCACCGCAGCCGTTCAACCTCCAGATCCAGTTTCCGCTCGGCTCTGCCGAGTTGACGCCGGAGGCCCGCCAGCAGCTTGACGTGTTTGCCGAGGCTGCAACCGGGGCCCTGTCCCGCGCTAGCTTCCACATCGACGGTCACACCGATGCGCGCGGCGCCGACGGCCTCAATCTCACCTTGTCGGATCGGCGCGCGAATGCCGTTGTCGCCTATCTGGTGGACAAGGGCGTATCGTCCGCACGGCTGAAGGCCGAGGGCTATGGCGAGACCCAGCCCATCAACCTCGACCCGTTTGCCGCCGAAAATCGCCGCGTGGAAGCCTCCCTGGCCGACATCCAGTAGCCAGCGGGCAACGCCGTGACCCTTCGGCGCCCTGCTGCGCAATCCGCGCAACAGGGCGCCAATGGGCTCGCGCGCAACCCATGATGACCCCCGATGGACATTGATTTCACGAGCCTTGCCGCTCCGCTTGCGGACGGCAGCGACGGCCCCGACCTTGGCGACGACCCGCAATTTGCCCAGTTCGAAGCCGACATCGAAGGCTTCCTGCCCACCAAGGCCGACGACTTCTATTTCGGCTTCCGCAAGATCAACCCGGATCTGGACACGTTCGGCGCGCGGACCCTTGCCCTCCTCGATCGCAGCCGGGACGTCCGCCTGCTGGTGGCGCTGGCCAAAATCGCCGCGCTGCAGGCAAGCCTCCCCAACACCGCCGCCGCAATGGCGCTCATCCGCCACTATCTCACCGAACGGTGGGACACCGTGCAGCCGGAAGCCGGCGAGAGCGTCCACATCCTGCGCGGCGTGGCGGTGGAACGGCTCGACGAGTTCGCGGCCTTTGTCCTGCCGCTGCAATACACACCGCTGGTGTCGGACCGGAACGGGCAGGTCTGCTACCGCGACCATGCGGTGGCCAGCGGTGCCCTCAGCGAACGCGAAGGCGACAGCCACCCCAGCCAGTCCGACATCGAACGCGTTCTCGCCCGCTGCGACCTCGACGTGCTGGTGGCCGCACGCGACACAGCCGCCAGCATGGTGGACGATCTTGCCGCCATCACCCTCCTCTGGGCCGCGCGCGACACCGACCCCTCCAGCCTCGTCTTCAGGCGTCTTGCGCCAATGCTGGAGAAGATGGCGGCCTTCCTCGACGGATCGGTTGCCAACCGCGATCCCGCCCTTGCCAAAGCCGCCCCGGAGGACGAGACCGCAGAGGATCCGGCGGCTCCCGCGGCGGACGCCGGCGCCACCCCGTCCATCGGCACCGTCCAGACCTTGTGGGACGCCAAGGCCGCCCTCATCGCCGCCTCCCGCTATTTCGAGCACAACGAACCCTCAAGCCCCGCCTTCCTCCTCTTGAAGAAGTCGCAGGCGCTGATCGGCCTCACGTTTCCGCAACTGATCCAGCAGATTGCGCCCGATGCGGTCTATTCCACCGCCATCCCGCTGCCGGGCCGCAAGCGGATCTCGCTTCCCATGGAAAAGCTGACCGAGGAATTCGCCTACGTCGAAGTGGAAGCGGCGGAGGAGCAAAGCCCCACCCAGGACTATGCGGCGCCGGACCGGGCAAGTGCCACGGCGCTGCTGTCCGAAGTCGCCCGCTGGTACAGGGTGAGCGAACCGTCCAACCCGATCCCGCTTCTGCTCGATAAAGCCCGCGAACTGATGTCGAAGGATTTTGCATCGCTCCTCACCGAACTGACGGTGCCGGACGCATGATCGAAGGAGTTTTGACCGATGGGTAAGCCCGCTGCACGGGTCGCCGACAATGTCGTCCACCCGATTCCCCCTGCCCTCGCACCCGGCCCCGGATCGGTGACCGTGCTGATCGGCGGCAAGCCCGCCTGGCGCGGGGTGATGGCCGCCGTTGCCGCAGGCCTTCAGGCCGCCAAGCAGGTGAGCGATACCACCATCCAGGTGGCCGAAACCGCCACGCTGGCCGCCGCCGGAACGCCGGGCGCCCCCGCCGCCAAGGCGGCCGAAGAGACCACCAAGGCCGCTGCCGCCGCCACCATGGGCTCGACCATCTCCAGCGCGGCCGGCATGGCGGACAAGCACATGTGCGGCACGCCGCTGCCGATCCCGCCGCACGGCGTGGGCGTCGTCATCAATGGCAGCCCCACCGTGCTGATCAACAACCTGCCCGCCTGCCGGATGGGCGACACGCTGCTGGAAGCCGTCGGCCCGCCAAACAAGATCGTCTCCGGCGACTTCACCGTGTCGATCGGCTAGAAGAACAGCGCTTCGACCACCAGCCGCGAGGCGACCACGGCGAGGATCGCCAGCATCACGGTATCGAACGTCTTCTTCGAGAAGCGTTTTGCCAGCGCCGCGCCGATGGGCATGCCGCCGAACACCGGAATGCAGGCGAGCAGGCTGACGCCGAAGAGCTGCGGCGTCATCACGCCGAGCCCGTAAAGGGTCGGGATCTGCGTGATCGACGTCATTGCGAAAAACACCGACACGGTGGCGATGAACCGCGCCCGCTCCATCTTCATCGCAGTCAGAAAGGTGAGCGAGATGGGCGCCGAAAGCCCCGCCGCCCCCTGCAACATTCCGCCCAGAAAGCCGGCCGGCGCCACAATCCGCCCCGCCGCCCGCTCCGAAAGCTGCCATTCCGGCCGCAAGAGGCGGAACACGATATAGAGGAACACCAGCGCGCTCACAGACGTCATCAGGAATTCCGACGGCAGCGTCACCAGGAGCAGGGAGCCGAGAATCGTGCCCACCGACGCCATCCCGGCGAACCACCACACGAAACTTTTGGACCCCTGCGATCCGCGATAGCGCCACCCTTGCCAGATGTTGGACAGCAGCGAAGACGTGGTGAACACCGCCACCGCGAGCGGCACATCGTAGATCAGCGCCAGCACCGGCACTGCGACGATCGGCGCCCCAGCCCCGGTGGCCCCCTTCAGGATGCCGCCGATCAACAGACCGATCGCCCCCGCGAGCCAGCCGTACTCCTCCATAAACCCCCGTCCAATCTCCCGGATTCCGGCTGCCGCGCGTTTCGTGCAACGCTGGGCGTCGCTGTCCGGCGCTTTCGTTTTTGTCGTCTATCGTTTAGTGCCAGACGTGCGGCGTTGTCGAAGTGGAGTCCACCATGTCGGGCCTTGTTGAAAGCTTTGCGGATTTTTCGCTGCTCTGGGCGCTGACCTATGCACTCACGTTCGGCTCATACCTGATTTTCGGCGTCCTGTTTACCGCATGGGCCAACCACCATCCCGAACGCAAGATCCAGCCGCGCCGGGACGGCCTGAAACGACGCAACAAGGAAATCGCGGCGAGCGCGCGGTCGCTCATCGTCACATGCGCCTGCTTTGCCGGCGGCCTGCACCTTGCGCTGCGTGGCTACACCCTGTTCGACCCGCTGGCGCTCACCTGGTGGTCCGCGCCCTTGATGTTCGGCGCCTCGGTGGTCCTGTTCGACACGTGGTTCTACTGGGTCCACCGCCTCGGCCACACCGGCGCCTTCAAAAAGTGGCATCTCCTCCACCACCAGTCGGTCGCCCCCACGGTGTGGAGCAATTATTCCGATACCTTCTTCGATGCCTTCACCCAGCAGAGCTATTTCCTGTTCATGCCGCTGATCGCGCCGTTCTCGCCGTTCGTGTTCGTCGCGCACCGGGTGTTCGACCATTTCAACGGCATGATCGGCCATTCCGGCTTCGAGTTCGCGGCCGGGCCGTCCTCGCGCGCGCCATGGCCGCTGGCATCGGTGACGTTCCACGATCTTCACCACTCGACGTTCAACTACAATTTCGCCAACCATTTCTCGGTCTGGGACCGGGTGATGGGCACCGTCCATCCGAGGTATGACGACGCCGTGGTGGCCATGGAGACGCGCGTTGCCGGTGGCGACGCGCCCGAACCGCGCGACGTCGCCCTCTCCCGCGACATCTGACCGGGCGCTTGTCACCGCAGGTTTTTCTATTATGTGCAGTGGCACGAATAG
Source organism: Acuticoccus sp. MNP-M23 (assembly GCF_031195445.1). Lineage (NCBI taxonomy): Bacteria > Pseudomonadati > Pseudomonadota > Alphaproteobacteria > Hyphomicrobiales > Amorphaceae > Acuticoccus > Acuticoccus sp. MNP-M23. The sequence continues at coordinate 1,503,588 of NZ_CP133480.1, forward strand.
AAAAACCCTATACGGAGACGCTCTTATGAAACGCATTCTCCTTACCGCGATGGCGGCTGCCCTTGCCGCCAGCAGTGCGCAGGCCGCCGGCGACTGGCAGAAGCTTCTCACCCCGTCCGATCTTGCCGCGCTGGACGGCGTGACCATCGTCGACATCCGTTCGCCTGACGATTACGCCGCCGGCCATGTCGCCGGTGCCGTCAACGCGCCCTACGGCAAGTGGCGCGGCCCGGCGGACAACCCCGGCGCCGTCATCGGCGACGCTCAGCTCACCGAAGTGCTGCAAAATGCGGGCCTCGACCACCAGGACAAGGTGGTCGTCGTGTCGTCCGGCGCGAACCAGACCGACTTCGGCGCCGCAGCCCGTGTCTACTGGACCCTGAAATCCGCAGGCTTCCCCGAGATCGCCATTCTGAACGGCGGCATCGCGGGCTGGACTGCCGAAGGCGAGCCGCTCTCAACCGACGCAGTTGCGGTTGCCCCCCATGACGAGACGTTCACCCTGTCGGACAAATGGATGGTCGAGGCCGGCGACGTCGCCTCCATCGTCGCCGGCGAGAGCAAAGGCACGTTGATCGACGCACGGCCAGACCCCTTCTTCAAGGGCGAGACCAAGCACAAGGTCGCTGCGAAAGCCGGTACGCTGAAGGGCGCCGAAAGCCTGCCCTTCGCAAACTGGTTCGATGGCGACGACGTGAAGATCACCAATGCGTCGCACGCCGCCGACCTTGCAACCGGCCTCGGCGCGGATGAGGGCGATGAGATCGTCTCCTTCTGCAACACGGGCCATTGGGCGGCGACCAACTGGTTCGCCCTGTCCGAGCTTGCCGGCAAGGACAACGTGAAGCTCTACCCGGAGAGCATGGTCGGCTGGGTCAAGAATGGCGGCGAGGCCGTCCCCGGCGAGTAAGCCAACGCCCAACGCACGTCGCGGGAGGGATCGGGCCGGGTCAAGGGCGCCGCAGGCGGGCGGAGCCTTCACCCTTGACGCGGTCCGAGCCCGGCACACGCTTGCATCAGGGGATCAGAACAGCCGGTCGCAAAGCGTCCGTCTGATCTGACCCCTGCCACGTGGCGAACGGGAGGGAGCACGAGGGAGGAAATCCCTCGTCTTTCAGGTGAAGAGCCGGCGCGTAGCGCCGACCACCCCAATTCAGAGCATCCGGTAAGCCGGCAGCGTCAGGAAGGGCGACAGGCTGTCCGCCGTGGAGAGATCGGTGAACAGCGCAATCGCGTCATCGAACCGGCCTGCGTCGTACGTCTCGGCGCCCACGTCCTCGCGCACCGCAGCCATCTCCTCCTTCAGGCAGCGATCGAACAGCGCACGGTCGACGGTGGTGCCGTCCTCGAGCGTTGCGCCATATTTCAGCCACTGCCACAGTTGCGAGCGGGAGATTTCCGCGGTCGCGGCGTCTTCCATCAGGTTGTAGAGCGGCACCGCACCCTTCCCGCGCAGCCACGCCTCGATGTACTGGACGCCGACGCGAATGCAGTCGCGCACGCCAGCTTCGGTCTTCTGGCCCTCGTGAACCTCAAGCATCGCGGCCTGGCTCATCGTCACGTCGTCACGCTGGCGGCCCACCTGATTGGCGCCGGGCATCACGCGGTCGAACACCTCCATGGCGATGGGCACCAGATCCGGGTGGGCAACCCACGTGCCGTCATGGCCGTCCATGGCCTCGCGCTCCTTGTCGGCGCGGACCTTCTCCAGCGCCTGCGAATTGGCATCGGCATCGCGCCGGTTGGGAATCTGCGCCGCCATCCCGCCCATCGCGAACGCGCCGCGGCGGTGGCACTGCTTGATCAGAAGCTGCGAATAGGCCCGCAGGAACGCCTTGCCCATGATCACCTGGGAGCGGTCCGGCAGCACATAGTCGGGCTTGGCCTGCAGCGTCTTGATGAACGAGAAGATGTAATCCCACCGCCCGCAGTTGAGGCCGACGATGTGGTCCTTCAGCGCATGAAGGATCTCGTCCATCTCGAAGGCTGCCGGTAGCGTCTCGATCAGGACCGTGGCCTTGATGGTCCCGTTGGGGAGGCCGACATAGTCCTGCGCTGCGACGAAAACGTCGTTCCAGAGCGCAGCTTCGTGGTGGCTCTCCATCTTTGGGAGATAGAAATAGGGGCCGGTGCCCTTGTCGATCTGCTTCTTCGCATTGTGGAAGAAATAAAGGCCGAAATCGAACAGCGCGCCGGAGATTGCCTCACCGTCAACCGTGAAGTGTTCTTCCGGCAGATGCCAGCCGCGCGGGCGGACGAGGAGCACGGCCGGGTCGTCCGACAGCTTGTAGTCCTTGCCGCGATCGTCGGTGAAGTCGATCTCGTCGCGCCACAGGTCGAGCATGTTGACCTGCCCGTCCATCATGTTGGCCCATGTGGGGGACGAAGCATCCTCAAAGTCGGCCATGAACACCTTGGCGCCGCAGTTGAGCGCGTTGATGATCATCTTGCGGTCGACGGGGCCGGTTATCTCGACGCGGCGATCCGTGAGATCAGCCGGGATCGGCGCGATCGTCCAGTCCCCTTCACGGATGTCGGCGGTTTCGGGCAGGAAGTCCGGCAGCGCGCCGGCGTCGATCGCGTTCTGGCGCTGGGTCCGCGCGGCGAGCAGATCCACCCGGCGCTGCTGGAAGGCCCGGTGCAGCGTTGCCAGAAAGGCCAGCGCATCGGCGGTCAGAACCTCGTCATAACGCGGCGCCATCGCCCCTGTGATCGTCACCCCGTCAAGATCTGCCACCCTGCGCTCCTTAGGCTGTTGCGTGTCTCATCAAGTTCTGGGCTGGGATTGCCGGGTGCGCAACCTGTTTCCCCGGCCGCGATGGGCTACATTGTCCCCTGTGGCCAGCGTTCCGATCCTCTCCCTTTCACCCGAAGGGCTGTATTGCCCGCCCGGCGGCTTTCACATCGACCCCGTGCGCCCGGTTGCGCGGGCGCTGATCACCCACGGCCATGCCGACCACGCGAGGTCCGGCCACACCGCCGTGATGGCCACACCCGAAACGATCGGCATCATGGCCGTGCGCTACGGCGAAGGGTTCTGCCAGACGCGGCAACCCTCGCCCTGCGGCGTCCGCACCAAAGTCGGCGACGTGACCGTCAGCTTTCACCCCGCCGGCCATTGCCTCGGCTCGGCGCAGATTCTGATCGAGCGGGGGGGCGAGCGCGCCGTGGTGTCGGGCGACTACAAGCGGCAGAGCGATCCCACCTGCGCCCCGTTCGAGCTGGTGCCGTGCGACCTGTTCGTCACCGAGGCGACCTTCGCGCTCCCGGTCTTCCGCCACCCGGACGCCGCCGGCGAGGTCGCCAAACTGGTGCAGTCGACCGCATTGTTTCCCGAACGGCCGCATCTGGTGGGGGCCTATGCGCTGGGCAAGGCGCAGCGGGTGATGGCGCTGATCCGCGCGGCCGGCCACACGCGGCCGATCTACCTCCACGGCGCCATGCAGCGACTCACCGAGCACTACATCGCGAGTGGACAGGATTTCGGCGAGCTTGTTCCGGTGAAGGACGTGGACCGCAAGTCGCTCGGCGGGGAAATCGTGATGTGTCCGCCGTCGGCGCTGTCGGACCGGTGGGCGCAGCGGTTCGGCGATGCCGTCACCGCGTTCGCGTCAGGCTGGATGCGGGTGCGCGCACGGGCCCGGCAACGCGGCGTGGAGCTTCCCCTCGTCATTTCCGACCATGGCGACTGGGAGGACCTGTGCACCACCATTGTGGAGACCGGCGCGACGCAGGTGTGGGTCACCCACGGGCAGGAAGATGCCCTTTGCCACTGGGCGCGGACACAGGGGATCGACGCAAGGCCGCTGCATCTCCTCGGCTACGGCGACGAGGAAGACGACACCGCCTTGGTGGACGGCGCCTCCGAGAAACCGGCGTCCGGCGATGGCGGATGAGCGCGGCCTACTGTGTGGCGTAGACGATCCGCGCGATCCACTCCACTTCGTCGCCATCCACCGCCACGTCTTCATGGTCGGGGTTGACGGCGTGGAACGCGAAATTGTCGCCTGCGGCTTCCTTCAGCACCTTCACCACGACATCGTTGTCCTTCAACTTGACCACGACGCGGTTGCCGGGGTTCGTCGGCGCGGACGGTGCGATGAACAGGATGTCGCCGTCGCGGTAAAGCGGCTCCATGGACGAGCCGACCACCGACAGGGCATAGAGCGGGTCGTGCCGTTTGTCGGGAAAGCTGACGATCCGTGGCGGTTTGGGGACCATGACAGGGTCCTCGGTGCCAGTTGGCGCAAGGTCGAACCCGGCGTGGGCTTCGCCCAGAAGCGGCACTGCAAGCGCACCGCTGCCCCCGGCGACAGCGCCACTGCCGAACAGTTCGCCGATGTTGCTGCTGGTGGCGCGCAGGATCTTCGAGATCGATTCGGTGGACGGCCACCGCGGCCTTCCGTCGGGCGCATACCGTTTGGATTTGTTGAAAGTGGTGGGGTCGAGCCCGGAACGGCGTGCCAGCCCGGAAGGAGACATGCCATTGCGTTCGGCGAGGGAATCAATTGCGCCCCACACATCATCGTGTGCCAGCATACCACCTCCACGTCTACGCCGCGAAATGCGACGGAAATCAGGCGAAGTTGCGCCAGGGTAACCACGTCCAGCCGAGTTCAGTGCCCGCTCGGATTGTGATGCAGGCCGAACGGCTTTCGCTGGAGTTCTATAGCAGCTCCCATCGTCTTACGAAACATTGAGCGCGCGGACTACGCTCCGGTGTGCTTTGCAAAACTGGAAAATACGGGATCCCGATGGATACGGTTTGGAAAATACTTTCGACAGCGCAGGCTGTACATCTTCTCCACCATAAGAACTTCGACGGTTCGGAAGACGACAAGCGAGATGGATTCATCCATCTCTCAACTTTGATCCAAATGCGGGGCACACTCGACAAGCATTTCGAGGGTCAGACAGGACTATATGCCGTGGAACTGGCGACGAACGCTTTGGGAGATGCCCTGCGGTGGGAAGCGTCCCGCAACGGGGATTTCTTTCCCCACCTTTTTCGGGATTTTAACATAGATGATATTGTTTCTATCCGGCCGCTGAACGGTTCCGGCAGCAACCAGATTTTTTCGTACAAAACCGCTTGAGCAGGGCGCGGCAGATTGACGCATCTAAATTAGTCCCATTGAGTCAGTATGGGATATTATTCATTTCCGCGAATGGCCGCGCCCACCCTGCAATTGCGGAAATACCGCTAATACGCCGGCTCAATGAGGAATTTTCGGGCGTGGGGGCCGTTACCGCTCTGCATCAGCATTAATGCAAAGGCGGGTGGGGGTCAGGGCCTTGGGCCCTGCCCCGCTCGCATCAGGCCGCCTGGCGGGTCTGGCCGAGGAGCTTCCGGTTCACGAGCAGTTCAGCAATCTGCACGGTGTTGAGCGCGGCACCCTTGCGCAGGTTGTCGGAGACAACCCACATCGTCAGGCCGTTCTCCACCGTCGCATCGTCGCGAATCCGGCTGATGTAAGTGGCGTCTTCGCCGGCCGCTTCGTAGGGCGTGATGTATCCACCCGGCTCGTGCTTGTCGATCACGAGGCAACCGGGCGCTTCGCGCAGGATCTCGCGCGCCTCGTCAGCCGAAAGCGGGCTTTCGAGCTCAAGATTCACCGCCTCGGCGTGGGAGATGAACACCGGCACGCGCACGCAGGTGGCGGTCAGCTTGATCTTGGGGTCGAGGATCTTCTTGGTCTCGACCATCATCTTCCACTCTTCCTTGGTGGACCCGTCTTCCATGAACACGTCGATCTGCGGAATGATGTTGAAGGCCATCCGCTTGGGGAACTTCTTCGATTCCACCGAGTCGGACACGAAGACTGCCCGCGTCTGCGCAAACAGGTCGTCCATCGCTTCCTTGCCGGCGCCGGAGACCGACTGGTAGGTCGACACCACAACGCGCTTGATCTTTGCCACGTCGTGGATCGGCTTCAGCGCGACCACCAGCTGCGCGGTGGAGCAGTTCGGATTGGCGATGATGTTCTTCTTGGTGAAGCCCGTCACCGCATCGGCATTCACTTCCGGCACGATCAGCGGCACGTCCGGGTCGGTGCGGAAGGCGGAGGAGTTGTCGATCACAACGCAGCCCGCCTTGCCGATCCGGGGCGCCCACTCGCGCGAGACGTCGCCGCCGGCGGACATCATGCAGATGTCGACGCTGGAGAAGTCAGCGGTTTCGAGGTCCTGGCAAATCAGCGTCTTGTCGCCGTAGGACACTTCGGTGCCCTTCGAACGCCGGGAGGCGAGCGCCGTCACCTTGTCGGCCGGAAAGCCGCGCTCAGCCAAAATATCCAGAATTTCGCGGCCGACGTTGCCCGTCGCGCCCACGACTGCCACGTGAAAGCCCATGTCCATCTCACTTCTCGTTGGTCTGACAGCGGGCACATAGGCGCCAACCGGTGCGCTTGTCCAATCGCAATGTGTCATGGGTGCCATGATACGCCGATGAACCCGCGCAGGACCGGCGAGAACTGCAGCGCCAGATAAAGCCCGTAGCACACCACGAGGATCGCTCCCTCGGCGCGGGAAATCCCCCGGCCGATCGACGCGAACACGATGAGCAGGGCCGCAGCCCCCAGCATCACCCAGACGTCCAGCTGGACGATCTGCGGCGGGATCGGCACCCGTGTGACCAGGGCCGTCGCCCCGCCGATGCCCAGAATGTTGAAGATGTTGGAGCCGATGATGTTGCCGAGCGCCACGTCGCCCTGCCGCCGGAAGGCCGCCATCACCGAGGTGACCAGCTCCGGCAGCGACGTGCCGATGGCCACGACCGTCAGCCCGATGACAGCTTCGGAGAGGCCGAAGTCCCGCGCGATGACGATTGCCGACTTGACCAGAAAGTCCGCACCGACGACCACGCCGGCAATGCCCGCCAAAGTGACCGCGAGCGAGACCCACAGGCCGCGCGGCCACCCCGGCACATCCGCCGCTTCCCCGCTTGCCTCACCGCTGCGCGACGAGCGCACGAACGAGACGATGGTGTAGACGGCAAGCGCGCCAATCAGCGCTGCACCCATCCACCGCTCGATGGCGCCGGACACTGCCACCGCGACCAGCACGAGCGAGGCACCGAACATGATCACGCCGTCGCGCCGCAGCACCGCGCGCGTTGCCGCGATTGGCAGGATGAGCGCCGACAGGCCGAGGATCAAGAGAATGTTGGCAATGTTGGAGCCCACGATGTTGCCCACCGCAATGCCCGGCGCCCCGATCAGCGCGGCCTGGATGCTGGCCACCAGCTCCGGCATGGACGTGCCGAACCCCACCAGCGTGAGCCCGATCACCAGCGGCGAAACGCCGAGCCGCGTTGCCAGCGCAACCGCACCGCGGACCAGAAAGTCCCCCCCGCCCAGAAGAAGGGCGAGGCCGGCAAGCAACGTCAGGTAGGTCATGGGGCAACGTCCGCGCCGGAGGAACTCAAACTGGCCACAACATGATGGCGAGACCGCCGGCCACAAGGCCCGCGCGCAAAAAGAGGCGGCCGCGCGCGATGATGCCCCAAGACACCGCAGCCAGCCCCGCGCCGGACTTCAGCAGCGCAAGCAACGCGAGAAGCGGCGCCGTCTGCAGGGCGAGCAGAGCCGGGTTCGCAACCATTGCCAGCGGGATAAGGTAAAGGCCGACGCCGAGCGCCATGGCGGCACCAGCCACCTTCAGCCACTTTTCCTCCACCATGCCGGCGGCAATGAACACCGCGCCGCACACCGGCGGCGTGATGGTGGACAAAAGCGCGTACCAGAACACGAAGAGATGCGCGTGAAGCGGTTCGAGGCCGAGGTCGATCAGCGCCGGGCCTGCCACCGCAACGCAGATGACGTAGGCCGCCGTGGTCGGCACCTCCATGCCGAGGATGAGGCAGGCGAGCGCCGTGAGGAGAAGCGCCGGCCACAGGACGCCGCCCGCCCCCGACAAGATGAGCGACGTCACCTTCACGCCAAGGCCGGTCATGCCCAGCACGCCCACCACGAGGGAGGCGCACAGGATGATGGCGGCAATGATGGCAACCTGCTCGCCGGCCACCAGCGCTGCCCGGGCCAGCCGCGAACCGGCGTGGCGCAGGCTGAACCGCAGCTGCCCGTTGAGGAGCAGCAGCGCGGCACCGGCCATAATGGCCATGGCCGCTGCATATTGCGGCGTGTAGCCAAGGCCGAACATGGCCCCCAAAAGAATGCTGAACGGCACGAGGAAAAACAGCGAGGTGACCAGCACCGTGCGCCCCGCCGGGCGCGCCTCGGGCGGCAGTCCCTTCAGCGGGTGGCGGGTGGCGAACGCGTCGATGCCGATCCACACGGCAAAGAAATAGAGAAAGGCCGCGGGAAGCGCCGCCAGCACGATGGCGTTGTAGGGCGTGCCCGTCAGCTCAACCATCACGAAGGCGCCCGCCCCCATGAGAGGCGGCATGATCTGGCCGCCGGAGGACGCGACAGCCTCCACCGCGCCGGCCAGATGGCGCGGATAGCCGAGCTTGCGCATTGCCGGCAGTGTCACCGCGCCTGTGGACGCGACATTGGCCGACGCCGAGCCGGAGATGGAGCCGAACAGGGCAGACGACAGCACCGAAACCTTGGCCGCGCCCGCCTTCAGCCGCCCCGCGGCAGCAGCCGCGACATTCATGAAGCCAGCGCCAGCCTCGCCGGCATTGAGGACCGCACCGAAGATGACGAACACGGCGACCACGTTGACCGAAATGCCGGTGAGCTGCCCCCAGAGGCCGCCCTCGGCAATGGTCAGGGTGCCCAGAAGGCTGGCGTCCGGAATGCCGGCATGGCCGAAGCGGCCGGGGATCATCTCGCCGAAGAATGCGTAAAGGAGCGCAATCAGCGCCACCAGCGGCAGCGGCCAGCCGATGGCCCGGCGCGCCAGCTCCAGGGTGACGCCCAGAAGCGCAAACGCCACGACCTTCTGCGTGATGCCGAAGACCATGCCGTACTGATCACCGAGGCTGGCGTGGTTGATGGCAATGTAGAGGCAGGCGGCAACGCCCACCGCCGTCAGGATCGCCCCGGATATGGACGGCCCGCGCACATAAAGGGCGACCCAGGGGATGGCGAGCGCCATGTGCAGCGGCCGCGCCACAAGGTTCGGCACCAGCCCCGACGCGACGAGCCAGAGATGAAACGCAATGGTCGCGGCGCCGAGTACGATCCAGACGGGACGCGCACCGATCGCCGGACGCGCGTCCGCGCTGTCTTCGATCGTGGTCAATTATTGCGCCGTCTCGGGCACCTCGATGCCGGCTTCCTCGTAATATTTCAGCGCGCCGGGGTGGATCTGGCCGGTGATGTTGGCCAGCAGTTCAGGCGTCACGCCGTCCCACCAGCGGGCGTCGCTGCCCAGAGCGGCCTTCTTGTCCCAGAATGCCTTGGTGAGCGTGTAGGCGGTATCGTCATCCATGCCGGTGGTGGCGTAGGCGACGACCGGCAGCGAGGTGGTCACCACCTCTTCGTCCTGCCCGGCATAGGTGCCGGCGGGGATGACGAGCCGGGTGCGCTTGGTGGCGGCGACCTCGTCGTCCGTCATCGAGATCAGCGTCACGTCGCTGCCGGCCGCGGCCTCGACCACGTTGGGCGCCGGGAAGGAGCCTGCGGTCACGAAAGCGTCGATCTGGCCGTTCTTCAGCGCGGCGACGGCGTTGGAGAGCTCAGCGTCCGCGATGTCCACTTTCCCGTCGAGCCCGAAGAGCGCCATATATTTCTCGCCCTCGCGGGCACCGAACGAGCCCTTGCCGAGAAGGACGGACTTGCCCTCGAGGTCCGCGAAGGTCGACACGTTTTGGTCAGCGCGCACCACAAAATGCATGGTCAGCGACGGGATCGGGAACAGCGCGCGGATATCGGCGAATTTGGGGCTGGCGCGGTCGGCGAACATCGCCTTGCCATCCCGTGCGAGGCCGACGAGCGACGGCGGGCTGGTGAACACGTAATCGCCGCCGCGCACGGTGGCTTCCATCACGTTCTGAACCGAGCCCTGGCTCTCTTCCACGGTGACCGCGATGCCGGACGGCATGGCTTCGGCCAGCTGCACGGCCATCTGGTAATAGGACGAGCCGGCCTTGGCGGCCTTCAGCGTCACGCGGGTCTGCGCATCTGCCGAAGCGGCAAACAGGACGAGGCCGGCAACGAGGGCGCTGGCGGCGGTTTTCATACGCATCTGACTTGACCTCCCGGTGAGTTTTTTCTGGGGCATCTCACCCCGTTTGCCGGATGAGGGCATGAACGGCGCACAGGGCGCAAGCGCACGAACGGCGCAGGGGGCGGAAACTATTGCACCCCCCATGCGTTTGGGAGCGCCAATGCCGCCTCCACTTCATGCGAGGCGCACACCAGGGAGGGCGCGATGCGCCGGCTTACGTGCCAGAATTGCGGCCACGACGTGTTTTTCGACTCTGTCAGCTGCGTGAGCTGCGGGCAGGCGCTGGCCTATGCGCCGCAGCAGGCCGTGATGCTCAGCACCGCTGGAGAGCGTTGGCAGATTGGCGATGTGTCCTACCCCGCCTGCGACAACCGCGCCGACATCGGATGCAACTGGCTGACGACCGACGATGAGGCCCTGTGCGAGGCTTGTCGGCACAACCGGCTGATCCCGGACCTTTCGGTTCCCGGCAATGCTGCGCGCTGGGCCAAGATCGAGGCGGCCAAGCGCGTCCTGTTCTATTCGCTGATCGCCTGGGATCTGCCGCGGGCGGTGAAGGTCGCCGCGGACGACGGCGGTCTGGCGTTCGATTTTCTGGCCGATCAGGTGCTGGCGGACGGCAGTGAGAAGAACCACCTCACCGGCCACGCCAACGGGCTCATCACCATCAACATCGCCGAGGGCGACGATGCGGAACGCGAACGGCGCCGCACGTCCATGGGCGAGCCGTACCGCACGCTGGTCGGCCACTTTCGCCACGAGGTCGGGCATTATTATTGGGACCGGATGGTAGCCACGGACCCGGCGCGGCTGGAAAGCTTCCGCGCGCTCTTCGGCGATGACCGGGAGGATTATGGCGAGGCGCTGAAGCGTCATTATGATGAGGGCGCGCCGGCCGACTGGGCCGACAATTTCATTTCCACATACGCCACCGCGCACGCATGGGAGGATTTTGCCGAAACCTTCGCCCACTATGTTCACATGGTGGACGGGCTGGAGACGGCTGCGGCGTTCGGCGCTGGCGTTGGCAATGTTGCGCCGATTGCAGACCCGTATCAGGCGACAGATTCCGCCGCGCTGGTTGCGGCCTGGGTGCCGACGACGGTGGCCATCAACGCGATCAACCGCTCGATGGGTCAGCCTGACCTTTACCCGTTCGTCCTGTCAGGCCCGGTGAGCGAGAAGCTCGCCTTCATTCACGACATGGTGCATCGCGTCCCCGTCGCGGCGGGCTGAAGCACAACCGGACGGAACAGCCGCGCGCATGATGGAATGAGACCCGCGCGGCAGGCTCCGGTCAGAGCTTGCCGCGAGGCGAACAGCCGCCCTGTTTATCGTGCAGTGGCTGCGGTGCGGCGAGAAACCCGGATTGCGTGAACCAATCGCGGCGTTTGCTCGCCAGACCGCCGTGATCCGTCCATCAGGCGTGGATGGAAAGCGGGCCCTGCTTGCCGATGGCGCCCGGGGCAACCTGCGGCTCCTGGTTCAGCCATGCCGCGATTTCAGAGAGCGCATCCGGGCGGACGCGGATCATCCGGCGCTGCCGGTCGATGCGACGCTCCACAAGGCCCGCGGACTCGAGGACGCGCAGGTGCCGGGAAATTGCCGGGGCCGTCACGCTGAACGGTGCGGCAATCGCGCCAACGGGAAGTTCCCCGTCGGACAGCAGCCTCCGTACGATCGCAAAGCGTGTGTCGTCTGCGAGTGCCGCGAAAATTGCGAGCAAACCATTAGAATCCGTCATGTCAATCTCCCGTATGGGTTGCATTAATTGATTATTAGTACCTTTGCGGGCATTTTGCAACCTTGATTTGCATAGACCCCTTGAATGATCCGATAGTGATTTAAGAATGTGGTCGAGTTATGGCGAGATTTAATAACAACGAAAAAAGCCGGCCCCGCTGGGGACCGGCTTCATTATCAAAGGCCTGACTGGCAGGGATCAGGGCAGGCGGCAGGTGTGGCGAACGCCGTCATAACCCAGATACGTCCCGTCGCTGGCGCGGAACGAGTTGTATTTCATGTCACAGCGGCGATACCACTCCGAAGAGTAGGGCGCGACGCCGTATCCGGGCTCAACCACCACAACCTCAGGCTGCCTGTTCACGGAGCCGGCAATGGCTGCACCGGCGGCAAGGCCGACCAGGCCAGCAGCCAACGCTGCGCCGTTGTTATCGTACCAACCGCCATCGTTGTAGTAGTACCAGCGATTGTTGCGGTAGATGCGGTTGCGCTCCTGCCGGGCCACGCGGCGGCGGGTGTTGCGCCTCACGTTGCGCCGGACCTGGCGGTTGCGCTGCGTGGCACGGCGGTTGGCGCGCCTGCGCTCCTGGCGTCGGATCCGCAAGCGCCGCTGGCGCGCGGTCTCGGCAACCTGGACACCCTCCCCTGCGGCAGCATCCTCGGTTGCCGCATTTGCCATCACGTCAGCAAAGTGCGGGGTGATGGTCAGCGGCGTCGGGCCGCCATGAACCGCTGCGCTGGCAGTCCCCATGGGCGCTCCCAGCGCCATCGCGGCCGTGAGACCGATCCATGCGGCCGGCCGACGAATTCGATCGAACAACATTGTACTCTCCTTGGTGCGTGCTGCCGCGGACGCCTTCCTTGGCAACCGAATAATGCCAATATCGTCCCGTGACCATGAATGTCGCTTGAACGTTTTACCGCCGGAGCAGAACGGGGCAAGGGTCGCCCATGGCCAGAACACTCAACTTGCAGACATCCGTCTGCGAAGGATTGCCGGCCGGTAAAACCGCGCGACCCTCCGCCCCGCAGAGCTATCACACCAATTCAGATCAAGATATGATACGACTTGCGACCCGCCGCCCGGCGGCCCGTATGTCGACCTCAAGCGCGCCAGGCCCCCATCGATGACCGATGAACGCAACGCCGGAGTACCGAGGCCGGCCCGGCGCAATCTGGTGCTGGAAGTGATCGAGGATCTCCGCAACCAGATTGCCGGCGGCACCTACAAGCCCGGCGAACGTCTGCCGCCGGAAAGCCAGCTCACCGAGCAGTTCAAGGTCAGCCGAACCGTGGTGCGGGAAGCCATCGCCGGCTTGCGCGCCGATGGCCTCGTGGAGCCCCGGCAAGGCGCAGGCGTCTTCGTGCTCGAACCTGCAATCGACGAAGCCAAGCCGTTTCAGATCCTCGACTGGGACCGGATCTCGGCCATCATCGAGATGCTGGAACTGCGCGCCGCGGTGGAGATGGAGGCCGCATCCCTCGCCGCCAACCGCCGCTCCCCGGTCCAGGAAGATGCGATCATGGATGCCTGTACCGAGCTGCGCCGCTGCGCGGCCGCGGGCATCCTCACCACGGAAGCAGACCTTGCCTTCCACCTTGCCATCGCAGATGCCACCAATAATCCGCGCTTTCGCGAATTTCTGGAGGTGATGGGCGTTGGCGCCATCCCCCGCGCCGCCATGCGCGCCGAAATCAGCAGCGTAATCACGCCGGACTACATCGAGATGCTCTGCAACGAGCACGACCAGATTGCCGATGCGATCTGCCGGACAGATCCGGGCGCCGCCCGCGAGGCCATGCGCGACCATCTGAAGCGCAGCCAGCAGCGCTATCGCGATCTGGCGCGACACCGTCCCGCAACTCATCATACGAGTTGAACAGATTCGTCATTTGTGCTGATTTGCAAGCCGAACGACAGGCGAAGGACGCAGGATGACCCCTCAAGACCTCAAGGCAGCACTCGGCAGTGGGCTGCTTTCTTTCCCGGTGACGGCATTCGATGCCAACGGCGCCTTTACCAGAGAGCCGTACCAGGCCCACGTCGAATGGCTGTCCGGCTACAATGCGGCGACCCTGTTTGCCGCAGGAGGCACCGGCGAGTTCTTCTCCCTTGCCCCCCGCGAAATTCCCGAAATCGTCACCGCGGCCAAGGAAGCGGCCGGCAACACGCCCATCGTGTCCGGCTGCGGTTACGGCACCGAGATTGCCATCGAGATCGCCCGCTCCGTGGAGCGCGCCGGCGGCGACGGCATCCTCCTCCTGCCGCACTACCTGATCGACGCACCGCAGGAGGGCCTTTTCGCCCACATCAAGGCGGTCTGCGACGCGATCGGCATCGGCGTGATGGTCTACAACCGCGACAATTCCATTCTGGAGGCCGACACCCTTGCCCGCCTTTGCGATGCGTGCCCCAACCTCGTCGGCTTCAAGGACGGGTCGGGCGACATCGGCAAGGTGCGCCAGATCACGGCAAAGATGGGTGACCGGCTCACCTATCTGGGCGGAATGCCCACCGCCGAGCTGTTTGCCGAAGCCTATCTCGGCGCAGGCTTCACCACCTATTCGTCGGCGGTGTTCAACTTCGTTCCGGCGCTGGCGCAGGAGTTCTACAAGGCCCTGCGCGGCGGTGACATCGCCCGTTGCACGGCGATCCTGAATGATTTCTTCTATCCGTTCATGGCCATCCGCAACCGCCAGAAGGGCTACGCCGTCAGCGCGATCAAGGCCGGCGTGCGCCTGCGCGGCTTCAAGGCCGGCGGCGTCCGCTCCCCGCTCACCGATCTCACCGGCGAGGAAGAGGCCATGATGTCCCGCCTCATGGACCAGGTGGACGCCAACTCCGTCGAGGCATGATGTGATCATCACAGACGTTTCCGTCCGCACCTTCAGGACCAAGACGAAGCGCCATTCCGACAGCGCAGGGCACGGCCACCCCGGCCCTGCTCACAAGGTCGCGCAATCCCTGCTCACCGTCACCACCGAGGACGGTCACGAGGGCCATGCGTTTGCGGCGCCGCAAGTGGTCCGCCCGCACCTCATCGACAAGTACGTGAAGAAGGTGCTGATCGGGCAGGATGCGCGCGACCGGGAACGCCTGTGGCACGATCTGGCGCACTGGCAGCGCGGCTCCGCGGCCCAACTGACCGACCGCACCCTCGCCATCGTCGACTGCGCGCTGTGGGACCTTGCCGGCCGGGCGCTCAACCAGCCGGTCCACAAGCTCATCGGCGCCTACCGCGACAAGGTGCCCGCCTACGGCTCCACCATGTGCGGCGACGAGCTGGAAGGCGGCCTTGCCACCCCCGACGACTATGGCAGGTTTGCGCAGAAGCTGGTTGCCCGCGGCTACAAGGGCATCAAGCTCCACACCTGGATGCCGCCGGTCTCCTGGGCGCCGGACGTGAAGGCGGACCTCAGGGCATGCGCTGCCGTGCGCGAGGCGGTCGGCCCCGACATTGCGCTGATGATCGACGCCTTCCACTGGTACTCCCGGCTCGACGCACTGGCCCTTGGCCGCGGCCTCGAAAAACTGGGCTTTGCCTGGATCGAGGAGCCGATGGACGAGCAGTCGATGTCGTCCTATGCGTGGCTTGCCGGCGCGCTCGACATCCCCGTGCTCGGCCCCGAAACCGCGGCAGGCAAGTTCTGGGCACGGGCCGAGTGGGTGAAGGCCGGCGCGGTCGATATCCTGCGCACCGGCGTTCACGATGTGGGCGGCATCACCCCAGCGCTGAAAACCATGCGCATGGCCGAATGCTTCGGCATGGACTGCGAGGTCCACGGCAACGGCGCGGCCAACCTCATTGTCGCCGCCGCCTCGCGCAACTGCCGCTGGTACGAGCGCGGCCTCCTCCACCCCTTCCTCGAATATGACGACGGGCACGACTACCTGAAGACGCTGGCCGACCCCATGGACGAGGACGGTTTCGTCCACCTCTCCGACAGGCCGGGCCTCGGCGAAGAGATCGACTTCGACCACATCGAGAACAACCGCGTCGCCTGAGCCAGCTTCCCGAGGGACCGGCACGGGTCAAGGGCGCCGAAGGCGGGCGAAGCCTTCACCCTTGACGCGTGCCGGGCCCGGCACACGCTCGCATCAGGGGTTCAGGACAGAAGGACGCGAAGCGGCCATCTGCCCTGAACCCCTGCCACGTGGCGAACGGGAGGGAGCACGAGGGAGGAAATCCCTCGTCTTTCAAGTAATAATGTCGGCGCGGTCGCGCCGTCCGCCCTATGCCTCCGGCTCTTCCTGGGCCGGGCTGAAGGGGCGGGCCGAGGAACGGGCACCAATGTCCTGCCCGCGGATCTGCTCGCGCCACAGGGTGTAAAGGCCGGCCGCCACCACGATGGCAGCGCCGATCAGCGTCATGGTGTCCGGCACCTGCCCGAAGCCGAAATAGCCGATCAGCAGCGCCCAGATCAGCACCGTGTAGCGAAACGGCGAGACCGCACTCACATCGCCGAACCGCATGGAGCCGACATTCGTCACGTAGCCGACGATAATGAAGGCGGCCGAGCATGCGGCCAGCAATGCTTCCCGCCCCACCGGCACCTTCCACCCCTCGAAGGGGATGACGAGGCCGGACACCACCGTGATGCAGACCGCGGAGATCGCGCTGGCGTACAGCGTCGGCGTCGCGGCGCTCATGCCGCGGGTGCCAAGGTCGCGCAACACGATGAAGAGCACCGCAAACACCGCGAAGATGGCATAAAGGTCGAAGTCGGCCCCTCCGGGCCGCAGCATCACCAGCATCCCGATAAAGCCGACCATGATGGCCGACCAGCGGCGCCACCCCACCTTTTCGCCGAGGAACAGCGCGGCGGCCATGGTGACGGCCAGCGGCGCGCCCTGGAGCACCGCCGTCGCATTGGCCAGCGGCATGTGGGACAGCGCCATCATGAATGACGCCGTCCCCAGGATCTCGCCTATGGAGCGGAAGACGAGAGGGCGGATCTCGTGCCGGGCCGGGCGGAAGCGCAAGGCGCCGGTGGCCTGCGCCCATGCCACCAGGATCGCGGACGCGAACAGGCCGCGGATGAAGATCGTCTGCGCCACCGGCGACGTCTCGAAGTTCTCCTTCATGAAACCGTCGTTGATACAGAACGCGCCCATGGAGACGCACATCAGCAGCGCCCCCTTGGCATTGTCGGACATGGCCATGAATCAGTTTCCGGACGCGCGCTCGCGCAGTTCGCGCTGCCGCATGGGCATCGCGTCGATTGTGTTGAAGAGCTCGTCTGCCGGGAGGGCTTCGTCCCGGGTGAGCTTAGCGCCCCCGTCCAGGCCGATGAGCACCACGCGGAACGCTGCATCGGGCACGCGAAAGCGCCGGCGGAGGCGCTTCGCATCCGCGTCCGGCGCCGGCGCACCGAAAATCGTGAACACCCGGTCCATCTCGACCACGTAGACCGCGATCTTGCGGGGCGTCAGCCCGGCCTTGTTGTCGGCAAGGATTGTCGTCTGGCGCGACAGGCTGGTGTTGTCCGCCGCCGGGGTGAAGACGAGGAGCGGCCGGTACTGCCAGCGCACCTCGTCCAGATCGCTTGCCATGGCCGCCCCTCCGAACACCGAAAACAGGACCGCGACAAGCGCGCGGATCACGCCGCTTTTTCCATCTCGGTCAGGATGGCATCGGTCATTTCGCTGGTGGACAGCGCAGCGCCGCCTGCCGCGATATCCGAGGTGCGGGCGCCCTTGTCCAGCGCCGCCGCAATCGCGCCGTCCACCAGATCCGCCTCGGCCGTCATGCCGAAGGAATATTTCAGCGCCATCGCGAGCGAGCCGATCATTGCGATCGGGTTGGCAAGGCCCTGGCCCGCAATGTCGGGCGCGGACCCGTGGACCGGCTCGTACAGCGCGCGGCGGCGGCCGGACTTCGCGTCCACCGCCCCCAGCGATGCGGACGGCAGCATCCCCAGCGACCCGGTGAGCTGCGCTGCAATGTCGGACAGGAGGTCGCCGAAGAGGTTGTCGGTGACGATCACGTCGAACTGCTTGGGTGCGCGCACCAGCTGCATGGCGCCGGCGTCGGCGAGCATGTGGTCCAGCACGATGTCGGTGTTGCCGTCGTCGCGGGCGGCCTGCACCACCTCGCGCCACAAGACGCCGGTCTTCATGACGTTGCGTTTTTCCATGCTCGTCACGCGGGGCGCGTTGCCGCCGGTGGCGCGGGCACGGGCAAGCTCGAAGGCGGCACGGGCGATCCGGTCGATCTCGTAGGTGTCGTAAACCTGCGTGTCGACGGCGCGCTTCTGGCCGTTGCCGATATCCTCGATGGTCTTCGGCTCACCGAAATACACGCCCCCGGTCAATTCGCGCAGGATCACGATGTCGAGGCCTTCGACCACGTCGCGCTTCAGCGACGAGGAGTCGGCCAGCGCCGGATAGCAGATGGCCGGGCGGATGTTGGCGAACAGCTCGAATGCCTTGCGCAAACGCAGGAGGCCGGCTTCGGGGCGCAGGTCGTAGGCAAGGTCGTCATATTGCGGGCCGCCGACGGCGCCGAACAGGATCGCATCTGCGGCTTCTGCCGTCGCCATTGTTTCCTCGGAGACCGGGGCGCCCTCGGCGTCCACCGCAGCGCCGCCGACCAACCCTTCGGCAAGCTCGAACGCCGCCCCGCGGCGGTTGAAGAATTCGATCACGCGGCGGGTTTCGGCCATCACTTCGGGGCCAATGCCGTCACCGGCGAGAAGGAGAAGGGAAGGCATGGCGTTCCTTGCTTTTGGAAAGATCGCCTCTTCTCTACGCCCAAGTCGGTCCCGCGTTCAATTCGTGTCGAGCACCGCGCCGAAGGTGATCGGGTCTGTATTGGCACCGCAGACGAGAACCCCGACCCGCTCGCCGGGTGCCGGCCGGTAGGCGCCGGACGACAACGCCGCATAGGCCGCCGCACCGCCGGGCTCGGTGACAAGCCGCGCCTCGCGCCACAGGGTGCGCTGCGCGGCGCGGATGGCCGCATCCGTGACCAGCTTCACCTCGGCAACGCGCAGCCGCGCAATGGTGAAGTTCAGCGCCCCGGCGCTGCGTGCGCCAAGCGAGTCGGCGGCGATGCTGTCGACCTTGACGTCGACCGGCCCGCCAGCTTCCAGCGCGTTATAGAGGCATCGCGAGCCCTCCGGCTCCACGCCCACCACGCGGATCCGCTTGCCGAAATATGCGGCGATGCCCGCAATCAGCCCGCCACCGCCGACCGCGACGAGCACCGTGTCGAGCCCCGCACTCTGCTGCTCCCATTCGCGCGCGACGGTGCCCTGGCCGGTGATGGTCGGCTCCGCGTCGTAGGCATGGATGCTCATCGCGCCGGTTTCAGCCTGGTAGGCCTCGCAGGCGGCCAGCGCATCGGCGTAGCGTGCGCCACCGATGTGAATCTCGGCCTTCGCGGCGCGGATTGCGGCGATCTTTGCGGGGCTTGCAATCTCGGGCACGAAGATCGCCGCCTTGTGGCCAAGTTCGCGCGCGGCGTGGGCAACGGCGATGCCGTGGTTGCCGCCCGATGCCGCCGCCACGCCAGACGCCGGCACCTTTTGCGACAACAGCGTGTTGAACGCGCCCCGTGCCTTGAACGAGCCCGTGACCTGCAACTGTTCGAGCTTCAGTTCGCACGGCACCGGGCCGCGCAGCGCCAGAAGCGGGGTGCGCCGCACGTAGGGCGCAATCCGCTCCGCGGCTGCGTCAATGTCGCCTGCGTCAATCATGCCATTGCCCTGACAGGAACGTGTTCCTGCAATTTCTGTTTTATTACGAAACCGGAGGTTACAAACGCCATGGAAGATTTATCCCTCGTCCTCGTCCTGGCCATCGCCACGCTGGTGGTCGTCGCCCTTTTTGCCGCCTACCAGCGCTACCGTGCCTACCAGGCGAAGATCGAAAACGAGCATTCGTCGCTGATGGACGATCCGCGCATGACCCACAACGAGCCGCGGATGCCGTACGGCACCGAGGGGCCGGACGGCAACCCGCGGCCGCGCTCATAGGAGGTCCAGCACGCCGCGGACGATGAGGTGGAGGCCAAGCATGGTCAGCACCACCTTCAGCGCCATACGCAACGCCTGTTCGGGAAGCGAGCGCAGGAGCCGCGCGCCGATCAGCGTTCCGACAAAGCCGCTCGCAATCAGCGCGGCGACCAGCGGCAGCCACGGCATGAAATTGAAGCCCAGAATGCCGAACGCGATGACCTTGAGGGCGTGCTGCACGGTCATCGCCGCGCCATTGGTGGCAACGAGGCCGATGTGCGACAGCCCCGTCTGCCGCATCATCGCAATCACGAACGGCCCCGTGGCCCCGATGAACATGGTCAGGATCGACGCGCCGGCCCCGCCGATGGCCAGCACGGCCGGCTGACCCCGCCCGAATGGCGGTGGCTTGACCCAGGTCGTGACCGTGACGAAGACGCCGATGGCCAGGAGGATGGTCGCTTCCGGCAGGTCCGTCACCAGCGCCGCGCCAATGGCGACGCCCACGGTTGCACCCAGAACGAACGGCAGCAGAAGCCGGTAGTTCACCTGCCTTGCAAGGACGATGGTCCGGCCGGCATTGGAGCCGACCTGGATGATTCCGTGCAGGGCAATCAGCGCCTCGATGGGCACCACGAAGGTGAGCGCCACCAGGAAAACGATGCCTCCGCCGATCCCCACAGCCGCCGTCAGGGCGCTGGACAGAAGCGACACCACCATCAGCGCCGCGGCGGCGCCCCAGGTGATGCCATCCGGCAGGAATGCGATCACCGGCGGCTCACGGGCTGGGGTTGCCGTGGGCGCGCTGAACCTTGTCGATCTCGGCGAGAAGGTCGTCGCCCAGCGTGATGTCGGCAGCGTCGATCACGCTTTTCAGCTGCTCCATTCTGGTTGCGCCGATGATGACGCTGGTCATGAACGGGCGCGACATGGCGAACGCGATTGCCATCTGCGCCGGGTCGAGCCCGGCCTCCTCGGCCAGGGCCACGTACTTGTCGTTGGCCACCTCGGCGCCGGGGCCTTCATAGCGGGTCAGGCGATTGTACAGCGTCTTGCGGGCGCCCTCGGGCAGAGCGCCGCCGCGGTACTTTCCGGTGAGGTAGCCCTGCGCCAGCGCGGAGTAGGCCAGCAAGGACACGTCTTCGCGCAGCGCCGCCTCGGCAAGGTTCACCTCGAACGTGCGGTTGACGAGGCTGTAGGCATTCTGGATCGAGGCAATGCGCGGCCCGTGGCCTGCGTCCGCTGCCGCAATCCACTTCATCAGCCCCCAGGTGGATTCGTTGGAAATGCCGATGTGGAGGACCTTGCCGGCCTTCACCAGCCGGTCCAGCGCCTCAAGGCTCTCGTGGATCGGCGTTTCGTCGTCGACCTTTTTCGGCGTGTTGTAGACCATGGGGTTGGAGCCGAACTGGGTGGTCGTCCGGTCCGGCCAGTGGACCTGGTAAAGATCGATCCTGTCGGTCTTCAGCCGCTTCAGGCTCTTGTTGACGGCCTCTTCGATGTCGCGGGCGGTAAGGCGCGGCTCGCGATCACCATCGCGGAACCAGCGGTTTTCGGAACGGCCGAGCACCTTGCTGGCGAGGATGATCTTGTCGCGGGTGCCGCGCGCCGCCATCCAGTTGCCGATGATTTCCTCGGTCCGCCCCAGCGTTTCGGCGGCTGTGGGCGTCGGGTAGAGTTCGGCGGCGTCCCACAGATTGAGGCCGCGCTCCAGCGCATAGTCCATCTGCGCGAAGCCTTCGTCTTCGGTGTTCTGCGTTCCCCACGTCATCGTGCCGAGGGAAAGCGCGCTGACCGAAAGGCCCGTACGGCCGAGCGGGCGATAGTCCATAGCGGTGATCCTGATCTTGTCTTCGAAGCGGAGGGAGGCGGTCAGCGCGTGAGGCGCGCCAGAACCTTGTCGAGGGCGATGAACAGCGCGTTGACGGCGCCGAAGGTAAGCGTCAGCAGGACCGAATTGCGCACGAACAGCGCAAGGCCAAGCTCGTCGTAGTTGAGGAACCAGTAGGGGTAGGAGTTCTCTCCGAGACCGCGGACGAGGACGTAGGTGCCATAGATTGCCGCCGGTGCCATCCCCCACCAAACGTGCCGCCACGCCAGCGCACCATGGCGCAAGGCAACGAACGTCGCGATGGACAGAACGGGCACCACTGCGTGCAGCGCGAGGGTCGCCACATTCTCCATCGGCGTGTTCGTCGCCATGTTGCCGCGCAGGAGCAGGAAATAGACGCTGCCGACGATGGTGATCGACGACACCGCCACCAGCATCGCGCGCGGATCGCCCCAGCGGGCAGGCGCAATGGCGGCCAGTGCCATCACCGCCAGCACGCCGATGTTGGTCCAGATGGTGAAGTAGCGCGCAAGGTCCCACAGTGCGGCGCCGGTACCCTTCCCGTCTGCTGCAAAATTGGTGATGGACAGGTCGGTGCGCAGCACCAGCGCGAACAGGGCCGCCGCGGTGGTCGCCGCCGCCAGAATGCTGGCGCTGCGGCCGATCACTCCGCAACCTTCGCGCGGGCCACAAGCTCGCGCACCTTGGGCAGGATGTTGGTGACGATGACACCCACCCCATCGTCGGTGGGGTGGATCCCGTCGCCGATGTTGAGCGCGGGATCGCCAGCCACCCCTTCGAGGAAGAACGGGTAGTAGATCACGTCGCGGGCCGAGAGGTCATCGAACACGGCCTTGAAGTCGTTGCCGTATTCGGCGCCGAGGTTGGGCGGGGCCAGCATGCCGGCCAGGAGCACCGGCAAGCCGCGCGCCTCCAGCCGGTCGAGGATCGCGGTCAGGTTTTCGCGGGTGCTTTCGGGATCGAGGCCGCGCAAGGCATCGTTGCCGCCCAGCTCGACGATCACCGCATCGGCGTCCGGGCCGACCGACCAGTCGAGCCGGGCAAGGCCGCCGGACGTCGTGTCTCCGGATACGCCGGCGTCGACCACGCTCACGTCCATCCCCTCGGCCTGAAGCGCGCGCTCCAGCTGGGCGGGAAAGCCGGCGCCCGGCGCCAGCTGGAAGCCGGCGGTCAGACTGTCGCCCAGCGCAACAAGGGTCACAGTCTCGGCCCGCGCGGCGGACAGGCCGGCAAGCAAAAGCAACGCAGTCAGAACAAGACGCATGGAAATTCTCCCCGAAGACGTGCCCGCATCTAGCGCCGTGCAGCTTTGGGGGAAGGCGCGGCCGCCTTGGCCGGGCGTGAGGCCAACCCCTCGCGGATAGCCTCGACATAACGCGCGGCGGCCTCATCGGGCGCTGGCGAAGCGTTGATCGGCCGGCCCACCACCACCGCGTCGGCGCCATTGCGGATTGCCACCTGCGGCGTCGCGACGCGCTTCTGATCGCCCGGCGAATCTTCCGGCAGCCGCACGCCGGGGGTGATGACCGTCAGCCCCGAGCGGTGGGCGTGGACCGCCTCCCGCGGCGAGCAGACGATGCAGTCCGCCCCCAGCGCTGCCGCCGTCTCGATCCGCCGCTTTGCCAGCGCCTCGGTGGAGAGCGCGTAGCCCGCTTCCGCAAGGTCGCCGTCGTCGAGCGACGTCAGCACCGTCACCGCCACGATCTGGAGCCCCTCCGGGCGCGCGGCCACGGCGGCGGCGATCGCCTGCGGGTAGGCGTGGACGGTGAGAAAATCGACGCCGAGCTTGCCCGCCGAGCGCACGGCGGAGGCCACCGTGTTGGCAATGTCGAGAAGCTTCATGTCGAGGAAGACGTGGTGGCCGGACTCTACCAGCTCACGCGCAAGGTCGATCCCGCCTGCCAGCGCGCACTCGAAGCCGATCTTGTAAACGCCCACCATCCCCTCCGTCGCCTTCACCAAAGCTTCGGCTTTCGCGGTGTCGGCAAAGTCGAGTGCCAGGATCAGGCGGCTCTTGGGCGTGTCGAAAATCATGGCGCGGCGCTCTGGCGTGGAACCCTGTTGTAGAACGCGGCTGACACGGACGCCAGACTGCCTTAGAAGGCGTTTCCAATGCCTCAGCCTGAACCACGGCGCGCCACGGTCCGCCGCCAGACAAATGAAACCGAAATTTCAGTCACCGTCGATCTGGACGGGGGCACGAGCGCCATTGCGACCGGCGTCGGCTTCTTCGACCACATGCTCGACCAGCTTGCGCGCCACTCCGGCATCGCGATGGAGATCACCGCCAAGGGCGATCTCCACATCGACGATCACCACACGGTGGAAGACGTCGGCATCGCCATCGGCCAGGCGATCCTCGACGCGCTGGGGACCAAGCGCGGCATTGCCCGCTACGCCGACTGCCTGCTCCCGATGGACGAAACGCTGACCCGCGTGGCGCTCGACATCTCGGGCCGGCCGTTCCTGGTGTTCCGCACGGCGTTTCACACGGCAAAGATCGGCACGTTCGACACCCAGCTCGTGCAGGAATTTTTCACCGCGTTTGCAATGAATTCCCGGATAACGCTGCATATCGAGACGCTTTATGGCACCAACGATCACCATATTGCGGAAAGCTGTTTCAAGGGCGTCGCAAGGGCTCTGGGGCAGGCCGTAGCGCTGACCGCGCCCGGCGGCGCCGTCCCGTCCACCAAGGGAACGCTGTAGCGCCGCGCGGCATGCGTGGTGAAGGAGTTGAACAATGGCTGTCTGGACCGTGTGGGAGCACGACAGGTTCCGCGAGCACCGCAAGGCGGAGCGCGCGCTGTTCGTGCGTGACGGCTTTTCCTGGCGGGCGTCCCTGTTCGGCCCGCTCTGGCTGCTGGCCAAGGGCCATCTCGTGCTGGCGGTTGCCTATCTCGTTGTCGCCGCCGGGCTGGTTGCAGCAACGATCACCCTGCTGGGGGAAGATGCCGTCACCCCCGTCACGCTGGTTGCTTCGCTCTGGTTCGGCTTTGAAGCGGAGGGGCTGCGGCGCTGGGCGCTCAGTCGCCGCGGCTGGCACATGAACGACGTGGTCGAGGGCCGCCGCCTGCCCGAAGCCGAGCGCCGCTACTACACCGACCGCCTCGCCGAGCCGCTGCCTGTCCGCGCCGCGCCCGAGCCGGCGCCCTTCGGACAGCGCACGCCGCCCGTCCTCGGCCTCTTCCCCGAGGGACCGCGGTGAGCGTCGTCATCGTCGATTACGGGTCCGGCAACCTCCGCTCCGCCCACAAGGCATTCGTGCGCGCGGCCGAGGACGCCGGCGACACCACCGCCATCGTCGTCTCCGCCGACCCCCGGCGCGTCGCACGGGCCGACCGGATCGTCCTGCCCGGCGTCGGCGCGTTCGCCGACTGCATGGGCGGCCTCACGTCCTCTCCCGGCATGGTGGAAGCGTTCACCACCGCAGTGATGGAGCGCGGCGTGCCGATGCTGGGCGTGTGCGTCGGCATGCAGCTGTTTGCCGACCAGGGGCTGGAGCACAAGGTGAGCGACGGGCTCGGCTGGATTTCCGGCGAGGTCCGCCCCCTCGCCCCAGCCGACAAGAGCCTCAAAATCCCGCACATGGGGTGGAACACGCTGGAGGAGGTGCGCCCGCACCCCGTGATGAAGGGCATCGAGACCGGCCCGGACGGCTGGCACGCCTACTTCGTCCACTCCTACGCCTTCGCGCCCAATGCGGCGGATTCCATCATTGCATTGTCCGACCATGGCGGGCCGTTTTCGGCCATTGTCGGCCGCGACAACATCATCGGCACTCAGTTTCACCCGGAAAAAAGCCAGAAGCTGGGGCTTAAACTCATCCAAAACTTCCTCGCCTGGGCCCCATGATCCTTTATCCCGCCATCGACCTCAAAGACGGGCAGTGCGTGCGCCTGGAGCGCGGCGAGATGGACAGCGCCACGGTGTTCGACACCAGCCCGGCGAGCCGCGCCGCCCACTTTGCGCAGCTTGGCTTCGAGTGGCTGCACGTGGTGGACCTCAACGGCGCGTTCGCCGGCGTCAGCCGCAACGCGGAGGCCGTTGCCGAGATCCTCGCTGCCACGACCAAACCCGTGCAGCTGGGCGGCGGCATCCGCACCATGGCCTCCATTGCGACGTGGCTGGAAAAGGGCGTTGCCCGCGTCATCCTCGGCACGGCAGCGGCCAAGGACCCGGACCTTGTGCGCGCCGCCTGCAAGTCCTTCCCCGGCCAGATTGTCGTCGGCATCGACGCGCGCGAGGGCCGCGTCGCCGTCGCCGGCTGGGCCGATGCCACCGAACTCGATGCCGCCGACCTTGCCGCCCGCTACGAGGACGCCGGCGTCGCCGCCATCGTCCACACCGACATCGGCCGCGACGGGATGCTCACCGGCCTCAACCTCACCGAAACCCTCGCCATTGCGCAGAAGGTGGAAACCCCGCTGATCGCATCCGGCGGCTTCTCCGGCATGGACGACATTTCCCGCCTCGCCGAGCCGGAATGCGCCATCCTCGACGGCGCCATCCTCGGCCGTGCGCTCTACGATGGCCGGGTCGATGCTGCCGCCGCCATTTCCGCAGTGCGGGGCGCTGCCTGATGCTGAAGAAGCGCATCATCCCCTGCCTCGACGTGCAGGGCGGCCGCGTGGTCAAGGGCGTGAAGTTCCAGGAACTGCGCGACGCGGGCGATCCCGTCGCCGCCGCAGAAGCCTACGATGCCGCCGGCGCCGACGAACTCACCTTCCTCGACATTGCCGCCAGCCACGAGGAACGCTCGATCCTGTTCGACGTGGTGCGCCGCACGGCAGAGCGCTGCTTCATGCCGCTCACCGTCGGCGGCGGCGTCCGCACCATCTCCGATATCCGCTCGCTGCTGCTCGCGGGTGCCGACAAGGTGTCCATCAACACCGCCGCGGTGAAAGACCCCGATTTTGTCGGCAAGGCGGCGGAGAAATTCGGCGCGCAGTGCATCGTCGTCGCCATCGACGCCAAGAAGGTGGCGGACGGCCGCTGGGAGATCTTCACCCACGGCGGACGCAAGGAAACCGGCATCGACGCGGTGAAATTCGCACGCCAGATGGCCGAGCTGGGCGCGGGGGAGATCCTCCTCACCTCCATGGATTCCGACGGCACCAAGGCCGGCTTCGACAATGCGCTCACCCGCGCCGTGGCCGATGCCGTGCCGATCCCGGTGATCGCATCGGGTGGCGCCGGTACGCTCGACCACATGGTCGATGCGGTGAAGATTGGCGGGGCGGAGGCGGTTCTGGCGGCCTCCATCTTCCACTTCGGCACCTTCACCATCGGCGAGACCAAGGCGCACATGGCCGCCGCCGGCATTCCGGTGCGGATCGACAACGACCCCCACGGCCAGTTCGATGACTGAGTTTTCGGTCCGCGACCTCGAAGCCATCGTTCGCGCACGCCTCGCCGACGAGGGGGCTCAGTCCTACACCCGTACGCTCGCGGCCAAGGGGATCGACAAGTGCGCCGAGAAGTTCGGCGAGGAATCCGTCGAGACGGTCATCGCCGCGGTGCAGCGCGATCCTGCCGCCCTCGCCGGCGAGGCGGCGGACGTCATCTATCACCTCACCGTTCTGCTTGCGGTGACCGGCAGCTCGTGGGACGCCGTGATGGCGGAGCTGCAGCGCCGCACAGGCCAGTCCGGCCTCGAAGAAAAGGCCAGCCGCTTGTCAGGTTAGTCTGACAAGCTAGAGTTTCAGCCCATGGACGCACGCGTAGACAACACGACCAGCGACGACTCCCGCGAGGATTTCGCCCCGTTTCACGTCTTTTCGGAGACCGACTGGGCCGATCTGCGCAAGGGGCAGCCGATGCCCCTCAATCGGGACGAAATCGTCCAGCTGCAAGGCTTCAACGACTATGTTGAGCCCGAGCAGGTGGAGACCATCTACCTGCCGCTGTCGCGCCTTCTCACCTACTACGTGGAAGCGACAGAAGCATTACACGCTGCAACGCACCGCTTTCTGGGCCGCAGCGACGCGGGCGTGCCGTTCATCATCGGCGTGGCGGGCTCGGTCGCGGTCGGCAAGACGACCACGGCAAAGCTCCTCCAGGCGCTGATCCGCCGCTGGCCGTCGGCGCCCAAGGTCGACCTCGTGACCACCGACGGGTTCCTGTGGCCCAACGCCCACCTCAAGGCTGAAGGCCTGATGGAGCGCAAGGGCTTTCCCGAATCCTACGACGTTGCCGCGCTGATCAAGTTCCTGCGCGACATCAAGGCGGGCGAAGCCAGCGTGACCGCGCCGGTCTATTCGCACCTCACCTACGACCGGGTGCCCGGCGAGGTGCTCACAATCCGCCAGCCGGACATTCTCATCGTCGAAGGCCTGAACGTCCTGCAGACCACGCGCCTGTTGTCGGACAAGCCGCGCACGCCCTTCGTGTCAGATTTCTTCGATTTCTCGATCTATCTCGATGCCGAGGAAGACGATCTGGAACGCTGGTACATCACCCGCTTCAAGCGTCTGCAGGAGCGCCGGTTCACCGACCCGCGCTCCTACTTCCACAAATATGCCAACATTTCGGACGAAGAGGCCACCGCGTTTGCCAGACGCCTCTGGGCGCAGATCAACCTGAAGAACCTGCGCGAGAATGTCGGCCCCACCCGCCTCCGGGCCGACCTGATCCTGCACAAGGGTGCGGACCACCACATCACCAAGGTGGCGCTGCGCAAGGTCTGAGCGGCGCCGGCCCGTCGGCTATTCCAGCGTGAGGGAGACCGTTGCCGGCTCCGGGCCGAAGCCGGTATATTCGGCGGCGATCTTGCCGGCGGACGCCAGCTGGAACCGGCCCATGGAGCCTAGGCTCAGAAGATCGCCCGTCTTCAGCGCCATGCCGCGCGCCCGGGTCGCCTCTGCAATCCACAACACCGCGTCCAGCGGATGGCCCAGCAGCGACGATGCCGGCGCCTCGGCCACGACCGCGCCGTCCTTCATCAGAATGCCAGCGGAATCATCGAGGCTGGCGACGGTCATGCCGGCAGTGGAGACGGGGGCGCCGCGCACCCCGAGCCGGCCACCCGCATTCATGGCCTGCAACAGGGGCCCGGTGACGGGGACCCCCTTGGGCACCATCAGATCGCCAAGCTCGATGAAGGGAATGAACGCGTCGATCCCGGCGAGCGCCTCGGCACGGGTGGTGGCCTTCGCCAGGGCCGGGTCGCCGACACGCACCAGGAGGTCCAGCTCGAAGATCATCCGCGCGCCGTCGGTGACCGGGACGGTGGCGCCATCGCCCAGCACCATGCCGTCGAACAGGACGCCCAGCACCGGCCCGTCGAGGCCGAGCTGCTTTTGTGCCCCTGGCGAAGTGGCGGCCGCCTTGTAGCCGACGACATCGCCGTACGCGGCGGCCATCAGCGCCAGCACCTCGTCCTGATGGCAGGCGCCATCAGCCATGGTGGTGATGGTTTCGACCGCCTTTGCAGCATCCGCAAAGGTCTCACCTTGCAAGAAGCTGCCGACGTAGGGGCGGGCAAAATCATATTGCCCGCAGGATGTCTGCGCCAGCGCCGCACCGGGCGCCAGCATCACGGCCGCCGCCATCAACCACCCAAATCGCATCCCTCGCCTCCCCAAAAAGAGGCGCGACCTCAGGCGGCGACTGCCAGCGGCTGTGGCGTGTAGTTCAGGATCGGTGCCAGCCAGCGTTCCGCTTCGGCAACGTCCCAACCCTTGCGCCGCGCGTAGTCTTCCACCTGATCGCGCTCGATCTTGCCAATCCCGAAGTAGACGCTCTCCGGGTGGGAGAAGTAAAGACCGGATACCGAAGACGCCGGCCACATGGCGCAACTCTCCGTCAACGTCACGCCCACCCGGTCTTCTGCTTCAAGCAGCGGCAGCAGGGTGCGCTTTTCGGTGTGGTCGGGCTGGGCGGGGTAGCCCGGTGCCGGGCGAATGCCCTGGTAGGTTTCCCCGATCAGCTCTTCCGGCGTCAGCGCTTCGTCGGGCGCATAGGCCCAGATCTCGCGCCGCACCACCATGTGCGCATATTCGGCAAAGGCTTCGGCCAGCCGGTCGGCCAGCGACTGCGCAAGGATCTTGCTGTAGTCGTCGCTGCTGTCGGTGAAGCGCTTTTCCATCACCTCCTCGCCAAGCCCGGTGGTGACGCAGAAGCCGCCCACATAGTCCTGCGGCCCGCCTACGGGCGCCACGAAATCCGCCAGCGCGGCGTTGGCGCGCTTGCTGTTGCCGCGTGCCACCTGCTGGCGCAGCGTATGGAAGCGGGTGAACTCGGCCCCGTCTTCGCCGTAGAGCACAACGTCGTCACCGTCGGACTGGGCGCGCCAAAGGCCGATCACGCCCTTCGCCGTCAGCCATTTTTCGGAGACCATCTGCTTGAGCATCGCCTGCGCGTCCTCGAACAGCGGACGAGCCGCCTCGCCATAGCGCTCATCGTCCAGAACGCGCGGGTAGGCACCCTTGATCTCCCAGGCCGAGAAGAACGGCGTCCAGTCGATGTACGGCACCAGCGTTTCGAGCGGGACCTCGATGTTCTTCAGCCCGAGTTCGCGCGGGACCGGCGGGGTGTAGCTGTCCCAGTCGATCTCGGTGCGGCGGGCGCGGGCGTCGCGCAGCGGCATCCGCTTCTTGTCGCTCTGCCCCTTGAGGTATTTTTCCGAAACGCTGCGATACTCCGCCAGAAGCTCCGCCTCGAACGTTTCCTTGTCGTTCAGAAGCCGCGAGCAGACGCCGACCGCACGGGACGCGTCGGTCACATACACGGCCTGGCCTGCGGTGTAGTTGGGGTTGATCTTCACCGCGGTGTGGACCTTGGACGTGGTCGCCCCGCCAATCAGCAGCGGCACGGAGAAGCCCGAGCGCTGCATTTCGGCGGCCACGTTGCACATCTCGTCCAGCGACGGCGTGATAAGCCCGGACAGGCCGATGATGTCGACGTTCTCTTCCTTCGCGACCTGCAGGATCTTGTCCGCCGGCACCATCACGCCAAGGTCGATGACCTCGAAATTGTTGCACTGGAGGACGACGCCGACGATGTTCTTGCCGATGTCGTGGACATCGCCCTTCACGGTGGCCATCAGCACCTTGCCGGCATTCTTGCGCGGCTGGCCTTCCTTTTCCGCCTCCATGTAGGGGAGGAGGTAGGCGACCGCCTTCTTCATCACACGGGCGGACTTCACCACCTGCGGCAGGAACATCTTGCCATCGCCGAACAGGTCGCCGACCACGTTCATGCCGTCCATCAACGGCCCCTCGATGACGTGGAGCGGACGCTCGGCCTTCTCGCGCGCTTCCTCGACATCCTCCTCGATGAACTCGGTGATGCCGTGGACCAGCGCGTGCCGGAGCCGGCCCGACACGTCCGTCTCGCGCCATGACAGGTCGACCACCCGCTTGGCGCCGCCGCCGGCCTTGTAGCGTTCGGCGGCCTCCAGCAGACGCTCGGTGGAATCGTCGCGGCGGTTGAGCACCACGTCTTCGCACAGCTCGCGCAGCTCGGGGTTCAGGTCGTCATATACGGCAAGCTGGCCGGCGTTGACGATGCCCATGTCCATCCCGGCCTGGATGGCGTGGTAGAGGAACACCGAGTGCATCGCCTCGCGCACCTGGTCGTTGCCGCGGAACGAGAACGACAGGTTGGAGACGCCGCCCGAAACGTGAGCGTGGGGCAGGTTCTCGCGGATCCAGCGCGTCGCGTTGATGAAGTCGTTGCCGTAGTTGTTGTGTTCCTCGATGCCCGTCGCCACTGCGAAGATATTGGGGTCGAAGATGATGTCTTCCGGCGGGAAACCGTTCTCGGTCAAAAGCTTGTAGGCACGGCCGCAGATCTCGATCTTGCGCTCGTAGGTGTCGGCCTGGCCCTCTTCGTCAAACGCCATCACCACGGCGGCCGCGCCGTAGCGGCGGACGAGGTCGGCCTGCTTCAGGAACGCCTCTTCGCCCTCCTTCATGGAGATGGAGTTGACGATGGACTTGCCCTGAACCTGGCGCAGCCCTTCCTCGATCACGTCCCACTTGGAGCTGTCGACCATCACCGGAACGCGCGCGATATCCGGCTCGGAGGCCACGAGCTTCAGGTAGGTTTCCATCACCTCCTGCGACTCCAGCAGCCCCTCGTCCATGTTCACGTCGATGATCTGCGCGCCGTTTTCCACCTGCTCGCGTGCCACGTCCAGCGCGGTGGAGTAGTCGCCTTCCTTGATCAGCTTGCGGAATTTGGCCGACCCGGTGACGTTGGTGCGCTCGCCGACGTTCACGAACCGCACTTCCTTCGTCAGCGCGAACGGCTCAAGCCCCGAAAGCTGGAGCATCGGCCGGTGGTCGACAGGGGTGCGCGGCTCGAATGCGGCCACCTTGTCGGCAATGGCACTGATGTGCTCGGGCGTGGTGCCGCAACAGCCGCCGACGATGTTGAGAAGGCCGCCCTTGGCGAATTCTTCCAGCTGCTCGCCCATGTAGTCCGGGCTCTCGTCGTAGGCGCCCATCTCGTTGGGCAGGCCCGCGTTGGGGTAGACGCACACCAGCGTGTCGGCCACGCCGGCAAGCTCGGCGGCGTGCTGGCGCATTTCCTCTGCACCCAGCGCGCAGTTAAGCCCCACCGAGAACGGGTTGGCGTGGCTGACCGAGTTCCAGAATGCCGTGGGCGTCTGGCCAGACAGCGTCCGGCCCGAGCGGTCGGTGATGGTGCCGGAAATCATCAGCGGCAGGCGCTTCACACCCTCCGAGAACAGACCCTCGATGCCGAAGATCGCGGCCTTGGCGTTCAGCGTGTCGAAGATCGTCTCGATCAGGATGAGGTCGGCGCCACCGTCGATCAGGCCGCGGGCGGCCTCCGCATAGGCGGCGGCCATCTCCTGGAATGAGACGGCGCGGTAGCCGGGGTCGTTCACGTCCGGCGAGATGGAGAGGGTGCGGTTGGTCGGGCCGATGGCGCCGGCGACGAAACGCGGCCGGTCCGGCTCGTCCTTCGTGACGGCGTCCGCCGCCGCACGCGCCACGCGCGCGCCCGCCACGTTGAGGTCGTACACCTTGTGCTGCAGGCCATAGTCGGCCTGGGCGATGGTGGTGGACGAGAACGTGTTGGTGCCCACGATATCAGCGCCGGCGCGCAGGTATTGCTCGTGGATCTTCTGCACGACGGCCGGCTGCGTCAGCACCAGAAGGTCGTTGTTGCCGGCCTGGGGCAAATCGGTCCCCAGGTCGCAATCCTGCCCGCCGCCCTTGCCGCGATAGCCGTCCTCGTCCAGCCGTTCGTTCTGGATCATCGTGCCCATGGCGCCGTCGATGATGAGAATGCGGCGGCGGGCTTCGTCGATCAGATACTGGGACATGGGGACTCCGGTCAGGCCGCGGCCGACACGTCGTCATCCGCGCGAAGGCCCAGAAGATGGCACAGCGCAAAGACGAGGTCGGCACGGTTCATGGTGTAGAAATGGAAGCGGTCGACGCCGCGGTTCATCAGGTCGAACGCCTGATCGGCGGCAATGTGAGCGGCCACGAGGCGCCGCGTTTCGGCGTCGTCCTCCAGCCCCTCGAAGCGGTGGGCAAGGGTCGCGGGGATCGACGCGCCGCACATGTCGGCAAAGCGCTTGACCTGCGCGAACGAGTGGATCGGAACGATGCCCGGCACCACGGGAATGGTGATGCCACGCGCCGCGACCCGCTCGCGGAAGGCGTCGAACAGGTCGTTGTCGAAGAAGAATTGCGTGATGGCACGATCCGCCCCGGCATCGGCCTTGCGGGCAAGGTTGTCGATGTCCTCTTCCCAGTTGGCCGAATCGGGATGGCGCTCCGGATAGGCCGACACCGACACCTCGAACGGCGCGATCTCCTTGATGCCGGCCACGAGGTCGGCGCTGGTGTCGTAGCCGCCCGGATGGGACTTGTAGGCGGTGCCGGGGCCATCGGGCATGTCGCCGCGCAAGGCCACGATGTGCTTGACGCCAGCGTCCCAGAAATCGCGGATCACCGCGTTCACCTCGTCACGGGTGGCGCCGACGCAGGTGAGGTGCGCCGCTGCCTTCAGCGGCGTTTCCTCCACAATACGCTTGACCGTGCGGATGGTGCGTTCACGGGTGGACCCGCCCGCGCCATAGGTGACGGACACGAACTCCGGAGACAACGGCGCCAGCTTCTGGACCGTGGCCCACAGCGTTTCTTCCATCTTCTCGGTCTTGGGAGGAAAAAATTCGAACGAGACCGTGGGGGCTGTCATGCCAAAGCACCTTCGTTGATACGCAGATCGTCGGAAATCATGCGGCGGTCGCGCGCAAACCACAGGGTCACGGTCAGCTCATTGCCACGGCCGGGAAGGTCGATCACCTCCACCGCGTCCAGATTGGCAGCCTGAAGCCAGCCCTCCATTTCGCCGCGGCCGATGCCGAGGCGCCTGTGTTGCGCTTCCGCGCGCAGGATCTCCAGCGCATGGGGAGCGAAATCGACAATCAGCAGCGCACCGCCGGGACTGACCATGCGGCCAGCCTCCGCCACGGCACGGGCCGGATCGTCGAGGTAGTGGAGGACCTGGTGGATGACCACCAGGTCAAACGCGTCGCGCGGCTGCGACAGCGTGTAGATATCGTCCTGCGCAAGGCGGACGTTGGCGATGCCTGCTGCGTCGAGGTTCGCCCTGGCAACGGCCAGCATGGCGGCGCTGGCATCGACGCCCACGGCCCGGTCGGCGCGTCCGGCGAGGAGTTCCAGAACGCGGCCCGTGCCGGTGCCCACATCCAGGAGCGTGCGGATGCGACTGGTGCCGGCGAGCCCGCAGATGGCGGCCTCCACCTCGGTGTCCGGCACGTGCAGGGTGCGCAGGTGGTCCCAGACGCGGGCGTTGGCAGCGAAGTAGCTGGCGGCGGCTTCCGCGTTGGCGCGGCGGGTGGCGGTGCGGCGCTCACGGTCGCGGGCGACGGCGGGGTCGTCCCTGTCCAGCATCGCCAGCACCTGCGCTGCGGGGCAGGGTCCGTCGTTCTCATCGGCCAGCCGATAGAATGCCCAGGCGCCCTCGGTGGATCGGGTGACGAGCCCGGCGTCGGCCAGAAGTTTGAGATGGCGCGAGATCCGCGGCTGGGACTGGCCGAGAATGGTGGTCAGATCCTTCACGGTCAGTTCGGAGTCCGCGAGAAGAGCGAGGATCCGCAGGCGCGTGGTTTCGCCCGCCGCCCTCAGGGCAGCCACGAGCGCATCATGACCAAGGTTTGGCCCGGCGCGGGACTGATTGTACCGGTCCACCATCACGCGAAATCGCCATATAAAGATTTCTTTATAGCTTTATCGTGATCCGCCGGTGTGATGTCAACCGCAGGCCCGCAGCCTCTCTCGCAGGATGTCAGGAAACCGAGCGCCGCCACCCCGCATTGCGGGGGCCTACAGTTCATGCCCAGCCGGGGCACTGGCCCCGGCCACTTGCCGCGCTAGCTGCGCGGCGCGGCGTACACGGTGATGCGCAGGCCGGTGAAGCTGTTGGTGTTCGGCCAGGCGTTCACGGCGGCAAAGCCGGAGGGTGCGCCGAGAAAACCGTCAGCCAGCAGAAGCCCGCCCTTGGCCGCACCGTCTTCATCCGGCGCGGAGAGGGTCGCGAACGTGCTGTCCGCCATCCCTCGTGTGTTGCCGATCAGCACCGGGCTGGCGCCGCGCACCTTGGTGAACGAAGCCTTCAGGATCGGCGCACCGGCTGATGCCGGGGGCGCCAACGTCGCGGCGGCGGCCGGCGGCACGGCGTTGGTTGCGGGGCGCGAAATCAGGGCTGCAGCCGCGCTTTGGGGCGTGCCGCTCTGGCCGAGCGCGCCGGTGCTGTCAGCAAAGCCGAGCGCGGTGGCGGGCGCGTCGCGCAGCACTTCGGGGCGGTGAGGCGGCAGGGCTGCCAGCTGAATTTCCGCCGTGGCACTGTCCGCGTTGTCCTCGATCAGCTCGTTCAGCGCGTCGGCAGCCTTGGGATCGTCGGCATCGTCCGGCGCAGCGACCACGGCGAGACCTTCGCGTGGGGCGATCCGCGGGATCGGCGGCGGGCTGGCGTCAGCGGGCGCTTCGGTGAGCAGCGAGTTGATTTCGTCGTCCGCGCCGTTGCCCGCCGGTGCGGCAGCGGCCACGGCAACGGCCGTCAGCGGCTCGGACGGGAGGGCGACCGGGGTTACTTCAGCAGGTTCGTTGTTGCGGCGGAAGCGGCCTATCAGGCCACCCAGCGATACGCCCGGAAGCTGGCGGAAGCCCTTGTTGCCATCGCCGGTGCTGCTGCGCACGGTCGCGGCCGGCGCTGCCGCGGCAACCTGGACAGGCGCCGGTGCGGCCTTGCGCTCGGGCGCTTTCTGAACCTTGGGCCGGCGCGCGATGGCCTTTGGCTCGGGCGGCTTCACGTCTTTGCGGCCGCCGCCGAAATTGAACAGCGAGGCTAGCCCGCCGCCGCCACCACCATTGCCGCCGCGCGTGTCGAGCGACGCAAGCTTGCCCTGCTTCTCCAGCGCCTGCGCGGCGGAGTAACCGGACAGCGCCTTGCCGTTGGAAGGCAGGTGCAGGGTCTTCCCGTCGGGGAAAAGCTTCGACAGCTGGCCGCTGGACATGCGCGGCCAGGCGCGCACACTGCCGGTGTCGAAGTGTACGAACGGGCTGCCGCTGCGCGGATAATAGCCGACGCCGCCCACCTGCCGCTTCATGCCGGCAGCACGCAGCGTCGAAATCTTGACGCCCGGAATGTAAAAATCCATCGCCTTGCCGAGCATGTGCTGCGAGTTCTTCGCCACACCGCGCGAACGGCCGCGCAGCATGGAGTTGGTCGCCGGCGAACGGTAGGCAGAGACGACGCTGATCTTCTTTCCGCCGAACTGCTGCTGGACGTCCCAGATCAGGTCGAACAGCTCCGGGTCCATCTTGGTGGACTCGTTGCGGCGCCAGTCGCGCAGGAAGCGGTTGAGGTCACGCAGGCCCGCAGCGTCGTAACGGCCGTTGCGCTTGTAGACGACCTTGATGCTTTCCTTGGTGTGCGTGAAGAAAAGCTCCAGCGTGCGGGTCTGCGCCGCGGCGGGCTTTGCCGCGACGACGCCAAGAAGAACGGCCAGCACCACAAGCCCTGCGACGCGACGCAAAAAGGTCGCTGCCACAAAGGGCAAAGCAGGCGGACACCGGTCCATCGACGTTTCAAGTTTCAGCAAGCCGCCCCCTGTCAGACACATGGCCAGGGCACGCCGCAAACATGGGCGCACAGGGTTCTCTACAACGAGACTCTTGCACGAGCCTTAACCGAATTGCTCAACCTTTGAAAAGAGCCCCACGCCGCTGGTGCCGGGCTGTTGCCCCCTCGCCACACGCTGAAATAGAGTTATAGCCCCAGCGCGCGCTGGGTTCTCGCGTCAAAACCGTAGACGTCGCTGAACCGATGCAGCGCTCCACTGCTATCTGCTTCCAATGTAAAATAGCTGAGATGAACAGGAATTTTTTCGTCGAGGTTGAGCCATTTCTGCTTTCCGCCAACCATTCCCTCAACGCGTCTGCCCGACAATGAGGCGGTTTGCGACAACAGTGCCTCGGCAAACGCGAACGGCTGATCCACCCGAACGCAGCCATGGCTGAGCGCGCGCACGTCACGGCCGAACAGGCTCTTGGACGGGGTGTCGTGCAGGTAGACCGCGTGCTTGTTGGGGAACAGGAACTTGACCGCACCCAGCGCATTGCCGCGGCCGGGCTTCTGGCGGATGCGGACCTTGTGCAGCATGCCGCGGTGCCAGGACAGCGAATTGGGGTTCACCACCCTGCCGTTCACCACGGCCTCGTAGCCCTTGCGCGCAAAATAGCCGCCGGGGTTTGCACGGATGCCGCCCAGCATCTCGTTGGCGGCAATGGAGATCGGCACGTTCCAGTATGGATTGACCACAATGTGCTCGATCCTGTCCGAGAACAGCGGCGTCGGATGGCCGGTGGCGCCGACAATCACCTTGCCGTCATAAATGGTCTTGCCATCGGTGTTCACGCGGACGCGGTACGCAGGAATGTTCACGGTCACATTGTGGCGGCCGAGGTCGCGCGGCATCCAGCGCCAGCGCTCCATGTTGGAAATCAGCGAATCGGTGGGGTCGCCGACAATGCCCTCGTCGAGGTGGGTGATGGTGCGCGGGCCGACGATGCCATCCGCCGAAAGACCGCGCGAGCGCTGGTATTCGCGCACGGCGTCTTCCAGTCCGGCGTCGAACGCCTCCGGATTTTCGCCGCGCATCACGGTGGCGCCCAACCGGCGGCGCAGCAGCGCGACACGCACCTCCTTCGTGCCGCGCTTGAGCGCCGGTCCCCTGCCCACCGGGATCGGGCCTTCGCTCCCGCTTTCCAGCGCAACGCGCAGACGGTCGCGCAGGGCGATGAATTGCGGATGTTCGGGATGCAGCCTTTCCAGAAGGCGCGGTACGTCGCCGGTCCGGGCCAGGAGCCGCAGGAACCGCGCTTCGTTGAGCTTCGGCGGTTCGATGGTCATGATTTGCGACACGGCCTGCGGGTCGAGCCGGCCGGAGAAGGAATCGTTGGCATAGCGCAGCGCTGCCTCGGTCAGCGATACGTCGACCGCAGCATCGGACAGGCCGCTCGCCTCGGCGGTGGGAACGAAATAGTCCGCCGGGTCGAGACCGTCTCCCGCGGCCTCCGCCAGCCGGGCGCGCAGGTCCGCCGCCTTTTCGGCCGTCCACACCGGCGCAAAGCCGCGACGTTCGTAAAATTCGGAGACGGCAAAGCTGACATCCACCATCGCTTCGCGCGAAATCGCCTCCGCCAGCGTCAGCGGTACGGCGGCGGGCAGCGCAAAGCCATCGAGGCTTGCGACTGTCACCCCGTTCATGGGCGAAAGCCGTGGGATCGGCACTTCCGCCGCCACCGGAACCGCGCCGACACCCATTGCGGCGAAAAGCACGCCGGCCTTAATCCATTTCGTCATTGCGATACCCAACACCGACTCTCATCTTAGGGGGAGGCAATCCCCCGCGCCTTGCCATACCATCGCGTCGGCACCCCAAGATTAATGCCGCGCAATTTTGACCGCAGAGCCGAAAGAGATTCATGCGCACGCCCGCAAATTTGCCACACGACACCGCCGAACGCGCCCACGCCGCAACCCGCCTCGGCAAGCTCCCCGAATGGGACCTGACCGACCTTTATGCCGGGCCCGACGATCCTGTGCTTACCGGCGATCTCAAGGCGCTGGCCGACGACGCGCGCGCCTTCGAGGCCCAGTACAAGGGCAAGCTCGGTGATCTGCTGGCGGCGCCGGATGGCGGCAAGGCGCTCACCGCGGCGCTGAAGCACTACGAGGGACTGGAGGACCGCGCCGGCCGGATCGGCTCCTACGCCGGCCTGCTCTACGCGACCGACACCACCAACCCGGTCTACGCCAAGGCCTACGGCGACATTGCCGACAAGCTGACCACGCTCAGCGCCCACCTCCTCTTCTTCGGCCTGGAGCTGAACCGGGTCGACGACGGCGTGATGGACACGGCGCTGACGGACGCGGATGCGGCCCGCTACACCCCCTTCATCGACGATCTGCGCAAGGAACGGCCCTACCAGCTCTCCGATGACATCGAGCGCCTGTTCCTCGACAAGGCGGTCTCGTCCCGCAACGGCTGGTCTCGCCTGTTCGACGAGACCATCGCCGCCATCCGCGTCGACATGGGCGACAAAGAGAAGGTGACGCTGGAGGAGGCGCTGAACGCGCTGCTGGACAGCGACGAAGCCACCCGCAAGCGCGCCGCCGAGGGCATCGCTGCCGGGCTCAAGGGCAACGAGCGGACCTTCGCGCTGATCACCAACACCCTCGCCAAGGACAAGGAAGTGTCCGACCGCTGGCGCGGCTTCAAGGATGTGGCCGACTCCCGTCACCTCGCGAACCGCGTGGAGGCCGAGGTGGTGGACGCGCTCGTCACCGCCGTGCAGGACGCCTACCCGCGCCTGTCGCACCGCTACTACAAGCTCAAGGCCAAGTGGTTCGGCAAGGACCAGCTCGACACCTGGGACCGCAACGCACCCCTGCCCGATTCGGACGACCGAACGATCGCCTGGCCGGACGCGCAGGAGATGGTGCTCTCCGCATACGGCGATTTTTCGCCCGAGCTGTCGGATCTCGCCAAGCGCTTCTTCGACAATGCCTGGATCGACGCGCCGACCCGCCCCGGCAAGGCGCCCGGCGCGTTCGCGCACCCGACCGTCCCCTCCTCGCACCCCTACGTTCTCCTGAACTACCAGGGCCGGTCGCGCGATGTGATGACGCTCGCCCACGAGCTTGGCCACGGCGTCCACCAGCTTCTCGCGGCCCCCAACGGCGCGCTGATGGCACCGACGCCCCTGACGCTGGCCGAAACCGCCTCCGTGTTCGGCGAGATGCTGACCTTCCGCCGCCTGCTCGACGCGGCGCCCGATGCCGCCACCCGCCGCACCATGCTGGCGGCCAAGGTGGAGGACATGATCAACACCGTGGTTCGGCAGATCGCGTTCTACACCTTCGAGCGGCGGGTCCACACCGAGCGGCGCGAGGGTGAGCTGACCGTTGAGCGGCTCGGCGAGATCTGGCTCAAGGTGCAGGAGGAGAGCCTTGGCGATGCCGTGCGGATCAACGACGGCTACGAGATCTTCTGGTCCTACATCCCGCACTTCATCAACGCGCCGTTCTATGTCTACGCCTACGCGTTCGGCGACTGCCTGGTGAACTCGCTCTACGGCGTCTACGAAAAGAACCCCGAAGGCTTTGCGGACAAGTATTTCGCGCTGCTGGCCGCCGGTGGCACCAAGCACCACTCCGAGCTTCTGGCCCCGTTCGGCCTCGATGCGCGCGATCCGGCCTTCTGGCAGACCGGCCTTTCCGTCATCGAAGGGCTGATCGACGAGCTGGAAGCCGCCGACGCCGCCGCAGCCTGATGCCCGGCGCGGGCGCGGCGGATCGTCCGCGCCCGCGCCACACCCCCTACGCGGGGCGCCACCGGCCGTTCACCATCGCCATGGCGCCGCTGGATCCAGCCAATTGGCTGGAAATCGACGAGAACCGCGAGGCGGAACTGGCCGAACGGGCCGCGATCTTCGCCGCAGAGCCGGACGCCTTCATGGCGGCGCGGGGCACTCTGGCGGCGCAGGAGGAGGCGGCGGACCGGGTTGCCGCCTTTCTCGCCACTGGCGGCATTTTGCCGGGCCCCTCCACCTTGCCGCACACGCCGCCGCTTCTGGCCGCGGCCCATAGCGTGCAGGAAGACCTCGTGCTGATGCGGCGCGGGCCGGACGGCGAGTGGCGTCTGGCAGCGGCCGCACTCGCCTACCCTTCGGCCTGGATTCTGGCGGAAAAATTCGGCCAGCCGATGGACGCCATTCACACCGACGTGCCGGGCTGGGCGGGGCCGATGGCAACGCGCGTCCACCGCATATTCGATGCGCTCAAGGTTGGCGCGCCGGTATGGCGGCTGAACTGGTCGATCCAGCGCGGGGGCGGTCTGCGCGATGCCCGCTCCAAGCACCGGCCTGCGCCGCCGCCCCCGCCGGATGCACCCGCCCTCATCCGCGTCGAGCGCCAGACCCTGACACGGCTGCCCGTCAGTCAGGACCTGCTGTTCACCATCAAGGTCTGCCTCGACCCTCTGGCGGCCCTCTCCGCTCACCCGGACGGCCCGCATCTGGCCGGAGCGCTCGCCGCACGCCTGCGCGGCCTCTCCGCCGACGAACTCGCCTACAAGAACCTCGCGCCCGCCCGAGACGATCTGGCCGCCGAGCTGGAAAATCTGGCTGGCAGTGCGCCTGCGTGAGCGCGCGACAGCCGGGAAATTGCGGACCGCCAGAACGCAGACCACCCTGCGCACGACGCGCGGCATGCCCCGTGAGCCGTATGTCGCAGAAGCCCTCCGGTAGCTTGCCGGAATTGCGCAAACAGACCATTCGTGAATATCGCCGGGCACCACCTGGTGCGCTCAACCGGCGCTGAACGCGCGGCCGCAGACAATCCAGACGAGCCGCCCGTGCGGCAGGAAGGCATGGCCCATGCACAAGACTGCGCTCATCACCGGCGCTGCCCACCGCATCGGCCGGGCCATTGCGACGGACCTTGCCGCGCACGGCTACGACATCGCGATCCACGCCAACCGCTCGGTGGATGCCGCCCGCGACCTGTCCGAAAGGCTGGCCCGCGACCACGGGGTCGCAACCACCGTCCTCACCGGCGACCTTGCGGACCCGGCGGACGTGGAAGCGCTGGTGCCGGCCGCCATTGACGCACTCGGCCCTTTGTCCCTTCTCGTCAACAACGCTTCACAGTTCGCGCCGGACGATGCGCAGTCGCTGGCGAGCCCGCTGTGGCGCTCGCACATGGCCATCAACGCGGAAGCGCCGGCACGGCTGACATCCGCGCTGGCCGCACAGACGGACAGTCCCGGCCTGTCCCGCCTTGCGGTCAACATCATCGACCAGCGTGTCTGGAAACCGACGCCGCGCTATCTCAGCTACAGCGCCTCAAAGGCGGCGCTGTGGTGGCTGACACGCACCATGGCGCAAGCTCTGGCCCCGGATGTGCGCGTCAACGCCATTGCACCCGGACCGACGCTGAAGGCTGCCAGCCAGACCGACGCGGATTTCGGCGCCATCGTGGCCGCCGTCCCGCTCGGGAAAGCCCCGGACCTTGCCGATTTCGGCCGCACCGTCCGCTACCTGCACGGTGCGCAATCGATCACCGGGCAGATGCTCGCCCTCGATGGCGGCCAGCACCTGTCGTGGCAGACACCCGACGCTGTCATCAACGAGTAGTTGAGGCAGCGCGAGACCCGTTCAGCGCAGCGAGAATTGCTGCTGCTCCCGCTGCAGCGCAAAGCTGTCCCGCGTGCGGTCGAGCACGGTCTGCAAGTGCTCGAAAATCATCTCGATTTCGTCCGGCGTGTAGGCGTAGGACGATGGATTCGACAGATTTCTGACGCGGCGCAGAGTGGTCTCGACGTTGCGAACGCGCCGGACCGCTGCTTCACGAAACTTGTCCTGCTTTTCGTTTTGATTCATTTTCATTGCAATCCACCAGAGATCTAACAATCTGCAGTTCAAATAAAAAACAATACGCCCCCAGGTTGTCAACCATACATTGCAGTTTTTGTATAATCGAAAGCCGGAGAACCTTCCCATCCCGCGCGACCGGCACGCAGACGGGAAGATTTGAAGAGCCAATAATCCAAATTTTTTCAGCAGTTTAGAGGGATATTGTGCCGACCGCGCCGCCGTCGACACGCCAGTTGGCACCCACCACAAAACTCGCCCGCTCGGATGCCAGCAATGCAATCACAGGGGCGACTTCCTCAACCTCACCGCGACGTTTCAGCGCCAGATACGGACGTTCCTCGGCCAGAAACACCTCAACCGCCTCGTCCACGCTGATGCCGCGTTCCTTGGCGAGCTTTTCCATCATTCCATCCGTCATCGGCGTCTTGATGAATGCAGGGGCAACGCAGTTGGCAA
Source organism: Acuticoccus sp. MNP-M23 (assembly GCF_031195445.1). Classification (NCBI taxonomy): domain Bacteria; kingdom Pseudomonadati; phylum Pseudomonadota; class Alphaproteobacteria; order Hyphomicrobiales; family Amorphaceae; genus Acuticoccus; species Acuticoccus sp. MNP-M23. The sequence continues at coordinate 1,546,686 of NZ_CP133480.1, forward strand.
GCAGCCCCTTGCCGGCATGCTGCATCGAGACCGACTTGGCAAAGCTGGCAATCCCCACCTTCGCCACGTTGTAGACCGACTCGTCCGGATAGGGCTGCGCGGCATTTTCGGAGGTGACGAACACCATCCGCCCCCAACCCTTCTCTATCATCGCAGGCCCGTAAAGCCGGGCCATCCGCACCGCTGACATGAAGTCGATCTGGTGCGCCTCGTCCCAGTCCTCGTCTTTCATTTCCAGCGGATCGCCCTTCGCGCCGGTCACGCCCGCGGCATGGATCAAGATGTCCACATCGCCGGTTTTCTTGTAAAGTTCCTCGGCGCCGGGCGTTGTCGAAAGGTCTGCTGCAATGCCGTCCACGCCGAGCTTCTTTGCAGCCTTCGTCACCGCATCCTCGTCGAGATCGGTGAGGATGACAGTCGCGCCTTCGGCCACCAGAATGTCCGCCGTGGCAAGGCCGAGCCCGCCGCTGCCACCTGTGATGATGGCGCGCCGTCCGTTGAGCTTGAGGTCCATGTGCTTGTTACTCCGAGAAATCCTGTGCGGAGAAGCACCAGTGCGGCAATGACGTTCCACCTTGCGGGGTGCGGTCAATTGCAGCCGGGCCGCTGGTGCGCCAGATAGAGGGCATGGAAGAGATCACCCGCATCAAGGACGCGCCGCAGTCGGGATCGGACCGCGAGATCTTCGAGGAGGTGCGCTTTCGCCGCTCCGATATCCGCGCCACCGGCTTCGAGCTGATCACGGAAACCGTGCGCCACCTGCCCAATGCCCCCGGCGTCTACCGGATGCTGGATGAGGCGGGCGACGTGCTTTACGTGGGCAAGGCGCGCAACCTGAAAAAGCGGGTGGTGAACTACTCGCGTCCCATCGGCCTGTCAGCGCGGCTGATGAGCATGGTCAACCGCACGGTGGCGATGGAGTTCGTCACCACCAGCACGGAATCCGAGGCGCTGCTGCTCGAAGCGAACCTCATCAAGCGCTTTCGCCCGCGCTACAATGTGCTGCTGCGGGACGACAAGTCCTTCCCCTACATCCTGCTCACGGGCGAGCACGAGGCACCGCAGATCCTCAAGCACCGCGGCGCCCACTCGCGCAAGGGCACCTATTTCGGCCCGTTCGCCTCGGCCGGCGCGGTGGACCGCACCATCAACGCGCTGCAGAAATCATTCCTGATCCGCTCCTGCTCGGACAGCGTCTACGATTCGCGCACGCGCCCGTGCCTCCTGTGGCAGATCAAGCGCTGCTCGGCGCCGTGCACCCGCGAGGTGTCGCTGGAGGACTATGCGGCGCTGGTCGCCGAAACCAAGGCGTTCCTCTCCGGCAGATCCAAGGCGATCCGCACCAAACTTGCCGACGAAATGGAGGAAGCCTCCGAGAAGATGGAGTTCGAGCGGGCGGCCGTGATCCGCGACCGGCTGGCCTCCCTCTCCCACGTCGACAGCCACCAGGGCATCAACGCCCAGGGCATCGACGAGGCGGACGTGTTCGCCGTCTACCAGGATGGCGGGGAGACCTGCGTGCAGGTGTTCTTCTTCCGCACCGGGCAGAACTGGGGCAACCGCGCCTTCTTCCCGCGCGACGAGGGGCTTGATGCACCCGAGGTGCTGGAGACCTTTCTGGCGCAGTTCTATGACGACAAACCCGTCCCCCGCACGATCTTCCTGTCCCACGATCCGGCGGAGCGCGGCCTGCTGGCCGAGGCGTTCACCCAGAAGGCGGGGCGCAAGGTGGAGGTTTCGGTGCCCCAGCGCGGCACCAAGCGCGAGCTGGTGGACCATGCGCTGACCAATGCGCGCGAGGCGCTCGGCCGGCGGCTGGCGGACAAGCAGAGTCAGGGCAAGCTTCTGTCCGGCCTTGCCGAAACATTCGGCCTCGCGGCGCCGCCGATGCGCGTGGAGGTCTACGACAACTCTCACATCATGGGCACCAACGCGGTCGGCGGAATGATTGTCGCGGGGCCGGAGGGTTTCTCCAAGCAGCACTACCGCAAGTTCAACATCAAGTCGCAGGAGATCACGCCGGGAGATGATTTCGGCATGATGCACGAGGTGCTGACCCGCCGCTTTGCCCGGCTTTTGAAGGAAGCGCCGCGCGAGGGACAGTCCGCAGAACGCGACACCATGGGCCCGTGGCCGGACCTGGTGCTGATCGACGGCGGCGCCGGGCAGCTCGCCGCGGCACTCGGCGTTCTGGAAGAACTGGGCATCAAGGACGTGCCCATGGTCGGTGTCGCCAAAGGCGTCGACCGCGATGCGGGACGGGAGGAATTTCACGTTCCAGGAAAAAAACCCTTCCGTCTGCCACCGCGCGATCCGGTGCTCTATTTCATCCAGCGGCTGCGCGATGAGGCGCACCGCTTTGCCATCGGCACCCATCGCGCCAAACGGAAAAAAGCGTTTACGGCCAATCCATTGGATGAAATCCAAGGCGTTGGCGCGGCGCGCAAGCGGGCGCTCCTGAAGCATTTCGGCACGGCCAAGGCCGTGTCCAAAGCTGGCGTCGGCGACCTGATAGAGGTGGACGGCATCTCGGAAAGCGTCGCAAAAAGGGTATATGACCATTTTCACGCGGCAAACGCACCGGCATCCCGATGACTGATGACACAAACGAAGGCGCCATGGCGCATCGCAAGGACCCAGTCTCCCAGGAGGGTTCGACACAGGTTCCACCCCCGCTGGACGGGCTCCCCGGCGGCAATTTACGCCCGGCCTCGGCCGATACTCCGGAACCGCCCGAGATGGCGGCCGACACCGAGCCTGGCCTGCCGGAGACCGCACTCGACAACCACCCGGCCGATGAGGCCGACACCTCGGACGAAGCCGACCGGATTCCCGAACCCGCCGTCGTCGCAACGCCGCCGGCTGCAACGCCCGAAGTAGTGACCCCGGCGGAACCCGCGCAGCCCGCCCAAACCGCACCGCCCGCAGCAGCTGCACCGGCTCCCGCGGCCACCCCGCCTGCGGCCACCGCCCCGGCAGCGGCCACCGCCCCGGCGGCGGCACCCCCGGCGGCCACCCCGCCCGCGCCAGCTGCGGCAAAGCGCCCCCATGGAGGCCCAACCTATCCGTCGCTGTTCTCCCACATGACGCTGCCGAACATTCTCACCGTGTTCCGCGGGCTCGCGATCTTCGTGCTGCTGGTCATTCTGCTCTGGCCGTGGGGCGTAAACCTCACGCTGGCACTGGTGGTGTTCGCGCTCGCCGCCATCACCGACTGGCTGGACGGCCGCATCGCGCGCTCCTGGAACCTGACCAGCGATCTCGGCCGGATGATGGACTCCATCGCCGACAAGCTGCTGATCGCCGTCACGATGCTGGCGCTGTGCGCCATCGGCCTGATCGACGGGCTGAACGTGATTGCCGCCGCGCTCATTCTGGCGCGGGAAATTGCCATGTCCGGCTACCGGGAGCATCTGGCGGGCAAGGGCATCGTGGTGCCGCCCTCAATGGCGGGCAAATGGAAGACCACGTTCCAGATGGTGGCGCTGGCCGCGCTGATGGCCGCCCCGCTGGCGCCGTTCCCCACCGTTGCGCGGGTGGCGGCGCTCCTCATCCTGTGGGCGGCCATGCTGATGACCATCTCCAGCTTCGTGCAATACGTGATGGAGACGCCGAAGGAGGCGTTCGAGGAAGAATGAAGGTCAAGTATTTCGCCTGGGTGCGCGAGCGGATCGGTCACGCGGAGGACGACATCGTCCTGCCGCCCGACGTCACCACAGCGCACGAGCTGATCCTCCACCTGAAGGGCAAGGGCGAGGAATACGCCCATGCCCTGGAGCGTGACGCGTTCATCCGCGTCGCCGCAGACCACCGCCACGTGGCACACGACACGCCCATCCGCGATGCCGGCGAGATTGCCCTTTTTCCGCCGATGACCGGTGGCTGACGCCCCGCCCCGCTTTCATGTCGGCGTGCTGGACGGCCCGCTCGACCCTGCGGCATGGCTGGCCGAAATATCGCCGCGCGATCACACCGGCGCGGTGGTCACGTTCAGCGGCTATTGCCGGGGCGAGGGCGGGCGGATCACTGCGCTGGAGCTGGAGCATTATCCTGGCATGGCGGAGGCCGAGATGCAGCGCATCGCGGAGGCTGCCATGGCGCGCTGGCCGCTCGACGGCGTTCTCGCGGTTCACCGCACCGGCGTTGTCGCGGTGGGTGAACCCATCGTTCTGGTGGCGGCAGGCTCGGCCCACCGCGACGCCGCCTTCGAGGCCGCCCGCTTCGTGATGGATTTCCTGAAGACCGACGCGCCGTTCTGGAAGCGCGAACATCTGGCGGACGGCACAAAGGGCGAGTGGATCGAGGCAAAGAGCGCCGACGATGCCGCCCGCGCCCGCTGGGCCTGAGCCAGCGCCTTCAAAGGTTGAACCCGAGTTGAGCACCAACGACAACGCCGCCCCGCCGGGCCTCACCTACGAGACATTCCAGGCCATGATGCCGGAGGCTTCCGCGGCCCTCCTTGCCATGGGCAAGGCGGTGGACGACGCAGGCCTTTCCAGGGAACTGACCGAACTCGTCAAGCTGCGCATCTCGCAGATCAACGGCTGCGCCTTCTGCATTGCGCTGCATCTGGGCATTGCGCGCCGCATCGGCATCGACGATGCGAAGGTGGCCAGCATTGAAGGATGGCAGCACGGCGCGCTGTTTTCGCCGCGCGAGAAGGCGGCGCTCGCCTTTGCCGAGCACCTGACCGGAATGCGCGCGGGAACCGGCTCACGCCAGGCATTTGCCGCATTGCTCGCGCATTTTTCGCAGGAGGAGGCGGTGCAGCTGACGGTGGCGATCGCCAACATCAATACCTGGAACCGGATTTCCGGCGGGCTCGGGTTCTTGCCGCCGAAGGGGTGATGGCGCGGGGCGACCGCGCCATCAGGTGTCAGCGGTCCGAGGCAGGGGCCACCGCAATCAGCCCGAACACATAGGCAAGCACGGCCTTTTGCGCGTGGATGCGATTTTCCGCCTCGTCGAACACGGCCGACTGGGGGCCGTCCATCACCGCATCCGTCACTTCCTCGTTGCGGTGCGCGGGGAGGCAGTGGAGGAACACGGCGCCGGGCGCTGCCGCCGCCATCAGGTCATCGTTCACCTGGTAGGGCATGAGCAACTTCAGCCGGCGAGCCTCGTCCTCGTCGCCCATGGAGGCGAAGCAGTCGGCCGCCACAACGTCGGCGCCGTCCACCGCCTCGCGCGGGTCGGTGGAAACGAAAACGTCGGCCCCGGCGGCACGCGCGGCCTCCACCACATCGTCCGGCACGGCAAGCTCCGGCGGCGTCGCGATGCGCATGCGGAAGCCCAGCGGGCCGGCAGCCTCCAGGAAGGTTGCCGTCATGTTGTTGCCGTCGCCGACCCAGGCCACCGTGCGCGCCTCGATGGGGCCGAGGCGTTCCTCGATGGTGATGAGGTCCGCGATGATCTGGCACGGGTGCGAGCGGCGGGTAAGGCCGTTGATCACCGGCATCTCGGCATGGCGGGCGAACTCGGCGAGCGCGTCGTGGTCGAGCATGCGGATCATCACCGCGTCGACGTAGCGGGACAGGACGCGCGCCGTATCCGGCATCGATTCGCCGCGGCCGAGCTGCATCTCGCTGCCATTGGCGACGATCGTGTCGCCGCCCATTTCGCGCATGGCAAGGTCGAACGAGAAGCGCGTGCGGGTGGACGGCTTCTCGAACACCATGGCGAGCGTGCGCCCGGCGAGAACGTCGGTCCGGGGACGGGGCTTGCGCCCCTCCCCCTTGATCCGGTGTGCCTCGTCCAGAATGGCGCGAAGGGCGCCCTGCGGCTGGCTCGCAAGGTCCAGGAAGTGGATCGGCTCGCTCATTGCGGGGCCGCCGCACTCTTGGCTTCCACCGCGGTTGCCGCACGGTCGAGCATCGCCACCGCCTCGCGGATGTCCGCCTCCGTTGCCACCAGCGGCGGCAGAAGGCGGGCGGTGTTTTCGCCGGCCGGGATGACGAGCAGCCCTTCGGCGCGGGCAGCATTGGTGATGTCCGCCACCGGCGCACGGCATTTGACGCCGATCATCAGCCCCTCGCCGCGCACAGTCTCGAAAATGTCCGGATGGCTGTCCACCAGACCGGCAAGCGCCTGCTTGGCGTAAAGCCCGGTCTGCCGGACCTTTTCAAGAAAGCCGTCCTCCAGAAGCACGTCGAGCACGGCATTGCCCGCCACGCACGCAAGACGGTTGCCGCCATAGGTGGTGCCGTGGGTGCCGGGCACCATGCCCGCCGCGGCATCCGCCGTGGCAAGGCACGCGCCGAGCGGGAAGCCGCCGCCGATGCCCTTGGCCGCCGCCAGAATGTCGGGCGTGACGCCGAGCGACTGATAGGCGAACAGCGTGCCGGTGCGCCCTGCACCCGTTTGCACCTCGTCAAACACCAGGAGAAGGCCGTGCTCGTCGCACAGCGCCCGCATCTCGGCCAGCACTTCGCGCGAGACCGGGCGGATGCCGCCCTCGCCCTGGATCGGCTCGACCATGATCGCCGCCGTTTCGGGCCCGATCAGTGCCTTGACCGCTTCAATGTCATCATACGGCGCCTGGTCGAACCCGGCGAGCGGTTCGCCGAAGCCTTCCAGATATTTGGGCGAGCCGCCGGCCGCGATGGTGCCGAGCGTCCGCCCGTGGAAGGCGCCCGCCATGGTGATGATGCGGGTGCGCTCCGGGTGGCCGTTGATGAACTGGTAGCGCCGCGCGGTCTTGATCGCGGCCTCGTTGGCCTCGGCGCCCGAGTTGCAGAAGAACACGCGCTCGGCAAACGTCTCCGCCACCAAGCGCTCGCCAAGGCGGGCCTGCTCCGGAATTTCAAAGAGGTTGGACGTGTGCCACACGCCGGCGACGGCCTTCTGCATCTCCGCAACAAGGTGCGGATGCTGGTGGCCAAGGGCGGACACGGCGATGCCGGCGCCCATGTCGAGGTATCGTCGCCCGTCGGACCCGTGCAGCCAGACGCCCTCACCCGAATCAAACGAGACGGGAATACGGTTGTAGGTGGCGAACAACGCGGGTTCGGTCATAATTGTGTCGCGCTTGACGCGCTTCTCCACAGAGTTGGGGTATCTCGCCCGAAGACGAACGCGTCTTCTTCCCGATGGTTGGGGAAAAAGCAACTCTTGAGTCCATCGCGACTCGCTGACTCTAGACGCTGATTCGTCAATTCCTTTACGATTCATGAGGAACAGGAGCGCAAATGACGCGCTCCACAGCCTTCAGCCAACACGGTGGATTCCCGTGCCGTTTTCGGCGCGCCGCCTTTGGATTCCCTGTGGGCTGTTTGTGGACAGCAAGGGGACTGCGATGAGCTGGACCGACGAGCGGATCGAACAACTGCGCAAGCTCTGGGCAGAGGGGCACTCCGCGTCCCAGATCGCCGGGACGATGGGCGGTGTCACGCGCAATGCGGTGATCGGCAAGATCCACCGGCTGGGTCTGTCGGGCCGCGTGAAGACGGCGCGCCCCGCAGCCCGTCGCGCCGCACCGGCGCCCGCCACCGTCTCGCCCGCCGCCGCAGCCGCTGCGGTCCGAACGCCAAAGCCCGCTGCACAACCGCGCGTGATGGCGGCCGGCGCTGCTGCGGTGAAGGTGGTCGAGCGGGAGGTTTTCGAGCCGGCCCCCGTACCTCAGCATGTTGCCGAGGTGGTGCCCTTGCGCGGCGGAATCACGCTGACGGACCTCAGCGCCAGCACATGCCGCTGGCCCATCGGCGATCCGTCCGGCGACAATTTCAGCTTCTGCGGTGCGCGGTCCGAACCTGGCGACACCTACTGCACCGCCCACGCCGACGTGGCATTCCCCGGCCGCACCAACAAGCCGCGCAAGCCCACCGGGCGCTGACGCGGCAACCAATGAGGCGGCGGCGGCGATTGCCGGCGCCGAGCCTGAAAAGCGCCGCTCTCAGTCGGCGCCGAACCTGTCGTCGAAGGCGTAGCCGGCGCCGCGCACTGTGCGGATCGGGTCCGCCTCCTTGCCGCGCTTGAGCTGCTTGCGCAGGCGGCCGATGTGCACGTCCACCGTGCGTTCGTCCACGTAAACGTCCCGCCCCCACACGCCGTCCAGAAGCTGCTCGCGGCTGAACACGCGGCCGGGTGACTGCATCAGAAATTCAAGCAGGCGGAATTCGGTCGGCCCCAGCTTCACCTCGCGGCCGCCCCGCTGCACGCGGTGCATCGTGCGATCCAGCTCCAGGCTGCCAGCGCGCAGCATCGCCGAAACCTTTTCGGGCTTGGAGCGGCGCAGAAGGCCGCGGATGCGGGCCATCAGCTCGGGCGTCGAGAAGGGCTTGGTCACGTAGTCGTCGGCGCCGGTGGCAAGGCCGCGCACCCGCTCGGTCTCCTCGCCGCGCGCCGTCAGCATCACGATGGGCAGATGCTCGGTCTGCGGGCGGGACCGGATCCGGCGGCACAGCTCGATCCCGGACAGGCCCGGCAGCATCCAGTCGAGCACCAGAAGATCGGGCGGCTGTTCCAGAAGGCGCATCTCGGCCTCGTCGCCGCGACTGCACGAATCGACCGCATAGCCTTCCGCTTCGAGGTTGTAGCGCAGGAGAAGCACTAGCGGCTCCTCGTCTTCGACAATCATGATGCGGGGCATTATCGCGCCCCTGGACCGCACCGCATGCGCATCGCTGCCACACGGTTCAACCGCGTCGGGTCCATGCATGAACTAACCTTTGACAAAGTGTCAGCGGCCCCGGTCACCGTCAGCGCAAGCCGACGTTGCCTGTGAAATCCGCAGACAGGTAAGACGACGCGTCGGACTTTTCGCGAGCTTCCGCGGGCTGCTCGCCGGTCACGACGTAGTGGATGGCCTCGGCAATATTTGTCGCGTGATCGCCGATGCGCTCGATGTTCTTTGCGCAGAACAGGAGATGCGTGCAGAACGTGATGTTCCGCGGATTCTCCATCATGTACGTCAGCAGCTCGCGGAAGATGGAGGTGTGGATCGCGTCCACCTCGTCGTCGCGCAGGCGCACGTCCAGCGCAGCCGGCACGTCCTGGCTGGTGAACGCGTCGAGCACCGTTTTCAGCTGCTCCAGCGCAATTTCCGACATGTGCTCGATGCCGAGCGCCACGCGGGGCGGATGCGCGCTGTTCTCGATGGCCAGCAACCGCTTCGCGTTGTTCTTTGCCAGATCGCCGACCCGTTCGAGGTCGGACGAGATGCGCAGGCCCGCCACCAGCTCGCGCAGCGCCTTGCCCTCGGGCCGGTGCGCCACGATCATCTCCACCGTGTGGTTCTCCACGCTGCGCTGCATGGCGTCGAGCTTGCGGTCGGCCGCGATCACCCGGCGTGCGAGGTGCGTGTCGAGCCGCGTCAGCGCGGTCACGCTCTCCATCACCAGCTGCTCGGCCAGCCCGCCCATCTCGGCGATTTCTCCTGCCAGTCGCTGCATCTCGGTAAACTGGTCTCTTACAACAATACCCACGTCATGACTCCGTCCGCCGGACACCACGCAATGACGTGCCACGGCTGCATTCCTACCCAAACACACCAGTTATATACTGGCGTGTGCGCTCCTCTTGAGGATCATTGAAGATCTCTTCAGTTGGTCCTTCCTCGACGAGATAGCCGAGGTGGAAATAGCACGTCTTCTGGCTCACGCGCTCGGCTTGTGCCATCGAGTGCGTCACAATGACGATCGTGTAGTTCTCGCGCAGTTCGTGGATCAGCGTTTCCACGGTGCCGGTTGCGATGGGATCGAGCGCCGAACAAGGCTCGTCCATCAGGATGACTTCGGGGTTCACGGCAATGGCGCGCGCGATGCACAGGCGCTGCTGCTGGCCGCCGGACAGGCCGGTGCCCGCCTCGTTCAGCCTGTCCTTCACCTCGTTCCAAAGGCCCGCACGGCGCAGGCTCCGCTCGACGATGATGTCGAGGTCGGCCTTCTTGGTGGCTGTGCCGTGGATCTTTGGACCGTAGACGATGTTGTCGTAGATCGACTTGGGGAACGGGTTCGGCTTCTGGAACACCATGCCGACGCGGGCGCGCAGCAGCACCACGTCGAGGTCGTGGTTGTTGAGGTCCTCGTCGTCCATCTCGATCCGGCCGGTCACGCGGCACCCGTCGATGGTGTCGTTCATCCGGTTGAAGCAGCGCAGATACGTGGACTTGCCGCAGCCCGACGGGCCGATGAAGGCCGTCACCGACTTTTCGGGGATCGCCATCGAGATGTGATGGATCGCCCGCTTCTGTCCGTAGTCGACGCAGACGTCGCGCGCGTCGATCTTGGCGCGCTGCGGCTGTGCGAAGGGGCGGCGGATCGTGTCGAACACCAGATCGTGGTCGCGGGTGAACTCACCCCCCGTCTCGGCCTGTCTTTCCAGCGACGCGGCGTCATGCGCGGTGCCGTGGTCGCCGGTGCCGGTTTCGTCCGCTGTCTGGTTCATCGCAGTTTTCATGATGGTCCTCGAAGGGGTTCGTCAGGTCGGGCGCGCGCCGGATTACCAGCGGCGTTCGAAGCGATGACGCAGAAGGATCGCAAGAGTGTTCAGTGAGATCATCACGCCCAGAAGGACCATGATGGCGGCCGCCGTGCGCGGCTCGAAGAAATTGCGCAGCTCGTTGCCCTGCCACAGATAGATCTGCACCGGCAGCGCGCTCGCCTGATCCAGCGGGGTCGACGGGACGGACGCGACGAAGGCGTTCATGCCGATCAGCAGGAGCGGCGCGGTCTCGCCGAGCGCCTGCGCCACGCCGATGATGGCGCCGGTCAGCATCCCCGGCACCGCCAGCGGCAGCGTGTGGTGGAACATGGCCTGGGTGGGTGATGCGCCGACGCCGAGCGCCGCCTGCCGGATCGACGGCGGCACCGCGCGCAGCGCCGCACGCGAGGCGATGATGACAGTGGGCAGCGTCATCAGCGACAGGACCAGGCCGCCGACCAGAGGCGCCGACAGCGGCAGACCGAAGAGGTTGATGAAGACCGCAGCGCCCAGAAGGCCGAAGACGATGGAAGGCACCGCGGCAAGGTTGTTGATGTTCACCTCGATGAGGTCGGTGAACCAGTTCCGCGGCGCGAATTCTTCCAGGTACACCGCGGCCATCACGCCGACGGGGACGGCGAACAGCATCACCACCAGCATCATCATCACCGAGCCGACGATGGCGCCCAGCAGGCCGGCCGTGGCCGGCGAGGAGCGCGAATCCACGTTGGTGAACAGCGTGCTGGAGAAGTTCATCTCGATCACGCCGCGATCGTAGAGCGCGTCGGCCCATTGCTGCTGCCTGGCGGACAGCTGCTGCATGGACTGGGGGAGGTCCCGGTCGATGTTGCCCTTCAGCCAGACATCGATGTTGGCTGCGGCGACCAGCGCGACGTCCTGCGTGGTGCCGATGAGCGACGGATCGTCGGCCACCATGTCGCGCAGGCGCACCTTTTCGGCGCTGGCCACCATGCCGCCAACGTCGCGCGCATTGTCCGCGGCGTCCGGCAACACCGTGGCGAAGGCGTTCTGGACGATCTTGTTCCAGTTCACGAACACCAGCTTGCGCTGCCAGGCGTACAGCTCCTGCTGGTAGTCCGCATCGGACACGCCGGGCATCTGCTGCGGGCGGTCGGGAACCTTGATGATGGCGGCGTCGAACGTGACCGGAAGGTGCAGCGTCGCCTGGGTGAAGGCCGGGATGCCCTTGTAGAAGATCGACCCGAACAGGACCGCCACGAAGGTGAGGCCGATGAGCACCGCGCCAAGGCCGATCCCCTTGAAGATCGCCTCGTTGCGCCGGCGGCGGCCGATGGACGCCTCGACCTGCGCGCGCGTGTTGTTGCGCTCGATCTCGCCGGCCGATTGCGCTGCCATCGTGGTCGCCATGTCGGACCTATTCATATTGTTCGCGGTATTTCCGCACGATGTAGATCGCCATCACGTTGAGGATCAGCGTGATGATGAAGAGGGTGAGGCCGAGCGCGAAGGCCACCAGCGACTGGGGGCTCGCAAAGTCGGTGTCGCCGGTGAGCTGGTTGACGATGGTGACGGTCACCGTGGAGACCGCCTCGAACGGGTTGCCCGTCAGCACCGGCGAGTTGCCGGCGGCGAGCACCACAATCATCGTTTCGCCGATGGCCCGGCTGATTGCCAGCAGGAACGCACCGACAATGCCGGGCAGCGCCGCTGGCAGGAGCACCTTGCGAATGGTCTCCGACTGTGTGGCGCCGAGGCCGTAGGAGCCGTCGCGCATCGCCTTGGGCACCTGGCTGATGATGTCGTCCGACAGCGAGGACACGAACGGGATGATCATGATCCCCATCACCACACCGGCGGTGAACGCGCTGGTTGCCATGATGTTGATGCCGATGGCGTCGCCCACAGAGGCGAAGAGCGGCCCCACCGTGAAGATGGCAAAGATGCCGTAGACGATGGTGGGGATGCCGGCGAGAATTTCGAGTGCGGGCTTGGCGAAGAAGCGGAACTTCGGGCCGGCATATTCGGAGAGGTAGATGGCCGACATCAGGCCCACGGGCACCGCCACCATCATCGCGATGATGGTGATCATGATGGTGCCCCACAGGAGGGGCAGAAGGCCGAAGTCGCCCTGTCCGCCGGTGCCGGTGGAGGAGAAGCGCGGGTTCCAGGTGGTGCCGAACAGGAAGTCCATCGGGTTGACGTAGGAGAAGAAGCGCAGCGCTTCGGACAGGACCGACAGGACGATGCCGACCGTGGTCAGCACGGCAATGGCGGAGCAGGTGATGAGCACCACGCGGATGGCAAGCTCCACCCGGTTGCGGGCCCTCAGACCCGGCGAGATCTTCTTGCGGGCCACCGCGGCACCCGCCGCGCCAAGGGCAGCGGCAATGGTGATTGCGGCGAACCATGCAATCGCGTGGAAACGCTCCAGCGCGGCAGCACCCGCCTTTTCGTAACCGGTCAGCTCACCCACTGCCCCGAAACCGGAGGCGATGTTTGCCATCCGCGACAGGGCGTTGGCACTCTCGCCGGTGTCGGCGGCAATCTCGGGCGGGAGGTAGGACTGGAGGATGGCGTCGGAGATGATCGGCTCGAACACCAGATAGATGATGAAGGTGACGGCGGCGGGGATGAGGCACCACAGCGCCACCAGGAGCCCGTGATAGCCGAACCGCGAATGCATCGGTCCGCTTGATGCGGTGGCAACCTTGCGGCTCGTCGAAACGCCCCATTGGTAGGCGATCCCGAGGAGGATCAGCACCACGGCGACGGGGATGAAGCTGGACATCGTGAGGTGAGCACCTTGCTCTTCGGACGGCGAGTGCCATGACGATGGCGCAGGACCGCGCCAAAGAGACGGACCCGCTGCAATTAGCGGGCCCGAATGCGTTGCGCCGGCGAGAGGGCCGGCGCTTTGCGATCAGTCGGCCGCGGAGACCGGGGTCTTGTTGGCGATCTTGTCCATCTGCGCCTGACGCTCGTCAGCCGAAAGCGGGATCAGGCCGGCAGCTTCGAGCTGCGAACCGGCGCCGGAAACCTGCTCGGACACGAAGTACATGGCGTAATCTTCGAGACCGGGGATGACGCCGAGGTGCTCGCCCTTCACGTAGAAGAACAGCGGGCGGGAGACCGGATATTCACCGGTGGCGATGCTTTCCATGGTCGGCTCGACGCCGCTCACGGTGGCAACCTGAAGCCGGTCGCGGTTCTGGTCGTAGAAGGACAGGCCGAACACGCCGATGGCAGCCGGCTGCGCGTCGAGGCGGCCGAGGGTCTCGGTGTAGTCGCCGGCGACTTCGATCACGCGGCCATCCTGGCGGAAGCCGAGGCAAGCGGCTTCACCAGCGTCTTTTTCCATGGACTCGATGACGTCGAAGGACTCGCAGCCCGGCAGGACGACGTTTTCTTCGAAGACTTCACGAGTGCCGTGGTTGGTACCCGGGATCACCATGGTGATTTCCTGGTCCGGCAGCTTGGAGTCGATTTCCGACCAGTTGGCGTAGGGGTTGTCGACCAGCTCGCCGTCGACCGGGACCTTGGCGGCCAGCGCCTGGTAGATCTGTGCGGGCTCGAGGGCGAAGTGGTTGGTGGACGCATCGGAGGCGAACACGATGCCGTCGTAGCCGACGCGCACTTCGATGATGGTCTTCACGCCGGCGTCGTTGCAGGCCTGGATTTCGCTGTCGCGAATGGCGCGGCTGGCGTTGGCGATGTCGATGGTGTTCTCACCGACGCCCTGGCAGAACTGGCGCAGGCCGCCCGAAGAACCGCCGGAGCCGACCACGGGGGTGTTGTATTCGGGGAAGGCGTTGCCGAATTCTTCGGCAACAACGGAGGCGAACGGCAGGACCGTCGAAGAGCCGGCGATCTGGATGGTGTCACGCGACTGCGCGGAGGCGGCGGACGCGGCGAGAACGCCAGCGGCGGCGAGAGCTGCAACGCTCGCAAAGTTCGTGAATTTCACAAAGGCTCCTGTCATAAGCGGCGGCCGGGTTTGTTTAACCACCGCCCTCTGCCGGTCTGCCTATTGTGCCCACTTGACGTTACCGTGACAGTTCGATGAACCTTCCATGACAACATAAATGTCTGTTCCGGAAGCGATTTCAGCGCTCGGTAAAAATCGGGATCTTGACCGCAAATGTCGAACCCGCGCCAAGCTCGCTGCGGACCGTCAACCGGCCGCGGTGCCGCGCCACAATGTGCTTGACGATGGCAAGCCCCAGCCCGGTTCCCCGCCGCGCGCGGGACGCTTCCACATCCACCCGGTAGAAGCGCTCCGTCAGCCGCGGCACGTGCTCTGGCGCGATGCCGATGCCGAAATCCTCGACCGAAACGCAGGCCGCCTCGCCGCGGCCGGCAGGCTCACGCGCGACCGAAATCAGAACGCGCTTGCCCTTGCCGCCATATTTGATGGCGTTCTCGATGAGGTTGCCGATGAGCTGGACCAGCTCGTCACCATCACCGCGGACGAACAGGGGCGCCTCCTCGATGGAAAGCTCCAGCGTCACGCTGTCCTCGCGCGCCATGGTGCGGGTGAATTCCACGGCGCTGCGGACGCTGGCGGCAAGGTCCACCTTGTCGGACGGGCGAACGTGCGCGCGCATCTCGATGCGGGAGAGGGAGAGCAGCGCATCGGTCAGCCGCTTCATCCGCTCGGCCTGCTGGCGCATGATGTCGAGAAATTGTTCGCGCGCGGCGGGATCGTCCCTGGCAGGGCCCTGCAGGGTCTCGATGAAGCCGGTGAGGGCCGCAAGGGGCGTGCGCAGCTCGTGGCTGGCGTTGGCCACAAAGTCTTCGCGCATCCGGTCGAGCCGCTCCTGCTCGGTGAGGTCGCGCACGAAGATGGCGATGGCATCCTTCGGCGCGCTCGCAAACGGGAACGGGGTGACGAACGCTTCGTACCACCGGCCCGTCGGCACGCGAACCGACCAGCGCGCCCGCTCCGAAAGCCCGTGCCGGCTGGCCTTTTCGAGCGCCCGCAAAAGCTCCGGCACACGCATCGTGAAGGAAAATGGCGTGCCCGGCTCGAAATCGCCGAACTGCTCGCGCGCGGCGGCATTCGCCCACACCACCGTGCGTTCGCCGGTGAGGACGATGCAGGCGTCGGGCATCGCATCGAGAATGGCCTGGGCGTCGGCCGAAAGGGTCGCGGCGCCTGCGCGCCGGGTCAGCGCCTCGTCGGCCGGGGGCAGGGCCGGGTCCGAGGCAGCTTCGGCGCCAATGTCAGCCGCGCGCGCCGGGCCGGCCACCAGCAACAGCGCCGCACAAACGCTCGCCGCCAGCACGAACGCCACCGGAGCCAGCAGCAGGGAAAGCGCCGACATTGCCGCAAACGCGAGCACTGGTATCACTGGCCCCTTCAACGCATCCCCCAAAAATTCCGCCCGTCCCGCCTGCGCATCGGCGCGGGACAGAATTACCACGCGCTGCCTTCGCCATCCGAACAGATCATCGGCAGGATCCGCCACCACGCGCAAACGGCTTGCCTGCAGCCACGTTGCGCAAAATTTGCGAAAATCGGATGAAGGCATCCCCCCTTCATAGAAGAAAGCGACGCCGAAGTCCCGCCGATTGCCGCCATTGCGGTCTCTTAAGGTTTGTCACGCGGAAGTGTGCGCGAAAACCGCATCGCGTTGCACTACGTATTAGTGACAGATTGTCGGATCAGATTGCGAGGCCACAACATGCCCGTCCATTTCAAACCGCGCTGGGCTTTGCCGGAACGGACTGCCACGCCGGAGGGGGTGTTTCGCAACCGCCGCGCCTTTTTGAAGACGGCGGGCATTGCTGCAGGCGCCATAGCCGCAGGCCCCGCCCACGCCAACATCTTCGACCGGCTGCTCGGCGGCGACAACGTGCCGACGCCGGACGTGGAAAACGACCCGTCCGCCGGCCTCTACCCCGCGCCGCGCAACGAGGCCTATCAGGTGATGCGTCCCATATCGGACGAGAACCTGGTCACCACGTACAACAATTTTTACGAGTTCGGCTCGCACAAGCGCATCTTCAAGGCCGCGCAGAAGCTTCAGATCCGGCCGTGGACCGTCACCATCGACGGCATGGTGGAAAAGGAGCAGACCCTCGATATCGACACGCTCCTGCGCAAGATGTCGCTGGAGGAGCGGGTCTACCGCCATCGCTGCGTGGAGGCATGGTCCATGGTCGTGCCGTGGACGGGCTTCCCGATGGCCGATCTCGTCGCCCTGGCAAAGCCGCTGTCCGGTGCAAAATACATCCGCACCGAGACGTTCATGGAACCGGACATTGCGTCCGGCCAGCGCCAGTCCTGGTACCCATGGCCCTACGTGGAAGGCCTCACCATGGAGGAGGCCACCAACCCGCTCGCCTTCCTGGTGACAGGGGCCTACGGCGCGCCGATCGAGGAGCAGAACGGGGCACCGCTGCGCATGGCACTGCCGTGGAAATACGGCTTCAAGTCCGCCAAGTCGCTGGTGCGTTTCACCTTTACCGATGAGCGGCCAAGCTCGTTCTGGATGGACATTGCCGGCGCTGAATACGGCTTCTGGGCCAACGTGAACCCCGAAGTTGCGCACGCCCGCTGGAGCCAGGCCACCGAACAGCCCCTGGGCAGCGACGAGCGGATCCCGACGCTCCTTTACAACGGCTACGCCGACGAGGTTGCCGGCCTCTACGCGGACAAGGAAGGCGAGCGCCTTTATTATTGAGACATACCCCGCAACCGGATCTCCGGTTGATCGGGCGAGAACGGGTCTTCGCGAAGCCCGCCTGCGGGATTAGGATCGGCACCGCGCGCAGACCGCCCGGACGGGGCCTGCGCGGCAAATCCCGAGCCGCGGGCCGCAATGGCGGCATCCGGCGCAACCCGGCGCCCTGCGCCGGACGGAGTGGCCGATGACCCCTGCCGGAACGTTGCCGTCTTTATGGTGACCGGCTGGCTCCTCGCATCGGCGGCCTTCATTCTGGCCGCCGCGGCGCTTCTTTATGCCGCCCGCACCACCCGCACCGCCCTTGCGGCGACCGACGAGGCGCGGGCGCACCGTATCGCCCGCACCCTGGCCGACGAGACGCTGGCCCGCGGTGCCCTTGCCGCGGTCCGGCTCACCCCCGCCGGCACACCCATTGTCGCAGGCCCCGTACCTGCCAGCGTGAACGACGCCGTGGCCGGAGACGGCCCGCTTGCTGCCGCGGTTGCGGCGCTGGCCGAAGGCACCCCCTTCCGCCAGCTTCTGGGCGAAGACGGCCTTGCCGCCGTGGGCAGCATGGATGGCGGCGCACCGACCATCTTCATCGAGGCCCAGAATGGCGGCGGCGGCGCGGGCGCCGTGCCAGAGCGGATCGCAAGCCTCGTCGCCAGTCTCTGCCACGCCGCCTGGGTGGAGAACGAAATGGGCGAACGCCTCTGGGTCAACGCTGCCTATGCGGACGCGGTGGGCGCCCGGACGCCGGACCTTGCCGCAGCGGGCGCGGAAACGCTGCTGGACGCCAACGCTGCCGGCAAGCTGCGCGCCGGCGATGGACCCCTTGCCGAACGTGTGTCCACCATCGTGAAGGGCGAACGCCGGATCCTCGATGTTGCCGCAGAGCGGCGCGAGGGGGCGCTGGCAGCGCTGGCGATGGACGTCACCGAGATCACCCAGTCGCTCACCGCGCAATCGCGCGCGCTGCAAAGCCATGCCGCCACGCTGGACCGTCTTGCCAC
This sequence comes from Acuticoccus sp. MNP-M23, assembly GCF_031195445.1. Lineage (NCBI taxonomy): Bacteria > Pseudomonadati > Pseudomonadota > Alphaproteobacteria > Hyphomicrobiales > Amorphaceae > Acuticoccus > Acuticoccus sp. MNP-M23. The sequence goes on from NZ_CP133480.1 coordinate 1,564,768, forward strand.
CGCCATCGCCATCTTCGGGCCGGACCAGCGGCTGGCCTTCCACAATGCCGCCTTCGAAACCCTGTTTGCGCTGCCCCCCGCCTTTCTGGAGCAGGCCCCGCCGGAAGAGCGCGTTCTCGATCATCTGCGCAGCGAGCGCCGCTTGCCCGAAACCGCGGACTTCAAGGCCTGGAAGCGCGACCAGCTGAAGGGCTACGAAACGCGCGAGAGCTTCGAGCGCTGGTGGCACCTGCCCGACGGGCAGACGCTGCGCGTGATTGCAAACCCCGGCTCCGACGGCGGCGTGACATACATCTACGAAAACGTCACCGAGCAGCTGGCGCTGGAACGCCGGTACAACACGCTTTCGCGCGCACAAGGCGAGACCATCGACAATCTGGGCGAGGGCGTCGCGAGCTTCGGCCCGGATGGTTTGCTCCGCCTCGCCAACCCCGCATTCTGGCACCTTTCCGGCGCCAGCGCGGCCGAGGTGGGCGACCATGTGCGCGACATTGCCGGCAGCGCACCTCCCGAAATGCTGGCGGTGTGGGAAACCCTCATCGGCCAGGTCACTGGCCTCACCGAGTACCGCGTGACCGAAAAGGGCCGGCTGGAGTGCGCCGACAGCCGCGTTCTCGACTATGCGTTCAACCCGCTGCCCGACGGGTCGACACTGGCCACATTCGCAGACGTGACCGACACCGTGAACGTCGCCCGTGCCCTCCTCGACCGCAACAACGCACTGGAGGCGGCCGACAAGCTCAAGAACGCATTCATCGAGCACGTATCCTACGAGCTGCGCTCGCCGCTCAATACCATCATCGGCTTCACCCAGCTGCTCAACCGCCCGGAAACCGGGCCGCTCACACCAAGACAGTCCGAGTATGCGAGCTACGTCTCCACCTCGTCCGAGGCGCTGCTGGTTATCATCGACGGCATTCTGGACCTTGCCACCATCGACGCCGGCATCATGGAGCTGGCCACCGCGCCGGTGGACGTGAACGCAGCCCTTGCGCAAGTGACCGAGGGATTGCAGGACCGGATTGCCGAACAGTCCATCGCGCTGGAAATCGACATTGCGCCGGATGCGGCCGAATTTGAAGGAGATGCGCAGCGCGTGCGCCAGGTTCTGTTCAACCTCCTGTCCAATGCCGTCGCCCACGCGCCGGAGGGCAGCGCCATCACCGTGGACGGCCGCAGCGAGGGCGGGTTCGTCGCCATTTCCGTGCGTGATCGCGGCCTCGGCATTGCGAAGGACAAGGCAGAGGCCGTGTTCGAGCGGTTCATGACCTCCGGGGCGCAGGGGCGCCGCGGTGGCGTCGGCCTCGGGCTGGCGCTGGTGAAGAGCTTTGTCGAACTCCACGGCGGCACGGTTGCGGTCGACCCGGTGGACGGGCCGGGCGCGGCGGTGGTGGTGCGCTTCCCGCGCCACCAGCACAAGGCAACCGTGCAGGACGCAGCGTGACACTCACTCTCGCCATTGAAGACGAGGCCGCCATGGCCCGCCTCGGCGCCGACATCGCGTCCGTCCTTGCCACCGGCGACCGTGTGGCCCTCATCGGCGACCTTGGCGCCGGCAAGACCACGCTGGCCCGCGCCATCCTGCGCGCTCTGGCCGAAGATCCGGCGATGGAGGTGCCAAGCCCCACCTTCACCATCGTGCAGGCCTATGACGGGCGCATCCCCGTGCGCCACGTGGACCTATACCGCGTTACCGATCCGGCCGAGATGGACGAGCTGGGCCTTGGCGAACCGGACGCTGCCGAGTTGATCGAGTGGCCGCGCGAGCCGCTCCCCATCACCCTCACCATCCAGTTTGCCGAAGGCGACGAGGCGCGCACCGTCACGCTCGATGCGCCGGCGCCCTGGGCCGCAAGGTTTGCACGAAGGCAGGCGATGCACGGGTTCATCGCAGCGGCGGGCTGGGGCGATGCCGCGGTGCTGCCGCTCAAGCAGGATGCCTCCACCCGCTCCTATGTTCGCCTCGTGCGGCCGGACGAAAGCGCCGTTCTGATGAACGCGCCGAGCTTTGTGCCGGCACCGGACTCCTACCCCGCCAGAGCCCGGCTGGCGGACGGCAACAACAACGCATTCCTGGCTGTCGGCGCACTTCTGCGCGGCTGCGGGCTGTCCGCCCCCGCCGTCCACGCCGCCGATGCGCAGGAAGGCTTCATCCTTCTGGAAGACCTCGGCGACGGCAAGATTGCCGAGGACGGCGCCCCGGTGGAAGAGCGCTACCTTGCGGCCGCCGATGCGCTTGCCGCCTTCCACGAAACGGGCACCACCGCGCCGCCCGCCTATACGCCGCCCCGCTTCGACGCCGACCTTGCGGCACTGGAAGTGACGCTGTTCATGGAATGGCTGCTGAAATCTCCGGTAACGCCGGAGTATGACGGGCTGTGGCGGGCCGCCATCGGCACGATGTGGCGCGGCGACGACAGGCTGGCGCTGCGCGATTACCACTCGCCCAATTGTCTGTGGCTTCCGGCGCGCGAAGGCATCGCGCGCATCGGCATCATCGATTATCAGGACGCCATGATCGCCCCTTCCGCCTACGATGTGGTTTCGCTCGCGCAGGACGCCCGCGTCGCCATCCCGCGCGCGCTGGAGGGCGAGATCATCGCGCGCTATCTGGCCGGCCGCACCGGGCTCGACATGGCGCTGTGGCACGAAACCTACGCCCTTCTCGGCGCCCAGCGGGCAACCCGGATTGCCGGCGTCTTCCGCCGCCTCAACGACCGGGACGGCAAGCCGCAATATCTTCAACATATCCCGCGGATGAAGGCGACAATCGCGCAGAACCTAGCCGCGGCGCCGGCCCTTGCCCCGCTGGCCGCCTGGTTTGCGGAAAATACCGATGTGATGGACACGCAATGAGCGAACTTGCCGCCATGGTGCTGGCAGCCGGCCGCGGCGCGCGGATGCGCCCGCTTTCGGCAATGACGCCAAAACCGCTGATCGAGGTGGCCGGCCAGTCCCTGATCGACCATGTGTTCGACCGGCTGGACAGCGCGGGCGTCGACCGGATCGTCGTCAACGTCCACTATCTCGCCGATCTCATCGAGGTGCATGTGCGCCGACGCAAGGGCGACCGCGTCGCCATTTCGGACGAGCGGGACGTGATGCTCGAAACCGGCGGCGGTGTGGTGAAGGCGCTCCCGCTGCTCGGCGACGCGCCCTTTCTGGTGGCCAACGCCGACACCTTCTTCATCGAGGGCGCCTCCAATACGCTCAAGCGCATGGTCGCCGCATTCGACCCCGACCGGATGGACGGCCTCCTCCTTCTCGCGCCCACCGTGGGCGCGATCGGCTACGACGGACGGGGCGACTTCTCGCTGTCGCCGGACGGACGGCTGGAGCGGCGGGCGGAGCGGCGGCTCGCGCCGTTCATCTATGCCGGGTGCGCCGTGTTCAGCCCCCGCGCCTTCGAGGGGGCGCCGGAGGGTCGGTTCTCCCTCAACGTCACCTTCGACAGGCTGATCGAGCAGGGCCGGCTGTTCGGCCTCCGGCTCGACGGGATCTTCCTCCATGTCGGCACCCCCCAATCGATCCGGGTTGCCGAAAAAGCCTACCTCGCCAGCCACACATGAGGGTCTTTTCGGTCGACGCCGGCGATCCGTTCCTCGAAACGCTGGCCGCCCGTCTCACCGATGGCACCCTGTGGCCGGACGGCAAGGCGCCGGACAACCCCTTCGCCATGGCGAGCGCCACGGTCTACCTCCCCACCCGCCGCGCCGCCCGCGCGCTGGCCGAAGCCTTTCTGGATGTGGCCGGCAAGCCCAGCGTGCTGCCCCGGATCGAGGCGCTTGGCGAGACCGACGACGAGACCCTCGATACGCCCGCCACCGTCGGCACGCTGGAGGGACGCGTTGCGCTCGCCTCGCTGGTCCGCGTGTTCGCACGGCGGCTGACGGTGGACGGCGAACCGGATTCGCGCACGCTGCTCCCCTCCTCCGGCGCCGACGCCGTTCGCCTTGCCGACGATCTGATGGCGCTGATGGATCAGGTGGAGACCCAGGAAGCGGACTGGGCGGACCTGCCGGGCCTCGTCGAGCGGGCCGACCTTGCCAGCCACTGGAAGCTCACCACCGACTTTCTGTCCATCGCCACCGAGGCCTGGCCCGCGCATCTTGCCGCCAACGGCAAGATCACCGAAGGCGCCGCCCGCCGCCTCGAGGCCGAAGCCGCCGCCACCGCCGTCGGGAACGCCGCCGGGCCGATGATTGTGGCTGGCTCCACCGGCTCCATTCCCGCAACCCGCCGCCTCATCCGGGCCATTGCGAGAAGCCCCTTCGGCGCGGTGGTCCTCCCCGCGTTCGACCGCAATGCCACCGCAGAAGACTGGGCCGCGCTGGAGGATGCGCCGGATGCTTCCGGCCACCCCCAATATGGTCTCGGCCAGCTTCTGGAAGCCCTCGGCTGCGCGCCCGGCGATGTGGCGCGCCTCACCCCCACCAGAGCGACGGCAACACCTTCGCGCATCGCCCTCGTCAACGCATCGCTGCGTCCGGCTCCCGCCACCGGCCGCTGGACCGCCGACCGCACCGCCATCGACATTCCGGCAGCACTCGAAAATGTTGCGATGGTGGAGGCGGAGGACGAACGCACCGAGGCCGCCGCCGTGGCGCTTGCCATGCGCGAAGCGGTGGAACGCGGCGAAACGGTGGCGCTGGTCACCCCGCACCGGCCCCTGGCCCGCCGCGTCTGCCACGCCCTCCGCCGCTGGAGCATCGCGGTGGACGACTCCGCCGGCGAACCGCTCACCGCCACCCCGGCAGGCGTGTTTGCCCGGCTTGTCGCCGCCGTTACCGCTGGCGGCTCCGCTGCCGAATGGCTGGCCCTCCTCAAGCACCCGCTGGCCTTCGCCGGGGCCGACCGCCCGGGCATCGAAGGCATCGAGGCGCTGCTGCGCGGCCCACGGATCGGCCCCGGCCGCATGGCCGCCGCCCTCGCCGCGCGCGGCAATGCCGATGCGCAACGCCTGGGCACCGCCGTGCTGAGCGCTCTTGCCCCGCTGGCCCAGCTCGGCCGCGGCGTCACCGTTGGCGCGCTGGCCGCCGCCCATGCCGAGGCGGTGATCGCAGCCGCCGGAGAGCCGCCCAATGGCGCCGACTGGCAAGCCGTCATTGATACGCTCGCCACCCTTGCCGAGCGAACCGAGCTTGCCATCGACAGTGGCGACTGGCCGTCGACCTTCGAGGCGCTGGTCTCCGGCATTGTGGTGCGCGGGCCGGAGGACGACGCCGCCGTGCGCATTCTCGGGCCGCTCGAAGCGCGGTTGCAGGCGTTCGACCACGCCATCCTCGGCGGCCTCAACGAAGGCACCTGGCCGGCCGTGCCGGAAACCGGGCCATGGATGTCCCGCGGGATGATGACCGCCTTCGGGATCGACCTGCCTGAGCGCAAGATCGGGCTTTCCGCCCATGACTACATGGTCGCCGCGGGCGCACGGCGGCTGACCCTTACCCGCGCGCGCAAGGCAGGCGGCGCCCCTACCATCGCGTCGCGCTGGTGGCAGCGGCTCACCGCCGTTGCCGGCGCCCCCGCCGCCAAAGCGCTTGCCCGCGGCGCCCGCCTCGTCCACCTTGCGGCCCTTGCCGACACCCACGCGGACCGACCGCCCGCACCCCGCCCCGCGCCCGTCCCGCCGCTCGGAGCGCGCCCGACGGCCATCGCCGTGACGGACGTTGCCCGGCTGGTGCGCGACCCCTACGCCTTTTACGCCAAGCGCATCCTCAAGCTGCGCCCGCTGGACCCCATGGAGGCCGACCCCAGCTTCGGCGAACGCGGCGAGCTGATCCACACCGTGCTGGCCGAGTTCATGCGCACCGGCGCCTACCGTGAAGCGGACGCCGAAGCCCGCTTCCGCGCACTGGTGGAAACGGCGCTGGCCCCGCTCGCCTACGCTCCCGACGCGCAGGCACTCTGGGGCGCCCGCCTTGCCTACATCGCACCGCATGTGGTCGCCGCCGAAGAGGCCCGCATCGGCGCATGGACGCCAAGGCTCATCGAAGACAGCGCCGGCGCGAATATTGACGGCATCCGCCTGCACGGCCGGATCGACCGGATTGACGAGGGCGAAGACGGCCAGCTCGAAATCATCGACTACAAGAGCGGCCGCGCGCCGACCGCCGCGCAGGTGGCAAGCCTCCTCGAACCGCAACTGCCGCTGGAAGCGGTGCTGGTGCGCGAGGGCGCGATGGATTTTTCGCCGGATTCCCCCATCGACGGGCTGACCTACGTTGCCATCGGCCAGGGCCGCACCCCGGTGGCGTGGCAGCGCATGGAACCCAAAGGAAAAACCACCGAAACCATGGTGGAGGATGCAATGGCCGCCTTCCGTGCGCTGGTCGCCCACTACGGCGACCCCGCAACCGGCTACCTCAGCCGCGCCCGCATCCCCTTCGAAGCCGACAGTGACGGCGACTACGACCATCTGGCGAGGGTGAGCGAATGGCAGGGCTGAACGTTCCCCCCGAGGCGAACGACGCGCAGCGCCGGTCCAGCAACCCCGCAGCCTCGGTGTGGGTCTCCGCCAACGCAGGCGCGGGCAAGACCTATGTGCTGGCGCAGCGCGTGGTGCGGCTTCTCCTCTCCGGCGTTGCGCCGGGTGCCATCCTTTGCCTCACCTACACCAACGCGGCGGCGGCCGAGATGGCCGGGCGCGTCTACAAGGAGCTGGCGGCGCTCGCCGCCCTTCCGGATGATGAATTGCGCGAAAATGTGCAGGCGCTCGCCCCCGGTGTCGACCCGGACAAGGCCGCCGAGCGCGCCCGCACCCTCTTCGCGCTCAGCCTCGAAACACCGGGCGGGCTGAAGGTTTCGACCCTCCATGCCTTCGCCGCCGCACTGCTGCGCCGTTTTCCGCTGGAGGCCAATATTTCCGGCGCCTTCAACGTGCTCGACGACGCGACCGCAGGCGAGCTGAACGACCGCGCCATCGCCGCCGTCCTCGCCGAAGCCACCACCCGGCCGGACGGTCCGGTGGCCGCCGCCATCCGCGCCGCAATCCCCTTCGTGTCCGACGCGGGGCTGCCTTCGATGCTGCTCGCCTTCGTGCGGGAGCGCACCCGCCTTGCCGCCTGGCTGCGCGATGGCGACGACACCGCCACGCTCACCGCCAGCCTGGCGGACGCGCTCGGCCTCGATCTTGATGCGCCGCCCCCCTTCTCCACCAGCCTGACCGATGCGGACTGCGCGGCAATCGTCGCCAAGGTGCGCGAGATCGGCACCAAGACCGACAACGCATTCGCCGACGCGCTGACCCCGGCCATCGGCTGCGACGACCCCGCCATCCGCGACATTCACTGGCGCGCCGCTTTCCTCACCGACAAGGGCACCCCCCGCAAGAACGCCGTCACCAAGAAGGTGCGTGAGGCGCTGCCGGACCTTGCCGAAAAGCTGGACCACGAGCTTGCCCGCCTCGCGGCGCTCGCCGCCTTCGAGGCCGCGCGCAACGTCATCCACGCCACCGTGCCGCTGGTGCAGATCGCCCACCGGGTGCATCTGGTGGTCGATGCCGAGAAGCGCCGCCGCGGCCTGATCGACTATGACGACCAGATTGCCACGGCCATGAACCTCGTGCGCAGCAGCATTGCCGCCGAGTGGGTCCGCTACAAGCTGGACGACGGCATCGACCATGTGATGCTGGACGAGGCGCAGGACACCGCCCCCGCCCAGTGGGATCTGGTCGACGCCCTCACAGGCGAGTTCTTTGCCGGCGCCTCCAGCCGGCAGGCGCACCGCACGCTGTTCGTGGTGGGTGACGAGAAACAGTCGATCTACTCGTTCCAGGGCGCAGCGCCGCATCTCTTCAACGAAAAGCGCGCGCATTATGCGGGCCTCGCCGAAGGCGCGTCCCTCCCGTTTGCGCCGGTGGACCTTGCCCACTCCTTCCGCTCCGCGCCGCAGGTGCTGGCGGCAGTGGACCGCGTCTTCGCCGCAGCGGACCTCAGCACCGCCGCCAACGCCAGCGCCGTGCGCCACGTCGCCATCCGCGATCTTGCCGGCGGCGTGGACGTGTGGCCGCTGGTGGGCAGCGAAAAGGGCGAAGTCGACCCCGCCTGGGACGCCCCGCTCGACACCAGCGCAGACGCTGCCGGCGATGTGCGCCTGGTGCGTGCCATTGCCGACCAGATCGAGGCATGGGCCACCGTCGGGCCGGACGGCGGCGCGCCGGTGGACTACGGCAACGTCCTCATCCTGTCGCGCAGCCGGGGCAAGTTTGCGCCGCTGATGAATGGCGAGCTGAAGGCGAGAGGCATTCCCGCCGCCGGGTCCGACCGGCTGGACGTCACCCGCCACATTGCCGTCAAGGACATGCTGGCGCTGGCCCGTGCGCTGATCTCCACCGACGATCTGTCGCTGGCCGCGGTCCTGCGCAGTCCGCTGTTCGACGTGGTCGAGGACACCCTCTTCCGCCTCTGCCACGGCCGGGACGGCAGCCTCTGGTCAGCGCTTGCCGAAGACCCCGCCAGCGCCGGAATTCACGCCACCCTCAGGCGCTGGCGGCACGCGGCCCGGCGCGCCCGCCCGTTCGATTTCTTCGCCGGAATTCTCATTGGCGAGGGCCGGCGCGGCGACTTTGCGGCCCGCATGGGCTCGGAGGCCGAAGACGCGCTGGACGCCTTCCTCGACATTGCACTCGATTTCGAGGGCAAGGGCATTCCTGCGCTGGAACCCTTCCTCCTGCGCCTCGAAACGCTGACCGAGGAAATCCGCCGCTCTGCCGAAGGTGGCGCCGGCAAGGTCCGGGTGATGACCGTCCACGGTGCCAAGGGGCTGGAAGCCGAAGTGGTGTTCCTGGCCGATGTGGGCGCCTCCATCCCGCTCCCCAAGGGCGGCGCCGTCGTTCCCCTCGCAGGTCCCGCAGATACCGAGGTTCTGGCGCTGGCACCCGCCAAGGCAGACCGCCCGCGCGCCATCGCCGCGGTGCTGGACGCTGCGGAAATTGCCGCCCGCGCCGAGCACAACCGGCTCCTTTATGTGGGGATGACCAGAGCCGAACGGCATCTTGTGGTGTGCGGCGCCTACCGCACCCGCAAGCCCGCGCCGGGCATGTGGCACGAGATCGTCAGCGCCGCGCTGGAGGAAGGCAGCGAGCCGCGCGACATGGCGCTCGGCACCATGCTCGCCTGGCGCAACCCTGCCGGCGAGGCCGCGCCCGCCACCACCCACGACCCGAAACCGACGCCCGCCGCGGAACCGGCGCCCGCGTGGCTCACCATGCTGGCACCTCCGCTGCCGCAACGCCCCCCGGCCATCACCCCGTCGGACGGGGACCACACGCCGGTCACGCTTGGTCCCGACGACCGCGCACTCCCCGCCGCGGCCTACGGCGCACTGATCCACGACCTCATCGAGCGCGGCGGCGATCTTGCTGCCATGACGCTGCGGATCGCCACCCGCCATCCGGCACTGGATGCCGATACCGCCGCGACGATTGCCGGCGAGGCCCTTGCTGCTCTGGCGCTCCCGGCGCTGGCCGGCACCACCCACGCCGAAGTGGATGTGATCGGCGATGTGGTGATGCCGGACGGCAGCGTCCGCCGCGCGCTCGGCCGGATCGACCGGATCATTCTCGGCGACACCGCAACTATTGTCGATTTCAAGACGGACCGCGCCGTGCCGGCAGCCGCCACCGGGGCACCGCGCGCCTATGCGCAGCAGCTGGCCATCTACAAGGCGCTGGTGGCGCCGATGCTGGGCGTTCCGGTCCGCACGGCCATCGTGTGGACCGCCACGCAGGAGGTGATGGCGATGGACGCAGTGCTGCCACCCATCCGCGCTGCATCCGGGTCCGCTTGACGGTCCCCCAACGGACCCATACCTAACTGGGAACCAGAGATAAAACAAAGGTGCGGCATGGCCCCTTCTGACGTTACGGACGCATCGTTCGACAACGATGTCATCCAATCCAGCGAACCCGTGGTCGTCGACTTCTGGGCGGAGTGGTGCGGCCCCTGCAAGATGATCGCGCCGTCGCTCGAGGAGATTGCGACCGAGATGGGCGGCAAGGTGAAGATCGCCAAGCTGAACATCGACGAGAACCAGGCCACCGCCATGAAATATGGCGTCCGCTCGATCCCGACGCTGATCATGTTCAAGAACGGCGAGCCGATGGCCACCCAGGTCGGTGCAGCCCCCAAGGGCAAGCTGTCCGACTGGATCAAGTCTTCCATCTGAAAGCGAAACGAGGCGGCAATGTCCGGCGAAAACAAGGAGGGCGCGCCGCAGGAAGCGCGCCCTGACGACGAGGCCCGCGAAGACGGCCCCATGAATGCAGAGGACGAGCATATCATCGCTGAGACCGAGGACGGCCCTGCCGGCGACTTCGATGAAGACGTCGACGAGACCGCAGCACTGCGCGCCGAAGCCGAAGAGATGCGCGGCAACATGCTGCGCGCCCTCGCCGAGGCCGAGAACGTGCGCCGCCGCGCGACCCGCGACGTTGCGGACGCGCGCCAGTATGCCGTCACCGCCTTCGCCCGCGACATCCTCAACGTGGCGGACAATTTCCGCCGTGCGCTTTCCCTGATCGAGGATCGGGAGTCCCTGCCCGAAGAGGTCAAGGGTCTGGTCGAAGGCATCGACATGACCGGCCGCGAGCTGGCCAGCGTCCTCGAGCGCCACGGCGTGAAGATCATCGAGCCGGTGGGCGAACGGTTCGACCCGAACCGCCACCAGGCGATGTTCGAGGTCGAGAACCCCGACGTTGCGTCCGGCACCGTCATGCAGGTGGTGCAGGCCGGGGCGATGATCGGCGATCGCACCTTGCGCCCGGCGATGGTCGGCGTGTCGAAGGGCGGCCCCAAGCCCGAGCCGAAGGCCGAAACGGGCAGCACCGGAGATGCCGCCTGACAGGCGCATCCTCGGTCCTCCTTCTGGAGGGCCCGCTGTCGCCGCTCTTCCGCCTGATCGGACGGCGGCTTGAGGCCGGCGGCGCATCCGTCCACCGCATCAACCTTTGCCCCGGCGACGCTGTCGCCTGGGGTTTCGGCCGTGCGATCAACTACCGCGGCCGCCGGGCGGATTTCGGCGCCATCGTCGGCGCCTTGTGCGAACGGCACGGCATCGACACCGTGCTGATGCACTCCGAACGCCGCCCCTATCATCTTGAGGCGGCCGCCGAAGCGCGGGCGCGGGGCATTACCGTTTGCGTGACCGAGCTCGGCTACCTCCGGCCGGACTGGATGACCATCGAGCTGAACGGCAACTCCGTCGACAGCCTGTTTCCGACCGATCCGGACGAGATCCGCGCCATCGCGGCCAACGCGCCGCCGGTGGACACGTCGGTGGTGTACCCGCGCGAGCCGCTGCTGGAGACGCGGGACGACCTGATGAACGCGCTGCCCAACGTGTTCGCGGGCTTCCTCTACCCGCGCTATCGGCAGCACGGCCTTTACCACCCGTTCGTGGCCTATGCCCGCTTCCTCTGGCGCGAGGGCCACAAGGGCTCGCGCGACAAGGCCGCCGCCGCCGTTCGCAAACGGCTGAAGCCGCCCTTCTATCTGTTCGCCATGCAGACCGACACGGACTTCCAGATCCGCGCCAACTCCCAGCTCGAAGACACCACCGAGGCGCTGGGCCTCACCTTCCGCTCCTTCGCCGCCCACGCCCCCAAGGACGCACGGCTTGTCGCAAAAAAGCATCCCGGCGACCTTGGCCCGGTGGACTGGACCGTTCGCGTCCCGAAACTCGCCGCGGAGGCCGGCATTGCGGACCGCGTGGATTTCGTCGACGGCCTCGGCATGGGCGTCTGGTGCGCCGATGCCGCCGGCATGGTGACGATCAACTCCAGCGCCGGGCTGGACGGGCTGGCCGCGGGGCTGCCGACCCACACACTCTCGCCGTCGATCTACGATGTGCCGGGCCTCGTCCACCAGGGCACGCTTGACGCGTTCTGGACCGAGGCCGTGGCGCCGGACCCGGCCCTGTTCGAGGCGTTCCGCAAGGCGCTGGCGGCGTCCATCCAGGTGCGCGGCACCATCTACAACCGCGAGGGAACCACGGTGTCCGCCAATGCCATTGCGGACCGGGTGCTGGCCGGCACCGTCGGTGCGCCCGGCGCCACGAATGGCCCGCCGCCGCGTCACGCACGGGCAAAAGCCCTCGGCATCCGCTGATAGGCCGCCGGGTGAATTTGCCCGGCCCCATCCCTATATTGATTGCAACGACCAGACGGCCCGGCGCCGAGATGCGGCGCACCGGCCTTAACCACAAGAACAATCCGGAGCCATTCCGTTGAGCACTGCCGAAACCACCGGTAGCGACGATCTCGTCCTGCCCTTCTCCGTCGATGATCTTGACGTGCGCGGCCGGATCGCCCGGCTCGGCCCTGCGTTGGACGACATCCTGCGCAAGCACGACTATCCGCCCGAGGTCTCCCGCTTTCTGGGCGAAGCGATTCTCCTCAACGTCCTCTTCGCCACCGCGCTGAAGATCGACGGCCGCGTCATCCTGCAGATCCAGTCCGACGGCCCCGTGTCGATGGTGGTGACCGACTTCACCACCCCCGATGCCCTGCGCGGCTACGCCCGCTTCGACGCGGAGGCCGTCGCGGCGCTCGGCGAGAACCCCTCGCTTGGCGAAATTGCCGGGACGGGGACGCTTGCCCTCACCATCGACCCGCGGATGACCAACCGCCGCTATCAGGGCGTGGTGGAGCTTGCCGGCGACAGCCTGGAGGACGTGGCGCACGCCTATTTCGCCCAGTCCGAGCAGATCCCGACGCTGTTCCGCCTGGCGGTGGCCGAAACCATCGAGCGCCGCGAGGGCGAGGCACCGCAGCGCAGCTGGCGCGGCGGCGGCGTGACCGTCCAGTTCCTGCCCGAAGCCTCGGACCGGATTGTGGTGCGCGACCTCGACCCTGGCGATGCGCCGGACAACGCCGCCGCCAACGACGACCGCGAGGACGACGACGCCTGGGTGGAAGCTGCCGCCCGCGCCAAAAGCGCACAGGATCACGAGCTGGTGGACCCGGCAATGACCGCTGAGCGGCTTCTTCTTCGTCTCTTCAACGAACGGGACGTGCGGGTGTTCGACGCATTCACCTTGAGTGCAGACTGCCACTGCTCAACTGATCGCATTAAGGTCATGCTCGACCAGTTCAGCGAGGAAGACCGCGCTTCCATGGTCGAGGACGGGGTCATCAAGGTCACATGCGAGTTCTGCAACACGCGCTACCGATTCGAGCCGGACAGTCTGGAGCCGCTCCCCGCGCCGCACTGAGGGGCCGATGCTGAGGCGCGCGCTCCGGCTCGGGGCGCAGGCCGTGCTGCCGGCCCTCGTCCTGTTCGGCGCGTTTCTCGTCACCGAGGCGCTGTTGTCCGGCCCGCCGCGCACCATGCCCGGCGGCGCGCGGCCGGAAGTGGTCTACTCGGTCACCGCAGCCGACGTCGCGCTGGGCGCAAACCGCGCCACGCTGCGGGCGTTCGGCGAGCTTGTGGCCGCGGACGCTGCGGAACTGCGCGTTGCCTCGCCGGGCGAGGTGGTGGCCGTCCACCCCAACCTCCAGATCGGCCGGACCGTGGAGGCCGGCGCCCCGCTGGTCACCATCGACCCGTTTGCCTACGAGGGCGCCCTGCGCGAAGCACGCGCCCAGCTCGCCGAGGCCCGCGCAGGCGCTGCCGAGGCCGACGCCCGCATCGGCATGGAAACCGCCCTCAAGAGCCGCGCCGAAGAACAACTGATCTTTGCGCAGACCGATCTGGAACGGGCCGAGCGCCTGTCCCGCTCCGGCAACATCACCGACAAGGCGATGGATGACCGCCGCCTTCTGGTCAGCCAGCGCCAGCAATCGCTCGATCAGGTGCGCTATACGCTGGAGGCCGAGGTTGCGCGGCGCGACCAGCAGGCCGCCGCCGTGGAGCGGCTGCAATGGATGGTCGAAAAGGCAGAGCGCGCGCTGGAGGACACCGTGCTCGCCGCCCCCTTCACCGGCATCGTGCGTGAGGAGAACGCCTCCGTCGGCCGCCAGCTTGCCGCCAACGACCTCGCCGTCTCGCTCATCCGCGCCGATGCGCTGGACGTCCGCTTCGTCCTCAGCGACCAGCGCTATGGCCGCCTCCTCGACGAAGAGGCGCTGTTCGGCACCGAGGTGGAGGTGATCTGGCGGATCGGCGACACGCCGCTCACCTACAACGCCACGGTGACGCGTGCCGGCGCCGACATCGACAGTGGGCGCGGCGGCGTCGACGTGTTTGCAAGGGTCGACCTTGGCAACCGTGCCGCCCCCCGGCCAGGCGCCTTTGTGGAGGTGCGCATTCCGGGCGTGGTGCGCCAGAACACCGCCCGCGTTCCCACCGCTGCCCTTTACGGGCGCTCGGTGTTCGTGATCGGGCCGGACGACCGCCTCGTCTCGCGCAAGATCATCATCCACGCGCTGGACGATGGCGACGCCATCGTGAGCGGGCCGCTGAACGACGGAGACCAGGTGGTCACCACGCGCCTTGCCGAAGCCGGCGACGGCATCAAGGTCAACCGCGTGGACGGCCCGGCGAAGAAGAGCGCGGCGCCGGACACCGCCAGCGTCGCCACCAAGGTGCCCGACCCGAACGGCGAGCCCCCGGCAACTCCCGCCCGCCCCCGCAAGCAGGGCGCTCCCGACGCGGCGGAGCGCTCGTGAAGAGCGCCCGCCACAAAAGGGCCGCGCCGCGATGAAGGCGTTCATCTCCCTCTTCACTCGGCACCCCAACGCAGCCAACCTCCTGATGGCGCTGATGCTGGTGCTGGGCGCCTTTTCGCTGGCCAACCTCACCACGCGCTTCTGGCCGCCCACGGATCTGGCGCAGGTTGAGATTTCCATCGCCTGGCCCGGCGCCAGCGCGGAGGACGTGTCCACCAACATTCTCGACGCGGTCGAGCCCGCCGTGCGCTTCCTCACCGGGGTCGATTCCATCCGCTCGGTCGCCCGCGAAGGCTCGGCCTTCACCTCGCTGAACTTTGCGCCGGGTACGGACATGCAAAAGGCGCTTGGCGATGTGGAGCAGGCCGTTGCCGGGCTGACGACATTGCCCGAAGACGCCGAAAGCCCCGTGATCCAGACCGATCAGCTGCGCGATCCGGTCGCCAAGATCGGCGTGGCCGGCCCCTTCCCCGAAAGTGCGCTGCAGGTTTTTGCCCGCCGCATCCGCGACGACCTCCTGGACCGCGGGCTCGACCGGATCACCATCGGCGGCATGCGCAACCGCGAGATTCTGGTGGATGCGCGCGAGCACGATCTCCTGCGCCACAGCCTGACCACGGCGGACATCGCCGACGCCATCCGCGCCAACACGCTGGACCGGCCGGCCGGCGTCCTCACCGGCGTGGTCGACCGCCAGGTGCGCGTCGCGGCCGGGGCCGAAACGCCCGCGGCCATTGCAGCCATGATCGTCAAGGCGCTGCCGTCGGGCGAAGCGCTCACCGTTGGCGATGTGGCCAACGTGTCCGAAGGTTTTGCGCGCGGCACGGTGGCCGGTCTGCGCGGCGGCAACCCCGCAATCGAGCTCAGCGTGGAACGGGCCCAGTCCGCCGATGCGCTGGCCTCCGACGCGGTGGTTCGCGCCTACCTCGACGACGTGCGCCCGACGCTCCCCCAGAGCCTGACCGTCCAGCTTTACGACGTCCAGACCGACAAGCTGTGGGATCGCATTTCCATCCTGATCCGCAACGGCTGGCAGGGCCTCGCCATCGTGCTGATCGTCCTGTTCCTGTTCCTGCGCGCGAACATCGCATTCTGGGTGGCGCTGGGCATCCCGGTTGCGTTTGCCGGCACCCTCGCGGTGATGCTGGCCACCGGGCAGTCGATCAACATGATCTCGCTGTTTGCGCTCATCATGATGCTGGGCGTCATCGTCGATGATGCCATTGTGGTGGGCGAACACACCGACACGCTGGCCAGCCGCGGCCTGCCGCCGGCGGAAGCGGCCGAACGCGGTGCGATGGAAATGCTGGTCCCGGTGCTGGCCTCGTCGGTCACCACCATCGCCGCCTTCGCCCCCATCTTCATGATGCGCGACATCATCGGGCAGATGATGGATGCCATGCCGCTGGTGGGGATCTCGATCATCATCGCCTCGCTGGTGGAGTGCTTTCTGATCCTGCCCGGCCATCTAGCGCATGCCGGCCGAACGGGCTCCGGGCTCAACGTCGGCCGCTTTTTCCGCCTCACGGTTTTTGCAGGCATCGGTGCGGTGCTGATTGGCGGGGCGGTGACCGCGGCACGCTGGCTTGCCACCGCGGAGCCGGCGGCGCGCGAGGCGCTCCTGTCGCTGCCGCCGCTCTTCGTGGCAACGGTTGCCATCATCGCCGGCCTGGCGCTGGCCGGGCTGGTGGAGCGCCGCCTTGCCCGTCGCAGCGGCGTCTCCGCCCACGGCACCACCCATCGGCTGCGCAGCGGTTTCGACCGCCGCTTCAATGCGCTGCGGGACGGCCCGTTCACGCGCGCGGTCCGCCTCACCTACGCCTACCGCTACACCACGCTGGCCGTGGCCGTGGGCTCGGTGATGGTGGTGGTCTACGGGCTCTATCTGGGCGGCGGGCATGTGCGCTTCGTGTTCTTCCCCTCGCCCGAGGCGGAATTCGTCCAGGCGCGGGTGGAGTTTCACGCCGGCACGCCGCGCGAGCGGGTGCTTGAAGGCGTCTATGCCGTGGAAGCTGCGCTGAAAGAATCGGAAACCGCCCTCGCGCCGGATGGCGAGACCGTGGTGTCCGACACCTACGCGCTGATCGGCAGGGCAGGCCGGGACCGGGGCGACAACCTTGCCACCCTCCGCGTGCAGCTTGCCCCGTCCGAAGACAGGACGGTGCGCACGCCCGCGCTGGTCCGCGCCTGGAAAAAGGCCGTGCCCGACATTGCCGGCATCAAGCGGGTTTCCATTGCCGAGCGGCGTGGCGGCCCGCCCGGCCGCGATGTGGACATGCGCCTCACCGGCGCCGACCCGTCGGTGATGAAGGCGGCCGCCACCGAAGCCATGGCCGCCATGGCCGCGCTCCCCGGCGTGACCGCTGTGACCGACAATCTGCCGCTGGGCAAGCCCGAGGTTGCGCTGTCGCTCACGGCCCGCGGCAAGGCGCTTGGCTTTACCGCGGAGAGCATCGGCGCGCAGGTGCGCGGCGCCTTCGAGGGCGACATTGCCCGCCGCCTTGCGATCGGCGACGACGAGGTGCCGATCCGCGTGCGCCAGCGCACCGGCAACGCACCGGTTCCGCTGGAGGATCTGTTTCTGCGCGCGCCCGGCGGCGAATTCGTGCCGCTCACCGAGGTGGCTTCCCTTGCGGAGCGGAACACCTTCTCCGTCATCGTGCGGCGCGACGGGCTCACCACCATCGCCATCTTTGCCGACGTGGACACCGCCATCGCCACGCCGCAGGAGGTCACCGCGCTGATTGCAGAGACCATCGTGCCCGGCATGGAGGCCCGTTACGGGGTCCGCGCCAGCTTCGACGGGCGGGACAGGGAGCGCCGCCGCTCGTTCGAGGACCTGCGCCAGGGCGCCTATCTCGCCCTCATCATGATCTATCTGACGCTGGCCTTCGTGTTCGGCTCCTACTGGCGGCCGGTGGTGATCATGCTCATCATCCCGTTCGGTGCGGTGGGCGCCATCCTCGGGCATGTGGTGCTCGGCATGAACCTCACCATCGTCAGCTTCGTCGGCCTGCTCGGGCTGGCGGGGATTCTCGTCAACGACTCGATCATTCTGGTAAAGCGGTTCGACGAGCGGCTTGGCGCCGGCGAGACCTTTGCCGACGCCGCAACGGGCGCCAGTGCGGACAGGCTTCGCGCCGTGCTCCTCACCTCGCTCACCACCATCGGCGGCCTGATACCGCTGATCTTCGAGCGCTCCATGTCCGCGCAGTTCCTGTTGCCGATGGCGATTACCATCGTCTTCGGGCTGGCGCTGGCGACGGTTCTCGTGCTGATTCTCGTTCCCACGCTCCTCGGGATCGGCTTCGATATCGGCCGCGTGTTCAGCGCACTGATCGGCCGCCGCCGCGCTTCTGCCACACCGGCAAATCCGCGCTAGAGCGGCCTGCCGCGGCAGGGAGCAACGCCCGCGCGCCCTTCCGGCGACCGCGCGCCTCGTACAACCGAAGACAAAACCTCTTTGATGTTCTGCCGAAAACGTATTCTCTGAGAAAAACGAACGCCCCCACCGCAAGCCCGGTAGGTCGACAATGACGATGGGAAGAAACTCCGGCGCCCTCCCGTGCAGGGGCCGCCAGCGCAACTCGGGCCCGATCCGGCGCAAGGTCGAGGGGCGCCGTCCATGAGCGTTCAGAACGTGGCGCCGGACCCCCACCATGATGCGGCGGTGCTCTCTGCAGGCGCCGGGCCGGCGCAGGCGCGCCGCGTCGCGATCCTCATTCATGGTCCCGGCGGATCAGCCGAACAGGCCCTTGCACTCGGCCAGCAGCTGGCACTGGCCGATGTGGCGCTGCTCGCGCCCAGCGCACCGGAAGGCTGGTGGCCACGCTCCTTCCTCGCCTCCATCGAGACCAACGAGCCTTATTTCGGCTCGGCCATGCGAGCGGTCGAGTCGCTGGTGGCGGATATTCTGGGGCAAGGCGTTCCGACGCAGCGGATCATTTTCGCCGGGTTCTGTCAGGGGGGCTGTCTGGCGCTCGAACATGTCGCGCGGGCGGGGCGCCGCTATGGCGGGGTGGTCGGCATGTCGGCGGGGTTGATCGGCACGGGTGAGGCACCCGCCGCCTTCCCCCTTTGCGAACTCTACGGCCACCGCGACAAGGTTTTCGACTACCCGCAAGGGCTGGACGGGATGCCGGTGTCCCTCAGCTGCCGCATCCACGATCCGCTGATGCCGCTGAAACGGGTGGAGGATACGGCGCGCATCATGGCCGGCCTCGGCGCCGAAATTTACACCTACTTCGAGCCGGGCGCGGGGCACGCGATCCTGCAAAATGATGTCCGCGCGCTCCGGGCGCTGCTCAGCGCGCGGTAGGCTTTCGCGCGCCAGTGCGCGCCATTGGCTCGCAGAAGGGCGGTCCGGATTGAGCCCCGGGTTTTAAGGTCTGCCTACGCCGCAAGGGTGCCGTGCAGCCCCTGATCAGATCTCGGCGCCGCTGAGTTCCAGAGCGATGCGGTCGCGGCGCTTCTTCATGTCTTCGAGGTGTGGGTGGATTTCGAGGGCGCGGTCCATCACGGCCACGGCGTCTTCCTCACGGTCAAGCGCGAGGAGGATCATGGACATGCCCGCCAGCGCACCCCAGTGACGCGGCTCGCGGCGCAGAACCTGCTCGATGTCGGCAAGGGACTCGCCGTATTTTTCTGCGAGGAAATAGACGGTGGCGCGGCGGTTCCAGCCTTCCACGTAGTCGGGATGGAGGCGGATCACACCGTCCAGAATGTCCAGCGCCTTGGCATAGTCCTTGGCCTTCATGCTGACGGCGGCCTGGCGCATCAGCAGGTCGACGGTGTCGGACCCGGACTGGGCCATCCGGCGCATGATGTGGCGGGCAATGCGCTTGGCCTGCCGGTCGTTGCGGGCATTGGCAAGGCGGCCGAACAGGGCGTCGATCCGTTCGGCTTTGCGCGCGGCGGCAGAGGCGGTCTCCCGGTCCTTCCGGTCGCCTTTCTCCATGGCGTCCGCGGCGGGCTTGTCCGGCGCGCCGACATTGCGCTGCGGCATATCGGTGCTGTCGGCACCGGCGTCGGGACGCGGCACCACAACGGTCTCGGCCGCAGCCGGAAAACCGGGTGCGGCCAGAGCGAGTGACAAGATGAGCAGGCTTGCGAGCTTTTTCATGGTCTCGACTATGAGACCAAGCGGCCCGTCCGGTCAAAAGGACCGACGGTCGCATAGTGGCAGTTGCCCAGCCTCGGGCAAGCCACCCGCGCGGCAGGAAGGCCGGGCGTCAGCCCTGGCGTGCCTTGAAGCGCGGTGCCTTCTTGTTGATGATGTAGACACGGCCCCGGCGGCGAACCAGCTTGTTGTTGCGGTCGCGGCGCATCAGGGCCTTCAGCGAATTCTTGATCTTCATGATTGGACCCCGTGAACAAACAAACGGCGCGGGAACCCGCGCCGTCTCTGCCCCTTAATAGGTGTACCGTGCTACAAAGGTCAAGCGATTGATTGCGTGCGCTTTCAGCGGTACCAAAATCCAACGTCGTCTCCAACCGAGAAACGACCGAATACCCAAGGAGTTAATTATGATGAAAATTACGAAACGCGACACCGCCATCGCCGCTGCGGCATTTCTGGTGGCCGGTGGCATCGTCGGCACCGCCATGGCCAACCAGCCGCGGATGGATCGCGCCATCGGTCTGCTTCAGCAGGCGCGCGGCGAGCTGCAGGACGCTCCGGCCAACAAGGGCGGACACCGCGTGAAGGCGCTGAACCTCATCGATCAAGCCATCAAGGAAGTCCGCCTCGGCAAACAGGCCGCCAATAGATAGGCACTTCAGACAAACTGAGCCGAGCGGCTGAGGCCGCTCGGCTCATCAATCAGCGCCCTTGCGGGCAATCCGGCGTCCGGCGCGCAAGGCGCGCCATCCGGTCAGCCGTTGGCGGCCAGCCGGAGCGGCTCCCCGGACTCATCACGCAGCGGCAATTCCACATCCACTTCCAGCAGCGACATGTCGCTGCCACGATCCATCTTCACGTGCACCTTGTCGCGCTCGATGGTCATGTGCTTGGCGATCACGGCGAGGATCTCCTCACGCAGCGTCACCAGAAGGTCCGATGTGCCCGACGCCGCACGCTCGTGCGCCAGGATGATCTGCAGACGCTCGCGCGCCACAGGCGCGGAATTCTGCTTTCGGCGGAACAGGTCAATCAGATTCATGCTGCCCTCTTCGCGAAAATTTTGCCGAACAGGCTCCGGCGATCGGCCGGGATCTCGACGGTGACGTTCTCGCCCATGATGCGCTTGGCGGCGTTCTGATACGCCTTTGCGGCGGTGGAGTGGGGCGAGCCCAGCGTCACCGGCATGCCGAGGTTGGAGGCCTTCAACACGTCCTGGCTTTCCGGCACCACCGCAATCAGCGGGATGGAGAGGATTTCCAGAACGTCATCGACCTTCAGCATCTCGCCGCGTTCGGCGCGGACCGGGTCGTAGCGGGTGACGAGGAGATATTTCTCCATCCGCTCATCGCGCTCGGCCTTCAGCGTCTTGGAATCCAGCATCCCGATGATGCGGTCGGAGTCGCGCACGGAGGAGACTTCGGGGTTGGACACCACAATCGCAACGTCGGCGTGGCGCATGGCGAGCGTCGCGCCGCGCTCGATGCCGGCCGGGCTGTCGCACAGGATGTAGTCGAACTTCTCGCGCAGCTCGTCCATCACCTTGTCGATGCCCTCTTCCGTCAGCGCATCCTTGTCGCGCGTCTGGCTGGCGGGCAGGAGGTGCAGGGTGTCCACGCGCTTGTCGCGGATCAGCGCCTGGGAGAGCTTGGCATCGCCCTGGATGACGTTGATGAGGTCGAACACCACGCGGCGTTCGGCGCCCATCACCAGGTCGAGGTTCCGAAGACCGACGTCAAAGTCGACGATGGCGACGTTTGCGCCGGTCTGTGCCAGCGCTGCCCCGAGCGCCGCCGTCGAAGTCGTTTTGCCGACCCCGCCTTTGCCGGACGTGACTACCAGGACTTTCGCCATTTACGATCCCTTTCCGTTGAAGGCGGCCATCTTGAGGGCGTCGCCGTCGAGCCATGCCTGTACCGAGCGGCCGACACAGGCCGGGTCCAGGTCTTCGTTGGTCTTGTAGAGCCCGTTGATCGCGACGAGCTCGGCGTGGAGCGCGTTGCAGAAGATCCGGGCCTTGCGGTCGCCGTTGGAGCCGGCAATTGCCCGCCCCCGCAGCGCCCCGTAGATATGAATCGAGCCGGCCGCGACGATTTCGGAGCCGGAGGCCACCGAACCGATCACCACAACGTCGCCCTTGAGGTGCACGACCGACATGCCGGAGCGGACGGGTTCATCGAGTATCAGCGTCTCGTTGTCCGGCTGCTCCATCGCCTCTTCCACCGCGGCGAGCGCGGCTTCGGCGAGCTCGCGCTTGGCGTCGGCGGTGAGCGGCTGCTCTTCCGCAGGCGCTGCCACCGGCGCCTCTTCTGCCGGTGTCGCGAACGCGTCGGCCTTGGCACCGAGTTCGGCCAGCGCCGCAACTTCCTTGCCGCCGGTCAGGATCGGCGGCAAGCCTCTCGCGTCTGCCCCCAGTTCACCGGGGGTGCGCCCGTCGAGGCCCATGATGGTGATGTGCCGGCGTTTCAGCTCGGTCACCATATGAACCAGGTCGGGCCGGGTGGCCGGCATGTGCGAAATGTCCACCACCACGGGCCGTCCGGCAAAGAAGCCGGGGCTGCGCTTGGCGAAGGAGTCGAACTCTTCCAGCCAGTCCGAAATCGGCGGCATGGGGGTGAGAACGAAAGCCATGAACGACCGGCCGGTAAACCGAATCGATCGCTGTGTTGGAGTCGTTTGTTGCACGAGCGTTAATCCGGTTCCGGGTCTGGCCCATATGAATGCCAACGCGGTAAATTTTGGGTTAACGTCTGATTCGCGTCACGCGCGTATCCTGGCGATCCACAGGTAGGATTGCGCCAATCCGCATTTTTGCGGCCTCGGACCTTCGGCAGACCCGCCATGCGGTGCCAAGGTCACGCCCTAGTCTTCGTCGCTGTCCATGCCGGTGCCGCTGTCCTCTTCCACCACCGGAATCGCGTAGTGGCCGCCAAGCCAGCGGTGCAGGTCGAGGTCGGCGCACCGCTTGGAGCAGAACGGGCGCGCGTCCTCTGACGCAGGCTTGTTGCAGATGGGGCATCGCTTGGTGGGCGGGATGGTTCCGCCCGGCCGGGGCGGACGCGCGCTGGCACTCACGGCGCAGCGTCGCCTGCGGCCGGGTCGCGCTTGAAGCCGCTGCCCACCAGAAGCTGCTCGGTCTCGTAGAGGGGCAAGCCCACAACCGCAGCATAGGAGCCGACGAGCTGGGTGACGAAGGCCCCGGCCCGGCCCTGGATGGCGTAGCCGCCCGCCTTGCCTTCCCACTCGCCCGACGCGAGGTAGTCGGCAATCTCGCGCTCGGACAGGCGCTTCATCTTGACCCGCGTCTCCACCAGCCGCTCGCGTGCCTTGCCGCCGGAGATGACCACCACCGCCGTCATCACCCGGTGGCTGCGGCCGGAAAGCTGGCGCAGGCACTTGTCCGCCGCCTCGAAGGATTCCGCCTTGGGCAGGATCCGGCGACCGACGGCCACAACGGTATCCGCCGCAAGAACGAACGTGTTGTCGAGGCCCATCAACTCGCGCACGCGCGACTGCCCCACGGCCGCTTTCTCGCGGGCCATGCGGGCGGCGTAGGCGTCAGGCCGCTCCTTGTCCTGCGGCGTCTCGTCGATGTCTGCCGGGGAGAGGTGGTCGGGTGCGTAGCCGATCTGCTCCAGGAGCTGGAGCCTGCGCGGCGAGCCGGAGGCCAGAATCAGGACGGAGTTTTTGCGCCGGCGCGCCATCTTATTTGTAGCGATACGTGATGCGACCCTTGGTCAGGTCGTAAGGAGTCATCTCCACCAGCACCTTGTCGCCGGCAAGAACGCGGATGCGGTTCTTGCGCATGCGGCCTGCGGTGTGTGCGATGATCTCGTGCTCGTTTTCCAGCTTGACCCGGAAGGTTGCGTTGGGGAGGAGTTCAGTCACCTGCCCCGGAAATTCCAGTACTTCTTCTTTCGCCATGTGGCCCTTGTCGACTCGCTCTGTTGTTTGGACACGCCAACCCTACAAGTGGTGACGTGCACGCGTTGGTTCCAGCCTCGGTGAAATGGGGCGGGACCAGACGCATTGGGATTGCGGACGCCGCGTTGCCGCGGCACGGGGCTTCAGCCGGCGAGCCTCTTGCGGATCGCGACGTCGAGGGCGTCACGGCACGCGCGATAACTCTCCAGAATTTGCGCTCTGGAGCCTTGAGTAGACGATGGATCGAGGGTTGGCCAGTATTCGACGTCGAAGGACTGCGTTCGCGCCAGATCCAGCACGTGGTGGTGGGCTTCCGGTGCCAGCGTCACGACAAGGTCGAACCCGGTATCGGCAAGCTCCGCCATCAGGCGCGGCCGGCGCTGCGAGATGTCGAGCCCCTTCTCCGACATCACCTCGGCGGCAAACGGGTCGGGTTGGCCGCCATCCACCCCCGCCGAGCGGGAATAGATCTTCGGAAAGGCGGCGCGGGCCAGCGCGGCTGCCATCGGTGAGCGGATCGCATTGTGGCGACACACAAAGAGAACCGCTCCCGGTGCCCCCACTGTCAGCCCTTGAAATGCAGGGCGCAGATGAGCGTGAACAGCCGCCGCGCCGTGTCGTGGTCCACGCCGATCTTGCCCTCCAGCCGCTCGGCCAGAATGCGCGAGCCCTCGTCATGAACGCCCCTGCGGCCCATGTCGATGGCTTCGATCTGCGCGGGAGCCGACTGCCGGATTGCAGAGAAATAGCTTTCGCAGATGAGGAAGTAGTCTTTCACCACCTTGCGCAGCGGCGACAGCGACAGGATGTGCGTGATGAGCTGCCCGTCCCCCTCGTCGGCCACATGGAACACAAGCCGATTCTCGACGATGGACAAGGTGAGCTTGTACGGCCCGTCCGGCGCGCCCGCGGGGTCGAACACGTTTTCCTCGAGCAGGTCGTAGATCGCGATGGCGCGTTCGTGCTCGACCTCGGGCGTGCCGCGCTCGATCGACGCTTCGTCAAACAGGACCGCAACGAGGCGGCGGGCGGGAGGCTGTGGTTCGGCCATGGCCGGGCTCAACTCAGACCGAGCCGGCGCGGTGCTTGGGCCGCATCGACGCGCTCCAGGCCGCGCCAAGGTCGGTCAGCCGCACCTCGATGCACTCCACCTCCAGTTTCAAGGCGGCATCGCCCGCACACACCAGTGTGACCGTGCCGCCCGGCGCCTCGGGCTCGGTCTGCGCGAACGTGATGGCCAGAACCGACAGCACCGCCTCCTTGTCGGTTGGTGCGACGCCGATGGAGCGCACGCGCTTCACCCGGTCGAAGTGGAGGACCGCGCGGCGACGCTGGTCGGCGGCGCGGCGGCGCAGCGCCTGCGTGGTTTCCCAGGCAAAACGGTTCATCGGCATCAAAAAGGTGCCCGTGGCGGGCGACCAGCGAATGTCCGCCGCCTTCACCACCGCGTCCTGCACGTGCGCAGACACGACGCTGAGGTCTTCAGTATCGAGTGCGGCCAGTTTCAGGGGAGTGGTCGAGGACATGGCGTGGATCCGACTATTGGCGTCTCAGCGACACATAGCAGACGAAACGCCTTTGGCGATGGCAGAACGCATTGCCATCGCCGCGCAAGCAGACATGGCGCGGCAAACGCCGCGCCCGGTCAGCCCGTGATGCGGGAGATCTGCGCGCCGCAGCGCGACAGCTTCTGCTCCAGGTGCTCGAAGCCACGGTCGAGATGGTAGATGCGGGAAACTTCGGTGTCGCCCTCGGCCGCAAGGCCGGCAATCACGAGACTGACGGAGGCCCGCAGATCGGTGGCCATCACCGGCGCACCGCGCAGATGCTTGACGCCCTCGACCGTCGCAGTCTGCCCGTTGAGCGAGATTCTGGCACCGAGGCGCGCCAGCTCCTGCACATGCATGAACCGGTTTTCGAAAATCGTCTCGGTGATGTGGCTCGTGCCCTTGCCGGACGTCATCAGTGCCATGAACTGGGCCTGCAGGTCCGTGGGGAAGCCCGGATAGGGCGCGGTGTCCGCGTCCACTGCTTCGATGCCATGGCCGTTGCGGCGGATGCGAATGCCGCGGTTGGTCACGTCGATTTCCGCGCCGGCTGCGCGCAGGAGCTCGATCGGCCGCTCGAGGTGAAGGGCGCTCGCCCCTTCCAGGGTCACGTCGCCCCCGGCCATGGCCGCAGCAAAGGCGTAGGTTCCCGCCTCGATCCGGTCCGGCAGGACGGTGTGGCGTGCACCATGAAGCCGCGGCACACCCTGAATGTGGATGGTGGGGGTGCCCTGCCCCTCGATCTTCGCGCCCATCGCAATCAGGCAATCGGCCAGATCGACGATTTCCGGCTCGCAGGCGGCGTTCTCGATCACCGTTTCACCCTGGGCCAGCGTAGCCGCCATCATCACGGTGTGGGTGGCACCGACGGAGATGCGCGGGAAGCGGACACGGTTGCCGACAAGGCCATTTTTGGCGCGGGCGATCACGTAACCTGCGTCGATGTCGATCTCGGCGCCCAGCGCGCGCAGACCGTCGATGAAAAAGTCCACCGGGCGTGTGCCGATGGCACAGCCGCCGGGGAGCGACACCACCGCTTCGCCCATGCGCGCCAGAAGCGGGCCGATCACCCAGAAGCTCGCGCGCATCTTGGACACAAGCTCATAGGGCGCGCGGGTGTCGACAATGGCGCTGGCCGTCATGGCGACGGTCTGGCCCGCAAGGGAATCCTGCCCGTTGCGCTTGCCCTGGAAGGACGTGTCAACGCCGTGGTTGGCCAGAATGTCGAACAGGCGCTGCACGTCGGCAAGGCGCGGGACGTTCTGAAGCGTCAGCGTCTCGTCGGTGAGGAGCGAGGCGATCATCAGCGGGAGGGCGGCATTCTTCGCGCCGGAGATCGGGATGGCACCTTCCAGAGGTACGCCGCCGGTGATCTTGATGCGATCCATGAAGCCCTCACTACACACAAAAACGACGCTTGAACGAAGCCTGATCGACAAGGCGCAGGCAAGCGACGAACGGAGTATGCGCTAAGCGAGTTTATGGAACGTATCAAACGGTCCGGCGGCCGGGACCGGGGTTGCCGCACGGGTCGCCGGGAAGTTGCGACATCTCCGCCACACCGGCCGCGCCGCGCAACCGTGCGGTGTCGCCGCGGGGCGATCCCCCGCTACACTTCGCCTTTGATGACGGGATGGATCGGATGCGTCGTCACCGCCTGCAGAAGGTCGTCGCCGACACGCCGGGTGGCGCCGGCGATGTAGGCGCCGAGAGCGTCGGCAGACATCGGGCGACTGTAGAAGAAGCCCTGAATCTCGTCATATCCGGCGCGCACGGCAAATTCGCGCAACGCTTCGGTTTCCACGCCCTCTGCCGTGACGCGCAGGTTCATGGCGGCGCCCAGAGCGCTGATCGAACGCAGAACGTGAGCCACGTTCTGGTTGTTCTCGAGCGAAAGGAAGCACGAGCGGTCGACCTTGATCTTGTCGAACGGAAACATCCAGAGGTAGTTCAGGCTGGAGTTGCCGGTGCCGAAATCGTCCATCACGATGCGTGTGCCAAGGGCTTTCAGCGCATGGAGTTTTTCCAGAAAGGGCTCGGGCTCGCGGATGAACATGCTCTCGGTGATCTCAAGCTCCAGACGCGAGGGGCTGAGCCCGCTGCCGTCCAGAGCAGTCCGCACGTCTCCGACAATGTCCGCGTCGAACTGCTGCGCCGACAGGTTGACGGACACGATGATGTCGTCCGGCCATTCCATCGCCTTGGTGCAGGCTTCCTGCAGCACCCAGGCCCCGATGCGCGGGGTAAGCCCCATCTCCTCGGCAACGGGAATGAAGACGCTCGGCGAAACCGGCGTGTCTCCGGTGGCCGGCAGGCGCAGGAGCGCCTCGAATGCAGCCAGTGCGCCAGTGCGGGTGTCGTGCATCGGCTGGTAATGCAACTCGAAGGTTTCCGCATCGGCAGAGCGCCGCAGGAGCATGCGCAGCATGTTGCGCACACGCATGTCCTCATCCATGCCCACTTCATACATGACCGCCGTGTCGCGCCCGGAATCCTTGGCGCGGTAGAGCGCAAGGTCGGCGCATTTCTGCAGGTCGACCTCGTCGGACGCATGCTCCGGCACGATCGCGACGCCGATGCTGGCACTGACGCCCATGGGCACTTCGTCGACCCGGCGGATCTCGTTGACCGCTTCGCGCAGCCGCTGTGCCATGGCATTCGCCTGCGCCACGGTGGCGACGCCCTGCTGAATGACGGCGAATTCGTCACCACCGAGCCGGGCAAGAAGGTCGTCACCACCGATCTCGCGCTCGATCCGGCTGCAAACGTCGCGCAGGAGAGCGTCGCCGGCGTCGTGGCCCAGCGTGTCGTTGATGGCCTTGAACTTGTCGAGATCGATGAGGTGGAGGGCCATCATCCGGTCGGTTTTTGTGGCCTCGCCCACCGTCTCCCTCATCTTCTCAGAAAAGAGGTTCCGGTTGGCCGCGCCCGTCAGCGGGTCATGATGCGCCATGAAGCGGATCGTCTTTTCGCTGCGGCGCTGCGCCAGCAGCAGATAGCCTGTTGCCGCAGACGTCATCAGCGCAAGCCCGGCCAGGAGAGCACTGAACAGGATCGCGTTGCGCGCTTCGTCCGCAAAGATCCTGGCCGTGCGCGTCTGGTCGAGCAGGACACCGGCAACGCCCACCACCGCGCCGTCGTCCATGACGGGTGCAAAGACCCGTGCCAGCGTACCCGTCGTCCCGTCCGGCAGCGTTCCTTTGCTCACGCGCACGAAAGGCTCCCCCGCAAACGCCTCGGACGGCACCTCCCAATCGGGGACGAGCGGGTGGAACCTGCGATCGGCCGCAAGGCTGGATTCGGTATCGGCGACCGTGGCGTTCAGCCGCACGGTGCCGTCCAGTGCATGCAGGCTGAAATAGATGATCTCGCTGCCCAGCGCCGCTGTGCGCAGATAGGTCAGGTCCGCCTCGTGAACGTCATGGCCGGCCATGACCTCGGTCATTTCCAACTGGTTCGACAGGGTCGCGAGCACCCAGATCTGCGCCGTCTGCAACGCCGTTTTCGCCACGTCCTCCTTTGCAGAAATAATCGCGGATATGGCGACGATCATGAAAACGATCGCGACCAGAATTGCGCCGACAATGTTGAGAACGAAAGCCTGCTGGATCCGAAATCCGGGACGATTCGACGATTGCATTTTCAAGATCAGCGGCCTGTTCCAGCACGATTACCGACACCGCGGGATGCTTCGCGCATGCCAGAATGCAGCGCGTCGGAAGGCAAGTCAGATAGGATTGTAAGCGTAAGTTGCAACCACGCATCCGACAATCCCGGAACGGTCCGGAAATCTGGCCTGGCCCCGCTCTCGTCAAACCTTGCGGAACGACAGTGCGTTGAACGGAGCCTTGCTAGACTGACGTGACGAAGGAATCGAGGACACGCTTTCGTCCCGCCTTGTCGAAGTCGACGGTGAGCTTGTTGCCTTCCACCGCAGCAACATTGCCGTTGCCGAATTTCTGGTGGAACACCCGCGCGCCCGGTGCGTAAGCGCTCGGCCGGTCCGCCACCGACTTTGCGACAAGCTCACCCTCGATGGTGCTTGGCAAATTGCGCTGGCGCCGCGGCACATCCT
The DNA here is from genome assembly GCF_031195445.1 of Acuticoccus sp. MNP-M23. NCBI lineage: Bacteria > Pseudomonadati > Pseudomonadota > Alphaproteobacteria > Hyphomicrobiales > Amorphaceae > Acuticoccus > Acuticoccus sp. MNP-M23. The sequence goes on from NZ_CP133480.1 coordinate 1,594,038, forward strand.
CGCGCCGCTTCGCCCGCTCCCAGCCCGGCGTATGGTAGCTGGACGAAAAGGTCTCCACCTGGTCGAAACGTGAGCCGCCATAGCCGCCGATCCCGCCGTACCCCGCTTCCTCGCGCACAGCCACATGGTCTTCCGGCAGCTCGTCGATGAAACGCGAGGGGGCGCTCGACTGCCACATGCCGTGGATCCGCCGGTTGAGGGCGAACCACACGAATGCCCGCTTGCGCGCCCGCGTCAGGCCCACATAGGCAAGGCGGCGTTCTTCCTCGAGGCCCGACTGGCCGCTCTCGTCCAGCGCGCGGACGGAGGGAAACAGCCCCTCCTCCCAGCCCGGCAGGAACACCACGTCGAATTCCAGCCCCTTGGCGCCGTGGAGCGTCATCAGGGTGACGGCTTCGTCGCCGGCATCGCTCTGCGCCTCGGTCACGAGGCTGACGTGCTCCAGGAACGCGGGCAGCGAGTCGAACTCGTCCATGGAGCGGATGAGCTCTTTCAGGTTTTCAAGCCGCCCCGGCGCATCGGCGGATCGGTCCGCTTTCAGCATGTCGGTGTAGCCGGATTCTTCCAGGATAATCTCGGCGAGCTCCGTGTGCGGCAGGGTCGCCATCTGCGTGCGCCAGCGGTCGAACTGCGCAACCAGCGTGCCGAGCCCGGTCCGGGCCTTGCCCTTGATCTCGTCGGTGGCAAGGAGGTCTGCCGCTGCCGTCAGCAAGGGCACCTCGCGGTCGCGCGCGGCTTCGGTGATGGTGCGGATGGTGACCTGGCCCATCCCGCGCGCCGGCACGTTGACGATGCGCTCGAACGCAAGGTCGTAGGCCGGCTGGGTCACGCAGCGGAAATAGGCCAGCGCATCGCGGATCTCTTTGCGTTCATAAAAGCGCGGGCCGCCGATCACGCGGTAGGGCGTGCCTGCGGTGACGAAGCGGTCCTCGAACGCACGCATCTGCGCGGTGGTGCGCATCAGGATGGCGATCTCGTCGAGGCTGCCGCCGGCCTTGTGCAGCCGCTCGATCTCGTCGTTGATCGAGCGCGCCTCCTCCTCCGAATCCCAGGAGGACGCGACGCTGACGGGCACCTCGTCGGGGTCGACGATGTCGGTGAACAGCGTCTTGCCGAGCCGGCCCTCGTTGTGGCTGATGAGGTGGCTGGCAGCTGCCAGAATGTGGCTGGTGGAACGGTAGTTGCGCTCGAGGCGGACGACCACGGCGCCCGGAAAGTCGGTCTCGAAGCGCAGGATGTTGTCCACCTCCGCGCCGCGCCAGCCGTAGATGGACTGGTCGTCGTCACCCACCACGCACAGGTTGCGGTTGCCCTGCGCGAGGAGCCGCAGCCAGAGATACTGGGCGATGTTGGTGTCCTGATACTCGTCCACCAGCATGTAGCGGAACCGGCTCTGGTAGATCTCCAGAACGTCCGGATTCTTGCGGAAGAGGCGGATCGGCTCCAGCAGCAGGTCGCCGAAATCGGCGGCATTCAGGGTCTTCAGCCGGTCGCGGTAGAGGTTGTAGAGCTTGAGGCCCTTGCCGTGGGCGAACCAGTCGCCCTCGCTCTTGGGCACCTCTTCGGGCGTCAGCCCGCGGTTTTTCCACGCGTCGATCTGGCCCAGAAGCTGACGGGCGGGCCAGCGCTTCTCGTCGATGTTCTCGGCTGACAGGATCTGCTTGGCGAGGCGGATCTGGTCGTCGGTGTCGAGGATGGTGAAATCGGGCTTGAGGTCGACCAGCTCGGCGTGGCGGCGAAGGATGCGCGTGCCGATGGCGTGGAAGGTGCCGAGCCAGGGCATCCCCTCGCTCTGGCCGGGGACGACGCGGCCGATGCGCTCCTTCATCTCGCGCGAGGCCTTGTTGGTGAACGTCACCGCCAGGATCTCGGACGGGCGCGCCTTGCCGAGCGCCAGGATGTGCGCGATCCGCGTCGTCAGCACCCGCGTCTTGCCGGTGCCGGCGCCGGCCAGCACCAGAACGGGGCCGTCGATGGCCTCCACCGCGCGCCGCTGCTCGGGGTTGAGGCTTTCCAGATACGCCGGTGCCGGGCGCGATGCACGGGCCGCACGCTCGGCAATGGATACAGTCGGCGCCGTCTGACGCATTGGGTTCGTCATCGCCCCACCTGATTCGCTAGCGCGCCATCTTAGAACAGATGTGCAACTGTTGATGCAAATTCGAGTGCTTTTTCGGCAAATGTGGATGAACTCGGGGACAACATCCGCAGTCCCGCGCAAGCCAACGCCGAACCCTGCGTCAATCTATGCGTTGTTTTGTCAACGACCGATCCAAAGACCACCGACCGGCCCCTGCCGACGACCCGAGGACCGACATGCGCCCCACCCCTATCGACTCCATCTCCCGCCTCGCGTGCCTGCTGGTCGCGGCCATTCTGCTTGCGCTGCCAGCGCACGCGCAAAGCCCCGCGCCAGCGGCAGAGCCACAGGCACAGGCACAGGCGCCGGCGAACGCGAACGCGAGCGCGGACAACGTCACCGTGCGCACCGGGCCGCTCAAGGTCGGCGCGGCCCAGCGGCCACCGTTCGCGGCACAGGGCGCGGACGGCAGCTGGCAGGGCATCGGCATCGACCTGTGGCGCATGGTCGCCGAGGACACCGGCCTTCCTTATGAGATCACCCCCATCACGCGCGACGGGCTCCACGAGGCGCTGCGCTCCGGCGAGATCGATGTCGCCATCGCCCTCGACGCCACGCCCGAAAATGCCGAGGGCGTCTCTTTCACCATGCCGTTCTACACCGCCACCCTCGGCGTGGTGAGCGAGGTGGAGCTGTCGTTCTTTCGGGTTTTGAAGAACCTTGCGACCCGCGAGCTCCTCAACATCGTTATCTCGCTGAGTGCGCTTCTCCTCGTGGTCGGCGGTATCATCTGGCTGGTGGAGCGCCGCCACAATGAGGATCAGTTCGCCCATGGCGCGGCGCGCGGGCTTGGCGATGGCTTCTGGTGGGCCGGCGTCACACTCACCACCATCGGCTATGGCGACAAGGCGCCCCAGAGCTTCATCGGCCGCGCGGTGGCGATGCTTTGGATGCTGGTGGGGCTTGCCGTGTCCGCAGCACTCACCGCCTCGGTGGTTTCGGCCACCAACATCGGCAGCGCGCAGACGCTGAACGTGCCGTCGGACCTCACCGACCACCGCGTCGCGGTGCAGGAAGGTGGCTCCGCCGAGGCTTATCTGAAGAACCTCGGCATCACGCTCGTGCCCGAGGCGACGCTGGACGATGCGCTCGCCGCGATCGCGGCGGACAAAGCCGACGCAGCCGCCGCTGCCGCGCCGACGTTGCGCGTCGCGATGGACAAGGTGCCGAGCGACCTGATCCTCTCGACCACCACGCAGGACCCGCAATATGTCACCATCGCCACGCGCGCGGACCTTGCCCCGGCCGAGCAGGATGCCATCGACCGCGCCGTTTTGAAGGCCGTGACGTCCGACGGATGGTGGAGCCTCGTCGACCGCTACCTGCCGGGCAGCAACTAGGATCTGGCGAGACTGTCCCGCGCGGCCTGATGGAGCAGCGCATGGCGAGCGGCCAGCGCCTCCACGTCGTCCGAGTAGCCGCCGCCGAGCACGCCCACCAGCGGCAGGCCGCGGGCCCGTACCGCATCAATCACCCGGCGGTCGCGCGCGGCAATCCCGTCATCGGTGAGGGCAAGTCGGCCCAGCCTGTCGTCCCGGTGGGGGTCGACGCCGGCGTTGTAGAACACAATGTCCGCCGGAAAGGCGAGCGCCTGCTCCAGCGTCTCGTCCAGAACCGCCATGTAGCGGGCGTCCTCCACCCCATCGGGCAGCCCGACGTCTATTGTGGAGCGCGCCTTGCGGACGGGGTAGTTGGCCTCGGCGTGGATCGAGACCGTGGCAACGCCGGGGTCGTCGGCGAAGATGTGGGCGGTGCCGTCCCCCTGATGCACATCGCAGTCGAACACCAGCGCGCGGCCGATGGCGCCGTCGGCCTGCAACACGCGGATCGCCACCGCCACATCGTTGAAGACGCAGAACCCCGCCCCTTGCTCGTAGCGGGCATGGTGGCTGCCGCCGGCGGTGTTGCAGGCAATGCCATGCTCCAGCGCCAGACGGGCGGTCAGCGCGGTGCCGGCGCAGGCCGTGCGGGCACGCAGCGCCACCGAATCGGTCATCGGAAAACCGATCTCCCGCGCGATCCTTGCCGGAACGTCGGCGGAAAAGACCTGGTCCACATAGGCCCGCGCGTGGGCCAGCGTAATCCATGACGCGGGCGCCGGCGCCGGAACGTGAAACGGACCGAAGCCGAGCGCGGTCAGCCGCCGGGCCACCGCCCCGAACTTGCCCATGGGGAAGCGATGGCCGGGCGGAAACACCGCCTGATACTTGGGATTATGAACAACGGGGAGCATTGGCACGGGGCCGAACGTGGCGCGCCGCGCGTATCGGTGCAAGCCTTCGGGCGGTGTGGCGGGGCGCCGCGCGGCCGCGACCGTCACCAGCGCTGCGGACACAAAAAAGGGACGGCGAGCAAGGCCCGCCGTCCCCTTTTGTCAGCATTCAGGCTGATGCCTGGTCAGGCAACCATCAACAGGGCCGGCACTGCAGCCACTGTTGCGGGCACCGCCGTCAAGGTAGCGGACACCGCAGCGCCGCCGACCAGCAGCATGATCAGGAAGATCACCGCCAGCACCACGAAGACGAAGAACAGGATACGCGCGATTGTCGCGGCGCCTGCCGCAATCCCGGTAAATCCGAACACACCCGCAATTACCGCGACCACCGCAAAGATGATCGCCCAAGTCAGAAAGTCCATCGTCTCACCCACTCGTTTGTTTCCGGGACAACCTGTCGCGGCACCAACAAGTTCCACGCAAGCCACGCCTTTTTCCGGCAAGCCGCTCCGTCGCCGCCTCGCGCGGCGCGATGCCGTGGGCTACAAGGCCGGCGCGGCCCCCCCCTGCCGCGCAGACAGGACTGACCATGGCCGCCCCCCTCAACCCGCCCGCCCGCACAGCGCCGGTGACGCTGCGCATGGTGCTTGCCATCGCGCTGCCGATGACCATCGCCCACGCCACCACGCCCCTCATCGGCATCACGGACATGGCGGTGATCGGCCAGCTGGGCTCGGCGGCGCTCATCGGGGCGGTGGCGCTGGGTGCCCTGCTGTTCGACTTTGTGGGCGCCTCGTTCAATTTCCTGCGCCACGGCACGACGGGGCTGATTGCGCAGGCCGTGGGCGCGGGAGACCGGGAGGGCGAGGCGGTCGCCCTGTGGCGGGCGCTCGCCATTGCCGCCGTGCTGGGTCTGGCCATCGCACTTTTGCAATGGCCGATGATTGCGGCGTTCATCGCCATCATGGACCCCAGCGAAGAGGTGGCAGAGGCCACCCGCACCTATTTTGCGTGGCGGGTGTGGGGCAGCCCGTTCATGCTCGCCAACTACGCAATTTTAGGCTGGCTGCTCGGGCTTGCCCGCGCGGGCACCGGCCTTGCGCTTCAGGTGCTGCTGGCCGGCGTCAACATTGCGCTGTCTCTGGCGCTGGTGCTTGGCGCGGGGCTGGGGGTCGCCGGCGTTGCCATCGCCTCGGTCGCGGCGGAGGCCGTCACGTTTGCGGCGGGGGTGGTGCTGATTGCACGTAGCCTGCGCACGGCGCCGCGCCCGCCCTGGTCGGCCGTGTTCGAGCGGCTGGGCTTCACGCGCACCCTTGTGGTCAACCGCGATATCCTCATCCGGTCCTGGCTGCTGGTCTCCGCGTTTGCGCTGTTCACCGCGGCGGGGGCGCGCGCCGGCGACGTGACGCTTGCCGCCAATGCCATCCTCCTCAACATCTTCCTGCTGACGGCCCATGTGCTGGATGCGCTGGCCACCGCGGCCGAACAGCTCGGCGGCAAGGCCGTCGGCGCTCGCGACCGCGGCGCTTTCCGCGCCACGTTGCGGCTGACGCTGGTTGCCGGCGTCGTGGTCTCGGTCGCGCTCGCGGGCCTCTGGATGCTGGCCGGACCGCACTTCATCGCCTTGATGACCTCGGCCGCGGACGTGCGCGCCTCGGCGGGCGCGTTCCTCGGCTGGGTCGCGCTCACTGCCGTCACCGGCATGATCGCCTTCGTGATGGACGGCCTTTTCATCGGCGCAACGTGGACGGCCGCGATGCGCAACATGATGCTCCTGTCCACGGGCACCTTCTTCGCGGCCTGCTGGCTTCTCACGCCATATCTCGGCAACCACGGCCTCTGGCTCGCACTCAATGTTTGGCTGATGCTGCGCGGGTTGAGCCTGTGGGTGCTGGTGCCGCGGGAAAGCCGCCGCACCTTCGGCTGAGGCGCGCGGCAAGGGCCGCAACACGCAGCCCTTGCGCAGCGGGGCCGCGTGGGCAAAATTCTGCCTTGCATGGTTCGACTCGGCCTTTCAGCGGGGCCGCAAAACCGTCGGAATTTGGTTGGAGGCAAGATTGCAGCAACGCACCAACAATCCCGGCCGGACCTTGCCCCGGCCGATCGCTGCGCTGAAACTCGGCGGGTTTGCTGCCGCAGTGGCACTCCTCCTGTGTCTCATGCCATTTCTCGCAGCCGGTCCCACCTTCAGCCAGACACCCGATTCCCTGACCGAAACCTATGGGGACTGGACGGTGCGCTGCGTGACGCCCGAGGGCGGCAACCAGCGCTGCTGGATGGGGCAGACGCTGAACAAGGAGGGCACGCAGGACATCATCATGCAGCTGGATCTCGCCGTGGTGAATGGCGAGAATTTCTTCACGGTTCTCGCGCCGTTCGGCCTCTTGCTGCCCAGCGGCGGCACCTTTGCGGTCGACGGCGAACCGCTGCTCACCCTGCCCTTCCGCACCTGCCTGCCGCGCGGCTGCCTGATGCGCCACACGCTGACGGATACGGAGCTTGCCGCCCTGCGCCGCGGCGCCCGGTTCGGCGTCACCTTCCGCACCGCGTCCGACGACGAGGCGGAGGTGACACTCGGCGTCTCGCTATCCGGCTTCTCCGCCGCGCAGAACCGCCTGAAGGCGCTTTCCAGCTAACCCTCACAAGACCGGCACCAGTCTTCGGCCGGTGCCCGTGCCACTTTCCCCGTCGTCACCACCGTCAGCCGCCACCGCGAACCGGGTTGTCAGGCAGCGCCGGCGACATCACGGTCGTGTGCGGGCAAAGTAGTCGACCGTCGAAGGGTCGCCTGATCGCGCGATGCCGATGCGGTCCGGCGCCCGTGCTACCAGCGGCCGGCAGTCCTCCGTCTCAGGGTCGCCGCCATCGGCGGTAAAGCCGAGATAAGGCCCACCATCATAGCCCCGGCCGCAGTCCTCGCTGACCGTCAGCGTGCCACCGGTGATGTATCCTGAATCCTCGACATCGGGGCTGAACACGCCAAAAAAGCCTTCGTCGAAGACATGCATCTGGCCCGTGGCTTCGTTCGTCCACGCGCCGTAGAGGTTGCGCTTGAGGTTCGCGATAGATGGCTCGTCGATGAAAATCACCTCGCGCACGGTGACCTCCGCCAGATCGTCGACATCGGAGATCATGTCCCCCACCCAAGTCATCGGCTGCCCGTCCGCATAGATCGCCAGCATCTCGCCGGCGACGTGGGGGACGCCGGTGCCCGTCGAGACGAGAAGCTCCACGCCATCCTCCGCACCGAGACGGCACTCGATCACGGTGTCGCCCCATATGCAGCCCTTGAACGTCCCGGTCATCGTATAGGGCTCGCCATAGACGCCCGGACCGGGGGCGGGCGTGATGCGCATGGTATTCGCCTCGTGCGCTACACCCATGGCTTCCGGCACTTCGTCGGTCCGGGCGGTCGCAGGGGGGGCGGCCGCCGCTTCGGCCTCCGGTTTGGGATCGGGGCCATCACCAGCGTCGGCGGCCGTCTTGCCGGCATCGTTCCCGAGGGCGGCGTCGTAGGCTGCCTGCCGCCGCGCCTCTTCGGTGAGCGTGATGGTGTGATGCCCGGCGCCGTTCGTCACGATCTCGTTGAAGCCGACCTGGCTGTAGCCACGGTCCGCGCACGCCGTGTCGCCCACAATGGTGAAGGCCTCATCGGTGATGCAGAACATGTAGCGGCCCGCGGGCCAGTGGTCCCCGGAGGCATTGTTATTGGCGCGCCAATAATAATGCGTGAGCGTCAGCGACTCGCTGATGACATTCTCGCACGCGCCGGCGGGCACGTTCCACCAGCCCTCCGACATCCAGCCGGCGGCTCCCTTGTATCCGATGGCGACGGACGCCACCACCGGAGCAGCGTTGCAGATCTCCAGAGCCGCGTGTGCCGATGGGCTCGCCAACACAAGGCATGGCGCGAGAAGGATGATGCGTCGCAAGGATATCTCCATGGTGCACGAGGGAATGCGCGGCGATCAAGGCTTCTAACCTTAATCTTGATAGGCCATGGGGTCGATATTGGCCCGCCCGATGGCAAGGGTGCCGGACGGCCGCAGTCACGAACACCGGAGCAACGCCTACCCGAGAAAAACCGCGCTTTTCGGGTAGCGCACGCGCGGCTGCGTGCGCGTCGCCAGGAAGAAGCCCAGCGTGAGCGGGCCGACGCGGCCGACAAACATCAGGATCACGATGACGGCACGGCCGATCTCATCGAGTTCGGCCGTTGCGCCGCGCGACAGACCCACCGTGCCGAACGCCGAAGCGACCTCGAAGATGAGATCGAAGAACTCACCGTCGTGACTGACCGAGATGACGAAGGTGGCGACCGCAACGAAAAGGATCGCGACCGACACGAGCGCAGTCACCCGCATCACATCTTCCAGCGACAGCGACCGTCCGAACGCGTTCAGCTCTGACCGGCGCCGGAAGAAGGCGTAGGTGGCAAGCAGCAGGCAGATCAACGTCGTCACCTTGATGCCGCCCGCAGTCGAGGTCGGGCCGCCGCCGACCAGCATGAGCGTGATGGTCATGAACGCCGTGGCATCGTGGACCGCTGCGAAATCTGCCGTGTTGAAGCCCGCGGTTCGCGGGGTGACGGCCTGGAACCACGCCACCGTCAGCTTGTCTTGCCAACTGTCATAAAGGCCGAGCGTGCCCGGGTTGGACCATTCGAGGATCGCGAACGTTACGAGCGGCCAGATGATGAGCGCCGCGGTCCCGACCAGCATCAGCTTGGAGTGCAGCATCAACGGGCGCCAGCGCGGCCACCACAGCGCACGCCAGCTGCGGCGATGGCGATTGAGATCGGCGATGACGGCAAATCCGATTCCGCCGACGATGAAGAGGGCCGGCACGGCAATATTGATGACCGGATCGAGGGCGTAGCGCGTCAGACTGTCGGGGAAGAGGGCGAAGCCGGCATTGTTGAACGCGCTGATCGAAAAGAAGAGCGCGTGCCACAGACCCGGACCCCAGCCGAGATCGGGCACGAAGACGAAGCTGAGGGCGAAAACCCCGACCGCTTCGCAGACGAAGAACACGAAGGCGATCAGCCGGACAAGCCGGCCCAGCTCGTGAAGCGAGGTCTGGCCGAGGTCTTCACGCAGCGTGATCGAGCCCGGCAATCCGATCGGAAATCCGAGGATGCTCAGAATGAGGACCGCGAAGACCATCAGCCCGAGACCGCCGACCTGGATGAGGATCATGAGGACAGCTTCGCCGAACAACGAGAACGTCAGCGCCGGATCGACGACGGCGAGCCCGGTCACCGTGACGGCCGAGGCCGACATGAAAATCACGTCGCTCCAGGTCACGGCGGTTGCCGTCGCTTCCTGCGCGATCGGCAATTTCAGAAGCACCGCACCGACAACCACGAACGCTGCGTACAGAAGCAGCAGTGTCAGCGGTGGCGGCAGACGCAGAAAATCGCGGCCGACGCGGCGCAGCCGTCGCAGCACCGGCCGCTCGGCGCTGGGCGCGGGGCCGAGCGCGTCGGCATCGTCACTGTTTTCACCGCGGTCGCGCCGCCCCCCTAGCCGCATTGCGTCTCGCCGAAATGCTGCAGCTGCGCACGCGGCCCGAGCAACAAAAGCGCATCGTCTTTTATGATCTCGGGGTCCTCGTTGAACCGCTGCAGCTTGCCGGCGCGCAGGATCCCGAGGCATTCGACCCCAAAGCGCTTCGCAAAGCCGATTGATTGCAGCCGCTTCCCCACCAGCCGCCGCGGTGCGTTGAGGCTGACGACGGTGACATTCTCAGCGGCGACCATGTAGTCGGTGACGAAGGGGTTGTGGATCCGCTGCGCAACGCGGTGGCCCATGTCGCGCTCCGGATTGACCATCTTGTCGAACCCGATCTCGCGCAGAATGCGCCGGTGGGTGCGCGAACGCGACTTCACCCACACGTCACGCACCCCCAAGAGGCGCACGTTCATGGCGCCCACGATGTTGGCTTCGAGGTTCTCGCCCATCGCGATGATGACCACGTCGCACTTGTCGACGCCGGCATCTCTGAGAGCCTTCTCGTCGCGCGCGTCGGCGATCATGGCTTGTGTCAGCGTGTCTGCCAGCTCGTTGACACGCCGCTCGTCGGTGTCGATCCCGATGACATGATGGCCGAAAGCGACAAGATCGGTCGCGACGGTTCCACCGAACGTACCAAGCCCGATGACGGCAACCGGCCCGCCGGCCGGCGCCCCTTTCGCTCCTTCAGACATTCGCTGTTCGTGCCTTTCGGTCGAGACTTTGGACGCCGGGCGCATTGATCACACTTTCGCAGCGGCCGCCATCGCCCAGTCTTCGCAACGATCCGGAAAGACGTGAGATGTGAAGGCGGATCGCTGCAGCGCGCGGCCTTCCGTCTCGCACTGGCCGGAAAATGCAGGGTTATTGCCGAAAGGGGAACGCGCGGTCCTTACCCTTGTATCTGTCTCTGGCATTCAGCTTTGATGACGGGAGGTGGCGGCCGGACCCGTCCCATGACGACACGGTCCGCGATCCGCTCTGCCGCGGTGTCATGACGCGGGCCGACAGCAGTCGAGCAGCAAGCTGTGCCTGGGCTCGTCATCAACCCCGCCGCACAACGGCCGAAACAAGGGCCATCGCGCCAACAAAGAGAGTTGCGTGATCGACGCCTTGACGGAAGCTTCGATGGAAAAGGGGGAGATGGTGCCGCACGCCGGACTCGAACCAGCGACCCACGCATTACGAATGCGTTGCTCTACCATCTGAGCTAGTGCGGCCCACTGGGCGCTCCTGTACACGCAAATGCGGGGTGACCGCAACCGCGGAATCCAGTTCATCATCGCGAAACTGTCGGCGGCCACAGTCTTGCATCAGCGCGGCGGTCCTTGCGCGGCATCTTGCCGTCAGGCTGCCGCTTGCACAATTCGCGCCGGTAACTCTAGCGTGTATTGACTTGCTTTGCGTCGCACAAGTTTTGTGGCACACCGACAGAAGAAAAAACGTATTCAGGAGATGTCCGAGTGAAATCTGTCCTAGGCGCAGCTGTCGCTGCATTGGTCATCACAACCGCCCCTGCAATTGCAAATTGTGACGACGGCGAAACCGTGATCAAATTTTCGCATGTTGTGGCTGAAACCGGCCATCCCAAGGGCGAGTTTGCCACAGAGCTTGCCAGTCGCATCAACGATGAGATGAACGGAAAGGCCTGCATGCAGGTGTTCCCGTCCTCCCAGCTTTATGACGACGACAAGGTGATGGAAGCGCTGCTCCTGGGTGACGTGCAGCTTGCCGCGCCCTCACTGTCCAAGTTCGGCGCCTACACGCGCGTCCTGGGCGTGTTTGACCTTCCGTTCGTGTTCCAGAACGTTGCCGCGATGGAGCGCTTTCTGGCGACCGACGAGGGCAAGAGTCTTCTGACGTCGATGGAAGATGTCGGCTACGTGGGTCTCGGCTACATCTACAACGGCATGAAGCAGTTCTCGGCCGACAAGCCGCTGATCCAGCCCACCGACGCCGAAGGCCTCAAATTTCGCATCCAGACCTCCGACATTGCCGCCGCCATGATCGAGGCGCTGGGCGCCAACGCACAGAAGCTCGCCTTCAACGAGGTGTACGGCGCGCTCCAGCAGGGCGTGGTGGACGGCCAGGAAAACACCTACACCAACATCTACCAGCAGAAATTCTTCGAGGTGCAGGACGGCATTACCGAAACCAACCACCAGATGCTGTCCTACTTCATGGTCACCACCCAGGACTTCCTCGACAGCCTCGACGATGACACCCGCACACAATTCCTCACCCTGGTGGACGAAGTGTCGGTCAAGATGAACGGCCTTGCCAACAGCCTGAACGACCAGGCCAAGGAGAACATCATTGCCGCGGGCGGCACCATCCGCACGCTCGACACCGATCAGCGCCAGGCCTGGGTCGACGCGATGAAGCCGGTGTGGGGCGAGTTCGAGGAAGAGATCGGCAAGAACATCATCGACGCCGCCGTCGCGTCCAACAACCCGGCCTCCTGAGCCACCTTGCGCCGCGGCCGGCTCTCGGCCGCGGCGCTTCCACAAGAACCACCCGGCCGGCCGGGCCTGACGCGCCGCCGGCGCCGTCCGGCAAGCCCGCAGCGAGATGTCGATGGCCTCACTTCTGCTCAATTATCCGCTGCTGACGCTGGTCGGCTTCATCACGCTCTATTTCATCGCCGACAAGCTCGCCCCGCGCGTCATGAACGAGTTAGAGGAGATCGTGATCGCCCTCATCCTCGCCGCAATGACCCTCGTTGCGTTCGTGCAGGTGGTGATGCGCTACGGCTTCAATTCCGGTTTCCAGGGGGCGCTGGAGCTCAACCGCATCCTGTTCGCGTGGTTGATCCTGTTCGGAATGAGCTACGCGGTGAAGATCAACTCCCACCTCGGGATCGACAGCCTCATCCGCCTGTTCCCGCGGCCGGTCTTCCGCGGATTCGCCATCTTCGGCGCACTGGCCGTTCTCCTATACGCCGTCATGTTCATCAATGCGGACTGGCTGAAGTCGCTCGGTGCCACCACCCGCGGCGGCGGTGCGGTGGACTACTGGTGGAAGATGTACCGCGTGGGCATCGGGCTGGACGACCTCAAATACCCGGCATTCATGGTCGAGATGACGGGCCAGGACCGGGTTCACCGGTGGGTCGCCTACCTGATCCTGCCCATCGGCCTCGGTCTCCTTGCCATGCGCGCCGTCCAGGCGCTGGTGGAGATCATCCAGGGCAAGCGCGAGCTGATCATCGCCAGCCACGAGGCCGAAGACCTCGTGGAAAAAAACCGCAACATTCTCAAGGACTGAGCGAGACCCATGGAAACGGCGATCCTATTCGGCCTCGTCTTCGCGCTGCTGTTGTCGGGCGTCCCGGTTGCGGTGTCACTCGGCCTGTCCTCGATCATCATGATCACGTTTTTCTCCAACGACAGCGTCTCGTCGGTGGCACAGCAGCTGTTCACGGCCAGCCAGAACTACACGCTCCTCGCCATCCCGTTCTTCATCCTCGCCGCCTCCTTCATGTCCACCGGCGGGGTGGCGCAACGCATCATCCGCTTCGCCATCGCGACCGTGGGGTCGTTCCGCGGCGGCCTTGCCATGGCCTCGGTGCTGGCCTGCATGCTGTTTGCAGCGCTTTCCGGCTCCTCGCCGTCCACCGTGGTGGCCATCGGCACCATCGCCATCGCCGGGATGCGGCAGGTGGGCTACTCCAAGGAATTTGCGGCCGGCATCGTCTGCAACGCGGGCACGCTCGGCATCCTCATTCCGCCGTCCATCGTCATGGTGGTCTACGCTGCCGCGACCGATGTTTCGGTCGGCCGCATGTTCCTGGCGGGCATCATCCCCGGCCTTCTCGCCGGCTGCATGCTGATGGTCACCATTTACGTCATCGCGCGGGTGCGGGGTCTCCCCAAGGGTGAGTGGGAAGGCTGGGGCGAATTCCTGCGCGCCGGCAAGGACGCCGCATGGGGCCTCTTCCTCATCATCATCATTCTGGGCGGCATCTATGGCGGCGTCTTCACGCCGACCGAGGCTGCCGCCGTCGCCGCGGTCTATTCCTTCCTGATCGCGCTCTTCGTCTACCGCGACATGGGGCCGATGAAGGGCAAGCGCTTCACGCATGAGAGCGACAGCGTTGCCGCACGCAACGGCTTCTTTGCGTGGCTTTATGCGCTGGCGCTGTTCTGTGTGATCATGATCCTCTCCTTCTTCGGCGCGGGCGAAGGCACCATCGGCCCGCGCACCATGGTCGCCGCACTGGTCGCCACCATCGCCGGCGTCGCCTACCTTGTGGTGCGGCAGGGGACAGGCAGCCTCGTTGCCGCCGGATCGGGCCTCGTCCTTCTGTTGCGCAACGTCGTCTATTCGCTGCTGATGGCGCCGGCGACCATTGTCCACCGGGATACGCGCAAGGTGATGATGGACGCCGCGCGGACAACGGTGATGCTGATGTTCATCATCGTCAACGCGCTCCTGTTTGCGCATGTCCTCACCTCAGAGCGCATTCCGCAGGCGATCACCGACTGGATGCTCGGCGCCGGCTTCAACTGGTTCACCTTCCTCATCGCGATCAACGTGCTCCTCCTCATCGGCGGGCAGTTCATGGAGCCGTCGGGCCTGCTGCTGATCGTGGCGCCGGTGGTGTTCCCGATCGCCATTCAGCTCGGCATCGACCCGATCCACCTCGGAATCATCATGGTGGTCAACATGGAGATCGGGATGATCACGCCGCCCATCGGCCTCAACCTGTTCGTCACCTCCGGCATCACCGGGATGAGCCTGGTTCAGGTCGTGCGGGCGGCACTGCCGTTCGTTGCGGTCCTCTTCGTGTTCCTCATCATCATCACCTACGTGCCGGCGCTCTCCACCTATGTTCCGACCGCACTGATGGGGCCCGAGATCGTCACCCGGTAGGCAGACGCCGGACGCAAAAAAGCCGGGGCACAGGGCCCCGGCTCTTGTCGCTTTGATCCGAGTGGACCGCCCTTAGCGGACGATCATGGTCTCGGGCAGCTCGGTGTAGGCGCTTTCGTCAACATCCGGCATTGCCTTCAGCTGCTCTTCGGTCAGGTCGGAAGAGAGCATCGCCCGGTCGTCGGTGAAGGTGATGTCGTCGTATGCAAACACCACTTCACGGTCGCCGAGGCCGAGGAAGCCACCGACGGAGACCAGAACGATCGGCTTGTTGGTCGCCGGGTCGAGGACGATCTCGTCGATCTCGCCAATCTCTTCGCCGTTGTTGTTGTAAAGATCCTCACCCAGCACATCGTCGATGCGGATCTGGTAGGTCTTCACTTCGGCAGCGGCCATATCGGTGGCAGTCGCTTCGGTCGACGTTGCGTCGACGGCAACGGCGGCATCGGCTTCGACTGCGGTCGTCTGAGCAACGGCAACGTCAGCCTGCTCCTGGCGAACGGCGACATTGGCGTCCTGCTGCTCGACGTTCACGTCAAGCTCGGGCTGGGTCACCTCGACTTCCGGGTCGGGAGTGGCAACGGCCACTTCAGGCTCGGGGGTCTGGACCGAAACGGCGGGCTGGCCGGCTTCGACGGCAACCTGTGCCTCGGGCTGGGTCACGTTGACCTCAGGCGCCGGCTGATCGACGCTGACAACCGGGGCCGGCTGATCGACGCTGACGGTCGGCTCGGCCTGGGTCACGGCAACTTCCGGCTCGGGCGTGGAGACCGCAACTTCCGGCTTCGGCGTGGAAACCGTCACTTCCGGCTGCTTCGTCGCAACATTCACTTCCGGCGCAGACTGGTTGACCACCACGTTGGCGGCAGGCTGCGTTACCGTGATGGTGCCGGTCGGTGCGCCATCGGCGGAAGCCGTAGCGGTCTCGACTTCGGCGTACAGCAGGATGCCGTCGGCATCGGCGTCAGCCTTGGTGAAGGCGTCGTTGTATGCGGTCATCTTGGCATCGTCGAGTTCGATACCAGCCTCCTGGAGGCAGTCGCGATACTCTTCCATCGTCAGGCCGCTATCGTTGTCGATATCGAGGCCGAGGAAGGTTTCGTTGGTCATCTCATCGAACGCGCACTCGCCAAATTCGTTGGCGTTCTGTGCCGCGGCGGGCGTTGCTGCAATAAGAGCGAGCATCGCAGTGCTCAGCATCCACTTATTCGCCATGGGGATCGGCTCCTCGTCGAAATATTTTGCGGGAGAGCACAAGGCTCCTTGTGGATGAAATACCTAAGGCGCACCGCTCGTTCCGAAACGCCGCTGAATAAATACTTTATATTGCGATTTTTGGCGGGAACCATAACGGCCCGTATACGTTAGGGCGCCGATATATTAGCCGCGATATATTAATCGGGTTTAAGTCTGCGCGCCGGTTCCGGGGGGCGCACGGACGAGCAGATGCGGGGACGGGGCAATGCCCCATCCCCGAACCGGATCAGCGCAGCATCGAAGCCGGCAGCGCGACGTACTTCTCTTCGTCGTACTCCGGACGGTTTTCGAGCACGTCCTCGTCGGCAGCGGTGGCAAGCACGGCCTCATCGGCGTTGAAGGTCAGCTCGTCGTAAGCGAAAACGAGCTGCTGCTCGTTGAGGCCGAGAAGTCCGCCAACGGCAACCACAACAACCGGCTCCTGCGTCGCCACTTCGAGCAGCACATCGTCGATCTCGCCGACGGTGTCGCCTTCGGCGTTCACCACGGTCAGCCCGACGATATCGTCCCGCGGGATCACGATCCCGGCAACCGGCGTGGCCGGCTCGGCAGCGACCACTGCCGCAACTTCGGCGTCAGGCTCGGCTGCGACGTCTGCCTCAGCGGCGGTATCGGCCTCGACGGTGGTCTCGGTCAGCATGTTCACCTGCGGCTGTGCCTGCTGCACCTGCACGTTGGCGTCTTCCTGCTGGATCTCGACGTTGAATTCCGGCTGGGTCACTTCCACGGACGGGTCGGGGCTGCTGACCACAACCTCAGGCGCCACCTGGCCCACAGTCACCTGCGGCTCGGCCGGGGTCACATCCACGCTCGCGTCCGGCAGCGCAACGTCAACGGTCGCTTCCGGCTGGTCGATGGTGACCGTGGGATCGGGCTGCTCGATGACCACTTCGGGGTCGCGCAGCTCAACGCGAACATCGGGCTCGTGGGGCGTCACGCTCACTTCGGGCGCGTGCTGCGTCACGGTCACGATGGGCTCGAACTGGCGCACGATGATCCGGGGCGGGGGCTGGTTCACGGTAACGGTCACCGCCGGCTCGAACACCCGCACGGTTGCGGCCGGCTGGCGGACGATCACGCGGGTCCGCGCAACGGCATCGTCGTTGGCAGTGGCATCGGCGGCGGCCGCAGGGGCTGGCGCGCTTTCGGGGGTGGCAGCCGGCGTCTGGTCGGTCTGTGCCAGCGCCGGGCTGGCTGCCAGCAGCGCAACGAATGCGGTGCGGGTGAACAGGCTCATGGATCGCTCCTTCGTTTGATTGAAATAGAAAATGTCGCTTCCACGGTGCGTGGCAAGGCTTCGGCCATGCATTAGCACGGCAAAAAGCCGGGGCAGCGTGCCCCGGCTTTTCTATCGCGTCGTCACAGGATCGCGGCTTAGCGAACGATCATGTCTTCCGGCACGTCCTCATAGAGGTCTTCGTTGTAGTCGTTGCGGTCTTCAAGGTTCTCTTCCGACATGTTGGTGTCGATCATCACCTTGTCGCCAGCGATGGACACGCTGTTGTAGGGGAACACGACGTCCGCATCACCAATGCCGAGGAAGCCGCCGGCCGACACCACCACGAAGATCTCGCGGCTGGTCTTTTCCATCACGATGTCGGAAATCTCGCCGATTTCCTGGTTCATGTTGTTGTAGGCGTCTTCACCGTCGATGTCATCAAACGCGACGGCGTTCATAACGGCGGTCGTGGCATCGCCCGCTGCGTCAGCGGTCTTTGCAGCGGCAACCTGAACCGCTTCGCCGGTGGCGTCGGCTGCTTCTTCGAGTTCCGTATCAGCATCAGCCGTGGTGGCGGTGTCGACGCTGGTGACCTTCTGGATCACCACTTCCGGCTCGCCCTGCTCGATGACGACGTTGGCGTCTTCGGTCTGGACCGAAACGTCTGCTTCAGCCGTCTGGACGCTCACGTCAGGCTCGGGCTGCGACACGGAAACGGTCGGCTCCTTCTGCGTCACCTGCACGTCAGGGGTCGCCTGGCGGACTTCAACTTCCGGTGCCGGTGCGTCGATGGCCACCTGGGCCTCGGGCTGGTCAACGGAAACAGTCGCCTCGTCCTGCTGGACCGACACTTCCGGCTCCGGCTGGTTCACCGAAACGGTCGGCTCAGCCTGCTTGACCGAAACTTCCGGCTCTTTCTGAGTCACGGCAACTTCGGGCTCGGGCTGGGACACTGCAACCGTAGCGTCGCCCTGCTTGACGTTCACGTTCGGTGCCGGCTGCGTGACAGCAACCTTGGCTTCAGCCTGCGTCACGTCGACCTGCGCTGCGGTTCCGCCTGCGGCAGTTGCCATGCCGGCTTCGAGCTCGGTCACCACCAGAATGCCGTCGGCGTTGGCGTCGAGTGCTTCGAAGTCTGCGACGTACGTGGCGCGGTCGGCATCAGCGACGGGGATCGTGACGAGATACGCGTCGTACTCCGCCATCGACACCGAACCGTCGCCGTTGGTGTCCATTTCGGCGACACGGGCATTCATTTGCGCGTCGTCGGCGAACATGAGAACGCGCATGTCGTCCTGCGCCACGGCCGGGGTTACGCTGAGAATCGCGATCAGGGCGGTGCCGCCCAGAAGGTTGCGGGTCATAGATGCTACCTCGTTCAAAATTATTGCTTGGACCAAACAGGATTTTGATCCTTACTTGCCGAGACAACGGTTCCTCCCGAGCTTCCGTTCCGCAAAAACGTGCTAAATTACGAGCGTTGACAAACCACGTCCAAGCAGCTTGCCTTCGTCTACCTGCGTGCGCACCGCACGCCGGCGCCGAATTGCTCGGCCGCCCGATTGCGGCGGGCTTGGCGCCGCCTGGGTCAGTCCCGCGGGCAAACCGCGACCGTACGACTATATAAACCAAGGGGTTGGTTCGCTTCCGGCGCTTCTGACCCCACAGGAAAAACACAAGGGGATTTCATGAGGAAGCCACTTCTCGCGCTACTCGCAGTCAGCGCGATGGCCGTCACCGGCGCCCAGGCGCAAGACAAGTTCATGACCATCGGCACCGGCGGTGTCACCGGCGTTTATTACCCCACCGGCGGCGCAATCTGCCGGCTGGTCAACCGCGGGCGCCGCGACCATGGCATCCGCTGCTCGGCCGAATCCACCGGTGGCTCGGTCTACAACATCAACACCGTCCGCTCCGGCGAACTGGACTTCGGCGTCGCCCAGTCGGACTGGCAGTACCACGCCTACAACGGCACCAGCCAGTTTGAAGATGCCGGCGCGTTCGAGAAGCTCCGCGCGGTGTTCTCGGTCCATCCGGAGCCGTTTACCCTCCTCGCCGGTCCCGGCACCGACATCTCGAGCTTCGAGGACCTGAAGGGCAAGCGCGTCAACGTCGGCAACCCCGGCTCCGGTCAGCGCGCGACCATGGAAGTCGTGATGGACGCCTTCGGGATGACCATGGACGACTTCTCGCTCGCCACCGAGCTGAAGGGCTCCGAGATGGCGCAGGCGCTTTGCGACGGCAAGATCGACGCGATGATCTACACCGTTGGCCACCCCGCTGCAGCCATTCAGGAAGCGGTCAACTCCTGTGACGTGTCGCTGGTGGACGTGTCCGGCCCGGCCATCGACAAGCTGGTCGCGGACAACTCGTACTACCGCGTCGCCACCATTCCGGGCGGCATGTACAAGGGCAATGACGAGGACACCACCACGTTCGGCGTCGGCGCCACGTTCATCTCGTCGGCCGATGTGCCGGACGACGTGGTCTACACCACCGTCAAGGCCGTGTTCGACAACTTCGACCAGTTCAAGCAGCTCCACCCTGCCTTCGGCGTGCTGAAGGAAGAAGAGATGATCAAGGACGGTCTCTCCGCACCGCTGCACCCCGGCGCAGTGAAATATTACGAAGAGCGCGGCTGGCAGTAAAACCCAGTCCCTGCGGTTTCGGCCGCGGATTGAGGGAAGGGCCGGCGCACCACGCGCCGGCCCTTTTTCGTGTTGCCGCTTCTCGGGCGCCCCTGTTCAGGCACCGAACCCGCCGCTTTCCAGATAGGCCCGTTCCGCGGCAGTCGTCTCCCGGCCCAGCACTGCGTTGCGGTGGGGAAAACGGCCGAACCGGCGCACCGCATCAGCGTGGACCAGCGCCCAGTAGTAGGCATCCTGGTTCTTAAGCGGGCGGATGAGGTCGAGCGCCTTTTCCTGCAACGCCTCGTCTTCGGCGTGTTCGAACGGCAGATAGTAGAACAGCCGCACCGGCAGACGCTGGGTCTTGTCATGCCCCGCCGCCACCGCGGCTTCGGCCGCCGCAACCGCCTTCGCGTCCGTTTCGAACTGCCGTGCCGACCCGCGAAACACGTTGCGCGGGATCTGGTCGAGCAGGATGATCAGCGCCAGCGACCCCGCGGCGGTGGCGCTCCAGCCGTCCAGCGCGCCCGACGCCGCCTCTTCCCACTGCGGGATCCACGCGGCGCACAGGCCATCGAACTCGTCCGATCTGGCGTACCAGCGGTCCGGTCCGGCACCCAGCCAGAAGTCCAGCAGCCTCAACGCGTCAGAATTTTCGATATTCGTCATACGAACTCCTGCATCAGTTCAAAAAAGCCTTTCACGTTCCTTGAAAGCATGGAACGCTCGGCAATCGCGTGCTCACAAGAGGCCTTGCATGACAACGGCGACCGACCCCCACGCCCCAGGCGCAGCAACCTCCGCGGACGACCTCGTCGCATCAGTGGACTCCGGCGCGCGGGTTCCTTTGGGCTGGCAGCGGATGCTTGTGCCCTCGCTCGCTTTTACATGGGCCCTCTTCCAGCTCTACGTCGCCTCGCCGCTGCCGTTCATCATCCAGGAGCAGACCGGTCTGCGCGTGGTGTTCAACAACACCGAAGTGCGCGCCATCCACCTCGCCTTCGCGCTGCTGCTGGTCGCCATGGCCTTCCCGCTGTTCTCCCGTTCCCCGCGCGACAAGATCCCGCTTTATGACTGGGTGTTGGGCATCGTCGGCGCCGGGTCCTGTCTCTATCTCGTCGTCTTCGCCGACGAGATAGCCCGCCGTTCGGGCCTGCCGACCAACACCGACCTGATTGTCTCGACCATCGGCATGGTGATTGTCGGCATCTCGGTCTATCGCGCGCTCGGGCTGCCGCTCCTCATCGTTGTGGGCGTCTTCCTCTCCTACGTCTTCTTCGGCTCGTCGGAGTTCTTTCCGGACTCGATCCGCTGGGCTGGCGCATCCTACAGCAAGGCCATGTGGCACTTCTGGATGCAGACCGAGGGCGTGTTCGGCGTGGCGCTCGGCGTCTCCGCGTCGATGATCTTCCTGTTCGTGCTGTTCGGCTCCATCCTCGAAAAGGCCGGCGCCGGCAACTATTTCATCAAGCTCGCCTTCTCGCTGCTCGGCCACCTGCGCGGCGGGCCGGCCAAGGCATCCGTCATCGCCTCGGCGCTGTCGGGCATCTATTCGGGCTCGTCCATCGCCAACGTGGTCACCACCGGCACCTTCACCATCCCCCTGATGAAACGCACCGGCTTCTCGCCGGAAAAGGCCGGCGCCATCGAGGTCGCCGCCTCCACCAACGGCCAGCTCACGCCGCCGGTGATGGGCGCCGCCGCGTTCCTCATCGCAGAATTCACCGGCACGCCGTACACCGACCTCATCGTCTACGCGCTGCTGCCGGCGCTCGTCTCCTACATCGCGCTCCTGTACATCGTGCACCTGGAATCGCTGAAGCTCGGCCTCAAGGGCCTGCCGCACAAGTCGCGCGCAGGCTCCGCCGCCGCCAAGATCCAGTCGTTCATCATCACGCTGGCCGGCATCATGGCCCTCGGGTTCGCGGTCCACTTCGGCCTCGGGTGGACGGCCACGGCCTTCCCCGATGCAGGGCTTGAAATCGCCATCGCCGTCTTCGTGGCCTTTTACATCATCTGCCTCGTCATCGCCTCCAAGCGCGAGGATCTCCACGTCGACGATCCCGACGCGCCGATCCAGGAATTGCCGGTGGTGCGCGACGTTCTGCTCACCGGCCTCCACTTCCTCCTCCCCATCATCGTGCTTCTCTACTGCGTGATGGTGGTGCGCATGTCGCCGGGGCTGGCCGCGTTCTGGGCCTCGGCATCCATGGTGCTGATCGCGTTCACGCAGCACCCGATCAAGGCGCTCCTGCGCGGCGGTGAGAATTTTGCCGCCAGCTTCGCCCAAGGGTGGGACGAGTTCAGCCGCGGGATGATTTCCGGGGCGCGCAACATGATCCCCATTGCGGTCGCCACAGGCGCGGCCGGCATCATCGTCGGCACCATCGCGCTCACCGGCGCGCACCAGGTCGTGTCGGCCTTCGTGGAGGCGCTGGCCGGCGGCTCGCTGATGCTTATGCTGATCCTCGTGGCGGTGATGAGCCTCATCCTCGGCATGGGCCTGCCGACCACCGCCAACTACATTGTGGTGTCCTCGCTGATGGCCCCGGTCATCGTGTCGCTCGGTGCATCCGAAGGACTCATCATCCCGCTCGTCGCGGCGCACCTCTTCGTGTTCTACTTCGGCATTCTCGCCGACGACACGCCACCCGTCGGCCTTGCCGCCTACGCGGCCGCCGGCATATCGGGCGGCGATCCGATCAAGACCGGCCTGCAAGGCTTCGGCTACGACATCCGCACCGCGCTGCTGCCGTTCATGTTCATCTTCAACACCGAGCTGCTGCTCATGAAGGTGGTGATCGTCGACGGCACGCCCACCTCCGAGTTTGTGCCGTGGTACATCGGCGTGAAGGCCTTCGTGATTGCGGTGATCGCCATGCTGGTGTTCGCCGCCGCCACGCAGCGCTACTTCTTTTCGCGCAACAACTGGTTCGAGACCGTCGCGCTGCTGTTGGTCGCCCTCACCCTGCTGCGGCCGAGCATCCTGCTCGACATGGTGCAACCGCCCTATGATGACCGGGCGGGGGTCGAGATCTACGACATCGCCGGCAGTCAGCCCGCCGGATCCCCGCTGCGAATGGAGCTCGTCGGCACCGACTTCAACAACCCGCTGGAGCGCACCTCAAAATACATCGTCATCTCGCTGGATGATGCCGCCACCGGAGAAGACCGGATTGCCGATGCCGGCCTCACCTTCCTGGAGGACGGCGACCGGCTGACCCTCGACGAGCCGTTCCCCGGCACCCCGTTCGCCTATCTCGGCCAGGATTACGACTTCTACGCCGAGGAGCCCGTGGTCCTGAACAAGGTCCAGACCAGAGCCGAACGCATGCCGAAGGAGATTTTCTACATTCCGGCTTTCATCATTCTGGCCCTCGTGATTTTGATGCAGCGCAGAAGACAGACACAACCGGCGTTCTGACAACGCCGCCTTGCGGGAGTAAGGCCCCCAGGCGGTGCATCAGCGCGCCTCGGGAGACTGAATTGACCGCCAGAGACCTCCTCGCCGGCTTCGAGCGCTATCCCCTCACATTCGGCCCCAGCCCCATCGAGCGGCTGGACCGCCTCACCGCCCACGCCGGCGGCAAGGTGGAGATCTGGGCCAAGCGGGAAGACTGCAATTCCGGCCTCGCCTTCGGCGGCAACAAGGTCCGCAAGCTGGAATACATCGTGCCGGACGCCATCGCGTCGGGTGCGGACACGCTGGTCTCCATCGGCGGCGTCCAGTCCAACCACACCCGCCAGGTGGCCGCCGTTGCCGCCAAGATCGGCATGAAGTGCCGCCTCGTCCAGGAAGCCTGGGTGCCCCACGAAGACGCCGTCTACGACCGTGTCGGCAACCCCATGCTGTCGCGCATCATGGGCGCCGACGTCCGCCTGACGGACGACGGGTTCGACATCGGTATCCGCAAGTCGTGGGAAGATGCGCTGGCGGACGTGGAAGCCTCGGGCGGCAGGCCCTACGGCATTCCCGCAGGCGCGTCGGTGCACAAATATGGTGGGCTCGGCTTCGTCGGCTTTGCCGAGGAGGTGCGCGCGCAGGAGGCCGAACTCGGCGTCAGGTTCGACTATGTGGTGGTCTGCACCGTGACCGGCTCCACCCATGCGGGGATGGTGGCAGGCTTCAAGCCCGATGGGCGCGCCGCCAACGTCATCGGCATCGACGCATCGTTCACGCTCGACCAGACGCGCGCGCAGGTGCTGGACATTGCGCGTCGCACGGCAGACCTCATCGGCGTCGGCGATATTGCGGACAGCGACGTGACCCTGCTCGACGGTTACGCCCACCCCGCCTACGGCGTGCCCAACGCGGGGACGCTGGCCGCGATCCGCACCGCGGCGCGTACGGAAGGCATGCTCACCGACCCTGTGTACGAGGGCAAATCCATGGACGGGATGCTGGACCTCATCGCCAAGGGCTACTTCCCCGCGGGCTCCAAGGTGCTCTACGCCCATCTGGGCGGCGCCCCCGCCCTCAACGGCTACGGCTACACCTTCCGCAACGGGTAGGGGAACTGCGGGCTGCCCGCGCCGAACGGGCAGCCCGGTCCTATTTTTGCTGCGGAACGGCCTCTTCGCGCAGGTACGTCCATTCCTCCACCACACGGCCATCGGGCAGGTGGCAGTAGCCCACCTCGCCATTCGCCTCGGTGCGGATTTCGAGCGTCCCGCCGTGGGTCACGCAAAATTGCGAGGCCGGGTTGGCGAGATTGGTTGCAGGCTTGGCGGGTTCGCCGTCCGCCGCAAACGCAGTCAGCGGCACGAAAACGGCAAGAAAAGGGGCATAGCGCATGGGCATTGTCCTGGTTCGTGTTGCACCACCATAAACGCTCCGTCGCGCCATGCGAACGCCCCGCCCCGCTGCGACGGTCGGGCACAAGCCCCCGGCAGGCTCGGCCGGCGCGATGCGATACCCTCGCGCCGCCAGATCTTGTAGCGTGGGCCGTCGCAGGGATTTCGAGATCATGCCAAGTCCATCCGCCCACATCTTCCAGCGTGCCACGGCCGCGTCGCTTCCCGTCGCGGTCGGCGGCGACGGCGTCTACGTCATCACCCGCGACGGGCGCCGCATTCTGGACGGGTGCGGCGGTGCGGCGGTCTCCTGCCTTGGCCATTCGGACCGGGGGGTGACCGATGCCATCAAGCGCCAGGTGGACGATCTGCCCTATGCGCACACCGGCTTCTTTACCTCCGAGCCTGCCGAAGAGCTGGCGGACATGCTCATCGCCCGCGCACCGGAGGGGATCGGCCGCGTCTATTTCGTGTCCGGCGGATCGGAAGCGGCAGAGGCGGCGATCAAGCTCGCCCGCCAGTATTTCCTCGAAAAAGGCGAGCCCGCCCGCTCGCGGATCATCGCGCGGCGGCAGAGCTACCACGGCAACACGCTGGGCGCGCTGGCCGCCGGCGGCAACGAATGGCGGCGCCGCCAGTTCGCGCCGCTCCTGTCGGATGCGTTCAGCCACATTGCCCCCTGCCACCACTGGCGCTGGGGCGAGCCCGGCGAAAGCGCCGAGGCCTACGGCACCCGCGTCGCCGACGAGCTGGACGCCGAAATCCAGCGTCTCGGCCCCGAAACGGTGGCCGCCTTCATGGCCGAACCCGTGGTGGGCGCTACAATGGGCGCCGTTCCGGCGGTTCCAGGCTACTTCGCCAGGGTGCGCGAGATCTGCGACCGTTACGGCGTCCTCCTCATTCTGGACGAAGTGATGTGCGGCATGGGCCGCACCGGCACCCTCTTCGCCTCCGAGGCCGACGATGTGCGGCCCGACATGGTGCTCATCGCCAAGGGGCTCGGCGCCGGCTACCAGCCCATCGGCGCCACCCTTGTCGCCGAAAAGATTCACCAGACAATTGCGGACGGCTCGGGCTTCTTCCAGCACGGCCACACCTACATGGGCCACCCGACGGCCTGCGCCGCCGGCGTTGCGGTCCTCAACACCATCGAAAGCCGGGACCTTCTGGCCAACGTGAACGCCATGGGCGACCGCCTCCGCCAGAGCCTCGAAGCCCGCTTCGGCCAGCACCCCAATGTGGGCGACATCCGCGGCCGCGGCCTGTTCATGGGTGTGGAGCTTGTCGCAGACCGGGACAGCTGCGCCCCGCTCCCCACCGAGGCAAAGACCCACGCAAAGATCAAGCGCGCCGCGTTCGAGCGGGACCTGATGGTCTACCCCATGGGCGGCACCATCGACGGTGCCGCTGGCGACCACATCCTCATCGCCCCGCCCTTCATCGCCAGCGCCGACGACATCGACACGCTGGTCGACCGGCTCGGCCAGGCGGTGGACGACGTGCTCGGCCGCGGCTGACGGGCCGGACGGCAAGCACCCGGAGCACCGCTTTTTGCCCCGCCACGCTTCGCCCGTGCACGTTTTTTGCTAGACCTTGCAGAAGGCGCGCGAACAACCGGGACAAGCCATGACCACTGTCGACCTCAATGCGGACTGCGGCGAAAGTTTCGGCCCCTGGACCATGGGTGCGGACGGCGAAATCCTGAAGATCGTCACCAGCGCCAACATTGCCTGCGGCTTCCACGCCGGCGACCCCGACACGATGGCCGAGACCATCCGCACCGCGATCGCCAACAACGTCGCCATCGGCGCGCATCCGGGCTTTGAGGACAAGGCCGGGTTCGGCCGCCGTCCGATCCCGATGGCGCCGGATGCCATCACGCGGATGGTCGCCTACCAGATTGGCGCCACCATCGCGATGGCGGCGGTGGAGGGTGGCCGCGTCACCCACGTCAAGGCGCACGGGGCGCTCTCCAACGTGGCCAGCGCCGACCGCACCGTGGCCGACGCCATCGCCAGCGCCGTCAGACAGGTGGATCCCTCGCTGACCCTTCTGGCCGTCGCGACCACGGCGCTGGAGGATGCCGGGCGCGCAGCTGGCCTCCCCGTTGCCGCCGAGATCTTCGCCGACCGCGCCTATGAGCCGGACGGCCAGCTCGTCTCCCGCGCCAAGCCCGGCGCCTTCGTCCACGACCCCGCGGAGGCCGCGGCCCGCGTGGTGAAGATGGTGGAGGCCGGTGCCATCTTTGCCCACGACGGCAGCCGCCTGCCCACCGCCATCGACAGTATCTGCGTCCATGGCGACAGCGCTGACGCCGTCGCCATCGCAAAGGCGGTGCGCGCGGCCCTCGAAGGCGCGGGCGTCACCGTCACCCCGTTCGCCGGATGAGCCTGACCGAGGGCGCCACCTTCCGCGGCAGCGGCGAGAATGCGTTCGTGATCGAGTTTGGCGACGAGATCACGCAAGGCGCCGGCGCACAGGTGGCGGCGCTTGCCGCCGCGTTCGATGCCGCTGCCCCGGCCGGTCTGGTGGAGGTGGTGCCGACGTTCCGCTCGCTTCTGGTCCTGTTCGATCCCGCCGCCACCGACCGCGATGCGCTGCTCGCCGCCCTTCCCGAAGGCACGGGCGAGGACACCGCGCGCGGCCCCGCCCACTGGCGCCTGCCGGTGGCCATGGAGGGCGATTGCGCCGAGGACATTGCCGACGCCGCCGCCGGGCTCGGCCTCAGCGTGGAGGCGCTGCGGTCGAAATTTCTGGAGGGACGCTACCAGGTGGGCATGTACGGATTTGCACCGGGGTTCGCGTATCTGTCCGGCGTGGACGAGACGCTGGCAATCCCGCGCCGCCCATCGCCGCGACCGCCGATGCCGGCGGGCAGCCTCATCCTGGCGGGCGGCATGGCGGCCCTCACCTCCATCTCCATGCCCACCGGCTGGTACGTGATCGGCCGCACCGCCGTCACCCTGTTCCGGCCGGACGAGACGCCGATGGTTCCCTTCGCGGTCGGCGATACCATCGCCTTCGACGCCGTGAGCGAGGACGAATGGGCCTCCCTTGCCAGGACCACCGATGGCGGGCTGACGAAGGACGACGGATGAGCGCGCTGCATGTGGTCCGCCACAACCACCTCGTGACGGTGCAGGATGCGGGACGGTCGGGCGCCATGCGCTTCGGCGTCTCGCAGTCCGGCCCGATGGACTGGGTGCGCTTTCGCCACGCCCTCGCGCTCGCCGGGAGCGGGACGGCAGCCTTCGAGATCGGCATCGCCGGTGCGGCGTTCCGCGCGGAGGGGCCGGTGCTTGCGGGCCTGTCCGGGCCCGGTTTCAGCGCAACGGTGGGAGACGGCGAGCCCGTCACCCTGCCGGCGCGCCTCTTCATTGGCGACGGGGAGACCCTCACCATCACGCCCGGCCGCAACGGCATGTGGGCCTATCTCGCCGTGGCGGGGATCGACCTTGGCGCCCCCGTTCTCGGCTCCTACGCCACCAACGCCCGCACCGGGCTTGGCGCGCGCGACTTCGACACGCCGTTCAGCGTCCAGACGCCCGGCGACGCCGAACCGCTCCTAGCGGTGGACATTGCCCTGCCGGACGGCCCCATCGGCCTCCTTCCCGGCCCGCAGCACCATCTGTTTGCCGAAGAGGTGCAGACCACCTTCACCACCGAGGCCTACAGGCTCACCGACAAGGTGGACCGGATGGGCTACCGGCTGGAAGGACCGCCGCTGGAGGCCGCCACCCACGACATCATCTCCGACGGGATTGTGGAGGGCGCGATCCAGGTGCCCGGCAACGGCCAGCCCATCGTCTTATGTGCGGACCGTGCGCCCACCGGCGGCTATCCGAAGATTGCGGTGGTGGCGCTGGCGGACCGGCCGCGGCTGACGCAGCTGCGGCCCGGCGCCACGGTGCATTTTGCGTTCATCGACCTTGCCGAAGCCGGCCGGCGGCGCCGCGCGCTGGAGGATGCGCTCGCCGCACCGCCGGTGCCGCGTGTTCGCTCGGTGTTCACGTCGGAATATCTGGCCAGCCGCAACCTCATCGGCGGTGTCGTCTCGGGCGACGATCAGGCCCCGTAGCGGTGGCGAACTGCGCCGGCCCGGCCGCGTGGGCGCTCACCCGGCCGGGCCGCCTTGCAACGCCGTGCTCCGTCTTGCGCCAGTGGTGCGGCCGGCGGATGAGGTCATAAAGGCCGATGGCGACGGCGACCCCCATCAGGACCCAGTAAACTGGAAACCACAGCACCAGCCACGGGCTGAGGCCGCGCCGCCGCCGGTCGCGGATGGTAACGGCGCCCAGCGCAAAGTTGACGCCGTAGCTCATCACCGCCGCGCTGCCGTGCAGCACCGCAAGCCATGGCGACTCGAACGTGACGGGGAGCAGCCCCAGAAGCGCCGCCAGCAGAGCCAGCAGGACCACGTTGTGTGCCATCGCCGCGGTCAGCGCACCGAGGATGAAAAGGTGCATCACCAGCGTGTCCCGCCAGCCAAGCTCGCGCAGCAGCGACAGCGGGGCGCGGTTGTGGACCAGCCACGTCTGCATGTAGCCCTTGAACCAGCGCGAGCGCTGCTTGATCCAGGCCCCCACCGCCAGCGGCGATTCTTCGAAGGTGTCGGACTCGATCATGCCGATGCGGAAGCCGCGGCGGACCAGCCGCACCGCAAGGTCGGCATCCTCGGTGACGTTGTACGGATCCCACCCGCCAACCGCCAGAAGCGCTTCGGCGCGGAAATGGTTTGACGTTCCGCCCAGAAGAATGAGCCGGCCGCGCGCGGCAATGGCCGGCATCAGCCGGTCGAACAGGCACGCATATTCGATGGTGAACATGCGAGTCAGCCAGTTGTCGTTCTCATGGTCGATGCAAAGGCGCGCCTGCACGGCGGCCAGACTGTCCGGCGCAGCGGCGAAGGTTTCGGCCGCAAGGCGGAGCTGGCCGGGGTCCGGCCGGTCCTCTGCATCGTAGATGGTCACAAGCGAGCCGCGGGCCTGCCGCAGGCCGGCGTTGAGCGCGCGCGGCTTCGTCTTGGGCAAACCCTTGGGCAGGATGGCGATGCGGCACGGCAGATGCCGCGCCTCGCGCAAGATGCTGTCGCGGGTTTCCGCATCGTCCGCCTCCACCAGAAACTGGATGTCCAGCTTCTCGACCGGATAATCCAGCCGGCGGAGCGCACGGACCAGCCCGCTGATCGCCCGAGCCTCCCGATAAAGCGGAATAAGCACCGTGTAGACGGGCAATTCGCTGCTTTTAAGCCGTTGCCGCGGCAGCGTGGCCGCCGAAAGATCTGCCATCAGCGCATAGCAGCGGCTGGCGGCATAACCGATCAGAATTGCCGTCACCAGAAGAAGCGTCACGGCGAGCATCATCGCCGGCACCTTCAGCGAAACCACCGACAGGCCGGTGAGCACCAGCGCAAACACCACCACCTGCGCAGTGCTGACCACACGGTCCGCCACTTCGTTGTCCGGCACGGCATGGAGCGGGGCAACGCGGGCCGCTCCGACGTTCGGGCCGCCTGATTGTGCGGCAGCGACGATGGCATGGGGCGTTGCAACCGTGATCCGCCCGCGCATCTCGGGGTTCTTGCACAAAAGGCGCGCAAGCCTCGGCAACCATGCCTGGGCGGGCGCAATCACCATGCGTGGCCCGTCCGGCCCGATATAGCGCAGGATCATTCCGTCGCCCGTGGCGCGCACATCCACCGACGGGGCGTGCATGCCCTGGAAGGACGCACACAAGGCATCCTCCTCCTCAAAGCGGCAACCGAGCCACTGTCCGATGGCAAGGAAATAATCCAGATCCGTGAAGGGCTGGGGACGGGTGCCGAGGCGGGCGGAGGAAAACGCTGCGCGCAGGCAGTCGAAACCGCTGGCGCGATCCAGAGCGTCCGCCAGCCACCCCGCTGCGCTGTTCGTCATGTCCGCACCCAGCAGGGCGAAGACCAGGCTGGCCTCGTAGCCCGAAAGGTGCGCCAGCGCGTCCGGTGGATCGTGGTGGGGGCCAAGGTCCCGGCATTCGGCCAGCGCAAAACGGATCGCGAGTGGCAGGGTGTCGCCGCCGCTGGTTCCCTCTTCGCGAGAGGGCCGGTCCGGCCCTGACGCGCTCAGCACAAGGTGGACCGTGCGGGCGGCACGGCGAATTGACCCGGCCGATTGATCACGCGCATTTTTGCCGAAAAAATCACTCGCACACGCGCGCTCCCCTTGCGCCCCGGACGACGTGTTGAGGCTCCGGGGCAGGCAAGGCCACCATAACAAGAAATGTGGTATTGTACAGCTGAAGGTTGTACTTGCTGGACGCGCGATAGCCTCAGCCGGCCGGGTCGAGGCCCTTGCGCAGCGCAGCCAGCGCCTGCGGTGTGTCGGCATCGGTCCCGGCGGCACGGCCGATCTCCACATCCACCACACGGTCAGCGTAGCGGGACATCAGCGCCCTGCCGCCGGCATCACCTTCGGTGGCGCGCAACTCAGGAAACAGGCGGGACGACCAGGCCACCGGGTTGCCGCGCCCGCCGCCATCGGTGGCCATCGCAATCAACGCGCCTTCGCGCTCCAGCCCGCCCAGCACCCGCGTGCAATCTTCGGCTGTGACGAGGGGCATGTCGCCCAGGAGGATGAGCGCCGCATCCGTCTCGCCTGGCAACGCTTCGAGGCCTGCGCGCAGGGACGTGGATAGCCCATCGGCAAAGGCGCCATTGTACACGAAGGTGACGTTGCAGTCCGCCAGCGCCGCCTCCACGCGCGCAGCCTCGTGGCCCGTCACCACCACCACGCGGGTGGCGCGGGAGCCAAGCGCTGCCTCCACCACGTGGACCACCATCGGCTTGCCGGACACCTCCTCGAGAAGCTTGTTGGCAACGCCCATCCGCGTTGACCGCCCCGCCGCAAGAACGATGGCCGCAGGCCGCTCCGGCCGAACCGCATTGTCGCCGCGCCGGGGTCGGGGCCGCGCCGCGGTCTCCTCCAGCAATCCGCCGACGCCCATTGCCACAATGTCCGCCGGCTCCACGGCAAGGCCCGCCAGCACACGGTCGAGCACCAGATCGAACCCGTTGGCCTTTGGCGAGCGCGCACAGCCCGGTGCGCCAATCACCACCCGCCCGTCAAGTTCGCCAAGCACCAGAAGGTTGCCCGGATCCACCGGCATCCCAAGATGCACCACCCTGCCGCCGGCCGCCCGGATGGCCGCCGGGATAACGTCATTCACGTCCACCACCGCAGAGGCGCCGAACACCACGATCACCTCGCCGGTGGCCGCCCGCAGCGCCTCGGCCAGGGACGCCTCGTCATGGGGCACCCGCACATCCTCGACAATGTCGGCGCCAGGCGCCGCCAGCCGCTGCGCAAACACACCAAGTGTCTTGTCGATCACGCTGGCCTTCAGCGCCGAAAGCTCCGTGGAGATCGCGCTCACCCGGCGCACCACCCAGGGCGCCACCGACAGCGCCCCGCCCACCGTCACCGCCCCCGCCGCAACGCTTTGCGCGGACGCGGCAAACGGGATGATCTTCACGGTGCCGATCATCCGTCCTTCCGACACGCGGGTGAACGGCGTCAGCGTCGCCAGCGTGATCGCCGGGTCGATGGCGTTCAGCGCGTCGACGGCCGCGCGGTCGACCATCACCAGTCCGGCGCGGTCGGCAAAGAGGTTGGCGCGGCCGGTATCGGCGCGTTCCACGTAGGTTTCCGGACCGACGGCGGCCTCTGCAATCTTCCGGGCCGCTTCGTCTTCGTGGAGGTCACCGGGCTCCGGCCGCGCGGCGATCACCGCATCGATCCCGGCTGCACGGAGCGACGCGATGTGGTCCGCCGTCAGCCGCGTGCCCTTGCGGATGACGCCTGTGCCGGTGCGCTGCGAATGGGCCAGCAGCGCGCCCTCTGCCGCATCGGCGGCAACCGGCCCGAACTTCACGCAGCGGCCGAAAGTTTTGCTGCCTTTGCGGGCCCGAGGCGCAGCGCCGCAATCACCTCGGCGAGCACCGACACCGCAATTTCAGCAGGCGAGGCGGCGCCGATGGGCAAACCGATGGGCGCATTGATCCGCCCCATCGCCGCATCGTCGAAGCCCTTTGCAGCAAAACGCTCCACCCGCCGCGCGTGTGTCTTCCTGCTGCCAAGGGCGCCGATATAAAAGCAGTCCGCCGTCAGCCCGGCTTCCAGCGCCGGATCGTCGATCTTCGGATCGTGGGTGAGGGTTGCAAGCGCCGTTTCGGGGTCCAGCGCCAGAAGCGCCGCATCCGGCCATTCGGCGACCATCTTCACGCCGGCAAAGCGTTCCTCGGTGGCAAAGGCCGTCCGCGGGTCGACGATAGTGACGTCGAACCCGGCCGCCGCCGCCATCGGCGCCAGCACCTGGCTGACGTGGACCGCGCCCACCACCACCAGCCGCGGCGACGGGCGGTGGATGGCCACGAACACCTCGCCCTCGGCCGTTTCCTCCCGGCCCGACTTGCCGTTCGCAAACCTTGCGTGCAGCACGTCGGCCAGCGGGTCGGCCGCAAAATCGCCGCGCATCACCAGCCGGCCCGCGCCACCGTCCAGCGGCACCACGAGGGCAGCGGCCTTGCGTTCGGCACGCGCTGCGTTGAGCGCGGCGAGATCCGCGACCCTCAAGCCCCCGCCCCCGTCAGCGGCTCGACATAGACGCGGATCGTCCCGCCGCAGGACAGGCCGACCTCCCACGCCGTCTCGTCCGCAACGCCGAATTCGAGGAGTCTGGCGGGGGCACCGGCAGCAATATCCACCGCCTCGGCCACCACCGCCCCCTCAACGCAACCGCCGGAGACGGACCCCTCGAACGCACCCTCGCCGTCAATCACCAGATGGCTGCCAACGGGGCGCGGCGCGGACCCCCAGGTGTCCACCACGGTCGCAATGGCCACCTTGCGCCCCTCGGCGTGCCACCGCTCGGCAGTCTTCAGCGGGTCGGTCTCATCCATCGCATCTTCTCCTCAGCCGGGGCCGGCCGCCAACATCGCACGGCAACCGCGCACTGCAAGGGGCTTTGCAGGAAGGCCCCGAAAGTGAACAACTGTCGTCCCGGTTCGTTAGCGTCCCACAAGACCTTGCGACCAGTAGACGGAGCCCTGCCGATGGCCGAAGAGCCCGACAAGAGCAACAACCTCGCCTCCCTTTTGGATGCCATCGAGAACGACACCGAGGGCGAAGAGGTCGCCGTGTCCGATGTGGTCGCGTCGCTGGGGCAGCGTGCGTTCGGTTCTCTCTTCGTGATCACGTCCCTGGTTGCGGTGCTGCCCACCGGCGCCATTCCGGGAATGAGCATCCTCACCGGCACCGTGATGCTGCTCCTGTCGGTCCAGCTCCTGTTCGGTGCCGAGAAGATCTGGCTGCCTCGGTTCATCATGACACGGGCGATCGGTCGGGAGCGGCTCGTCCGGTCCCTCCACAAGGCAAAGGGGTGGGCAAGGCGGATCGACCGCGTGATTGGCCCGCGGATGGAGTTCATGCTCTCCCCGCCATTTCACCAGCTTGTCGCCATCAGCGGCATTATCGTCTCGCTTTCCATGTATCCGCTGGCGGTGGTGCCGTTCGGCGCCTTCCCGGCCGGACTGTCGATGCTTGTCATCGGGCTCGGCTTGATGGTGCGCGACGGGCTGCTGCTGGTCCTCGGCATTGCCATCGGCTTCATCGGCCTTGGCATCGCCTTCACGTTCTTTCCGTTCTAGCCGCGTGCTGCCTTGGTCATGGCCACAAGTGCCGCTCGAAGGGCCCCGCTGCTGGCCACCGGGGTGTCCCACTCGGCGCGCACCACCGCCCCGCCCGCGCCAAGGTCGATCCCCAGCGGATCGATCCCGACGCTGCGCCACGCACCGTCCGCGGGACCGCCGCCAAGGCGTGTCGCAATCAGCTCCAGCGCGTCGGCATGGTCCTCGTCCATATGGGTGCAGGCGGAAACATCCACTTCGCCCAGCGCGGCGGCCATGTCGGCCGGTGCCAGAATGTCGCCCGGTTCGAGCGCGGTGATCCGGCCGAACCCCGCCACCAGGTGCGCGTCCGCCACTGCCAGCGCCATGAACGCGAAATCACCGAAATCCACATACATTTCGGCTGCGGGATGCCGCCGCAGGAAGCGACTTCGCGCCAACGCGGCATCGGGCACCGGCGCCAGCGTGCCGTCCAGCGTCACCCGTGCGCGCGCGTTATTGTCGTCGAGCCCGGCAAGCGGGGCGACGAACATCAGCGATGCACGGCCATCGCGCGCAATATTCTGGGTATGCAGAGCAAGTTGCGAGACCAGAACCACCGGTGCACCATCAATCATGGTAGCGCTAGACACATGGCTCACATGGGGTCCGCCCTGTGCCGCGAGCGTGCCCAACGCCGCTTCCGGCGCGGTGTGGACGAGAGTTCGCGCCAAGCGGGCAGCATCCCGTTTTGTCCATCGATCGCTCATCGAAATGCTCCTTCAGCCTACAGACCGACAGCTTTGTGACATAGGTCACACCCCTCAAACACATTTGAGCCACAAACATCCCGCTTGTGCCGCCATATTGAATTGGGCTTGGCCGGATTTCGAAACAGGCGAACGACCATGGCGATAATCGCACTCGTCGATGACGATCAGAACATCCTTGCAAGCGTTTCGATCGCGCTTGAAGCGGAGGGGTTCGAGGTGGTCACTTATAATGACGGGGTTTCGGGGCTTGAGGGTCTCAACGCCAATCCGCCGGACCTTGCGGTGCTCGACATCAAGATGCCGCGGATGGACGGGCTCGAAATGCTCCGCCGGCTACGGCAGAGCACAGATATGCCGGTGATTTTCCTCACCTCCAAGGACGACGAGATCGACGAGCTCTTCGGCCTCAAGATGGGTGCGGACGATTTCGTACGCAAACCCTTTTCCCAGCGTTTGCTGGTCGAACGCATCCGCGTGGTGCTTCGGCGTGCGCAGGCGCGCGAACAGGCGGCCGAGCCGGAAACGCCGGCCCGCACGCTGACGCGTGGCCACCTCACCATGGATTCCGACCGCCATACCTCCGCCTGGAAGAACCGGCCCGTCGTCCTCACGGTGACGGAATTCATGATTTTGCAGGCCCTGGCACACCGGCCGGGCGTGGTCAAAAGCCGCAACGCGCTGATGGACGCGGCGTATGACGACCACGTCTATGTCGATGACAGAACCATCGACAGCCACATCAAACGCCTTAGAAAGAAGTTCAAGCAAACCGACGACGAATTCGACATGATTGAGACGCTGTATGGCGTCGGATATCGTTTCAAGGAAGAATGAGGCCGCCAGCAGGTCCGTCGGCATCATACAGCGCCTGCAAGGAACAGCCCGGCCCGTGAACACACAGCCGATCTTCAAGACGCCATGGCCCGGCGTTTTCCGTCCGCCCACCGGCCGGCTGTTGCAGGCCACCACCTTCGGCTTCTCGCGGCTGGCGCTCCAGTTCATGGCAGTGCTTCTGGTCGGGCTGACAATCCTGCTGTTCGCCACGCTCAAGGTCGCCGACCTCCGGCGCGGTGCGACCGACGCTGTGATCCGCAGCCTTCTGGTCCAGGCGGACGCAACCGCCGCCGCCTTCCACCAGCTCACGCCGGAAACGCCGTACTTCACCCTTTTGCCGGTGGACGGCCGCACCCCCGCCGCCGGCGCGCCGGCACCACAGGGCGGCATCCCGGCGCCGGCCTCGACGGAGATCGACCGGCCTGGCGTCAGTGACGTGATTGCGACCGTGTTGCAGGACTCGATTGCTCAGGTCCGCATCTTCGGCGCCGATGGCGAGCCGATCTTCCACAGTGAGCTTGCCGTCGAGCAGCGTGGCAGCCCGGTGCTGAAAGCCCCCGTAGCCCCCGTAGCCCCCGCCCCAAGCCTGATCCGCTCGGTCTGGGAGGCGATTGCCGGGCTCTGGCTGCGGCCTTCGCTGCCGCTGGAACCGGCCGAAGACGCCGTTGCCGCTGACCTCGACGAAGCCGTCTCCGCCCTCGGCGGCGTCAAGACAGTCAGCGTCCGTGCCGATGCGAATGCCGACACGCTCATCTCGGTTGCAACGCCCATCACCGATGCGTCGGGCACCGTGCTGGCGGCGCTGCATCTGCGCAGTGCGCCGGGGGCAGTAACCGGGATCGCCTATCGCCAGGAACTTGCCATCGTGCGCATCTTCCTCATCGCCGGGCTGATTGCCATTGTCGTCTCCATCGTTCTGGCGGCCACCGTCACCATGCCGATCCGCCGCCTTGCTCGCGCAGCGGACCGGATCCGCAGCGGCGGAGTCTCCGCGCCCATCCCGGAGCTGTCCGATGGTGGCGAGATCGGCGAGCTGTCCCGCGTCCTGCACGACATGACGGTGGCGCTCTACACGCGCATCGATTCCATCGAAGCCTTTGCCGACGAGGTGGCGCACGAGCTCAAGAACCCGCTCACCTCCCTGCGCAGCGCCGCTGAAACGCTGCCGCGCGTCACGGCGGAAGCATCGCGCCTTAAGCTCCTCGACGTGATCGAGCACGATGTGCGCCGCATCGACCGGCTGATCACCGACATTGCCGACGCCTCCAAGCTCGACGCGGAGCTGAACCGTCACGGTTATGCCCGCTACGAGCTGATCGAGCTGATTGAGGGGGTGGTCACGACCCAGGCCGAGCTTGGCCGCGAGCAGGGCAAGAGCGTGGAATTTGTGGTGCGCGGCACCAAGAGCACCGACGGGTTTGTGGTCGTCGGCAACGACGGCCGTCTTGCGCAGGTGTTCACCAACCTCGTCGACAATGCGCGCTCGTTCACGCCGGACAATGGCCGCGTGGTGGTCACCGCCCAGCGCTTTGCCAACTTCATCGAAGTGGTTGTGGACGACGAGGGCCCCGGCATTGCCGAAGACAGCTTGGAGCGGATCTTCGAGCGTTTTTACACAGACCGTTCCGAACAGCGCTCCTTCGGCAACAACTCGGGGCTGGGCCTCGCAATTTCGCGCCAGATCATCGAAGCGCACAATGGCGAGATCTTCGCAGAAAACCGCTACCGCACGACGCTTGGTCCGGCGCGCGACGTCGCCGGTGCAAGGTTTACCGTGCGCCTGCCCGTGACCGCGTGAGCGCCACCATCCATGCCGGTGCCGTCGCGCTCGGGCCGTGGGGCGTGCTCGTCCGCGGCGCACCCGGCGCCGGAAAGACCGCGCTGGCGCTGGCACTCATCGCAAGGTGGCACGCCAGCGGGCACTACGCCGCACTGGTGGCCGACGACCGGGTCGATCTGCGCGCGTCGAACGGGAGGCTTGTCGCGCGTCCTGCCGAGGCGCTGCGTGGTCTCGCCGAAATCCGCGGCTACGGCATTGCCGCAATACCGTACCTGCCCGCCGTGCGCCTCACCCATGTGGCCGACCTCGAAGACGCGCCGGAACGGATGCCGGACCCTTCCCGTGTTCCCCTGCGCGGTGCACACCTGCCGCGGATCTGCCTGTTCGCACGGCAGCCGGAGGCCGGTGCAACCGCATTGTGGACGCTCCTGCAACCCTCCGGTTCTTGACTGTGGGCGGCACAGCAGATCAACGTGCGCCTTCGCCAGATGCGAACAATGAAAAAAGGGGCGACCTTGTGATTGGACTGGTTCTCGTCACCCACGGCCGCCTGGCCCAGGAGCTGCGGGCGGCGCTGGAACATGTGGTGGGGCCGCAGGATGCGGTGGAGCCGATATCCATCGAGCCGGACGACGACATCGAACAGCGGCGCGCGGATATTCTCGCCGCGGTCAACCGCGTGGACAGTGGCAAGGGAGTCGTGATCCTGACCGACATGTTCGGCGGCACGCCCTCCAATCTTGCCATCTCGGTGATGTCGACCAATATTGAGGTGATTGCCGGCGTGAATCTGCCGATGCTGGTGAAATTGTCGTCCGCCCGAACCGGGATGACGCTGCCTGAGGCCGTCAACGCCGGACGGGACGCCGGTATCAAATACATCAGTATTGCCAGCCATGTCCTCGCCGGAAGCTGAAGACGACCAGGCGCAGCGCCTGCTCCTGACAATGGTGAACCGCCGGGGCCTGCATGCGCGGGCCGCGGCAAAATTCGTCAACACGGTGGAGTTCTTCCAGTCCGAGGTAGAGGTGACCAAGGACGGTCAGTCCGTCAGCGGACGATCCATCATGGGATTGTTGATGCTTGCGGCGACGTTGGGCAGTACGGTGGAAGTGACGGTGGAAGGCACCGATGCGCGACCCGCTGCAGATGCCATCGCGGCACTGGTCAATGACGGCTTCGGTGAACGTGACTGATAAAGATATGCAACCTTAATCGCCCCCGTGGTTAAGTGATTCTAGGCGCTCAAGGCTGACAGGTGTGGCTGCGGATCCATCGGACGACCCATTTCTCGAACTCTCCGCAGCGGCCTGCAATCTGCTCGCCGACAGCCTCGGTGTGCGCTATTGCGGCGTGCTCGCGCTGGAAGATGAGGTGGTCCACGCCGGGTCGAGCGAATTCCTGCGCCTGCCGCAAACCCTGCGCGAAGAAACCGTCCACGCGGTGTGCGAGGCCGTGGCCGCCAACCAGTTCGACGAGAATGAAGCCCAGTCCAGCGCACTGATCTCGGCGCCCGTGACCAGCCAGCTCGGCGACGCCGCGCAGGCCATCTTTTTTCCCGAAACCGAAACCGTCGTGTTTGCGGTGCCCGCCCCCGGCAAGACGATGCCGCTGTCCGCCTTCCGGCGGGCCGCGGTTTCCGCCCTCCCCATCATCTACCGTCTCGGCGACATGCGCGCCGAACGGCAGCGCCTTCTCGCCGAGCACGCGCTTCTGTCCCATGTGCAGGCCCTCGCCAAGATCGGCGGCTGGGAGCAGGTCATCGGCACCGGCCGGCTTGCCTGGTCCGAAGAGGTCTATGCAATCCACGGGCTGGACCCCGGCGGCGAGGTCACGCTGGAGCGCATTCTGGAGCTCTACCCCTCCCCCGCCCGTGAAAAGCTGACGCTGGAAATGGAGCGCGCCGCTGCCGAAGGCGGGGCATTCGACCTCACCACCCCCATCGACACGCCAGGTGGTGAGCGCCGCGTGGTCCGCACGGTCGGCCGCACGTCCAACGAGCGGACGGGCCGCAAGCTTTTCGGCATCACCCAGGATGTGACCAAGCAGCTCAACACCGAACGGCGGCTGTGGTGGGCGGCCAACCACGACCCGGTGACGGGCCTGCCCAACCGCCTCCTGTTCGAGGACCGGATTGCGGTCTCCGTACGCAAGGCCAAGCGCGAGGAACGGACCTTCGCGCTCGTGCTGGTGGAGATTTCCGACTTTGCGCGCCTGACCGAGCATTCCGGCTACACCATGCCGGACAAGAACATGATGGAGGTTGCCTCCCGGCTGACGTCGATCCTGCGCGAGAGCGACACCATCGCCCGCGTCTCCATCAACGAATTTGCGTTGATCGTGTCCGGCGCCACGGAGAACGACAGGCTGGAACCCATCATCTCGCGGCTGAAAGAGCAGTTCGACGAAATGCGCCGCGAAGGGGCCGGCAAGAACGACATCGTCATGAGCGCCGGCGTCGCCTTCTTCCCCGCCCACGCCAGCGGCCCCGAAGAGCTGACCCGCGCTGCGGAAATGGCGTTGTCCCGCGCCAAGCGGAAGCTCGACGAGCCGGTGATCGTGTTCGACCGCAAGATCGCCGACGACACCGCAAAGCGCCGGGCCACAATTCTGGTGCAGGCGCGCGAAAGCCTCGCGAAGCGCGAATTCGTGCCCTATTACCAGCCGCAGATCGACATGGAGACCAACGCCGTCGTCGGTGTCGAGGCGCTGGTGCGCTGGCAGACGCCCGACATGGTGCTGGACGCGAAGGATTTCGCCTACGCGCTCGACGACCACGAGGTCGGCAGCCGCGTCGGCCGCGCCATGCTGGACGCCGTCATTGCCGACATCTCCAAGCTGCGCGCCACCACCGACCGGCCGTTCCGTGTCTCCGTCAACGCCTCACGCACGGAGGTCCTGCGCAACGACTTTCTGGACACGTTTCTGGAGAAGACCCGCGACGGCAACCTCAAGCCGAGCGACTTCATCATCGAGATCACCGAGGACGTCATCATCGGCGTCGACGACAAGTCGCTGCACGACAAGATCTCGTATCTCGTCTCCTCCGGCGTCGAATTCAGCCTCGACGATTTTGGCACCGGGTACGCGTCGCTGATCCACATCACCAGCTTTCCGGTGAAGGAGATCAAGATCGACAAGCAGTTCGTCTTCGGAATCGAGAGCGACCGGCGCAAACGCGCCATCGTCAAGGGTATCCTGCAGATGGGCCAGTCGATGGGTCTCAACGTCATTGCCGAAGGCGTCGAGACCTCCGAACAGCAGGAGGTGCTGCGCGACATCGGCTGCCGGTATGCGCAAGGCTACCTCTACTCGTTCCCGCTGCCCTTCACCCAGTTTGCCGCAATGCTCGAACAGCCCGAATAAGATCATGGACGAAACCGGCCTCAACCGCTGCAGCGCCAACGCAGCGCCCCTTTCCCCGCTCGCCTTTCTCGCCCGGACAGCCGCGGTATTCCCCGAGCAGCCCGCAATCATCCACGGCGACAGGACATCCACATGGGGCGAGGTGGACGGGCGCGTGCGGCAGCTGGCAGCCGGGCTCCTGTCCCACGGCATCGCGCGCGGCGACGTTGTGGCCATCCTTGCCCCCAATACGCCCGCCTTCGTGGAGGCCAACTTCGCCATCCCGATGGCCGGCGCGGTGATGCTGACGCTCAACACCCGCCTCGATGCCGACACGCTGGCCTACTGCCTCACCCACTCCGAGTGCCGGCTCGTCCTGTGCGATCGCGAACTCCTGCCGCGGCTGGCCGACGCGCTGGCCCTGATGGACGAGCGCCCCCGCGTCGCCCGGATCGACGATGCCCTCGCACCGGAAACCGAAGGCCCGTCCGATCTCAACTACGAGGACCTCTTCGCCGCCGAGGCGCTGACCGAAGTGCCGACATTCGACGAGTGGGATTCGTTCTCGCTGTCCTACACCTCCGGCACCACGGGGCGGCCGAAGGGCGTCGTCTACTCCCACAAGGGTGTTGCCACCACGGCAATCTCCAATGCGCTGGACTGGGTGCTGCCGCACTTCCCGGTCTACCTGTGGACGCTGCCGATGTTCCACTGCAACGGCTGGTGCTTTCCCTACACCATCGCCATGGCGGCGGGCGTCAACGTCTGCCTGCGCGCGGTCTCCGCCGATGCGGTGGCGGACGCATTTCAGCGGCACGGCGTTACCCACTTCTGCGGCGCGCCCATCGTCATGCAGATGGCCATCGAGGGCGCAACGCGCGCCGGCTTCAGGGCTGACCCGCCGGTCCGCATGATGGTCGCCGCCGCTCCGCCGCCCGCCTCCGTCATCGCGAAGGCGGAGGGCGTCGGCATCGACGTCACCCACGTCTATGGCCTCACGGAAGTCTACGGCCCCTGTGTCGTCTCCGCCTGGAAGCCGGCGTGGGACGACAAGCCGCTTGAGGATCGCGCCCGTCTCAAGGCCCGTCAGGGCGTCGCCTACACGCTGCAGGAGAGCCTCACGGTCAAAGACCCGGACACGATGGCCGAAACCCCGTTCGACGGGGAGACGATTGGCGAGATCATGATCCGCGGCAACATCGTGATGAAGGGCTACCTGAAGGACCCGGACGCGACCGAGAGGGCGTTTGAAGGGGGCTGGTTCCACACCGGCGACCTCGCGGTGCGGCACCCGGACGGCTACGTCGAGATCAAGGATCGCGCCAAGGACATCATCATCTCGGGCGGCGAGAATATTTCGTCGATCGAGGTGGAGACGGCGCTTTATGCGCACCCCGCCGT
Source organism: Acuticoccus sp. MNP-M23 (assembly GCF_031195445.1). Classification (NCBI taxonomy): domain Bacteria; kingdom Pseudomonadati; phylum Pseudomonadota; class Alphaproteobacteria; order Hyphomicrobiales; family Amorphaceae; genus Acuticoccus; species Acuticoccus sp. MNP-M23. The sequence goes on from NZ_CP133480.1 coordinate 1,636,451, forward strand.
CAGTGCAGCGGCGGTGGTGGCGATGCCCCACGAGAAATGGGGCGAGACTCCGTGCGCATTCGTGGAGCTGCTGGACGGCGAAGGTGCCGACGAGGCAGCCCTGATCGCATGGTGCCGGCAGAAGATTGCCGCCTACAAGCTGCCTGGCCGGGTGGTGTTCGAGCCCTTGCCGAAAACCACCACCGGCAAGGTGCAGAAATTTGCGCTGCGCCAGCGCGCCCGCGAGATCGCGGGCGGCTGAAGCCCGGCGTCAGGCTGCGGCGGCGCGCTGCTCGTCTTCGGAAAATTTCATGCCCAGGGCAGCGAGGTAGAGGTCGAGGACCGCTTCCTGCTCCAGCCGTTCGTTGGTCTCCTGCTTGCGCAGGCTGACCACCTTGCGAAGGATCTTCACGTCGAACCCGTTGCCCTTGGCTTCGGCGTAGACATCCTTGATGTCGTCCGCGAGCGCCTTCTTCTCTTCCTCGAGGCGCTCGATGCGCTCAACGAATGCGCGCAGCTGATCGCCGGCCACTCCGCCATTCACCATGACTGTCTCCTTAAGAACTGATGCCCGGCCACAATGACCGCAGCGGGCATGCGATCAATCCAGCGACCACCGCTCATCCCCGCTCTTCGCGCTAAGCCAAGCGGGCGCGGGTAAAGACCGCCTTAACGAAAAAGGGTCCGGCCGTGGGGTGTTGCACAGCTGCAATTCGATAAAATGCCATTCAATTTCAAATAGATCTGCCTGGCGCGTTGCGCGGTGCCCAGACCAGGCACCATGGCCGGGCGGGAGCTTTCAGCGCGGAACACGCATAAAAATGTTGCAAAATAGGTACGCGCGTGCGTTTTGCGCTTCGGTCCTTCACGCAGTTCTCTCGCGTGGCATCCGGACCACACAGGATCCGACGAACCACCCCCGGCAGTCATTTAACGTGCTCTCAAAATGTCTTTCACGGACAAAAATTTCATCCAACTGAATAAAACTCTGTTTAAGGTAACGCGAGGGTTGTTGCGTGGCTTTGGTAGATTTCAACACGCCCGGTGTTGCCTTTTGCTCTGGTGTGGACATGTCAGCCTTGGAACAGTTTCGTATGCTAATTCCTGATATCATTCAGTAGCGAGTGTGATTCGAGCGCATTAACCACAGTGGTTTACGAGTTTGTGGTCTGCGCGGTGTAAACCCGCGGTGCAATTGACATTGCTCCCGTCACCCAGCATGAAAAGATGGGTTAGCGCCGCGAACACGTTGACGATGAACGAAAAAAAGGACGGCTCGCAGCAGATGTATCGAACGGTTCGCCAATTCACGCTACCGGCTCTTGCCGTGCTTGTGGCCGCCGCCGCTCTGTCTTCCACCGCAGGCACCGCAAGGGCCGAACTTCGCCTCTGCAACAAGACTCCCGTCCAGGTTGGCATCGCGATCGGCTACAAGGACCAGCAGGACTGGGTGAGCGAAGGCTGGTGGAACGTGGACGCAGAGTCCTGCCAGGTCGTCGTGGATGGCCCCCTGCCCTCGCGCTTCTACTACCTCTACGCACTGGACTATGAAGAAGGTGGCGCCTGGGGCGGCACGGCCTTCATGTGCACTCACGACAAGGAATTCACCATCGAAGGCACCAGCGATTGCGTGGCCCGCGGCTTCGAGCGGCGCGGCTTCGTGGAGGTCGACACAGGTGACAAGCTGTCCTGGACCGTGCAGCTGACAGAGCGCCCGAAAGCGGGCATCGGCGGACAATGATTCGAGCCCGCAGGGTTCGGATCGTCGCAACGCTCGGTCCCGCCTCCTCCACCCGGGAGCGCATCAAGGAACTGCACGCCGCCGGTGCAGACGTTTTCCGCATCAACATGAGCCACGCCGATCACCCGCTCATGCGTGAGCTGGTCGGCTTCATTCGCGACGTCGAGCGCGAAATCGGCAGCCCCATCACCATCCTTGCGGACCTTCAGGGTCCCAAGCTGCGGGTCGGCAAGTTCGAGAACGACAAGGTGGAGCTGGTCAACGGCGCCCGTTTCGTCTTCGATTCCGACACCACGCCCGGCACGGTGGACCGCGTTCACCTCCCCCACCCCGAAATTCTCCGCGCGCTGAAACCCGGCCACCGCCTGCTGCTCGACGACGGCAAGATCTCCCTCAAGATTACCGAAGTGCACGAGGACCGCGCCGAGGCCACGGTGATCCAGGGCGGCCCGCTGTCCAACCGCAAGGGCGTGTCCTGCCCGGACACGCTGCTGCCGGTCGGCGCGCTCACCCCCAAGGACCGCAGCGACCTCGACGCCGTGCTCGACGCCGATGTGGACTGGGTCGCGCTCTCCTTCATCCAGCGCCCCGAAGACCTTGCGGAAGTGCGCAAGGTCGCCCGCGGCCGTGCGGCGCTGCTGTCGAAGATCGAGAAACCCCAGGCCATCGAGCGGCTGGACGAAATCATCGAGATGTCTGACGCGCTGATGGTCGCCCGCGGCGATCTCGGCGTGGAAATGCCGCTTGAGTCCGTGCCCGGTCTGCAAAAGCGGATCACCCGTGCCGCCCGCCGCGCCGGCAAGCCCGTGGTGGTCGCCACGCAGATGCTGGAAAGCATGATCAGTTCTCCGGTGCCCACCCGCGCCGAGGTGTCCGATGTGGCCACCGCCGTCTTCGAGGGCGCGGACGCGGTCATGCTGTCCGCTGAATCCGCTGCCGGAGACTTCCCGGTCGAGGCCGTCGCCACAATGGACCGCGTTGCGCAGCAGGTGGAGAAGGATGCCAACTACGAAGGTATTCTCCTCGCCCAGCGCACCGAACCTGAGTCCACCGGCGCCGACGCGCTCGCCGCAGCCGCCCGCCAGATTGCCGAAACGCTGAACGTGGCCGCCACGGTCTGCTACACCACCAGCGGCGGCACGGCGCTGCGTGTGTCGCGCGAGCGGCCGCAAAAGCCCATCCTGGTGCTGAGCCCCCGCGCCAAGACTGCGCGCCGTCTCGGCATCGCCTGGGGCCTCCACAACGTCGTCGTCGACGAGACGACCAACCTGGAACAGCTGATCGCCCTTGCCGGCGCCACAATGGTCAACGAGGGTCTCGGCAAGACCGGTGAGCGGATCGTGGTCATCGCCGGCCTGCCGCTGCACACGCCGGGGGTCACCAACTTCCTCCAGCTCGCGTTTGTCCGCTCGCAGGATGAGCGCTAGGGGCCTTGCACCCCGCTTGAGGGCCGTCTGCCATGCAAGCCGGCCTTCGATAGCGGTTTGTGTTTCAAAACCCGTGCATAGGCCTATATATAAAGTGTTCACACTCGCGCAGGATAGGCCGCTAGCCTAAGTTTCCGTCCACGCGGCCAACCGACGGGATAGCATGCAAGGCACCCCCCTTACCGAGGGCTCCGAGCCCGATTCGCCAGACCTGCAGCCGGATGATTACGGCGCGGATTCCATCAAGGTCCTGAAGGGCCTCGATGCGGTGCGCAAACGCCCCGGCATGTACATCGGCGACACGGACGACGGCTCGGGCCTGCACCACATGGTGTATGAGGTGGTCGACAACGCCATCGACGAAGCCCTTGCCGGCCACGCCGACATTGTCACCGTCACCCTGAACAGCGACGGTTCGGTCTCCGTCACCGACAACGGCCGCGGCATCCCCACCGCCATCCACACCGAGGAAGGCATCTCGGCGGCCGAGGTCATCATGACCCAGCTCCACGCCGGCGGTAAGTTCGACCAGAATTCGTACAAGGTCTCCGGCGGCCTGCACGGCGTGGGCGTCTCGGTCGTCAACGCGCTGTCCGCCGAGCTGGACCTCACCATTCGCCGCGCCGGCCGCACCCACAAGATGAGCTTTGCCCACGGCAACGCCGTCGCCCCGCTGGCCGACGTCGGTCCCGCAGAAGGCCGGTCCGGCACCGAAGTCCGCTTCCTGCCCTCTCAGGAGACCTTCACGTCCGTCGAATTCGATTTCGGCACGCTGGAACGGCGCCTGCGCGAGCTCGCCTTCCTCAACTCCGGCGTCTCGATCCTCCTGCGCGACAATCGCGGCCAGGAATTGCGCGAGGAGGCGATGATGTACGAGGGTGGCCTCGCCGCCTTCGTCCAATATCTCGACCGGCAGAAGTCGGCGCTGGTTCCCGCGCCCATCACGTTCCAGGACGAGCGTGACGGTGTCACCGTGGAAGTGGCCATGTGGTGGAACGACACCTACCACGAGAACGTCCTCTGCTTCACCAACAACATTCCCCAGCGCGACGGCGGCACCCACCTTGCCGGTTTCCGCGCGGCGCTGACCCGGCAGATGACCTCCTACGCGGACGCCACGCGCAAGGAGAAGGTCACCCTCACCGGCGAAGACTGCCGCGAGGGCCTCACCTGCGTGCTCTCCGTAAAGGTGCCGGACCCCAAATTCTCGTCGCAGACCAAGGACAAGCTGGTCTCCTCCGAAGTGCGCCCGGTGGTCGAGGGTCTGGTCAACAAGGGCCTCTCCACCTGGCTGGAGGAGCACGGTCAGGAAGCCAAGATCCTGGTCCAGAAGGTGATCGAGGCGGCGTCTGCCCGCGAGGCCGCCCGCAAGGCGCGCGAGCTGACCCGCCGGAAGGGTGCACTCGACATCGCGTCCCTCCCCGGCAAGCTCGCCGATTGTCAGGAGCGCGACCCCTCCAAGGCCGAACTCTTCCTGGTCGAGGGCGATTCGGCAGGTGGTTCGGCCAAGCAGGGCCGCCACCGCGGCAATCAGGCCGTGCTCCCGCTGCGCGGAAAAATTCTCAACGTGGAACGCGCCCGGTTTGACCGGATGCTGTCGTCCAACGAAATCGGCACGCTGATCACCGCGCTCGGCACCGGCATCGGCAAGGATGAATTCAACGTCGAGAAGCTGCGCTACCACAAGATCATCATCATGACCGATGCCGACGTGGACGGCGCCCACATCCGGACCCTGCTGCTCACCTTCTTCTATCGGCAGATGCCGGAACTGATCGAGCGCGGGCACCTCTTCATTGCCCAGCCGCCGCTCTACAAGGTGCGCCGCGGCCAGTCGGAACAATACCTGCACGACGATGGCGCGCTGGAAGACTTCCTCGCCGCCTCGGGGCTCGAAGACAGCAACCTCACGCTGTCGTCCGGCGAAGTCCTCATCGGCCCCGACCTTGCGGCGACGACGCTGAAAGCCCGGTCCATCGCCAACATCCTCGACGGGATGCATTCGCGCTACAACCGCACGGTGGTCGAGCAGGCTGCCATCGAAGGCGCACTCATCCCCGAAAGCCTTGCCGACCCCGAAGCGGCCGCCGCGCTGGCCAACCGCGTTGCGACTCGGCTCGACGTTCTGTCCGAAGACTTCGAGCAGGGCTGGATCGGCATTGCCACCGAAGACGGCGGCCTCACCTTCGAGCGGACTGTGCGTGGCGTGAAGGAATTTGCGCAGATCGACGGCGCGCTCCTCGGCTCATCCGATGCCAAGCGCCTCGCCAGCTACACCGACCACCTGCAGGAGGTGTATGCCGGTGTCGCAAAGCTGCAGCGCAAGGACAAGTCTTTCGACCTCTACGGCCCCCGCGCGCTGGCCAACAACGTGTTTGCCGCAGGCCGCAAGGGCATCGCTATCCAGCGCTACAAGGGCCTTGGCGAAATGAACGCGGACCAGCTGTGGGAGACCACCCTGGACCCCAATGCACGCACCCTTCTTCAGGTGCGCATCACCGAGGCCGACGACGCCGACAACGTCTTCACCCGCCTGATGGGCGACAACGTCGAGCCACGCCGCGAGTTCATCCAGGACAACGCGCTGGAAGTCTCCAACCTCGACGTTTGAGGGTTGCGCAACACGGTACGAAAAAAGCCACGCCGGCAACGGCGTGGCTTTTTTTATGGCGTGACCAGCGTGAATCCGGCGCTATCAGCAGCGACTTTACGCAGCGGCTCCGACGCGGCTGGAGACTAACGCACCACCAGCAGCGACACCTTGGTGCGGTTCAGGAGCACGCTCTCGTGAGAGCGCCGGAAGTGGTCGGCAAAGCTCGGCAGGTAGCCCGCCATAACGATGAGGTCTGCGCCGGTGTCGTCCACGGCCTCGATCAGTGTGTGGTTGAGGTCTGACGTGGGGTCGTGGCTCGCGTAGGCGCGAACGCGGGCCTTGTGGCCGTGGGTGGCCGTCTCCGCCTCGGCAAAGGCCTTCAGGCGTGCCTCGAACTCTGCCGGGGTGTGCGCAATTTCCGACGGCGCTTCCGTCGTCACGCCCACGTAAACCACCTCTGCGCTGTACAGCTTGGCAAGGTCCGCGCACACCTGGAGGGAGCGGTCGAGCCGGTCCACGTGAGCCATGTCTACCGGAACCATGATCGTACGATACATTATCTTTTCCTCGTGGTTTTCAGCGCATCCCATGGATGGACCGGAAAACCGGTCCATGTCGTTGACCCTGCGCAATTGGGCGCCGCAAATCAAAAAGGCCGCCACCTCGGGGCGACGGCCTTCGCTGTTTCAGCCCGCCGCCGGTGCGCCGGTCAGGTGTTCATCGAATCGAAGAATTCGGCGTTGTTTTTCGTCTGCCGCAGCTTGTCGAGCAGGAACTCGATGGCATCCACGGAGCCCATCGGGTTGAGGATCCGGCGCAGGACGTAGACCTTCTTGAGGTCCTCCTTGCGCACCAGAAGCTCTTCCTTGCGGGTGCCGGAGCGCTGGATGTCGATGGACGGCCACACGCGGCGGTCAGAGATCTTCCGGTCGAGGATGATTTCGGAGTTACCCGTGCCCTTGAACTCCTCGAAGATCACCTCGTCCATGCGGCTGCCAGTGTCGATCAGCGCGGTGGCGATGATGGACAGCGAACCGCCTTCCTCGATGTTGCGGGCCGCACCGAAGAAGCGCTTGGGGCGCTGCAATGCGTTGGCATCCACACCACCGGTCAGCACCTTGCCGGACGACGGCACGACGGTGTTGTAGGCCCGGCCGAGGCGGGTGATGGAGTCGAGCAGGATGACCACGTCGCGGCCATGCTCCACCAGGCGCTTGGCCTTTTCGATCACCATTTCGGCCACCGCAACGTGGCGGGCGGCCGGTTCGTCGAAGGTGGAGGACACCACCTCGCCGCGCACGGAGCGCTGCATGTCCGTCACTTCCTCGGGCCGCTCGTCGATCAAGAGGACGATAAGGTAGCAGTCCGGATGGTTGGCGGTGATGGATTTTGCGATGTTCTGGAGCAGCACCGTCTTGCCGGTGCGGGGCGGTGCCACGATCAGCCCACGCTGGCCTTTGCCGAGCGGAACCACCAGGTCGATGATGCGGCTGGAGAAATCCTTGGTGGGCGGGCCGTCCACTTCCATGTTGAAGCGCTCTTCGGGGTAGAGCGGCGTCAGGTTGTCGAAGTGGATCTTGTGGCGCGCAGCCTCCGGATCCTCGAAGTTGATGGTGTTGACCTTGAGGAGGGCGAAATAGCGTTCGCCATCCTTCGGCGAGCGGATCTGCCCTTCGACCGTATCGCCGGTCCGCAGCGAGAAGCGGCGGATCTGGCTGGGGCTGACGTAGATATCGTCCGGCCCGGGCAGGTAGTTGGCATCCGGGGAGCGCAGGAAGCCGAAACCGTCCTGCAAAACCTCGACGACACCCTCGCCGATAATGTCGACATCCTTCTCAGCCAGTTGCTTGAGAATGCCGAACATCAGCTCCTGCTTTCGGAGCGTCGAAGCGTTCTCCACGTCTTGTTCCTCGGCGAACGCAATGAGGTCGCCAGGGCTTTTCGCCTTGAGGTCGCGGAGCTTCATTTCTTGCATGGGCATGTCCGGGTGCCAGCGCGGCGCTGGGAAACTTGTAAGGATTGGGAACCGAAATCAGGCGGGAGGGCCGGCCAAACGCTGCAGAGGGGAGCGTCAACGCGAGGCGGGCAGAGCCGGTTGCGACGGGATAATACGAATGCACCCGGCCAAACGCAAGCCCCCGCCGCAAAAAAGCCTTCAGAACGGTTTGACGATGACTGCGACGACGACCACCACCATGAACACCGCAGGCACTTCGTTCATGATCCGGTAGAATTTTTCCGAGTGGGTGTTGGCGTCGTTGCGGAAGCCGCGCACCCAGGCGGCATTGGCCATGTGCATCGCCGTGATGACGATGACTGCCGCCAGCTTCAGGTGAAACCACGGCTGGGACCATGCGCCCGACATGGTGGCGATGGTGAGCCCGGTTGCCCATGCCACCACCATCGAAGGCAGCGCAATCCCGCGCAGAAGTCGCCGCTCCATGGTCTTGAAGGTCTCGGACTGGACCGATCCCGTTTCCGCCTTGGTGTGGTAGACCATCAGCCGCGGCAAATAGAGGAGCGCGGCCATCCACGAGATGATCGCCAGCACATGCAGCGCCTTGATCCAGAGATACGTCACGACGTGAGCGCCTTCACCTTGTCGATCACCTGCGTGACGTTCTCGGGCGGCGTTTCCAGCGAGATGCCGTGGCCAAGGTTGAAGATGAACGGGCCACCCTTCAGCGCCTCGCAGATGTGGGTGACGGCATCATCTAGCTGCGCGCCGCCCTCCTTCAGCCGGGCCGGGTCGAGGTTGCCCTGCACGCAAACGCCCTTCGCCTGAAGCCGCTGCGCCGCGCTCATCGGTACCGTCCAGTCCAGCGACACGCCGTCCACCTCCGTTTCCTCGCAGAACGGCTCGTAGCCGAAGCCGGCCCCGCGGGGGAAGCCGATAATCGGCACGCCCGGCTTTTGTGCCCGTACTCCCCGCACTATCCGCGCAATCGGCTCGATCGACCATTCGCGAAAGCCGCGCTCGTCCAGTGACGAGGCCCAGCTGTCGAAGATCTGCACCGCATCCGCGCCCGCCTCGATCTGCGCCACCAGGTGCCGCGTGCAGGCCTCCACCAGCGTATCCACCAGTGCCTTCATGCGCTGGGGTTCACGGGCGGCGAACGTGCGCGCGGGCCACTGCTCGCGGCCGCCCTGGCCGGCGATCATGTAGGTCGCCAGCGTCCACGGGGCACCGACGAAGCCGAGCACGGCCTTTTCGCGCGGCAGCTCGGCCCGAAGGCGGCGGAGCGCTTCGTAGACCGGAGCCAGATGGGCATCGAACCCGTCGAAGGACAGCGATGCCGGGTCCGCAAGCGGTGTGAGCCGCGGCCCTTCGCCTTCCACGAACCAGACCTCCTGGCCCAGCGCATGGGGCAGGACGAGGATGTCGGAGAAGATGATCGACGCATCGAATGCATAGCGCCGCATGGGCTGGAGCGTCGCCTCGACCGCGAGATCGGGGTTGTAGCAGAAGTCCAGGAAGCTCGGGGCCTGGGTTCGCAGCTTGCGATACTCGGGCAGGTAGCGGCCAGCCTGGCGCATGAACCAAACCGGGGTTGGCTGCGTTGATTTCCCCGAAAGTGCTCCCAGGAGGAGAGGGCGGATCGAACCGTCTTCCATCATTTATCAATTCTTAATGTTTATAGGGTGTTGTTGTTGTTGGACCGTGAGTGTCGGGGATGACGCGCCGAACATAAAGCTGGGTATCAAGGCTCGGCCTCAGGGCGGGGATTGGTCCCAAGAGTTCACATGTTCCGGCAGATCCGCGCAAGCCCTGTGATCGCCGCAGCCGCCCTGCCCGTTTGTCGGTCAAGCCATTCAGCATAAATGACGGTAACCGTGTGGAATGGTGCTGAAAAACCGCGAGCCGGTCGCATCCGTGCAACGTTCGAACGCGTCTTTTCCACCGCACTTGCCCGTTGGATGAAGTGGTGGACGGCGGAAGGGGTTGTTCACACCCTTGCGCCGCAAGCCCGGTGACGGCACGAGTTGTTCAATATTCCTCCCCAGGTTGAGGTGGTGGCTGTGAACCGTAAACGCACATTCGTGCACGTTCATCTCGTGTCCGATTCCACGGGCGAAACGCTGATGACGGCGTCGCGCGCGGCCGTCGCGCGCTACGAGGAGGTGGAGGCGATCGAGCACATCTATCCCCTCGTCCGCTCCGACCGTCAGATCGACCGTGTGCTGTCGGAAATCGAGGATGCGCCGGGCATCGTCATGTTCACGCTGGTGGACCCGCAGGTGCTGGAACGCTTGCAGGCCAAGTGCGGCGAGCTGGGCCTTCCCTGCATCGACGTGCTGGACCCGCTGGTGGCGGTGTTCCAGTCCTACCTCAACGTCCAGAAGGCGGCGCGGGTGGGGGCGCAGCACTCGCTGGATGCCGGGTATTTCCGCAGGATCGAGGCGCTCAACTTCGCCATGCGGCACGACGATGGCGCCCTGCCCGACAACATAGATGACGCCGACGTCGTGCTGGTGGGCGTATCGCGCACGTCCAAGACGCCCACCTCGATCTATCTCGCGAACCGCGGGGTGCGCACCACCAACCTGCCCATCGTCACCGGCCTTGCCATGCCGCCCAACATCTTTCAGGCGAAGACGGCGCTGGTGGTGGGCCTCACCGCTTCCCCCGAGCGGATTGTGGCCTTGCGTGAAAACCGCGTCCTGACCATGAGCAACGAGCAGATCTCGTCGGCCTACGTCAATCGCCAGGAAGTCGCCAAGGAGATCACGTTCGCCCGCAAGCTCTGCGCCGAAAACGGCTGGCCGCTGATAGATGTGACACGCCGCTCCATCGAAGAGACCGCCGCTGCCATCGTCGCGCTCCTGACCGACAAGCGGCACGACCGATCCGCCCTGTCGGACGCCTACGAATGATCCGGGTGGGTGTCGCCGGGTGGCCGGTCAAGCATACGCGTTCGCCGGCCATCTTCGCGCACTGGTTCGAGCGCTACGGCGTCGATGCCCGGTATGAGCTGATCCCGGTTGCACCGGAGGATGCCGATTCCTTTTTCGCCGAGCTGCCGGCAGAGTGGGCCGGCGTGAACGTCACCGTGCCGCACAAGCGCACGGCGGCGGCCCACATCAAGCTGGAAGGGGCCGGTGCGCGGCTTGGCGTCGCCAACACGTTGTGGCGGGCAGACGGCGTGGTGTGCGGGACATCGAGCGACGGTCCCGGCTTTGTCGCCAGCCTCGATGCCGCGGCGCCCGCCTGGCGGGACAGCAATGCCCCCGCGCTCATTCTGGGCGCAGGCGGGGCAGCTCTTGCCATTGCAGACGCGCTGCGCGCCACCGGCTGCGCGGTAACGGTCGCCAACCGCACGCTCGCCAAGGCAGAATCAATTGCGGCCAGCACCGGGGCCGCCGCCATTCCCCTGACAGACCTTGCGGACGCGATGGCGGGTTGCGGCGTCTTCATCAATGCCACCACCCGCGGGATGGCCGGCATCGACCCGCTCGACATCGATCTGTCCCCCCTCCCCGCCTCGGCAGTGGTGGCGGACATTGTGTATAATCCGCTGGAAACCGCTTTGCTGGCGGCGGCCCGTTCGCGTGGCCTCGTGGCGGTCGACGGTCTCGGAATGCTGCTCCATCAGGCAACTCTGGGCTTTGAGCGCTGGTTCGGCATCAAGCCGGAGGTGGACGCGGCGCTGCGGGCCAAGGTCGTGGCAACGCTGTGATCCGCCTTGGCCTGACGGGCTCCATCGGCATGGGCAAATCCACCACGGCTAAGATGTTCGCCGACTGCGGCGATGCCGTGATCGATGCCGACGCCATCGTTCACGCCCTTTATGCCGGGCCCGCGGTGGATGCAGTGGAGGCGGCCTTTCCCGGTACCGCCAGAGATGGCGCCATCGACCGCAAGGCTCTGTCGGCTGCCGTGCTCGGCGACCCCGCAGCGCTGAAGCGGCTCGAGGCCATCGTCCACCCCATGGTGCGCGAAGAGCAGGCCCGCGCGCTCGAAAAGGCACAGGAAAGCGGCGCCCGCATTGCGGTGATCGACGTGCCGCTCCTGTTCGAAACCGGGCGTGACGAGGAGATGGACGCCATTGCCGTCGTATCCGCCCCGGCCTCGGTGCAGAAGGTGCGCGTCATCACCCGCCCCGGCATGACGGCGGAAAAATTCGAGGCGATCCGCGCCAAGCAGATGCCGGACGCGGACAAGCGCCGCCGCGCCCACTTCATCATCGACACGGCGCACGGCCTGGCTGCCACCCGCGCCGAGGTGGGTGCTGTCCGCCGCGCCCTTCTGCAGTTCGGTTAAGGCGGCAATAACATCGGGGAGCGCGGGGCAGACGGCTCCACGCCCGCGCCCCGATGTGGCATATTGGGGCGGACCGGGAGAGCACCTTGCGCGAGATCATCCTCGATACCGAAACCACGGGCCTCAACGCCAATGGCGGTGACCGCGTTGTCGAGATCGGCGCGGTCGAGGTTCTGAACGCCATTCCCACCGGCAACACGTTTCACGTCTACATCAATCCCGAGCGCGACATGCCGGACGAGGCGTTCCGCGTCCACGGCCTGTCCGCCGAATTCCTGGCCGACAAGCCGAAATTTGCCGAGGTCGCAGCCGGGTTCGCTGCCTTCCTGGGCGACGACAATCTGGTCGCCCACAATGCCAGTTTTGACGTGGGCTTTCTCGACGCAGAGCTTGCGCGCTGCAACCTGCCCACCATCGGCCAGCATCAGGTGGTGGATACGCTGCAGATCGCCCGTCGCAAGCACGGCGGTCCCAACTCGCTGGATGCGCTCTGCTCGCGCTACGGCGTGGACGCCTCCCGCCGCACCAAGCATGGCGCCTTGCTCGACGCCGAACTTCTGGCCGAAGTCTACCTGGAACTCACCGGCGGCCGGCAGGCGACGTTCGTGCTGGGCGCGGACAGCGGCCGCAGCAATTCCGGCGGCATCGCGGTCAAGCACCCACCGCGACCCGCCCCGCTCGCGCCCCGGCTCACCGAGGCAGAGCGCGAGGCCCACGCCACTTTCATGGCGACCTTCAAGTTCTCCATATGGAAAGATCTTGACGATTCCGAAGATACACCACGTATCGCAGCAGAATAGACTGCTTTATCAAACGAAATTTCAAGTAAAATTCTCACTATAACTGCGCGCGCCATAGTGTCTGGCGCAGTGCTTCATCATCGCCCGTCGGCAGTGAGCATACACCGCTGCGGCAGACGATTGCTTCGCCCGCGGGCAATGCAATGCCGTCTGCCGGGGAGCCTGGCGGGGCCGCCTCCACCGCAATGGCAGCCGGGTGCCCGGAGCCGCGAACAGCCGCCAGCAGCCGCGGCGCACCGAGGGCGGTGACGGTGGCCAGCCGCTCAAGCTGATCCTGCCCGTTGAAGAGGCTTGCGCAGCCGAACACATTTTGTGCCGCCGCGCGGGCATGGGCGCGCAGGATCCGCAGCGCGATGCTCTCGAACCGTTCGTCTCCGGTGAGGGTCCAGAGGGTGGCCAGGTTCTTGACCATCAGCCCGTTGGCGTTGGGGACGGCTTCGTCCATCGGCGAATCCGGCCGCACGATCAGCGCCGGTGCGTCGTCCGCCGTCCAGTGGTAGCCGCCATGCTCGGCCACATGGTGCGTCTCCAGCGTATCCACCCACGCGATCGCATCCGTAAGCAGGGCCGTGCCGTCGCCGACCCCGGCCGCATGAAGCGCCAGCGCCGCATGAATCATCCCGGCATAATCGAGCGCAAACCCCTGGGTCGACCGCGCTTCGCCGCGCACCGCATGAACCAGCCGTGCCCCGCTGCCAAACGTCGCCTTCGCGGCGGCATAGGTGTCCGCGGCGCGGTTCTGCCACGCGGGCTCAGCAAGCGAAGCGCCGGCTTTGGCGAGGGCGGCAATCATCAGTCCGTTCCAGTCGGCGAGGAGCTTGTCGTCGCGGCCGGGGCGCGGGCGTGTCTCGCGGCGCGCGAGGAGTGCCTGCCGGCTTTGCGCCAACGCGTCTTCGGTGGCGGGATCACCCAGCGTGTCGGTGGCGAGGCGGTTGAGCACATTGGTGCCCTCCCAGTTTCCCCCCGGCGTCACGGCGTAAGCGGCCATGAACGCCTCCGCCTCCGCGCCCAGCACCTCGGCAATTTCGGCAGCGGACCAGACGTAGAACCGCCCCTCCTCGCCCTCGGAGTCCGCATCGAGGCTGGCGGCGAACAGCCCGTCCACGGCCATCTCCCGCTCGGCCCATGCGATGGTCTCGGCAATCCGCGCGCGATAGAGCGGATCGCCGGTTACACAAAACGCGTCGCTCATCAGGCCGATCAGCTGGGCGTTGTCGTAGAGCATTTTTTCAAAGTGCGGGACCAGCCAGCGCTCATCCACCGCATAGCGGGCAAAACCGCCGCCCACATGGTCATAGATCCCGCCCATGGCAATGCGGTTGGCCGAGCGCAGCACTGCATCGCGATAAGCCTCTTCGCCGGACCGCGCGTAGGCCCGCCAGAGCACCTCGAACAGCCCCGCATTGGGAAATTTCGGCGCACCGCGTGTCCCGCCGTGGACCGGGTCGATCACGGTCAACAACTGCCGCGCGGCCTTCTCGGGCGCATCCGCCGGCAGTTCTCCCGGCGCCTGGGTCTGCATCAGATGCTGCCGCAGTATTTCGGCATTTCCGCTCACAATCTCCGCGCCGGCCGCGTAGGAGTCCGCGACGGCGGTCAGCACGTCCACAAAGCGCGGGCGGCCGAAGCGGGCGACATTCGGAAAATAGGTGCCGCCATAAAAGGGTTCGGCCTTTTCGGTCAGAAACATGGTCAGCGGCCATCCGCCCTGCTCGCCCGTGGCGTGGAGCGCTGCCATATAGATCTGGTCGATATCGGGCCGTTCTTCGCGGTCGACCTTGATGTTGACGAAGCGCTCGTTCATCACGCGCGCAGTATCCTCGTCCTCAAAACTTTCGTGGGCCATCACGTGGCACCAGTGGCACGCGGCATAACCGACGGACAGGAGAATGGGCTTGCCGGATTTTTCTGCGGTGGCAAGGGCCTCGTCGCACCAGGGCCACCAGTCAACGGGGTTGTTTGCGTGTTGCAACAGATAGGGGCTCGCCGAGTGCTTCAGCCGGTTTTCCGTCATGCGTCGGGCTCTCCATCGTGACACGCTTCACGGGTACCATAGTGGCGCTTTCGTCCGGTCCGCCACCCAGCGGGATCGCGATCCTGCGCATTTCCGGGCCGGACGCGATGGCTGTGGCACAACGCTTCGGCACGCCCGCTCTGCCGCCGCGCCGCGCGACGCTGCGGACCCTCACCGCACCGTCCGACGGCGCGGTGATCGACCAGGCCCTCTGCCTCGCCTTTCCCGGTCCCGCCAGCGCCACCGGCGAAGACATGGTCGAGTATCATTGTCACGGCAGCCCTGCGGTGGTGGACCGGATGCTGACCGAGGCCGTCGCCCTCCCCGGTGTGCGCGTTGCCGAACCCGGCGAGTTCACCATGCGGGCCGTCCTGTCCGGCCGCATGGGCCTTGCCGATGCAGAGGCGCTGGCCGAACTCATCGACGCCCGCACGGAGGCAGAACGGCGCCGGGCAGTCCGGCTGGCTGGCGGTGCCCTCACGTCGGCGATCAGTGGCTGGCGCGCCGCTCTCATTGCAGCGCTTGCCCTGTGCGAGGCACATATCGACTTTGCGGACGAAAGCGACATTCCTGATGGCGGCCCCCCGGTGGAACAGGCCATCGCCCCCGTCGCCGCAGAAATTGCCGCGGCTCTTGCTGGCAGCCGTGATGCCGACAAGCTGGCGGACGGCTTCCGCATCGTCCTCGCTGGTCCGCCGAATGCTGGAAAATCCAGCCTTATCAACGCGCTCGCCGGTCGCGCTATTGCGCTGGTATCAGACGAGCCAGGCACCACGCGCGACGTTGTGGCCACCACGCTGGACCTTGGCGGCTACCGTGTGGTGATTGCGGACACTGCGGGCGTGCGTGAGGGCGCGGCCGGGGTGGAGGCGATGGGCATTGCCCGCACCCGCGCGGAGATTGAGGCTGCGGACTTCATTGTCGAAGTCACAAGCCCGGACACCATCCCCCTCAGACTCCCTTCTGCCGACCTCCGGATCGCCCACAAGTCGGACCTCCGCCCCGCCGATGCCGACCTTGCCACCAGCCTTGCAGATCCCGCATCCATAGAAGCGCTGGCAGCCCGCCTGACAGAAGCGGCGGCGAGAGGCATGGCCGGATCGGAAGCCGCGCTCATCACCCGTGCTCGCCAACGCTCAGCGTGTGAAGAGATTGCGGCGGCGCTGGCAGAGGCGACGGACTCGCCCCATCTTGAGATGAAGGCAGAGGCGCTCCGGTCGGCTTGTCATGCCGTCGGACGCTTGACAGGAGACATCGGGGTGGAAGACATCCTCGATGATGTGTTCGGTCGGTTCTGCATCGGTAAGTGATTGCAGCCCGTGTTTCACGTGAAACATCCGGCGCCGGTATCTGGATCGTCCAGTCGAGGAATGTTCCACGTGAAACATGATGTGGTGGTTGTCGGTGGTGGTCATGCCGGGTGCGAGGCGGCGCTGGCGGCTGCGCGCGTTGGCGCGAAGGTCGCCCTCCTCACCCTTGATCCGGATGCGACCGGCCGCCTTTCTTGCAACCCGGCCATCGGCGGCATCGGCAAAGGTCATCTCGTGCGAGAGATCGACGCGCTGGATGGCGCCATGGGCCGCGTTGCCGATGCGTCAGGCATCCAGTTTCGCCTTCTTAACCGAAGCCGCGGGCCTGCCGTGCGAGGCCCCCGCGCGCAAGTCGATCGCGCCGTTTATCGCGCCGAGATGCAAGCCACCATCGCCGCCGCGCCGGGGGTGAGTGTCGTAGCCGGCGAAGCGGCCGACCTTGTGGTGGACGGCGGCGTGGTCTGCGGAGTTGTGCTGGCGGATGGCACAGTGCTGAATGCGGCCGCCGTTGTGCTGACCACCGGCACCTTCCTAGGCGGCATCATTCACCTTGGCGACAAGCGTTGGCCTGCGGGTCGCATGGGCGAAGCCGCCGCGTCCAGGCTGGCAGAGCGCCTGCGGGCGGCGGACCTTCCCATGGGTCGTCTCAAGACGGGCACCCCGCCTCGCCTCGCGGCCTCGACCATCAATTTCAGCGATCTTCCCGAGCAACTGGGTGACGATGACCCGTCCTTCTTTGCCGAAGAAACAACGCGCACGGCCATTGCGCAGCGGCCCTGCCACGTCAGCCGCACCACGGAAGCGACGCACGCGCTGATCCGCGCCAACCTTCAGCGGTCCGCCATGTATGCCGGGCACATCACCGGGGTGGGGCCCCGCTACTGCCCCTCCATCGAAGACAAGGTTGTGCGATTTGCCGACCGCGACAGCCATCAGATCTTTCTGGAGCCGGAGGGGCTGACGAGCGATCTCATCTACCCCAACGGGATTTCCAACTCACTGCCGGAGGACGTTCAGCTGGCGATGGTCCACTCCATGCCCGGCTGCGAAAACGCTGCCATCGTGCAGCCTGGCTACGCCATCGAGTACGACATGATCGACCCGCGCGCGCTGGACCCGACGCTGGAGGTGCGCGCATTCCCCGGCCTCTATCTGGCGGGCCAGATCAATGGCACGACGGGCTACGAGGAAGCCGGGGCGCAGGGGCTGATGGCGGGGCTCAACGCAGCCCGCCGCGCCGGCGACAGCGATGGCGTGGCGCTGTCGCGCCGCGATGCCTACACCGGCGTGATGATCGACGATCTCATCTCCAACGGTGTCGACGAGCCTTACCGCATGTTCACCTCCCGCGCCGAGCACCGCCTCACCCTCCGCGCGGACAATGCGGCCGACAGGTTGACTGCGTGGGGCGATACGGTCGGTCTGGTGAGTGCCGGTCGGATGGCGGCTCTGCGCGAGAAGGAGCGCCTCAAGGCCGAGGCGCTGTCCGCACTCGCGGCGCTCACGCTCACACCGCAGCAGGCGGCTGCCCACGGCATCCGCTTCAAGGAGGACGGCAAGAAGCGGACGGGGACGGACATTCTCGCCCACGAAGAAGGTGGATGGCCCGCGGTCATCGCCCTTGCCCCCGCCCTTGGCGCCCTCCCCCGTGCCGTGCGGGAAACCGTCTTTGCCGATGCGCTCTACCGGGTCCACACCGAACGCCAATCGCGCGAAGCCGCAGGGGAAGCCGCTTCCGACGGAATCCGCATTCCACCCGTGCTGGTGGGCGCACCAATCCCCGGCTTGTCCACCGAACTGCAACAGAAGCTCGCGGCCCGCCGTCCCGCCACCATCGGTGAAGCGCGCCGGATTTCGGGAATGACGGCTGCCGGTCTTGCACTCATTGCCGCTCATGCTCGGCGGGCGGCTGCATGAACGGGTCCGTCAAAACCCCAAGCGCGGAAGAACAATCCGCCCGCGAGAAAATCCGGGCGGTGCTGGAGCCAGCGCGTTTTGACCTTCTGGAAAGGTTTGTGGGCGCATTGGATCAGTGGGGCGCGGTCTCCAACCTTGTCAGCGCGGCGGACCGCGAGCGGATCTGGGCCCGCCACATTGCCGACAGCCTTCAGGTGGTGGCGCTGGCAGAGGGGCGCGGCAGGCGTTGGATCGACCTTGGTGCAGGCGCCGGTTTTCCGGGTCTGGTGGTCGCCATCGCAAGGCCGGAGACGGTAATGACGCTGGTGGAATCCAACCGCAAAAAGGCCGCGTTTCTCCTGCGCGTGGTGGCCGATTGCGGGCTCGATGCGAAGGTGGAGCCGCACCGGGCCGAAGCGCTGGCGGCGGACACCTACGACGTGGTCTCGGCGCGCGCGCTGGCGCCTCTCCACAAGCTATTGGCGCTGTCCGAGCCGTTTTTCGGGCCTGACACGCTGGGGCTCTTTCCAAAGGGCCGGGACGCTGGCACTGAAATCGAGGCGGTCTCGGACCATCGCTTCGATGTGACAGCGCACCCGAGCCAGACCGATCCGGACGGTGCCGTCCTTGCCGTGACCAACCTTGTGAGGGTGTAACGATGCTGCCACCACGGCCCCGCGTCATTGCCGTCGCCAACCAGAAGGGCGGCGTGGGCAAGACCACCACGGCCATCAACACCGCCACCGCGCTGGCGGCGCTGGGTGAACGCGTCCTCCTGATCGACCTTGACCCCCAGGGCAATGCCTCCACCGGCCTCGGCATCCACTCCGACGACCGCCCCGTCAGCACCTACGATGTTCTCACCCGTGATGCGACGCTGGCCGAAGCCATCCGCGAGACGTCCGTCCCTCACCTCTCGCTGGCCCCCGCGACGATGGATCTCCTGTCGATCGACATCGAGCTATCGGGCGAGAAAGACCGTGCGGTCCGCCTGCGCGAGGCCATCGCGTCGCTGCCCGAAGGCCCGCGCTACGTTGTGATCGACTGCCCGCCGTCGCTCACCATGCTCACGGTCAACGCGCTCGCGGCGGCCCACGCAATTCTGGCGCCGCTTCAGTGCGAATTCTTTGCGATGGAAGGCCTGTCGCAGCTGATGCGGACCATCGGGGAAGTTCGTGAAAGCGTTAACCCGGAGTTAAAGCTGCACGGCATCGTCATGACCATGTACGACGCCCGCAACAACCTCGCCAATCAGGTGGTGGCGGACGTTCGGGCGCATATGGGCGATATGGTTTACGAAACGATGATCCCGCGGAACGTGCGCCTTTCGGAGGCGCCGTCCTATGGCAAGCCCGCGCTCCTTTACGACCTGAAGTGCGCCGGCAGCCAGGCCTATCTCCGCCTGGTGTCCGAACTCATCGACCGCGAACAGAAGATGGGAGTTGCCTGATGGCGAACGCCGAACAGAAGGCTGAGGGCGACGCCAAGGCGAGCGCCCGGCCCGACACGCGCAAGCGGCTCGGCCGCGGCCTGTCCGCGCTGCTGGGCGATGCCGACACGCCTGGTGCCGGGCCCCAGCGCGAATCGAAAAACTCCAAGCAGGTGCCGATCGAATCGCTGGCGCCCAACCCGCATAATCCCCGCTCCAGTTTCGAGGATGAGCCGCTGGAGGAGCTGGCGCAGTCCATTGCCCGCCACGGGATGATGCAGCCCATTGTGGTGCGGGTGGTCGACGGGCACTACGAAATCATCGCCGGTGAACGGCGCTGGCGTGCGGCGCAGCGCGCCGGGCTTCACCAGGTGCCGGTGCTGGTGCGCAACGTGACGGCGGGAGAGGCGCTTGAGCTGGCGCTGATCGAGAACATCCAGCGCGAGGGACTGAATTCCATCGAGGAGGCGAACGGCTACCAGCGTCTGATGGCCGAGTTCAGCCACCGCCAGGAGGACCTTGCCAAGCTGATCGGCAAGAGCCGCAGCCATGTGGCCAACACGCTCCGCCTTCTCAATCTGCCGCCGTCGATCCGCGCCAGCGTTGCCGACGGGTCCCTCACCGCAGGGCACGCCCGCGCCTTGATTGGCGCCGATAACGCCGAGGCGCTGGCGGATGAAGTGATCAGCCGCGGCCTTTCGGTGCGCGCCACGGAGGCGCTGGTGGCCGCCCAGGCGAACCGCGTGCCGAAGGAGCCCAAACCGAAGCCTGCGGACGACGCCAACACCCGCGCCCTGACCAAGCGCCTGACCGACAGGCTCGGCTTGCCCGTCAAGCTTGCCCACAACGCGGATGAAAGCGGCACGCTCACCATCCGCTATACCTCGCTCGACCAGCTCGACGAGGTCTGCCGGATGCTCGGCGAAAGCTGATGGCGACCATGCGGATCTGGCCGCCGGTGTGGACCGCGCTGTTCATTGCGCTGGCATTTGCCGCCGCGCAGTTCTGGCAGTTCGGCAATGCGGAAACCATTTTTGTCGGCTGGCTGCTGATCTCGCTCAGCGTCGTCATCTCGCTGTGGTCGGTCTATGTGCTGCGCAAATCGATGACGACGGTGCTGCCCGACCGCGAGCCTGCCGCGCTGGTGACGCGCGGCCCCTTCGCACTCAGCCGCAATCCGATCTACGCGGCCGATTGCCTTGCTGTCGTCGGTTTCGCGTTTGCCTTCCGGCAACCGTTCGCGGCACTGCTCGCCATTCCCCTGGGAATGATCCTCCAAAGGGCCTTTATCCGCACCGAGGAAGAGCGTCTCTACAAGGCGTTCGGCCGTGTCTACCAGGCTTATGCCAGCAACGTCCGCCGCTGGCTCTAGCGGATCGGCGGCCGGCTGCCGAAGATTGCAGACCCGACGCGGACCCACCGCGCCCCGTGGGCGATGGCCTCGCGGTAGTCGCCCGACATGCCCATTGACGTGTCGCTGAGGCCGCAGGCGGCTGTGAGGGCCGTCAGAGCCTCGAAATAGGGACCGGGGGGGTGGTCGGCCGGGGGGATGGCCATGAGGCCGTCGACCGTCAGCCCCAGCGCCCGGCAGCGCTCCACCAGCGCTGCCGTCTCGTCCGGCAAGGTGCCGGCCTTCTGCGGTTCGTTGCCGATGTTCACCTGCACAAGGCAGCGCGGCATCCGGCCCACGCTGTCGGCGGCCTTGGCGATGGCGTTCGCGATCTTCTCGCGGTCGACGCTCTGGATCACGTCGAACAGCTCCACCGCGTCTTTGGTCTTGTTGGATTGGAGCGGGCCGAGAAGATGCAGCTCAATGCCGTCAAATTCCTCACGCAGCGCGGGCCACTTGCCCCCGGCCTCCTGCACGCGGTTCTCGCCGACCATCCGCTGGCCAGCCTCCAGCGCAGGGCGGATGTGGTCCGCATCGAAGGTTTTCGTCACGGCCACCAGATCGACCGGATCGGCCCGGCCAGCGGCTTCCGCAGCCTCGGCAATCGACTGGCGCACGGCTGCCAACCGTTGCGCGACTTCCTCACCGACACGATGTTCGCTCATAGAGTGGTTGTTCCAACATTGACCGTGGGCAAAAGCTCACCCATGGTCCGCCCCGCATCAAGAATCCGGTCCGAAACATGAGTACGTTTGAGCGTTACAACGCGCCCGCAACCGAAGCCAAGTGGCGCAGCGCTTGGGACGACGCGAACCTATATCGCACAGACAACGCCGACAGCCGCCCGAAATACTACGTGCTGGAGATGTTCCCGTACCCGTCGGGCCGCATCCACATGGGCCATGTGCGCAATTATACCATGGGCGATGTGGTCGCGCGCTACCGCCGCGCCAGGGGCTTCAACGTGCTGCACCCCATGGGGTGGGACGCGTTCGGCATGCCGGCGGAAAATGCCGCGATGCAGAACAAGGTCCACCCGGCCGAGTGGACCTACGCCAACATTGCCGCAATGCGCGCGCAGCTGAAGTCCATGGGCCTCTCGCTCGACTGGAGCCGCGAGTTCGCCACGTGCGACGTCGCCTACTACCACCAGCAGCAGCGCCTGTTTAATGCCTTCCTCGATGCGGGCCTCGTCACCCGCAAGACCGCGCGCGTCAACTGGGACCCAGTGGACATGACGGTGCTGGCCAACGAGCAGGTGATCGACGGGCGCGGCTGGCGCTCCGGCGCGCTGGTGGAGCAGCGCGAACTGTCGCAGTGGTTCTTCAAGATCACCGACTTTGCCGAGGACCTTCTGGAGTCACTGGACGGGCTGGAACGGTGGCCGGACAAGGTGCGCTTGATGCAGCGCAACTGGATCGGCCGCTCCGAAGGCTTGCGCCTGCGCTTTGCGTTCACGGCGCCCTCGCCGGACGATCAGACCACGCTGGAGGTGTTCACCACCCGGCCGGACACCATTTTCGGCGCCTCGTTCATGGCCATTTCGCCCGGCCACCCGCTGGCGGCGGCGATTGCGCAGAACAGCCCCGAAGCGGCAGCCTTCATTGCCGAGTGCCAGCGTATGGGCACGTCCGCCGCCGACATCGAGCGTGCGGAGAAAAAGGGCTACCTCACCGGGATGCGGGTGGCTCACCCGTTCGACGAGACGGTGACGCTGCCGGTCTACATCGCAAACTTCGTGCTGATGGACTACGGCACGGGCGCCATCTTTGGCTGTCCCGCGCACGACCAGCGCGACCTCGACTTTGCCCGCAAGTACGAGCTGCCGGTCCGGCCGGTGGTTCGTCCGCGCGATGCCGGTGTCGATTTCGCCGTCGGCAAGGAGGCGTATACCGGCGACGGCGTGATCTTCAATTCGGAGTTTCTGAACGGGCTTTCCATTCCGGACGCGAAGGCCGAAGTGGCCGATCAGATGGAAGCCCACCAGCTGGATGGCGCGCCGCAGGGCACGCGCAAGGTGAACTACCGCCTGCGCGACTGGGGCATTTCGCGCCAGCGCTACTGGGGCTGCCCCATTCCGGTGGTCCACTGCGAGGCATGCGGCATCGTTCCCGTGCCAGACGACCAGCTCCCGGTAAAACTGCCGGACGACGTGACGTTCGACGTGCCGGGCAACCCGCTCGACCGTCATCCTACATGGTCGAAGGTGGACTGTCCGTCCTGCGGTGCCGCTGCCCGGCGCGAAACCGACACCATGGACACGTTCGTGGACTCGTCCTGGTATTTCGCCCGCTTTGCCGCGCCCGATGCCGATGCCCCCATCGACAAGGATGCGATGGAGCACTGGGTACCGGTGGACCAGTACATCGGCGGCATCGAGCATGCGATCCTGCACCTTCTTTATTCGCGCTTCTTCATGCGTGCGGTGGACAAGGCCGGGTTCGGCTCGCGGCCCGAGCCGTTTGCGGGCCTCTTCACGCAAGGGATGGTGACGCACGAAACCTTCGGCGGTGTCTTGCGCGAATGGTTGCCGCCGGAAGATGTCCGGCCCGCCACGCCGGAGGAAGCCGAGCGGCTGAAGGCGCGCTACGCCATGCAGGTCGAGGCGGCGCGCCGGCTGGACGGTGACCCCGCGATTGATGGCGATGCGATGATCCACTGGCTGAACGATGCGCCAGAGGCCACCCGCGCCGCCTATGCTGCCGTCTTTGCCGAAAATGGCGCGACGCCGTTGTTCGAAAGGCCCGTATGGTTCTCGCCCAACCATCCGCTTCGGGCGCAGGACGCCGGCAAGTGGCTGGTCGACATGACCAAGGACGCACTCACGCCAGCGTTCAGCTACGGCGTCGAGAAGATGTCGAAGTCGAAGAAGAACGTGGTCGATCCGGACCAGATCATCGCCAACTATGGCGCCGACACCGCCCGCTGGTTCATGCTGTCCGATACCCCGCCGGAGCGCGATATCGAGTGGACCGACGCGGGTGTCGACGCGGCGCACCGCTACGTTCAGCGCGTCTGGCGGCTGATCCACGAGGCGCAGGAGCGGTTTGGCAAGTCCGCCAGCGGTGATGGCGCGGCGCTGACCAAGGCGACCCACGCAGCCATTCGCGACATTGGCGCGGACATCGAGGGTCTTGGCTTCAACCGGGCCGTGGCACGGCTTTATGCGTGGACCAACGCGCTGCAGGCCGCGATCTCCGAGGACAAGACGCCCGGCGCCGTCTACCGCGACAGCATCGACCGGATGATCCGCTGCCTTGCGCCGATGATGCCGCATCTGGCCGAAGAATGCTGGACGCTGCTTGGCAACGAGGGTTTTGCCGCCGCTGCGCCCTGGCCCGAATTCGACCCCTCGCTCCTGGTGGAAGACCGGGTTACGCTGCCGGTGCAGGTGAACGGCAAGAAGCGCGGAGAGGTGACGGTGGCGATGGATGCAGCCAACGACGACATCGAGAAGGCCGCGCTCGCGCTGGAGGAGGTTCAGAAGCATCTGGACGGCCGCGCGCCGCGCAAGGTCATCATCGTGCCGAAACGGATCGTCAATGTGGTCGCGTAGGGGATTTCTGATCGCAGCGGTGGCGCTTGGCGTTGCCGGGTGCAACGTGCGTCCGCTCTATTATGCGGGCGGCGCGGGTGGCGCGCTGTCGCCGGTGCCCGATCTGAAGGCCATTGTCATCGATCCACCGGGCAACCGGGTGGGCCAGGAGATCCGCAACGAGCTGATGTTCCTGTTCGGCGGCGATGGCGGCGGACCGGACCAGGAGCTTTACCGCCTCCGGATCATCGAGGATGCGGCCACCGATCCGCTGGCCATCGAGCTGGAGGAAGACCTGCCCGCCGCCGTTCTTCTGACGCTCAACAGCACGTTCATCCTGTCCGAGATCGCGACCGGCAAGACGCTGCTGACCGGCTCGTCGAACGCCACCGCATCCTACGACTTTTCGTCCCAGCGCTTTTCCAACGTGCGGGCCGAACGCGATGCGGGCACGCGGGCGGCCAAGATCATGGCGCAGAATATCGGCGCACGGATTGCCGCCTACTTCGCGGCCAAGCGGGGCGCGTGAGCACGCTGCGCGCGTCCGAGGTCGGCCGGCGGCTGACCTCGATCGACGCACTGGCGCCGGTGATTGTCGTGTTCGGGCCCGATCGCGGGCTGGTCACCGAAACAGCCGCCAGCATCGCAAAATTGTTCGACGCTTCATCGGACCCGTTTGCCGTGGTCCGGCTCGATGCGTCCGCCATCACCGGCGAGGCGGGCCGTCTTTCCGATGAAGCGCGCACGGTGTCGATGTTCGGGGATAAACGGCTGGTCTGGGTGCGCGATGCGGGCGGCAAGAATCTTGCCCCGGCCGTCGCGCCGCTGCTTGCCGATCCCCCGACCGACGCCGTGGTCCTGATCGAAGCCGGCGACCTCAGGAAAGGCGTCGGCCTGCGCAAGGACGCCGAGGCGGCAAAGGCGGCGCTGGCGATCTATTGCCCGGCCGACAGTGTGCGCGACCTGGAGCGGATGGTGGACGAGGAAGCGGCCTCGCTCGGCCTTCAGGTGGATGCGGAGGCCCGCGCCGCGCTGATCGAGCGGCTCGGTGCGGATCGTGGCGCCTCGCGCAGCGAAGTTGCCAAGGTGTGCCTTCATGCCGCCAGCGGCGACCGGCTGACGCTGGCCGACGTGGATGCCGTGGTGGGGGACGTGTCGGTCACCGAAATGAGCGAGGTGGTGGATGCTGCGCTGCTCGGCCAGCGGGACCGGCTAGCGGTGCTCCTGCCCCGCGTTCTCAAGCAGGACAGCCATGCGGTGACATTGCTGATGAACGCGCAGTGGGCGCTGCAGGGTTTTGAAATTGCGGCAGCGGCCGTGGCTGCGGGCACTGCGCCCGGCCGCGCGGTGGAAGGGATCCGCCCGCCGCTTTATGGCCCGCGCAAGTCTTCTGGTGCACGCATTCTCGACCGGTGGACCCCGGCGCGGCTGCGCACCGTTTCGGCTGCGGTGGCGGCGGCGGTATTTGCCACGCGCACCCGGCCCGCGCTGTCGATTCCGGTGGCGCAGGATGTGATGCTGCGGATCGTCTGTCAGGACGGGCGCTGACCGGCCGCCCGAATTCGGGCGCAAGAATCGGGTGTCGCGACATTATTGCCGTGCGGCACAACACTCTCCAGAACGCCGGAGGGACGGACCATGGTTGCAGGAACGAGAGCCGGGATGGCTGTGTCTGATGCCGCATGGCGGGCGATTGAAGCCCGCGACGGCGCTGCTGATGGCGCGTTCGTCTACGCCGTGGTCACCACAGGGGTCTATTGTCGGCCCAGCTGCCCTTCGCGGCAGGCGCTGCGGCGCAACGTGTTCGAATTCCGGCTGCCGCGGGAGGCGGTGGCGGCGGGCTACCGCCCGTGCAAGCGCTGCAAGCCGGGCGAAATGTCCAAGGCCCAGCGCGACGCTCTTGCGGTGGAGGCCGTCTGCCGTACCATCGAGGCGGCGGATCGGACGCCGCCCCTTGCCGAACTTGCGGCAAGCGCCGGCCTCAGCCAGCACCACTTTCACCGCATCTTCAAGGCGCACACCGGCGTGACGCCGAAAGCCTACGGCGCAGCCCACCGGGCACGGCGCGTGGTGACGGCGTTGGCCGAGGGCGGCGCTGTCACCGATGCCGCCTTCCGCGCGGGCTTTGAAAGCCTGTCGCGCTTTTACGACCTTGTGGCCACCCGTTTCGGCGTGGCGCCGGCAGCAATGGCAGCGGGCGGCCGCGGCGAGGTGATTGTGCTTGCAAGCGGGCCCAGTGCGGTTGGTGTCGTGACTGCGGCATTCTCGCGCGTCGGCATTGCCGGCATCGTGCTGTGTGACACCGCCGCCGAAGGGCGTGCGGACATCGAGGCCCGGTTCCGGCATGCCATTGTGGTGGACGGCGGCGCGGATTTTGAAAAATTCATGGTTGGGGTTCTGGCCGCGGTTGCCGAGCCGCGGCTTGCGGCGGAACTGCCGCTCGACATTCGCGGGACAGCATTCGAGGAGCGGGTGTGGTCGGCGCTCCGCCGCATTCCGGTGGGAACCACGGCAAGCTATGCGGAGATTGCGCGGGCCATCGGCGCCCCCACAGCGCACCGGGCGGTGGCGCGGGCCTGCGGGGCCAACGGAATTGCCGTCGCAATTCCCTGCCACCGCGTGGTGCGGGCCGACGGATCGCTGGCCGGGTACCGCTGGGGCGTGCCGAAAAAGGCCGCGCTGATTGAGGCGGAGCGCGGCCATGCAGCCTGAGATCGATGCGCTGGACTGGCCCCGGATTGACGCCGAGCTTGACGAATACGGCGTGGCGCGGACCGGCCCGCTGTTGACGCCCGCAGTCTGCCGCGCGCTGGCCGCCTCCTACGAGACCGCCGCATTCCGCAGCCGCGTGGTGATGGCGCGGCATGGCTTCGGCTCGGGCGAGTACAAATATTTCGACAATCCGCTGCCTGACGCGGTCGCATCATTGCGGGCGGCGGTGTACCCCCACGCCGCGCGCACGGCAAACCGCTGGGCCGGACGGCTCGGCACCGCGCCCGTGCCAGAAACGCTTGCCGGCATGCGGGAGCGCTGCCACGACGCGGGACAGACGAAGCCGACCCCCCTCCTCCTCAAATATCAGGCGGGCGATTATAATTGCCTCCATCAGGACCTTTATGGTGCGGTGTCGTTTCCGCTCCAGCTTGTGGTTCTGCTGACCGATCCGGCGACGTTCGATGGCGGCGAGCTGGTGCTGACCGAGCAGCGGCCGCGGATGCAATCGCGTGCGGAGGTGGTGCCGCTCGGCTTTGGCGAAGGCGCGCTGTTTGCCACCGCGGAGCGCCCCCGGCGCGGGGCCAGAGGCGACCACCGGGTGCGGATGCGCCATGGCGTGAGCCGCCTTCGCAGCGGCGAGCGGATGACGCTGGGCGTCATCTTTCACGACGCGGCGTGATCAGCCGGCTTGAGCGCCGGTATCGATCCACGTTTCGTGGACATGCTGCCAGAGGGCACCGTTGGGCGCCGTTTCGTCGGCGGTGAACAGGGCGGTGGACCGCCGGGCCGTCCGCGTCGTGCCGCTGCTCTGGTGTTCCACGTAGGTGATGAGGGCGGCGGTGTCGTTCGCCCACAGCGCCTCGGGATCCGCAATGGTGATGGTGAAGTCCGCCGGCCGCGCGGCGCGCCCGCCTTCGAGGACCTCCAGCAACGCGGCGTGGTGAGTTGCCGTCCCGTCCGGTCCGAACGCCACCATGGTGGGCGCGAACGAGGCCGTGATTGCGGTCATCACCGCGGGGTCCGTCCCGTCGGTGAACCAGGTCACGAAGGCGTCGTGGCGGTCGATCACTTCACGGATCGCGCGTTCGGCAAGGCTCATGCGGACGTCACCGCGGGCTGCCGGCGGTTTCTGGTGGATTTGGCGCGCATCACATGCTCCGGTTGGCGGCAAAGCGTAGCCCGCGGTCCGGCCACCGGCAATCGTTGCGCGAACCGCCCTGCCCGCCCCGGCGCTGCCGGCGGTCTTCCTCAAGCCCCGTCGGCGAGGCGCCAGACCGTGGTGCGCTTGATGTCGGCATCCTCCAGCGCGCGGGGTGTGGGCACGTTGTAGGTGGCAACCGGGCTGAGAACCTCCTTGGGGAGGTAGGAGCGGCTGGGGTCGCCCACCAGCACGGCGGCACCGGCGCGCTGGGCCCGGCGCAGGTAGGCCAGGGTGCGGGTCGCCAGCGGCTTTTCGTAAAAGAGGTCGCCCACCAGCACGAGATCCGCGTCGGCGGTGTCGTCCAGAAGGTCGCCGCTTTCGATGGCGATGGCATAGCCGTTGGCTTCGGCGTTGACGGCAATGGCGGCGAGCGCGAAATCGTCAATCTCGTTGGCGGCCACACGGGCCGCCCCGGCCATGGCCGCGGCAATGGCGACAAGGCCGCTGCCGGAACCGATGTCGAGCACGGTGCGGCCGGCGACGAGGCTCGGCGTGTCCAGTATGTGGCGGGCGAGCGCCTGGCCGCCGGCCCACGCAAACGCCCAGTACGGTGGCGGCAGGCCGATCCGCGCCAGCTCGTCTTCCGTCTTGTGCCAGAGGGGCAGCGCATCGTCCGCGAGGTGGAGCTTGATCTCGGGGACCAGCGAGGGCGCCTGAAGCACCGTGTTTTCGAGAACGAATGCGGCCGGGGTCACGCCTTGGTCTGGGCGAGTTTGAGCACTTCGGCCCATTCGGCATCGGTGACCGGCTGCACCGAAAGGCGCGAATTGTTGACGAGGACCATCTCGCCGAGTGCTTCGGTCTCCTTCGCCATGTCCAGCGAGACAGGCGATGTCAGGGGTTTGATCGCGCGAATGTTGACGCATTCCCATTTGCCGCTGTCATCGGTGCTGTCGGGGTGTGCGGTTGCCACCACTTCCACAATGCCGACGATCTGCTTTTCATTGACCGAATGATAGAAAAATCCGCGCTCGCCCTTTTTCATCTGCCGCATCATATTGCGCGCCTGATAATTGCGCACACCGTCCCACTCGGTTCCGGACTTGCCGGCGGCGACCTGATCGTCCCAGCTCCATGTGTTCGGTTCTGATTTGAACAGCCAATGCGCCATTTTATTTCCTCAAGGTCGTGTACGCCCGCAATCCCTTCTATGCGCAGCGATTGGCGGCGCATAGCATGAGGTTGGCCTGCGGATGCACACCGCTGTGCAGAGCTGCGTTCGATATCGCCTAAAAACTATGCATTTGCTTAACCCGTAGGCTGTTGCGGTGTATATCTAACGGGCAAAACCGGCCCACAGGGTTGGCACAGCTCTTGTAATCAACTGACCAGCCGACCGCTGTCGGGCCTCCGAACGCCCGGTGGGGAGACGAAGGGAATGCGCATGAAAATTGTGATGGCAATCATCAAGCCGTTTAAGCTCGACGAGGTCCGGGACGCTTTGTCCGCTGCGGGCGTCTCAGGCCTGACGGTGAGTGAAGTGAAGGGTTATGGCCGCCAGAAGGGCCATACGGAGGTGTACCGCGGCACCGAATACGCGGTCAGCTTTCTTCCGAAGCTAAAGATCGAACTCGCCGTGTCGGACGAAGCTGTCCCGCGCGTCGTCGAGGCAATCCAGCAAAGCGCTCAGACCGGACAGATCGGCGACGGCAAGATCTTTGTCTACACGCTTGATTCGGTGGTCCGCGTACGGACCGGCGAAATCGACGCCGAAGCTCTTTGAAACCCCACCCTCGTTAGCGGACAACCCAATGAAGTTTAAACTCTTGAATATTCTAGCGGGGGCCGGCCTGGCGCTCGCGATGACGGTGGCGGCCCCAGCCTGGGCGCAGACCGATACGACAACGCCGCCCGCT
This sequence comes from Acuticoccus sp. MNP-M23, assembly GCF_031195445.1. NCBI lineage: Bacteria > Pseudomonadati > Pseudomonadota > Alphaproteobacteria > Hyphomicrobiales > Amorphaceae > Acuticoccus > Acuticoccus sp. MNP-M23. The sequence continues at coordinate 1,666,599 of NZ_CP133480.1, forward strand.
GCCTCGGTTGAGACGCAGACCGAACAAGCGGGCGATGCCATCGAGAACGCCGCCGAAGAAACCGGCGACGCTGTCCAGGCAGCCGGGGCCGCAACGGCCGACGCTGCATCCGACGCCATGTCGGCCATTTCGGCGCGCCTCGATGCGCTGGAAGCCTCCGCAACGGATACCGACTCCGAGCCGGGTCCGTCCGACGCACCGACGGACCCCAATCCGTTCGTGTTCAACACGCTGCTGTTCCTGATGGGCGGCTTCCTGGTGATGTTCATGGCAGCTGGCTTTGCCATGCTGGAAGCCGGTCTCGTCCGGTCCAAGAACGCAGCCATGCAGTGCCTCAAGAACATCGCGCTGTACTCGATCGCAGGCATCATGTTCTGGCTGCTCGGCTACAACCTGATGTACGAGAACGTGAACGTTGCCGACAACATCGCGCAGCTTTCGGGTTATCTCGGCACCTTCTCCATGAAGGAAATCCCCGCACCGTCCGCGGATTCGGGTGATTATGCCGCTGCATCCGACTGGTTCTTCCAGATGGTGTTCTGCGCCACCACGGCCTCGATCGTTTCGGGCACCGTGGCCGAGCGTATGCGCCTGTGGCCGTTCCTGATCTTCGTCGTCTTCCTGACCGGCATCCTCTACCCGATCACCGGTTCCTGGGAGTGGGGCGCAGGCTGGCTCGACCAGATGGGCTTCTCCGACTTCGCCGGCTCCACGCTGGTGCACTCGGTCGGTGGCTGGGCAGCGCTTGCCGGTGCCATCGTTGTCGGCGCCCGCGCTGGCAAGTTCGGCTCCAACGGCGTGATCCACCCGATGCCGGGTTCGTCCATCCCGCTTGCCACGCTGGGTACGTTCATCCTGTGGCTCGGCTGGTTCGGCTTCAACGGCGGCTCGCAGCTCGCGCTCGGGACCATCGAAGATGCCTCCGCGGTGGCGAAGATCTTCGTCAACACCAACACCGCAGCGGCTTCCGGCGTGGTGGTCTGCATCATCCTGACGCAGCTCCTCTACCGTAAGGTCGACGTCACGATGGCGCTCAACGGCGCGCTGGCCGGTCTCGTGTCCATCACGGCCGAGCCGCTCACCCCCACCATGGCGCAGGCTGCCATGATCGGTGGTATCGGCGGCGTGCTGGTGGTGGTGTTCGTGCCGCTGCTCGACAAGCTCCGCATCGACGATGTCGTCGGCGCCATCCCGGTCCACCTCGTGGCCGGCATCTGGGGCACGATGATCGTGCCGCTGACCAACACCGACGCCAGCTACTACGTGCAGTTCGTCGGCGTTGCGGCCATCGGTGGCCTGGCGTTCTTCTCCAGCCTCGTGGTGTGGCTCATCCTGGCGGGTGTGACCGGGCTCCGGGCAACGCCGGAAGAAGAGGCCGCGGGTCTCGACCAGTCGGAAGTGGGCGTGCTTGCCTACCCCGAATTCGGCACCGGCCGCATGTAATCGGCCCTCGGAAGCAGCGGTCCGCCACGCCGGCGGATCGCTTTTCCGGAAAAAACTTCAAAAGCCCGGGCTCGCGCCCGGGCTTTTTTGCGTTGATGGTTCAGTGTTGTGATTGAAGGGTCCTTCCGAAAGCATGTCGCTTTCGGCGCGGGCCACAGCAGGCGGAGCGAAAACCAAGATGGACAACCCCTTGCTGCGGCGTGCTTTCGTCGGCTTTCTGTTGGCGCGCGGCATCCACCGAACCCTGTATGGCGGCAAAGCCGCGCCGCCGGCCCGCGCGACGCCAACCCCACAGCCAAGGCCGCCGGCGCATGCCCCCGTCGCGCAACCTGCGCCGCCAGTGCCTGAGGCGCCCGCGCCCGCAGTGGCACCAGCCATGGCGATGGCGGACGACATGCCGCCTGTCCCAACACAGCGCCTGTTCGGCGTATCGGTCAGCGGGCTGGACATGGCGGCGACCGTGGAGCGGATCATCCACTGGTCCGGCAGAAGGCCCGCACGCAACGTCGTGACCACCAACCTCGACCATGTGATGAAGCTGCGCACGGACCCGCGCTTCCGCCGCGTCTACGAGGAAGCCGACCTGGTGACGGCCGACGGGATGCCCTTCGTGTGGATGTCGGAGCACGAGGGAACGCCCCTGCCGGGACGCGTCACCGGGTCGGACATGATCGGGCCGGTGATGCAGGCGGCGGCTGCGGCGGGACGCCGGGTGTTCCTGTTCGGCTCGACCATGGAGCGGCTGCACACCGCCGCCAAGCGGCTGAAGGCCGACAACCCCCGCCTTGAGTTCGCGGGCGCTTACGCGCCGCCGTTCGGCTTCGACCGCGACCCGGACATTCAGGCAGAGCTGACGCAGATGATCCGCACCGTGCGGCCGGACATCATTCTGGTGGCGCTGGGTGCGCCCAAGCAGGAGATGTGGTCGGCCAGAATGGCGGACAACGTGCGCCACGGCGTGTTTCTCAACATCGGCGGCGGGCTCGATTTCCTGTCCGGCGAGATCCGCCGCGCGCCTGCGTTCATGCAGAAGATGGGGCTTGAGTGGTTGTGGCGCGCCTCCACCGAACCGTTCAGGCTGGGTGGCCGCTATCTCGGCATCCTGGTCCGGCTGCCCGGCCTTTACCGGATGCACAAGCGCGATCGCGCGCGCTTCCGCATCCGCGAGCAGCGGCGGATGATGGCGCTTGAGGCAGCACGGCCCTACAGCGCAGTGCGCACGGCGACCCGCGAGGCTGAGCGGGAGCGGGCGCTGAGAGCGCGGGCCGGCTTCTGACGCGGCCCGTGCCCGCCAATGCGTTCGACAGCGGCGGCAATGCGCAATGAAATGACGGCCGGGTGTGCAACTCTTTCGCCTGCGGCGACGTTCACCGAGCAATCCATGTCACCAAGGAGTCGGACACATGAATTGGGATCAGGTCGAAGGCAACTGGAAGCAGTTTACCGGACAGGCTCAGAGCAAATGGGGCAAGCTCACGGACGATGAGGTTGCCCAGGCTGAGGGTGACCGCGAGCGCCTCGAAGGCCTCATTCAGGAGCGCTACGGCGACTCCAAGGAAGAGGTGCGCAGGCAGGTCGACGAATGGCTCGACAACCTCTGAGTTGGCAATACGCCTAACCATTGGTTTAATGCCTCATCCGCGGCAACAACGGTGAGGCGACCGATGGTTGGACGTAACGAGAATGGCCAGGGCGCGGGCGAATCCGCCCCCTGGCACCGGCACGAGGGCACCGAGATATTCAATGCCGGGCAGCCCTTGGGGCGAAAGCGCGGTGCCGTGGAGCTGGCAGACCGGCCACTGACCCGGCTGGCCCCCACACCGCTGAAACGCCGTGGCCGCTGTGCCAATGGCGTGCCGCGCTACTACCCCAAATCCTCAGAACCCGGCCCCTGGATGCGCCGCCGCGCCCTGGCCGCGAGTCCGCAGCTGCCACGCAAGCGCGCAAGCCTCACACCCCGCACGCTCTGACAGCCGTCCGCCGGCAGCATGAGCGGCCGCCGGCGTGCCGGGCGGAGGGCGCGGAATGCGCCCAAACCCTCAGTGCTGCGGTGGATTTGCCGTAAAGGTGGCCTTTTGCGCGTCGGTCGCCTCGGTCTGGTAGCGGTCGCGCCATTCTGAGTACGGCATCCCGTAGACGATCTCGCGCGCCTCTTCCTTGCCCATGTCCATGCCTTTTTCCGCGGCGGCCTCGCCGTACCAGCGGCTGAGGCAGTTGCGGCAGAATCCGGTGAGATTCATCATGTCGATGTTCTGCACGTCGGTCCGTTCGCGCAGATGCTGGACGAGGCGGCGGAAGGCGGCGGCTTCGAGTTCGGTGCGTTCGGCGTCGGTCATCGGAGCACTCCTGTTACCGCCGCAAAACTATGGCGTGGCGGCCCCTTGGGGAAGGGGCCGCCGTGGTCCGCACTACTTGCCGAAGCAGTTGGCGTAGTAGGTGACGGTGGCGGGCCAGTCGGAGAAGATGCCTTCGACACCCACGTCCTGCGCCAGAACATCGACGACCTTCAGGTAATCGGAATCGTCGTCGATGGCGTCGGCGATGGACTTGTAGTACCAGCCGCCGCCGCTCTCCAGCGGGCCGGAGCGCTCCAGCGACCATGCGATCAGCTTGAGGCCGGCGGCCTTGGCTTCCTTGGCGTAGGCGGAGGGCACGATCTCGCCGCTGTCATCGAGGGTGAGCATCATCCAGATGGGCGGGGCGATGTAGTTGACGCCCATGTCCGCCAGTTCCTGCATGGTCGGCTTGAAGGTGGCGGGGTCGTTGGGGTCGATCTCGCCCTCGTCGTCGTCGAACGCTTCATAGCGGTCGTCGAGGTAGACGGCCTGCGCGCCGAATTCCGGCTCGTTCTCGATCCAGTACTTGACGTCGTCGAGGTTGAACGACTGGGCCCACACGTCGGACGCGGGAACGCCGGCGGCCTTGTACTCGTCGATCAGCTTCTGGGCGTAATCCGCCTGCGTGAACCCGTCATAGGGCATGTCGACCGAGGCGGACTTCAGCTCCGGCGTGAACTTGGCACCGAACGACTTGAACAGCTCGATGGATTCCGCGTGCGTCAGGAGCGTCGTGTCGTCCACGTAAAGGTCGGTGCGGAAATCGGCGGTGCCGCCGAGATAGTCTTCGGCGGTGGTCGCGGTCTTGTCGGCAGCGTCCATCTTGGGCGCCAGCGTCTTGAACTCGGCGAGCGTCAGGTCGGACGTGCGGCACTCGGCGGCAGCGGGGGTGTCGCCTTCGGCCGGGGTGAACGGCGTCGTGCACTTTGCACCTAGGTCGGTGGCGACGATGTTGGTGGTGGTGTGGAGGTCGTTCTGCGCGTGACGGCAGACGAGCTCCTTGTCGGCCGTGAAGGTGACGTCGCACTCAAGGATGCCGGCGCCCATGCGGGCAGCGGCCACGTTTGATTCCACCGTGTGCTCGGGGAACATCAGCGGTGCGCCGCGGTGTCCGATGGAAAAGGTGGTGCGAGAGGGCGTCTGGCCCGCGCAGGAGAGAAGCTTCTCCTTGAGGTCGCCGTCTTCCATCGTGTCGATGAGGAAGGCCGGGCGGAAGCCGTAGCTCATCGCGTCAGCTTTGGGGAGTTCGGCGGCGAGTGCCGGGGCGGCGGCGGTCGCGAGAAGGGCAGTCAGCAATAGGGAACGCATGCGGTCCTCCGGTGAAGCGGTTTCCGGGCGGAGCGTTCGCCGTTCTGTGTGACGAGAGCGCTACGCCTTTGTGAACCCTACATGTCAATCCGCCGAAAAATCGACCGCCGCGTCCTTCTCAGGCAAATGCGGCCTGACGCGCCTGAATTATAAGCCGTTTCATTTCGGCGACGGCCGGGCCGAAGCCGATCATCACCCCCTCGCCCACCAGAAAATGGCCGATGTTGAATTCCAGGATCTGCGGGATCGCGGCGACGGGCGCGATGGTGTCGAACGTCAGCCCATGGCCGGCATGGCATTCGATGCCGAGTTCTTCCGCGACGCGGGCAGCCTCCGTGAGGCGCTTCAGCTCACGCGCCCGCTCCTCGCCCGTGGCCTCGCAGAACCGGCCGGTGTGCAGCTCGATCACCGGCGCTTTGACACGGGCGGCCATTTCCACCTGCGCCACATCCGGGTCGATGAAGAGCGAGACGCGGATCCCGGCGTCGGCAAGGCGGGCCACATAGTCCGGCAGGACGTTGCCGGCGGCAATGGCGTCGAGCCCGCCCTCGGTGGTGATCTCGGCGCGGTTCTCAGGCACCAGGCAGCAGGCGTGGGGGGAGATCTCGCGGGCGAGCGTCAGCATCTCCTCGGTGACCGCCATCTCGAAATTGAGCTTCAGCGGCACTTCGGCGCGCAGGCGGCTCATGTCCTCGTCGCGGATGTGGCGGCGGTCTTCGCGCAGGTGCGCGGTGATGCCGTCGGCGCCGTGTTCCATTGCGATCAGCGCGCCCCGCACCGGGTCCGGATTGTCGCCGCCGCGTGCGTTGCGGATGGTGGCGATGTGGTCGATGTTGACGCCGAGACGGGGGCTTTGCGGGGTCATTGTGTCTTTCCGAAGCGGCGCGCGGCGTGGTCCGCGGCGAGGTTGATGGCAGCAATCAGGCTGTCCGGCCGGGCGATGGCCTTGCCGGCGATGTCGAGCGCGGTGCCGTGGTCGGGCGAGGTGCGCACGAACGGCAGGCCGAGGGTGACGTTGACGCCCTCGTCGAACGCCAGCGTCTTGATCGGGATCAGCGCCTGATCGTGATACATGCACAGCGCGGCGTCGTAGGTGGCGCGGGCGCGGGCGTGGAACAGCGTGTCGGCTGACAGGGGTCCGAATGCGGCAATGCCGTCGGCCTGCAAGGTGGCGACGGCGGGGGCGATGATGTCGCGGTCCTCGGTGCCCATCTTGCCGTCTTCACCGGCGTGGGGGTTGAGGCCCGCCACCGCAATGCGCGGGCTCCCGATGCCGAAATCCTGCCGCAGCGCTCTAGCGACGATGCGGCCGGTCTCGATGATCTCGTCCGCCGTGAGGGCAGCGGGCACGGCCTTCAGCGCAATGTGGATGGTGACGGGAACGACGCGGAGGTCCGGCCCGGCAAGCATCATCACGGTGCGCGGGACGCCGCCCAGCTCAGCCAGAAATTCGGTGTGGCCGGGATGGCGGAAGCCGGCGTCGATCAGCACGGCCTTGTGGATCGGGTTGGTCACGACCGCGCCGGCCGCCCCCGACATGGCGAGCGAAACGGCGGTGCGGATGGATTCCAGCACGGCCGGCGCGGTGCCGCCCGACGGCGTGCCGAGCGCCAGCGGCACGGGTTCGGACAGCGGCAGGACGGGGAGCGCGCGGGCAAAGACCTCGGCGGCCTCGGCGGGACCGTTCACGGCCTCGACCGGCACGTTCAGCCCCAGCGTGGTGGCGAGCGCCCGGACCCGCGCCGGGTCGTCGATCAGAACGAAGGGCGGCAGGCGCCGGGTGGCCCAGGCGGCGAGGGTGATTTCGCCGCCGATGCCGGCGGGTTCGCCCATGGTGATGGCAAGTGGTGCGCTCATGGCGTTGCTTTCGCGCGAGGAAAGGGCGCTGGCAAGCCCGATTGCGGAATGACGGGCATGTCTGCCGCGCGGCCCGGCGCCGCGGTCCAGCTTGACACCCACGGGGCCATGACAGCAGATGGCCTCTGCCAACGGTGCCGGGGCGCGACGTGTTTGCGTGCGTGCCGGAGAAGGGAACGGGGTGCGGGCTTTCGCTCAACTCCCCGGCTGTGCCCGCAACTGTGAGCGGCGAGCTGACCGCCAACTGCCACTGATCCGCGCCCCCGGGCCGGAGCGGGAAGGCGGCGGACCAGCGTTCGAGCCGCGAGCCAGGAAACCTGCCGGAAGGCGCGCGAAACCAACCAACCTCCAGCGGGGACACTGGAGACGGAGGGAAGAATGACGTCATCAACGATGACGGCGACCGCCCCGTCCGCCACCATGGCGACGACGGACGCGGCGCCGCAGGACGAGCCGCATGGCGCGCCCTCACCCGTAACGCTGCTGGTCTGCACAAGCTGCCGCAATGCCGACGGCGCGGACAGCGACCCGCGCCCCGGTCAGCGCCTGCTTGCGGGCGTGGAGGCCGCCAACGACGGCGCCGCCACCGTGATCGGCCACGAGTGCCTCGGCAACTGCAAGCGCCGCCTGTCTGCCGCCTTTGTGGCGGAAGACGGCTGGACCTACGTTTTCGGCGACCTGGCCGAGGACAATGCCGCCGACCTGATCGAGGGCGCACGGCTTCTGGCCGAAGCGCGTGGCGGCGTGATGCCCTGGCGCGGCCGCCCGCAATGCCTGAAATCCGGTATGGTCTCCCGCGTCCCACCGCTCCCTTCAGCCACCGGAAAGGCCGTATCATGAGCCTCGACACACCCGCCCCGGCGGTTCCCACTGGCGTTCTGGCCGGTGCGCGGGCGCGCGTGCCCTGCACGGTCGTCACCGGCTTCCTCGGCTCGGGCAAGACGACGATCCTGCGCCACATCCTCGAAAATGCGGGCGGACGGCGGTTCGCGGTCATCGTCAACGAATTCGGCGACGTCGGCATAGACGGCGAAGTTCTGCGCGGCTGCGGGATCGACACCTGCCCGGAGGAGAACGTCGTCGAGCTGGCCAACGGCTGCATCTGCTGCACCGTGGCGGACGATTTCCAGCCTGCGCTGGACGCGATCCTGTCGCGCGAGCCGATGGTGGAGCACATCCTCATCGAGACGTCCGGCCTCGCACTCCCCAAGCCGCTGGTGCAGGCGTTCAACTGGCCCGCCATCCGCGCGCGGGTGACGGTGGACGGCGTGATCACGGTTGCCGACGCCGATGCGCTGGCCCGCGGCCTCGTCGCGCACGATCCCGCTGCGCTCGACGCCCAGCGCGCCGCCGATGAGACGCTCGACCATGACGACCCCATCGAGGAGGTGTTCGACGACCAGATCGCCTGCGCCGACCTCGTGATCCTGTCGAAGACCGACCTCGTCGACACTGCGGGCCTTGCCGCCGCGAAAGAGCGGCTCGGCGCGCATCTGGGCGCTTCGGTGAAGGTGGTGCCGTCCGAGAACGGGGCGATCAGCCCGGACATTCTCCTCGGCCTCGGCGCCGCGACGGAGGATGTGATCGAGAGCCGCTACAGCCACCACGACGGCGCGGACGACCACGAGCACGACGACTTCGACACCTTCATCGTCACGCTCCCCGCGGTGGAGAGCGCCGAGACGCTTGTCGCCCGCGTCGAGGCGGCGGGTGCACTGCCGGACGTTCTGCGCATCAAGGGCTTCGCCGAAGTGTCTGGCAAGCGGATGCGCCTTCTGGTGCAGGGGGTTGGCGCGCGCGTCACCTCCCACTTCGACCGGGCGTGGAGCGCGGATGAAACCCGTGCCACACGCCTCGTGGTGATCGGCCTCCACGACATCGACCGCGCCGCGGTCGAACGCGTCCTCCTGGGCTGATCGGGGCCGGGCCGGGTGCATATCGCCAACATCACCGCGGCCTCGCTGGACGGGGCGCTGGAGCCTGTCGACCTGGGGCAGGCCCCGGCGGACCTTGCCGTCCTGTCCTTCTCCGATTCCGACCTTGCCGGACTTGCAGCGGCCCATACACGGGCGGACGGCGGCCCGGAAATGCGGCTCGCCGCGCTGCGCCACCTCAAACACCCGATGTCGGTGGACCTGTGGACCGAGAACACCGCGTCGGGCGCCAGGGCAATCCTCGTGCGGGTTCTGGGCGGCTACAACTGGTGGTCTTATGGTGCGGAGCGGCTGTCCGCGATGGCCCGCAAGAAAGGCATCGCGCTGGCGCTTCTCCCCGGCGAATGCAGCGAGCGGGACGATGAGCTGGCGCGCCTCTCCACCGTGCCCGCCGAGGAAATAGAGGCCCTGCTCGGCTTTTTCCGCGAGGGCGGGCCGGACAACATGGACGGCCTCGTCGCCCGCCTTTCCCGCCTTGCCGGGCACGATGCGCCACAGCGCGAAGCCGTGCCGGTCCCGCGCATGGGCTGCTATCTGCCGGGCGAGGGCATCGTCGACCTGCCGGACGCTGTGGCCGAAAGGCCCGCCGTGCTGGTGCCGTTCTACCGCTCGCTCCTGCTGGCTGAAGACATCGCGCCCGTTCACGCCCTTGCCGGGGCGCTGGCGGCGCGCGGCATGGCGGCCGTGCCGCTGTTCGTGCCAAGCCTCAAGGGCGACGATGTGGCCGCCTTCCTCGCCCGCGCCGTGGAGGCGGTGAAGCCGGAGGCCATCGTGACCACCACGGCGTTTGCAGCGGCGGGCGGCGGCGACGGCCTGCCGCTGTTCGAGCGGCTGGGCGTGCCGGTGTTCCAGGCCGCACTCGCGACCACCACCCGCAGCGCCTGGGCAGGCTCTGAGCGCGGCCTCACCGCATCCGACATTGCGATGCACGTCGTCCTGCCGGAGCTGGATGGCCGGGTGATGGCCGGCGCCATCTCCTTCAAGGACGACCCGGCCGAGGACGACGCCTCGCCGCTCGGCTGGCGCGCCCAGCGCCACACGCCGGAACCCTCCCGCATCGAAGCCGTGGCGGACCGCGTCGCCGCACTGGTGCGCCTGCGGCAGACGCCAGCCGCCGAACGCCGGCTTCTGGTGGTGATGCCGGACTATCCGGGCGCGGACGGGCGGACGGGCTACGCCGTCGGCCTCGACGTGCCCATGAGCGTCCTTGCCATGCTGCACGACCTTGCCGCAGCGGGCTATGCGGTGGACGGCATCCCCGCCGAACCGCGCGACCTGATGGCGATGCTGCGCACCCCGCGCGAAGTGCTGCCCGGCAGCGCATGGGCTTCGGCCTTCGCAGAGCTGCCCGAGGCGGCACGGGCGAAGGTGGACGCCGCATGGGGCCAGCCGGATGGTGCGCCCCTGATGCTGCGCTGCGCCACCTTCGGCAACATCACCGTTGCGCTGGCACCTGACCGGGGCCGCGCCTCCGACCGCCGGGCGGACTATCACGACCCCGACCTTGCCCCGACGCACGACCTTCTTGCGTTCGGCCATTTTATGCGCGCACCCCGCGAGGCCGGGGGGCTCGAGGCCCATGCGCTGGTGCATGTGGGCGCGCACGGCACTCTGGAGTGGCTGCCCGGCAAGGCGGTGGCATTGGGGCCGGACTGTTTCCCGCAGATCGTCACCGGCACCGTGCCGGTCGTCTACCCCTTCATCGTCTCCAACCCCGGCGAGGCGGCGCAGGCCAAGCGGCGCATTGCCGCCGTCACGCTGGGGCACCTGCCGCCGCCGCTGGTGGGCGCCGGGCTGACCGACGACGAGGAGGCGCTGGAGCGTCTGGTGGACGAATACGCGCAGGCCGATGGCCTCGATCCCGCGCGGCGCGACCGCCTGGAGCGCGTCATTCTGGACGAGGCGGCGCGCACGGGCCTCGACCGTGTGGCGGGCGTCGCCCCCGGCGGCGGACCGGGCGAGGCGCTGAAGGCGATCGACGGCTGGCTCTGCGACATCAAGGATTTCGCGTTGAAGGACGGCCAGCATATCTATGGCCGCGCCGACGTCATGGCCGAGGACGCTGACCCGGCCGAAACCCGTGCCCGGCAGGCGAGCGCCGAGGGCGAGCGCACGGCGCTGCTGGTGGCGCTGGCCGGCAATTTCGTGCCGCCGGGGCCGTCGGGCGCGCCGGCGCGGGGGCGGGCGGACGTCCACCCCACCGGCCGCAACCTCTACACGCTCGACCCGCGCGCGATGCCGACGCCCACCGCCGCAACCGTGGGCCGCGCCTCCGCCGACGAGGTGGTGCGCTACTTCATGCAGGAGCACGGGGACTTTCCGGCACGGCTGGTGGTCGACCTGTGGGGCAGTGCCAGCCTGCGCACCGGCGGCGAGGAAATCGCCCAGGGTCTGGCGCTGATGGGCTGCCGCCCGCGCTGGGACCACGCCAGCGGCCGCGTCACCGGCGTGGAGGTTTTGCCGCCGGCCCTCTTCGGCCGTCCGCGGGTGGATGTGACCTTCCGTGTCTCCGGCCTCTTCCGCGACATGTTCCCCGCGCAGGTGGCGCTGCTGGTGGCCGCTGCCGATGCCGTCGCCGCCCGCGACGAGGAGGAGGGCGACAACCCCCTCGCCGAAGCCATCGCGCGCGGCGAACCGGCCGCCCGTGTCTTTTCCTCCGCGCCCGGCACCTACGGCAGCGGTGCCGAAGCCCTGCTCCAGTCCGGCGACTGGGACAATGCCGACGAGATCGGCGCCGCCTACCTCGCCGCCGCCAGCCACACGCTGGGAGCCGATGGCGATGCCAAGGCTGCCCCCGGCGCCTTCGCAGCACGGGTGGCGGGCGCCGAAGGGCTCGTCCACACCGGCGACGATCCCGCGCGCGACCTCCTCGAAGGTTCGGCGGATGCAGCGTTCATCGGCGGCTTTGCGGCGGCGGTGACGAGCCTTGGCGGCGCGGCGGATCTCGTCTCGCTGGACACCACCGACCCGGCACGGCCGCAGGCGCGCAGCCTGTCGCGGGCTCTGGCGCGGACCGTGCGGGCGCGCGCCATCAACCCACGCTACATCCGCGGCCAGATGCGCCACGGGCCGCGCGGCGCATCCGATCTTGCCGAGACGGTGGACCGGCTGGTCGGCTTTGCCGAAACCACGGGCGCAGTGTCCGGCGAACTGATCGGCCTTCTCCACGAGGCTTATGTCGAGGACCGCGAAGTGCGCGACTTCCTGCTCTACCAGAACCCGGAAGCCGCGCGCGCCATCGCCAAACGCCTCGCCGATGCCCGCCGCCGCGGCCTCTGGCACCCCTTGCGCAACAGCACCGACATGGCGCTCGACATGCTTGCCGAAGCCGCCGGCACCGCGCTCGGCATCACCCGCCGGGAGGCCGCCGAATGACCGCGCTCACCCCCCTTTCGCCGGGTGCGCTTGGTGTGCCGGCCGCATCCGGTGGCGCCAGCCTCGAAGACCACGTGCGCGACGGCACGGAGATCTACCGCCGCTCGTTTGCGATCATCCGCGCTGAGGCCGACCTATCGCGCTTCTCAGACGCGGAGGCGGGGCTCGCCATCCGCATGATCCACGCCTGCGGGCTGGTTGAGGCGGCGGCCACCTTCCACTTCTCGCCGGGCTTTGCCGATGCCGGCCGGGCGGCGCTGGAGGCCGGCGCGCCCATTCTGGCGGATGCGGAGATGGTGGTGCGCGGCATCACCCGCGCCCGCCTGCCGGCGGACAACGCCGTCATCTGTACGCTCAACGACCCTGCGACGCGCGGGCTGGCCGCGGAAATGGGCAACACCCGCTCCGCCGCGGCGCTGGAACTGTGGCGGCCGCATCTGGCCGGTGCGTTGGTTGCCATCGGCAATGCGCCGACGGCCCTCTTCCACCTCATCGCCATGCTGAAGGGCGGGGCGCCGAAGCCTGCGGCCATTCTGGGGATGCCGGTGGGGTTCGTCGGCGCGCTGGAATCCAAAGAGGCGCTGGCGGAGGCCGGGATCGACGTGCCATTTGCCATCGTGCGCGGGCGGCTGGGCGGATCGGCCATCACGGCAGCCTGCGTCAACGCACTGGCGCGGCCGGGGATCTGAATGAAGCACGGCAACACTCTTGATGGCGGAGAGCCACGCATGACGGATCGCGGCTCGGCGCCGGGCAAGCTGTGGGGTGTCGGCACGGGGCCGGGCGACCCCGAACTCCTCACCCTCAAGGCCGCGCGGGTGCTGAAGGAGGCCGATGTGGTCGCCTATTTCGCCAAGCGCGGCCGCAAGGGCAATGCGCGCACCACGGTGGACGCGGCCTTGCGCCCCGGCATGCGCGAGATGGCGCTGGAATATCCCGTCACCACGGAGATGCCGGCCGCCAGCACCGAATACCGCAGCGCCATCACCGCGTTCTACGAGGAAAGCGCGGCGCGGGTGGCAGCGGCACTCGACGCCGGACAGTCGGTGGCCGTCCTGTCGGAAGGGGATCCGCTGTTTTACGGCTCGTACATGCACCTGCACGTGCGGCTGGCGCGGGCCTATCCGAGCGAGGTCATCCCCGGCGTGACGGCGATGTCCGGCTGCTGGTCGCAAGCCGGGCTCCCGCTGGTGCAGGGCGACGAGATGATGGCGATCCTCCCCGGCACACTGGCCGAAGATGCGCTGGCCGCCCGCCTTGCCGAAGTGGAGGCGGCCGTCATCATGAAAGTGGGTCGAAACCTCGGTCGCATCCGCCGGGCGCTGGCCTCGGTCGGCCGCCTGCACCACGCCGTCTACGTGGAGCGCGGCACGATGGCGGGCAGCCACCATGTTCCGCTGGCCGACAAGCCGGACGATGCGGCGCCGTATTTTTCGCTGGTGCTGGTGCCGGGCTGGGGCAGCCGCATCGGCGGCGACACCATCACCTATGCGTCGGCAGCGCCTGCCGCTGCGGGAGAAACGGCATGACCGTCCATTTCATCGGTGCCGGACCGGGGGCGGCGGACCTCATCACCGTGCGCGGACAGCGGCTGCTGGCGTCGTGCCCGGTGTGCCTTTACGCCGGCTCCATCGTGCCGCCGGAGCTTCTGACGCACTGCCCGGCCGATGGGCGCATGGTCAACACCGCCGCATTGTCGCTGGACGAGATCGAGGCCGAATATGTGGCCGCCGACGCGGCGGGGCACGACGTGGCGCGGCTCCACTCGGGCGACCCTTCGGTGTGGAGCGCGGTGGGTGAGCAGACCCGGCGGCTCTCCCGGCTGGGCATTGCGTGGACCATCGTGCCCGGCGTGCCGGCCTTTGCGGGGGCGGCCGCATCGCTCGGCTGTGAGCTGACCGTGCCGGGACAGGCGCAGAGCCTTGTGCTCACCCGCATTTCGGGCCGCGCGTCGCCCATGCCGGAGGGGGAGCGGCTGGCCGCATTCGCGGCAACGGGCGCGCCGCTGGCGATCCACCTTGCCATTCATGCGCTGGACCGGGTGGTGGCTGAATTGCTGCCGGTCCTGGGGGCGGACTGCCCGGCCATTGTGGTGGCACGCGCCACCTGGGCCGATGAGCGGGTCGTGCGGGCCACGCTCGGAACCATCGAGGCTGCGCTGGCGGACGATCCCATCGCCCGCACCGCGCTCATCTTTGTGGGTTTGACGCTGGGCACCACCGAGTTTCGCGAAAGTGCGCTTTACGATGCAGATTATGTGCGGCGCTTCCGCGGCCTGGAGAGCACGTCTTGAGCGCGTTTGCGCAATCCGTTCTGGCGCGCCTGCGGCCGTCCACCGCAGGCTTCCGGCCGGGGCACGTGTGGATTGCGGGCGCCGGGCCAGGCGGGCTGGAAACGATGACGCTCGGCGTTGTGGCCGCGATGGAATGCGCCGACGCCATTGTCCACGATGCGCTGATTGACGCCGACATGCTGACCGGTGTGCGCGCGGAGTGCTTTGCCATGGGCAAGCGCGGCTGGCACCCCTCGCCCAAGCAGCCCGAAATCAATGCGCTGCTGATCTCTCTGGCGCGGGACGGTCGGCGGGTGCTGCGGCTGAAGGGCGGCGACCCGTTCGTGTTCGGCCGGGGCGCGGAGGAGGTGCTGGCGCTGCGCGAGGCGGACGTGCCGCTGCGCGTGCTGCCGGGGGTGACGTCGGCGCTGGGCGCTTCGGCCAGTGCGCTGCTGCCGGCGACGGCGCGGGGCGTCAACCGTGCGGTGGTGCTGGTGACCGGTAACTGCGCGACCGCGGACGACAAGCCCACCCCGCCCGATGCGGTGGACTGGGCAGCGCTCGCCCGCCTCGGCCAGCCCATTGTCGTCTACATGGGCCTTGCCAACCTTGGCCGCATTGCCGCCGCGCTGATGGCTGGCGGGCTTGGCGCACGCACGCCGGCGGCGGTGGTGATGTCTGCCACCTTGCCGGACGAACGGGTGCTGGTGTCGTCCCTGGAGCGGGTTGCAGCCGACGCGGCGGACGAGGGCTTTTCGGCGCCCGCGCTGGTGTTCATTGGCGAGAACGTGGCGCTGGGCGCTGCAATGCAGCCGCCGGCTGCGGACAGCGCAGCGGCGCTTCCGGGGCCGGAGGCGCGGGCGCTGCGGGCCTAGATCAGGACGCCGGCGACCACCTCGTCATCGGTGATGTCGCGGTAGATGAAGCCGGCGCTGTCCAGCCGTGCCGTCAGTGTCTGGAAATTGCTCTGTGCGTTGGATTCGATGCCGATGAGGATCGAGCCGAAGTTGCGGGCCGACTTCTTCAGATACTCGAAGCGGGTGATGTCGTCGTCCGGGCCGAGAAGGTCGAGCAGGTCGCGCAGGGCACCGGGGCGCTGAGGCATCCGCAGGATGTAGTATTTCTTCAGGCCCGCGGAGCGCAGCGCGCGCTCCTTCACTTCCGGCAGCCGCTCGAAATCGAAATTGCCGCCGGAGGTGACGCAGACGATCTTCCGGCCGCGGATCCGCTCCGGCGGGAGCGAGCGCAGCGCGTCGATTTCCAGCGCCCCGGCGGGCTCCAGCACGATGCCCTCGATGTTCAGCATTTCAAGGATGGTTTCGCAGACGCGGTCTTCCGGCACGAGGACCACCTGCGCCGGATGCCGGTCCTTGAGGACCGCAAAGGTGTGCTCGCCCATCCTGCCGACTGCCGCACCGTCCACAAACGTGTCGACGCCATCCAGCGTCACCAGGTGCCCGCTGATGAGGCTCTTCTGGAATGACGGTGCCCCGGCCGGCTCCACGAACACGATCTCGGTGTCCGGCGACATGGCGGCGAACACCTGCACCACGCCGGCGGCCAGTCCCCCGCCGCCGACGGGCAGGATCAGCACATCCGGCTTCTCGGCCATGGCTGCCAGAATTTCGAGGCCGACGCTTGCCTGACCCTCGATGATGTCCGGGTGATCGAACGGGGGCACGAAGGTGGCACCCTGTTCAGCCGAGAATTTCTTGGCCGCAGCGTAGGATTGATCGAACGTGTCGCCAATCAGCCGGACGGTGATGTTGTCGCCGCCAAAGGTCTGCGTCTTGTAGATCTTTTGCTTGGGCGTGGTGGTGGGCATGAACACCGTGCCCGTCACCCCGTAGTGGTTTGCCACATAGGCGAAACCCTGAGCGTGGTTGCCGGCGGAGGCGCAGACGAAGTTCTTCAGCGTCGGGTCTGCGGTGAGCGCCTTGCGAAAGAAGTTGGCCGCCCCGCGCAGCTTGTAGGACCGCACCGGGGTGAGGTCCTCGCGCTTCAGAATGATGTCCGCCCCGTAGCGTTCGGACAGGAACGCGTTGCGCTGCAGCGGCGTCGGCTCCATCAGCGCGCTGAGCGCGGCGGCGGCCTCCTTGCAGCGGTCGAGGAAGGTTTCGGTCTGTGCGGGCGCGGTGCTGGTGCTCATGCCAGCGTTGTTACTGGGAGCGCGGCCGGTTTCCAAGGGCAGAGATCGGCACGCATGGCTGGTTGGCCCGCAGCACGCAGCGCCGCGGCGGCGATGATTGTTCCGGCGGCACCTCGCCTCGCCCGGTCCCCGCAGGCCAACCAATGCCGCCGAATTGACATTCCGCTGGCATGGCAGCAGCATGGCACTTGAATTGCACAACCCGGATCAGCATGAACGACGTCGCCATCCCTCTCTCTCTCGCCGCGTTTCGCGAAGGCTTTCCGGCCTTGCAGTCCGGCGCCTACCTGTCGATCTGCGACAAGGCGATCCTGCACGACAGGGTGCGCGACGCGGTGGACGACTTTCTCACCGGGATGGCCGGCGGCAACGCAACGCGGGTCGGCCACGAGACCCACGTCACGGCCGCGCGGAAGGCCTTTGCCGCAATGATTGGCGCATCGGCGGACGAGATCGCCTTCGGCCGCAACGTCTCCGACGGGATCAACGCCGTGGTCTGCGCGATGGACTGGAAGGCGGGCGACAACGCTGTCGTCTGCCTGGCGCTGGAGCATCCCAACAACATCTACCCCTGGCTGCGGCTGAAAAAGCGCGGCGTCACCCTGCGCGACGTTCCCCCCGTCAACGGCCGGATCGACCAGGCGGCCATGGCTGATGCGATGGATGCCTCCACGCGGATGGTATCGTGCGCTTCGGTGAGCTTTGCGCCGGGCTACCGGGCGGACCTTGCCCGGCTTGGGGCGGCGGCCCGCAGGCACGATGCGCTGTTTCTGGTGGACGGGGTGCAGAGCGCCGGCATCCTTTGCCACGATGTGGAGGCCGAGAATGTCGACGCCTTCGCCACCTCCACCAGCAAGGGCCTTCTCGGCATCTATGGCGCAGGGTTTCTTTATGTCTCCAGCCGCTGGGTGGACCGGCTGGAGCCGGCCTACCTCTCCCGCCCCGCGGTCGCCGCCGAAAACGACGATGCCTCGGCCATCGGTGCGTATGATTACCGCCTCCAGCCGGGTGCCCGCCGCTTTGAGGTGGGAAGCTACAACCTTGCCGGCGCCTACGCCGTGGATGCGGCGATGGCGCTGCTGGCGGGCGTGGGCGCGGACACCGTCGAGCGGCAGGCATTGATGGTGGCCGAGGGTCTGCGCGCGGCGCTGCATGCTGCCGGGGCAACGCCGGTCAGCCAGCCGGCGGATGCGCACGAAACATCCCACATCGTGACCGCCGGGCCGCTGGACGCGGGCGGCCACGGCTTTTCCAGCACGGCGTGGGTCGAACCCTTGTCGGCGCGTCTTGCCGAGGCGGGGGTGATCCACACCGTGCGCCGCGGGCAGCTGCGCCTCGCCACGCACGGCTACAACACCGAGGCGGACGTTGCGCTGGTGCGCGATGCGCTGGCCGGCTGGCAGCGCGCCGCATGAAGACGCTGACGCGCGAGGAAGCCAAGCGCCGCATCGTCGCGCTCACCATTTCCGGCGGGCTCGATCCCGACACGCCGCTGTCGGAACGCTCGCTGTCCGAACTCACCGGCATCGGGCGCACCCCAGTCCGCGAGGCGCTGCACGATCTGGCGCGTGACGGGATCGTCAGCATCGAGCCCAAGCGCGGCACCTTCGTGCGCCGTCTCGGCCTCGACGATGTGCGCGAGATTTTCGAGGTGCGGTTTGCGCTGGAGGCCCTCGCGGCCTCGCTCGCCGCGCTGCGCGGGCCCACGCAAAGGCTGCGCGAGATCGACGGCGCGCTCAGCCAGCTGGACGGGCGCACGCTTGGTTCCGACGAAGCGGCGCAGTCGAAGGCGCTCGGTCACGAACTCCACCTCGAAATCGTCCGCTCCTCGCGCAACCGGCTCCTGCAGCGGCAATATTCGCAGGTGCGGCTGATGATCGAGGTGCTTTTGTCGATGACCGAGCGGGACGAAACCTCGCGCATCGCGGCGTCCATCGGCGAACACCTGACCATTTCGGCGGCCATCATCGAGCGCGACCCGGTGCGGGCGCAGAGCATGATGCAGCGCCACCTGCGTGCCGGCCATGAAATCCGCATGGCCATCCTCAACGATTTTCCCGCTCTGACCCTCGCGATCGAGGACGCCCCGCGCGCCGTCGATGCAACAGCCAACCTTCAGGAGACCTGACATGCGCCATCTCCCCCTGACCGCCTGCGCGGCCATCGCCGCCATGGGCCTTGCCGCCCCGACCGCCGCTCTTGCCGATACCGCCGACAGCGTGAAGGAGCGCGGCAAGGTGGTGTGCGGTGTCAACGGCAGCCGTGCCGGCTTCTCGTCCATCGACAGCGAAGGCCGCTGGACCGGCCTCGACGTTGACACCTGCCGCGCGGTCGCCGCCGCCGTGCTGGGCGATGCCGACGCAACGGAGTTCGTGAAGACCACGTCGCAGACCCGCTTCACCGCGCTGCAGACCGGCGAGATCGACGTTCTGACCCGCAACACCACGCAGACCTACAGCCGCGATGCGGAGCTTGGCGTCGATTTTGCGGCCATCACCTTTTATGACGGGCAGGGGTTCATGATCCCCACCGCCCTCGGCATCACCACCGTCGACGAGCTGGACGGCGCGTCCATCTGCGTCCTCCCCGGCACCACCGCCGAGCAGGTGGTGGAGAGCGTCTTCTCGGCACGCGGGCTCAGCTACACGCCGATCGTGTTCCAGGATGCCAAGGAGCTGGCGTCGGCCTTCTTCGCCGGGCGCTGCGACGCATACATCCAGTCCACCTCCGGGCTCGCCTCGGTCCGCTCCACGCTGGCGCCCGACGCGGCGGATTACATGATCCTCGGCCGCGTGTTCGACAAGGACCCGATGGGCCCCGTGGTGCGCCAGGACGACGCCAAGTGGAAGGACGTCGTGGCGTGGTCCGTCAACGCGATGGTGACGGCAGAAGAGATGGGCATCACCAGCGAAAACGCCGCCGACAAACGGGAGAACGGCACGGACGCCGAGAAGGCGCTGCTGGGCGGCGCGGACTCCACCATCGGCGATCCGCTGGGCCTTTCCAACGACTGGGTCTTCAACATCATCACCGAAGTGGGCAACTACGGCGAGGTGTTCGAGCGCAACCTCGGCGCCGGGTCAGAGCTGGGGCTGGAGCGCGGCCAGAACGCGCTGTGGACCGATGGCGGGCTCATCTACGCCGCACCGCTGAAATAGGCGGCAGGGGCGAGGGAGCCGGGCGTGAAACGCTTCATCCACGACAGGCGTGTGCGGTCCTTCGTGTTTCAGGGCCTTCTCGTCGGCACCCTTGTGCTCGTGCTGGCGCTGGCGGCGCTTAACGCCCGGCAGGCGCTGGGCGAGCGGGGGCTGTCCAGCGGCTTCGGCTTCCTGTCTGAAAAAGCGGGGTTTGCGGTTTCGGAATCGGTCATTCCGTTCGGGCCGGACAACACGGTCGGCCGCGCGTTCGTCGCGGGGCTGTCCAACACCATCTCCGTGTCGCTGGCGGCCATTGTGCTGGCGACGCTGGTTGGCGTGGTTGTGGGGATTGCCCGGCTGTCGCCCAACAAGCTGGTGGCGCGCGCTGCCGGCGTTTATGTGGAGAGCTTCCGCAACACGCCGCAGCTGATCCAGATCATCTTCTGGTATGCGCTGGTGATCTCGCTGCCGGCCATCCGGCAGGCGTTTGCGCTGGGCGGCGGCGTCTTCGTGTCCAACCGCGGGCTGGTCATGCCCTGGCTGGATGAACCGCTGGCCGCCGGTCTTGCCGCGGCCGGCCTTGGCGCGGGCTTTGTGGCAGCCCTGGTGCTGGTGTGCCTGCCGGGCCGGCGGCGCTGGCGCGGCAAGGCGGTGGCGGCGTTGCTGCTGGTGCCGGTGGCGGGTGCCGTTGCGGCGGCGGCCATGGTCGGCCTTTCGGTGCCGGAGCTGAAGGGCTTCAACTTTCGCGGCGGGGCGACCATTTCGCCGGAATTTCTGGCGCTGTTCCTGGGGCTTGGACTCTATATTGCGGCCTTCATTGCCGAGATTGTGCGGGCAGGACTGGCCGGCGTCGACAAGGGGCAGGTGGAGGCGGCGCGGGCGCTGGGCCTTTCAGAACGCACGGTGCTGTTTTCGGTGCGCATTCCGCAGGCGCTGCGCATCATCGTGCCACCCGCGACGGCGCAATACATCTCTCTGGTCAAGAATTCCTCGCTCGGCGTCGCCATCGGCTATCCCGAACTCTTCAACGTCTCCAACTCCCTCGCGACGTTGACGGGGCAAGCCATCGAGTGCGTCGGCATCATGGCGCTGCTCTATCTCGCCACTGCGCTGGGCATGAGCGCGCTCGCCAACGGGTTCAACCGCATGACGCTGATCACCGAGCGATGACGCACGCTCCGATCCTGCGCGCGCCCGTCGCCGCCCGCCCCGCCCCCGTGCGCAAGGACGGGATCATGGCGGGCCTCAAGGCGCGCTATTTCCCGACGCCGCTTCAGGGGGTGGCAACGGTGGTGCTTGGCGCCCTTCTCATCTGGCTCCTGCCACGGGTGGTGGACTGGGCGCTGGTGCGTGCGGTGTGGTCGCCGGCGGATCCGGCTGCCTGCGCGGCGGCAACCGCCGGCGCATGCTGGGCCGTGGTGGCGGAAAAATACCGGGTGATGTTCTTCGGCACCTTTCCCTATGACGAGCAGTGGCGGGCAGCGCTGGCGTGCGTCGTGATCCTCGCCGCCACTGTGCTTTCCGCGGTGCCGCGCTTCTGGTCGGTGTGGCTTTGCGCGGTGTGGGCCGCTGCCTTCGCGCTCACCTTGTGGCTGATGCTGGGCGGGGCGGGCCTCTCCGCCACATCCACCAGTGACTGGGGCGGCCTGCCGCTGACCCTCCTCCTGTTTGCCGGCACCGTGAGCCTCGGCCTGCCGCTGGCGCTGGGCCTTGCGCTGGGGCGGGACAGCGCAATGCCCGCCTTCCGCTATGTGTGCATTGCCACCATCGAGCTGTTTCGCGGCCTGCCGCTTCTGGCGGTGCTGTTCATGGCATCGCTGATGCTGCCGCTCTTCCTGGGCGACGGCATCACCATCGACAAGTTCGTCCGCGCGCTGGTGGGAATGACGCTGTTCTTCGGCGCCTATGCGGCGGAAATCGTCCGCGGCGGGCTGCAGGCACTCGGCAAGGGGCAGTATGAGGGCGCGCGGGCACTGGGGCTGTCATACTGGCCGATGATGGGCCTCGTCATCCTGCCGCAGGCGCTGAAGATCGTGGCACCGGCGCTGGTCAACGACATCATCCGCGCGTTCAAGAACACCAGCTTCGTGGCCATCATCGGCCTGTTCGATTTTCTTGGCGCCACCAAGGCCGCGCTTGAGGACCCGCTGTGGATCCGCTACGCGCTGGAGGCGTACCTCTTCCTGATGCTCGTCTACTTCGCGTTCTGCTTCGTGATGTCGCGCTATGCGCTGTGGATCGAGCGGCGGCTCGACACCGATGTGCGGCGCCCCGCGCCATGAGCGTCATTTCGGTGAACGGCGTGAACAAGTGGTACGGGACCGGCCTCCATGTCTTGCGCGACATCGACCTCGAGGTCGCGCGCGGAGAAACGGTGGTGGTGTGCGGCCCCTCCGGCTCCGGCAAGTCGACGCTGATCCGCACCCTCAATGCGCTGGAGCCGTTCGACGAGGGGGCCATTGCAGTTGCCGGCATTGCGCTCGGCTCGCCGGCGGCAACGCGCGCGGTGCGACGCAAGGCAGGCATGGTGTTCCAGTCCTTCAACCTCTTCACCCACTTCAGCGTTCTCGACAATCTGACCCTTGCGCCCGAAACCCTCGGGGGTGCCACCCGCCGGACTGCGGAAGACCGCGCGCACGCTCTCCTCGCCCGTGTTGGCCTTGCCGATCAGGCGCACAAGTTTCCGGGGCAGCTTTCGGGCGGGCAGCAGCAGCGGGTCGCCATTGCGCGCACCTTGATGATGGAACCCGAGGTGCTCCTGTTCGACGAACCCACCTCCGCGCTGGACCCGGAGATGATCAACGAGGTTCTCCAGCTCATGGCAGCCCTGGCGGCGGAGGGGCACACCATGGTCTGCGTCACCCACGAGATGGGGTTTGCCCGCAACGTGGCCGACCGGATCGCCTTCATGGCCGATGGCAGCCTTCTGGAAATTGCGCCGCCGGACGCCTTTTTCGGCAACCCGCAGTCGGCGGAGGCAAGGGCCTTTCTGGCGGCGATGCCGGGGCACTGACCGAGGGTGGTTTCCGCCCACGGCTTCGGTGTAGCGTGCCGCAATGACCATCTATATCGACGCCGACGCCTGCCCCGTGAAGGACGAAACCATCAAGGTTGCCGAGCGCTATTCCGTGCCTGTGGTGATCGTGTCCAATGGCGGCATCCGCCCGCGGCGCGAACCGCTGGTGGAGACCGTGGTGGTGCCCGAGGGGCCGGATGCGGCCGACATGTGGATTGCCGAGCGTGCCGGGCCGGGCGACATCTGCATCACCGGGGACATTCCGCTGGCCGCGCGCTGCCTGGAAGGTGGCGCCGCTGCCCTTCGCCACAACGGCGACCCCTTCACCAAGGCCAACATCGGCGAGCAGATGGCCATGCGCGACCTGATGGCCGACCTGCGCGCAGCGGATCCCTTCCGGCAGGGGCGCGGCAAGCCGTTCTCCAGGGCGGACCGGTCAAAATTCCTGCAGGCGCTGGACCGGATGGTGCAGTCGGCGCAAAAAGGCTGAGTTTCGGCGCCCCGCAGGGTGCGGCGCGATCAATGATTGCGTTGGACACGGGTTCGGACCCATAAGGGCGGCGTTTCCTCAAGATCCGCGAGCGTTGTTTCCGTGACCTTTACCCCGCGCGTGTTTTCCGGCGTTCAGCCGTCCGGCAGCCTCCACCTTGGCAACTATCTCGGCGCGATCCGCCGGTTCGTTGCCATGCAGGACGACTATCCCTGCATCTATTGCGTGGTCGATCTGCACGCCATCACCGTGTGGCAGGACCCTGCGGACCTGGTCTCCGCGACCCGGCACGTGACCGCCGCCTACCTAGCCGCAGGCATCGACCCGGCAAAGAGCATCGTCTTCAACCAGAGCCAGGTGTCGGCCCACGCGGAGCTGGCGTGGATCTTCAACTGCGTGGCGCGGATGGGCTGGCTGGGGCGGATGACCCAGTTCAAGGAAAAGGCCGGCAAGGACCGGGAGAACGCGTCCGTGGGCCTGTTTGCCTACCCGACGCTGATGGCGGCCGACATTCTGGCCTATCAGGCCACCCATGTGCCGGTGGGCGAGGACCAGAAACAGCATCTGGAGCTGACCCGCGACATCGCCCAGAAGTTCAATCACGACTACGGGGCAAGGCTTGCCGAGCTTGGCCACGCGGACGGGCTGTTCCCGATGACCGAGCCGATCATCCACGGCCCGGCCACCCGCGTGATGAGCCTGCGCGACGGCTCGAAGAAAATGTCGAAGTCCGATCCCTCGGACAATTCGCGCATCAACCTCACCGACGATGCGGACGCCATCGCCCAGAAGGTGCGCAAGGCCAAGACCGACCCGGAGCCCCTGCCCAGCGAGACGAAGGGGCTGGAAGGGCGGCCCGAGGCGGACAATCTCGTCGGCATCTACGCCGCGCTTGCCGGCACCACCCGCGATGCGGTGCTTGGGGAATATGGCGGCGCCCAGTTCTCGGTGTTCAAGCCGGCGCTGGCGGAGCTGGCGGTGAATGTGCTTGCCCCGCTGAACGACGAGATGCGGCGCCTTGTGGCGGACCCGGCGCATCTGGATGCGGTGCTGAAGGACGGTTCGGCGCGGGCGGCGGCCATTGCGGCGCCCGTCTTGGCCGATGTGCGCCGTGTGGTGGGGTTTGTGGGATGAGCGACGCGCTGCACGAGCGCAAGAGCCTGCCGCCGGACCTCGACGTCCTGCTGCGGCAGTATCCGCGCAAGGAGTGGGCGCGCCACGAAAATCTCGGCGGCATGGCCAAGTTCTGGCTTCAGCGGCATGACATGTTCCGTGCGCTGGGCGGCGAGCTGCGCAAGGGCACGGCGCGTTTCCAGAATGGCGGGCGCGACCCGCAGGAGTTCTGGCGCTGGTTTGCGCCCCGCGCCTCCACCTTCCTGAGCGAGCTGCACGGCCACCACCACATCGAGGACGAGCATTATTTTCCCGTCTTCCGCCGCGCGGACAAGCGGTTGGTGCGCGGCTTCGACATTCTGGACATGGACCACATCACGCTGGATCAGGAGATCCACGGGCTGGCGGACGATGCCAACGCGTTCCAGCGGGCGCTGTCCAAGCGCGGCGACGTGCGGCCGGCGGCTGACCGCCTGCACAAGCGCCTCGAAGGGATGCAGACCGGCGTTCTGCGCCACCTGTCCGACGAGGAAGACCTCATCATCCCGGTGATTCTCGATCAGGGCGAACGCAAGCTCGGCGTCCGCTAGCCGCCGCGCCGCGGGCGCCTGCGGCGGTTGCGCCGGCTCGGAGGGGGCCTAGAGTGGGCCGTTCACGTCGGGCGAAGAGGCGCATTGTTGATGACACTCCCTGGTGAGACCGCTGGCGCGCCCGTCGTGCTGGTGACGGGCGCTGCGGGCTTTCTGGGCCGCCGGGTGGTGGCGGCCCTTGCCGGGCACGGCGCCACCGTGCGCGCAGGCGTCAACCGCTCGGCGCTGCCAGCGGACCTTGCGGGCCGCGCGGGCGTGGAGAGCGTCTCCTGCCAGATGGGCGATGCAGCTTCGCTGCAGGCCGCCGCAGCTGGGGCGGATGCGATTGTCCACGGCGCATATGGCGGCGACCCGTCTGCCATGGCCGACGAGGCGGGACGGCTTCTTGCGGCGGCAGATGCGGGCGGTGTTCGCCGGATGGTGATGCTGAGCACCATTGACGTGTATGGCGACCGCACCGGCGACATTGTGGAGGGCGACCCGCCAGAACCGCCCTTGCGGCCCTATGGTGCCGCCAAGCGTGCTGTGGAGGATGCGCTTTTGGCCTGGGTGCAGCGCACGCGGCAGGCGCCCGGAGAGGCCGCCGCGGCGGTGGCGCTCCGGATCGGCTGCGTGCTGGGGCCGGGGAGTGCGTTGTGGTTCGACGGGCTGGCCGCGCGGATGGCAGCCGGCGGGATCGGCCCGATGGGCGCGGCCGGCGAAGGCCTTGCCCCCGTGGTGCACGTGGACGATGTGGCGCAGCTTGCGGCGCTGGCAGCGTTGCGACCGGTGACAGGCTTTCATGCCCTCAACGCGGTGGCGCCGCCGGAAATGACGTGGAATGCCTACTTTGCCGCGCTGGCGGCCCGCGCCGGTGTGGTCGCGCGGGCGCTCGATGCCCGTGCGGTGCAGCGGCGGGCGCCGGTGGGCCGGGCCGCCAAGGGCTGGCGCAAGCTGGGCCTGCCGGGTCTTGGGGCACTGGCGGCATCGCCGCGGCCCGGCGAGCTGGCGCTGTTCGGCCGGAGGGCGCGCTACAGCACGGACGCGGCGGCGGAAATATTCGGCTGGGTGCCGCAGCGCACGGTCGCCGACGCTCTTGACGAGGCATTCGGCGACCGCTGAGGCGGAAGCCTAGTTGGTGGCTTCGCCCTGCTGGCGCTTCTGCGCCTCTTCCATGTTGCGGCGGTAGAGCGCCACAAAGTCGATGGGATCGATCATCAGCGGCGGGAAGCCGCCATTGCGCACCGCGTCGGCCAGAATCTGGCGGGCGAAGGGGAACAGCAGGCGCGGCCCTTCGATCAGCAGGAAGGGCTGGACGTGCTCGGGCTTCATGTCGCTGACGCGGATGATGCCGGCATAGGCCAGCTCGACCTCGAAGTTGATGGCGTCATCGCCGCCGGCCTTGGCTTCCAGCGTGATCGTGACTTCGAAATCGGTCGGCGTGAGGCCCTTGGCACCGACGTTGACGCCGATATTGATGGGCGGCTGCTGGTCGCCCTTCTGCAGGGACATCGGCGCGCGCGGGTTTTCGAAGGAGAGATCCTTCACGTACTGCGCCAGGACGCGCACGCTCGGCTGCTGACCTTCTTGGGTGGCGGCAGGATCCGTGGTCGTGCTGTCGCTCATCTTGACTCCATTTGTTTGGCTGGGTTTTTCAAGCAGGAATTGACCGGACGGCTAGCACGCGGCCGGGTATGCGACAAGCGGTCCGCCCGGCTGGGCCGCGCGGGTCGGGCTCAGCGCCCGGGGCCGGAGGACGGGCCGGACCACGGGCTGTCGTCGTCGCCACCCTTTGGCCGGTAATCGCCCTGGTCGAGGTCGATGGTGCGGGCGTGAGTCCGCTGGCGGGGGGCACCAGTGCTGCGCTGCGGCGCCTTGCCACGCTCCATCTTCACCGCCCCCGAAACCTGCCGCCAGATCGACGACCGCACCGCGGGGACGAACAAGAGGAGGCCCACGGTGTCGGTGATGAAACCCGGCGTCAGCAGCAGGATGCCGGCAATGGCCACGGTCACCGCCTGGCCGATGGCGCCGGCGGGCACCTTGTTCTGGTCCATGTCGGCCTTGAGCCGTGCGATGGCCGAAAGGCCCTGCCGTTTGAGCAGCGTTGCGCCGAGAACGGCAGTGAGGATGATGAGCGCGATGGTCGGCAACGCCCCGATGATGCTGCCAACCAGCAAGAATACCGCCACTTCGGCGATTGGTATGGCGATCAAAATCGCGATTAGAAAGAGTCGGATCACAACGGTCCTCTTGGCCAGTCCTGACAGGGATATGGGACACACCAAAGTTTTTCACAGCCCGGGCGATGGACCGCGGGCTGTCCTTTGGCTAGGTTCCCTTTGTCGCGTGGCGGACAGTACCCCTGTTCTGCCGCGCTTTTTGTCTTATTTCTGTCTGAAGCCTCTGCCTTCGGGCAGAAAACACTGCACAGACTCCGGTGATCCAGCGCGGTCGCTCCAACCCGAGCGGACAGGTTATTAGTGAATGAGTGATTTTTTCGGCATCGAGAACCTCATCATCCTGGCGATCGCGGTGGCGATCTTCCTGCGGCTGCGAAGCGTTCTTGGCAGGCGCACCGGCAACGAGCGCCAGCCCTACGACCCCTACGCGGCCAAACCGGCGGACGCGAAGGATCGTGCGCGCGATAATGTCGTGACCCTGCCGCGGCAGCCCTCCGCCCCGCAGAGCGCCAACGATTCGATCGACCTCGATGCCCGCCTGAAGGGCGTCGCCAAGAAAGGCACCCCGCTTTACGAAAGCCTGGGCGCCATCATCACCGCCGACCCTTCGTTCGAGCCCAAATCGTTCACCCAGGGCGCCTCCATGGCCTACGAAATGGTGGTCACCGCCTTTGCCAACGGGGAGCGCGACACGCTGCGCCCGCTGCTGGCTGCCGAGGTCTACGAAGGGTTCGACGCGGCAATTGCAGCACGGGAAGCTGCGGTCCAGACCATGTCGACCACGCTGATCGGTATCGAGAAGATCGCGATCACCGATGCTTCGCTGAAGGGCACCGTGGCGCGGGTGACCACGCGGATCGACAGCCAGATGATTACGGCCAACTACGACAAGGCCGGCGAGCTGATCAGCGGCGACCCCAACAAGGTGGTCGACGTGGTGGACGTGTGGACCTTCGAGCGCGATACCGTGGCGGACGATCCCAACTGGGTGCTGGTCGCCACCGAATCGGCCTGAGGGCTGGCGTTCACGCCGCCCATGTCCCCGCTGGCGGGATCCGCGGTGCCGCTTGCCGCAGGCAACGGCCCCGCCCGCGCCCCGGCGGGCGCAGAGTCAGACATCGTCACATTCGACACGTTGCCGGGTTGGGGCGCGGACGCGGCCGTTGCGCTGCTGGACGGCGTGCGCCGGCACCTGGCGCCCGAAATTCGGGCCCGGCCCCATGAGGCGTCGTGGCTGGCCTACGCCGGCGCGCTGCTCGAGCCGGGGGGCGACCCGCTCGCCATTGTCACGCAGCTTTTCACCGCGCGGCGCCTGCGTGCGGACGGGTTTCTGACCGGATATTACGAGCCGGTGATCGAGGCGTCGCGCACGCCCACCGGCCCGTTCCAGACGCCGCTTTATCGCCGGCCGGACGATCTTGTCCGCACCCCGCCGCGGCCGGACCTGCCGGGCGACGGCACATTCGCCCGCCGGATACCCGATGGATCGCTGGCGCCCTATTTTGACAGGCCGGCCATTGCCGCCGGTGCCCTCGCCGGACGCGGGCTGGAGCTTGCCTTTGTGGCGGACCCGGTGGACGCGTTCTTTGCGCAGGTGCAGGGCTCGGCACGGCTGGCGATGACCGATGGATCGACCGTGCGCATCGGCTACCACGGCAAGTCGGGCCATCCCTATACTGCCATCGGACGGGTGCTGATCGACCGGGGCGTTCTGCCGGAAGGCGGCGCCACCATGGCCACCATCCGGGGCGCGCTTGCCGCCGACCCGGCGCTGGTGGCGCCGGTGCTGTCGGCCAACCGCTCGTTCGTGTTCTTTCGGGAGCGGCCTTCGGTGGACGATGCGCTGGGGCCGGTGGCAGCGGCGGGGCTGCCGCTGGTGCCTTGGCGCAGCCTTGCGGTGGACCGCAGCCAGATCCCGCTGGGGACGCCTGTCTGGGTGGAAACCGAGGTGCCGCACCATGGTCCCCACCGCGGTGTGATGATTGCCGAAGACACAGGCACCGCCATTGTCGGCGCCGCGCGGGGCGACGTCTTCTTCGGCAGCGGGCCGGAGGCCGGGCGGATTGCGGGCGAGATGAAAGCGGCGGCGCGTCTGACGCTGATCGAGCCGGCCGTGGCGGCGTGACCCGCCGTCCGCTGAAGCCCGGCGACCGTGCCCTGTGGGAGCGAGTGGCCCGCACCGTGACGCCGCTGAAGACCGAACGCCAGCTGGCGCCCAAGACCCCGCCCGCCATGCCGCTGAAGCCGCCGGAAGCCTCGCCCGCCCCGCCCAAGATGCCGGCGCCGGCCAGTCCTGCCGTGCAAAATGCCGGCAAGCCGCCGGCGCCGCGGGTCTCCGATCGCACGATCGGTGATCTCGACCGCAAGGAGCGCCGGCGTCTGGCACGCGGCGCTGCAGCCATCGAGGCGCGGATCGACCTGCATGGCATGACGCAGGACGAAGCCCATGCGGCGCTGAACCGCTTCGTGATGAGTTCGCAGGCGTCCGGCAGGCGCGTGGTGCTGGTGATCACCGGCAAGGGCCGGGGCGGCGAGGGCGCGGGAATCCTGCGCCGCGCCGTGCCGCACTGGCTCACAGGCCGCGAGCTGGGCCGCCTGGTGGTGGGCTACGGCCCCGCCAGCGCGTTGCATGGCGGCGACGGCGCGCTCTATGTGCGGCTCCGGTCGAAGGCGAAGGTGCGGCGACCCTAGCTGGTTGCCGGGCGGCGGAAGAGGCGCCGGTAGAACGTCGCGTCAGAGGTGGCGGCGAGCCACAGGCCGATCAGCGCGGTGGCCACCATGGCGAAGGCGAGGCGGCCAAGAAGGATGCTGGCGACGTCCGCCCCCGCTGCGGCGACCACGATGGTGTCCTCGATGATGCCGTGTGCCAGCCCCATGAAGGCGCAGGACAGGAAGATCTGCCGCGGGGGGATGGTGCCGCGCCGCGCCTCGCGGATCAGGAGCCCGCCGCCGAAAGCGATCCCCAGCAGCATCCCGATGGTGGTGAAGCTCGCCGCCTCCGGCCCGATGCCGACGACCCGGAACAGCGGTGACAGGGCCCGGTCGACATGGGCCATGGCGCCGATGTGCTTCAGCCCCTCGATCGCGAACGTGAGCACGAACAGGATCACGAACATCGACACCAGCGTCATGCCGAGGTCTGCCGCGAAGGAGATCCAGCCGCCGGGCTCCTCATCCGGCAGGAAGAGCGGGTCGAGCGGGGCGGAAAGCCACCCGGTGGCGCGGAAGATGTGGTGCAGGATGAAGGCGAAGGCCATGCCGCCGACGAGGCGGATGGCGGTGGAGGCGAGGAGCCCCGGCCCCGCCTTCTGGATGATGCGCTGCTCCACCGGCAAAGCGTGCGCAAAGAGGATGAGCGCAGCAAAGACCGTCATGTCCGCCTCGGTCAGCGTGCCCGGTGCCAGCACGGTGAACACCACCGTCACCCCTGCCCAGATGCCCACCAGAAGCGCGCTGAGCCACGCAATCGCCATCTCCGGCGGCAGGCCGAACAGCCCCATCAGACCGGACAGCCACGGCGCAATGGCCTTGATCGCGCCAATGTCGGTCAGCACCTTGGCGAGGATCGCGATGGGCACGATGATCCGCGCCAGCTCCCAGTAGATGGCGAGGATGTCGCGGGTGATGCGCCCGATCGGGCTGGGGGTGGTCATCCGGTTTTCTCCTGCCGCCGGTTCATTCCAAGAGGGGTAGCGCGGGCCGGATCGCAGTTGCGGTCAAAATTGCCGGATTTGTGCAATAATATTGCATTGCCGTGTGACGGGCGGGAGGCGGAGATGGACCGGATCGACCTGAAGCTGTTGGGCCTTTTGCAGCGCGATGCCTCGCGCACCAATGCGGCGCTGGCGGACGAGGTGGGGCTGTCGCCGTCCACATGCCTGCGCCGGATCCGGCGGTTGTTCGGGTCCGGTGTGATTGCGAAGGTGGTGGCGATCCTCGACCCCGCGAAGGTGGGCAAGGGGCTGAAGGCGATCATCACCGTGGAGCTGAAGTCTCACGGCGAGCAGCACATGCGTGCCTTCCTCGACCTTGCGAAGGCCGAGCCCGCGGTGGCGCAGGCCTATGCGGTCACGGGCGAGACCGACGTGGTGCTGATCCTCCGCCTCGCCGACATGGACGAGTATGACGCCTTCTGCGAGCGCGTCTTCCGGGACCGGACCAACGTCGCCCGGTTCTTCACCATGCTGGTGATCCGCACCGCCAAGGACGAGACCGCGCTGGCGCTGTGACGGCGCGGTCCCGCGACGAAGATCAGCCCGGGCGGTCGGCGGTGATCGGCTTGGGGGCAAAGTCGACCGGGACGAGGAGCTTGTTTTGCTGGCTGACGAGATAGCCCGCATCGCGGCTCTGCTTCAGGTAGTCAGCCCACGCCGGGTCGGCCTGCAGGGCCTTGCGCTTTTCGGCGCGGTCGGCGGCGCTGTCGTAGACCCAGATGTGGACGTAGGAATTGGGGTCGCCGGTTTCGGTGCCAGCGTAGAGCAGCGGCTGGCCCAGGTGCTTGGACTGCACCTCGAAGCCGGTTTTCTCATACAGCGCCAGGTGAAGCTTGATGGTGCCGGGACGGCAGACATAGGTGCGGTGGTCGATCAGCATTTCGGGTTCTTTACGGTTTTACGGAGGGTTTGATGGCAGCCAGGAGCGCCACGGCGAAGTCGCGCACACTGTAGACGAGCATGATCGCGGCGGAGACGGGGATGACGGCGTAAATGTAGGCCGTCGGCACTGAAAGGATGGGCGTTGCGGCGCGGCTGCGCATGGTGAGGTCGAGCCCCTTCACCGCCATGATGGCGAGGAATGCCATGGACAGGAGCACCGAGACAATGCGCAGGATCGGGCCGAACGGGCGGCCGAGCGCCATCTCCATCCAGTCGATGCGGAAGTGTTCGTTCTCGCGCCACAGGGCCGCCGCGCCGAGGAAGACCAGGTAGGCAAACAGCGCCTCGACGATTTCGTCGAACCAGGAAAACGCCCAGATCTGGAAGTAGCGCGACACCACGTTGACGAAGAGGATGCCGAACAGGGCGACGAAGCAGACCACCGGAATGCCGCGCAGGATCTTCCCGACAATCCGGTCGATGGCGATGAGGGCGCCCATCAGTTTGCTCCCATCACGAGGTTCGGCAGCCAGATGGAGACAGCCGGCCAGTAGGTCACCATGACGAGCACCACCATCAGCCCGATGAGATAGGGCCAGATCGCACGGGTGAGCGTGCCCACGGTCAGCCCGGAGATGGACGACACCGCAAACAGCACCATGCCGACGGGCGGGGTGAGCAGGCCGACCATGGAACACATGATCATGATGACGCCGAACTGCACCGGGTCGACGCCGATCTGCAGCATGACCGGCAGGAACAGCGGCACGGTGAGCACGATGACCGCAATGCCTTCCAGGAACATGCCGAGGACGAGGAGAATGGCGACGACGATGGCAAGGATGAGCGCCGGGTCCGTCGTGAGGCCGAGAAGCGCCTCGATCAGCGCGTTGGGCACCCGCTGGTGGACGAGGAGCCAGCCGAAGAAGCCCGCCGCCGCAATGACGAACATCACCCGGATGGTGTGAACCAGCGTCACCCACAAGATGCCGGGCAGCTCTTTCAGCTTCAGCTCCCGGTAGACGAACATGGAGAGCACCAGCGCATAGGCGCAGGCCGCGACGCCGGCTTCGGTGGGGGTGAAGATGCCCGAGAAGATGCCGCCGATGATGATGACCGGCGTCATCAGCGACAGGACCGAATCGACGAAGCTCTGCCACAGTTCGGCCATCGGCGCGCGATCCGACCGGGCCATGTTGGTGCGCCAGGAGACGAACCAAACCGCCAGCATCAGGGCGCCGGCCATCAGGAGGCCGGGGACGACGCCCGCAAGGAACAGCTTTGCCACCGAAACGCCGGTGATGGACGAATAGAGCACGAACGGGATCGACGGCGGAAAGACCGGGCCGATGGTGGAGGACGCGGCGGTGATGGCGGCGGAGAAGGCGGGGTCGTAGCCTTTGTCCTTCATGGCCTTCAGCTCCACCTGGCCAAGGCCCGCAGCATCGGCAACGGCCGCGCCCGACATGCCGGAGAAGATCAGGCTTGCCACAATGTTCACCTGGCCGAGGCCGCCGCGGATGTGGCCGACGCAGGCATTGGCAAAGCGGAAGATCCGCGCGGTGATGCCGCCGGTGTTCATCAGGTTGCCGGCGAGGATGAAGAACGGAATGGCCAGCAGCGTGAACGCCGTGGTGGCCGAGAACATCCGCTGCGGCAGCATCGCCAGAATGTGGAAGTCGCCGGTGACGACGTAAAAGCCCGTGGCTGTCAGCCCGAGCGCCACGGCGACAGGCACGCCGATGGCGATCAGGACAACCAGCGTGCCCAGAATGATGAGAGGCAGCATCCGCGTGTCCGATCCGCGAGAGGCCGGGGCGCCAGGGCCCCCGGCCGGGAGGGCAGGAGTTGAACCGGGCCGGATGATGTCATCCGGCCCGGCAAGATCAGCCGGTTTGCGGCAGGATCAGTCGAGGAAGCTCTGAAACTTGTCCATGTTGTCCTTGCCCGTGTAGTCGCTCACACGCTGCATCGCTTCGGAGGCGTTCACCTTCTCGCGGAAGGGGGCAAGGTCGGGCCGGGTGACGGTCATCCCGCGCTCCTCGAGCTTGGCCAGCTCGTCCTCTTCCTGGGCCAGAACCAGCTCGCGCATCAGCGTGCCGGCCTTCTGGCTTTCCTCGCGCACGACAGCCTGCTGGTCTTCCGACAGGCGGTCCCAGCTGTCCTTGTTGATGACGTGGACCATGGAATTGTAGACGTGCCGGGTGAGGGCGAGATTGTCCTGAAACTCGTTCAGATTGTAGTGGTAGATCACGCCGATGGGGTTTTCCTGCCCGTCGACCACACCCTGGTTGAGCGCGTTGGGCAGCTCTGGGAAGGCGATCTGCGTGGCAGATGCGCCCAGACCCTCGACGGCGGCGACGATCTGCAGCTCCGGCGGGGTGCGCAGCTTGAGGCCGGACACGTCGTCCGGCGCATTGATCGGGCGCACCGAGTTGGTGATGTTGCGGAAGCCATATTCCCAGTTGGACAGGAGCACGAGGTTCTGCTCCTCCAGCTTGGGGGCCACCCAGTCGTTGAACGGCCCGTCGAGGACCGCGTGCGCGTGCGCATAGTCGCGGAAGGCGAACGGGGTCATCACCGTGCCGAAGGCTTTCTCGTACTTGTCGAGGCCGCCCTGGGTCGGCAGGTTCATGTCAACCGCGCCCAGCACGGTCTGCTCCAGCTGCTCGGGCGGCGAGCCCAGTTCGTTGGCGGGGTAGATCTCGACCGCCACGGCGCCGTCGGTGCGCTCGGAGACGTTCTTGGCGAACTGTTCGGCGGCAATATGGCCAGGGTGGGTTTCGGCCGCGAAATGTGCCAGCCGCAGCGTGACGTCCTGTGCCATGGCGGGGCCGGTCATGAGCGCGGCAAGGGATGCCGCGAGAACGAATTTATTCATTTGTTTCCTCCGGTTTGATTTTTCTTGCCGGCGCGTTTCAGGCGTCCGGCAGTCTGGCTTCCACGCCCGTCAGCTCTTCGTAGGCCTTGATGACGGCAGTGCAGCCCTCGTCGGCGTGGCCCATGATGGAGGCCAGCGCGTAGGTCTGGTGGACCGAAGTGGCCATGAAGCCGGGAAGGCCGGCATCGGTGAGCCATTCGGCATAGTAGCGCACGTCCTTTTGCGCATTGGCGAGGGACATGTGCGGGGTGAAGTCGCGCTTCAGCGTGAGTTCGCCATAAAGGTCCATCATGCCGGACTTGCCGCCTGCGGCCGAGATGATGCCGATGACCTTGGTCATGTCGAGCCCTTCGCGGGCGGCGAGCGCAAAGCCTTCGCAGAACGTCGCGACATTGGCGAAGGCAATGTAATTGTGAATGAGTTTCAGCCGGATGGCATGGCCGGCGGGGCCCACGTGGAAGATGTTTTCCGCGTAGGTGTCGAACACCGGGCGGAGTTCTTCCATCAGCTCCGCATCGCCGCCGAAGAGGACGTTGACCTCGCCGCGGTCGGCATGGGCGGGGGTGCGCGTCATCGGCGCTTCGCAGTATCTGAGGCCGCGCGCCGCGCATGCCTCGCGCATCAGGTCGACGTGGGACGGGGAGACGGTGGTGTGGTCGAGGAAGACGGCACCCTTCGGCATCGCGTCCAGCAGACCGCCGCGGATGGCAAGGTCCTGCACGGCCTCTGCGGTGGTGATGCAGATGCCGAAGATATCGGCCTCGGCAGCCATCGCGACCGGGTCGCTGCCGGCGACGGCGCCGAACGAGACGGCCTCGTCCACCGCGGTGCGGCGAATGTCGTAGGCGGTGACGGCGAGGCCCTTCCCGGCCATGTTCTTCACCAGCCCGCGGCCCATGCCGCCAAGCCCCACGAATGCGATGCGCGGCTCGCCCATCCTCAACTCCCTGTCGTCCGAACCGCCGGTCTCGATGCCGGCTTCAAAGAAGGGATCACACAATCAGTTGTCTGACAACTGTTTTATGATAGTTATTGCATCCGGCGAGAAGCGGCCCCAGTCTGGGCCCTGTCGGCGCCAGCGGAGGCGACCCACCAAGGAGGCACCATGGCCGCAGGCCTTTTCGAGCGGATTGACCGGCCGCGCCGGTTGCCGGACGAGATTGCGCGTTCCATTTCGGAGGCGATCTATTCCGGTCAGCTCAAACCCGGCGACCGTCTGCCGACCGAGCAATCCCTTTCCGATCAGTTCGGCGTCGCCCGCACCGTCGTGCGCGAGGCGGTTTCGCTGCTGAAATATGACGGGGTGATCTCATCCAAGCGCGGTGTTGGCGCATTCGTGTCCGACGTCGCGTCGCGCTCGGCATTTCGAATCAGCGGGGCGTGCTTTGAAAAGCGGCGCCAGCTCATCCAGCTTCTGGAGCTGCGCACCGGCGTGCAGGCGGATGCCTCCGCGCTGGCTGCGGAAGCGCGCACCGCACCCCAGCTGGCCGACATATCGCGCCGCCTGGCCGCCATGGCGGATGCCACCACCGACGGGCAGGACTGGGCGGCGAACCGGCTCGATGCGCAGGACGGCTTCTACCGCGCCATCACCGAAGCGTCCGGCAACGACTATTATGTGGAGTTTATTGCGATGATTGAGCGCAACGTGTCAGACAACCTGCGCTCGGTTGCCATCAAGAACGCGATGGCGTCCGAATGGGGACGCGAGGTCTTGGAGGAGCACCGCGCGGTGTACCGCGCCCTTGAGGCGGGGAACCCGGACGAGGCGCGCATTGCGACGCGCAATCATTTCGAGCGGGCGGCACAACGCCTCGCCAACAGGGCCGATATAGCGGATGTCTAGTGTGATGGAACGCGTGAACGACAACGATCAGACGGGCGCCACGCGCCACGGTGGCACAGCGCTGGTGGAGGCGCTCAAGGCGCAAGGCGTGGAGCGCGTCTTCTGCATTCCGGGCGAGAGTTACCTTGCCGCGCTGGACGGCTTTTTCGAATCGGGGATCGACCTTGTGGTCGCGCGCCACGAAGGCGGCGCCGCGATGATGGCCGACGCCCATGGCAAGCTCACCGGCAAGGCGGGCGTTGCGTTCGTGACGCGCGGGCCGGGCGCGACCAATGCGGCGTCCGGCATCCACGTGGCGATGCAGGACTCCACGCCGATGGTGCTGTTCGTCGGTCAGGTGGCGCGTGACCAGCGTGACCGCGAGGCATTCCAGGAGGTGGACTACCGCGCGATGTTCGCCCCGCTCGCCAAGTGGGTCGCCGAAATTGAGGTGACCGAGCGGATTCCCGAATATGTGAGCCACGCCTTTCATGTGGCGCAGTCGGGCCGTCCGGGGCCTGTGGTGCTGGCGCTGCCGGAGGACATGCTGTCGGCCGCCTGCAAGGCCGCGGTGGCACCGGCGGCCACAATGGTGCGTTCCGAACCGTCCGAAGCGGCGCTGGACGATATTGTCGCCGCGCTTGCCGGAGCCGAGCGGCCGCTGGTGATTGTGGGCGGCGGCGGCTGGTCGGCCGAAGCGGCGAAAGCCGTGGCGGACTTTGCGGAAAAGTGGGACCTGCCGGTGGGCACCTCGTTCCGCTGTCAGGACTATATCGACAATCGCTCGCCGCAATATGTCGGCGACGTGGGCATCGGCATCAACCCGGCGCTGGCCGACATGGTCAAGAATGCCGACGTGATCCTCGCGCTGGGGCCGCGGCTCGGCGAGATGACCACCAGCGGTTACACGCTGTTTTCGGTGCCTGACCCGGAACAGACACTGATCCACGTGCACCTCGATCCGTCGGAGCCCGGCCGCGTCTACCGGCCCGACATTGCGGTCGCAGCCTCGCCCGCCGCCACGGTGATTGCGCTGGCCGGCCGCCCTGCGCCGGACGCAAAACCGTGGGCCGCCCTGCGGGCAGACGCGCACGCCGCGATGGTGGAATGGCGCAAGCCGCAGGCGACGCCGGGCGACGTGAAGATGGAGCAGATCGTTGCCCACCTCAGCGATGTCCTGCCCGACGATGCGATCATCACCAACGGTGCGGGCAACTATGCCGCCTGGCTGCACCGCTACTATTGGCACCGCAGCTACCGCACACAGCTTGCCCCCACGTCCGGCTCCATGGGCTACGGGCTTCCGGCGGCGGTGGCAGCCAAGCTCGCTCACCCGGAGCGCGAGGTGATCTGCCTTGCCGGCGACGGTTGCTTCCAGATGTCCGCCACCGAATTCGGCACCGCGTGCGACTACGGCGCCAACGTGGTGGTGATCGTGTCCAACAACGGCGTCTACGGCACGATCCGGATGCACCAGGAAAAGAACTATCCGGGCCGCCCGTCGGGCACCGGGATGCGCAATCCGGACTTCGCGGCCTGGGCACGGTCCTACGGCGCGTTCGGCGAAACCGTGACGCGGCATGAGGATTTTCCGGCAGCTCTGGAGCGGGCGCGCAAGGCCGGCGGTCCGGCGCTGATCGAGCTGAAGACCGATCCCGCCGCAATCTCCCCGCGCACGAAGGCGTGAACGCAAAATCGAAAGCGCACCGGCGGATGGCCGTCCACCGCCGGCGCAAAAAAGGACCTTGATCGGTAACGACGCACACGCCTCCCAAAACGCGGATTCTGGCCGGCCTGCAGTTCCTGCGCCGGGATAACCCCTGGCCCGCACGATCTGGCGCGCCGTGCTCGTGCACCACGGCGTGTCGCTGACGCGGGTGGTGCTGGTTCATTCAGGCACCATCCGGCTCACCACCAGCGGCAAGCAGCGGCGTGCGGCCACCCATGAGGCGCTTGCCGTCAGCGACGGCATCACGTGCACCTGGCACCCCGATGCCGATGGCATGAACGCCTTTGCCGGGCCGCGGGCCGACGCCGTGGCCGCGCTGGCGGCAAGGCGCGGCAGGTTCGCCCCGGCGGACCTCGACAGCTTTGTGCGGCGCTGGATGGCAGCGGCGCTGAAACTCGATCCCGCCGACGTGAGCGACGGTATCACCTGGGCGGACTTCGGCCTGTCCTCAAACATGGCCACCGAATTTGCCGAAGACCTCGAAGTGGCGACCGGCACGCCGTTCCGTGCCGAGCTTTTGTTCGAGCGGACGACGCTGGGCGCCCTGCTCGACCACCTTGAACGCGATCTCGTCCGGTGAATGGCGCCAGCGACAACGATATTGCCGTGACCGGCCTCGCGCTCCGGCTTCCCGGCGCGTCCGATCCTGCGGCGTTTCTAGGCAATCTTGCGGCGGGTCGCACCGCCATCCGGACGCTGCCGGAAGACCGCTGGCCGCTGACCGATTACCACGACACCAACCGGCAGACCGCCGGAAAGATCTACACCGACAAGGCTGCCACCATCGACGGGATCGACCAGTTCGACCGCCGCCTGTTCGGCATGTCACCGCACGATGCCCGGGCGAGCGATCCGCAGCACCGGCTGCTCCCGGAGGTGGCGTGGGAGGCGCTGAGGCATCCGGCAACGCCCCGGCACGGCTCGCTGAGACGCCGGTCGGCGTTTTCGTCGGCATTTCCAGCTTCGACTACATGCTGTTGCAGGCCAGAGCGGGTTTTCCAGCCGTCAGCAACCCCTACACCGCAACGGGTGGGGCGATGGGCGTTGCGGCAGGGCGGGTTGCCTATTGTCTCGGTCTGACCGGGCCGGTGATGGCGGTGGATACGGCGTGCAGTTCGGCGCTTTCGGCGCTGACGCTCGCGTGTGAGAGCCTTCTGCGCGGGGAGGCGCCGATGGCACTGGCCGGCGGCGTCAACCTCATCTTGTCGCCGGACGTGATGGCGAGCCTTTGCCGGCTGCAGCTCCTTGCCCCCGACGGTGAGGCGCACCCCTTCGAAGCCGGCGCAAACGGCTATGTCCGCGGCGAGGGCTGCGTGGTGACCGTGCTGAAGACGCTGCGTCAGGCGAGGGCCGACGGCGATACGGTTCACGCTGTCATCAAGAGCTGGGCCGTCAACCATGACGGGCGCACCAACGGCCTGACGGCCCCCTCGCGCGGGGCGCAGGCCGATGTGATCCGCGCCGCATTGGCGCGGGCCGGACTGGGCGCCGACGATGTGGGCTACGTCGAGACCCACGGCACCGGCACGCCGCTTGGCGACATGATCGAGATGGGCGTGCTGGGCGATGTCTTCGGCGCGCGGGACCCGGCGCGCGGAGCGCTGACGATCGGCGCGGTCAAGGCTGCGGTGGGGCATCTGGAAGCTGCCGCCGGTCTTGCGGGCTTTGCCAAGGCGGTGCTGATGGTGCGGGACGGGTTGCACCCCGCGCAACCGGGCTTTTGCGAACCTTCGCCCCGCATTCCATGGGCTGATTTTCCCATAGAAGTGAAGACGGTAACGCAATCGTGGATGGACACACCGCGCATTGCGGGGGTGCATTCCTGCAGCTTCAGCGGAACCAACGTGCATGTCATCGTGGCGGAAGACGTTGTGCCGGCGCCGAAGGGTAGTGCCGCCGCAATTGAGGGGCCGGTGATGCTGGCGCTTTCGGCGGCAACGCCGGCGGCACTTTCCGGGAGGGCCTGTGCACTTGCAGCGTGGCTTTGTGAAACACCCGCCCTTTCGCTGGCTTCGGTCGCGCGCAGCACGGCACGGACATGGACCGGGCTTGCCTGCGCGGATGCGATTGTGGCGGCGACCCCCGCCGAGGCCGTGCAGCTTCTGACAAAGCTGGCGGCGCGCGCGGCAGAGGCGCCTGCGCCCCGCCGCGGCAAGGTGCTCCGCAGTGTGGCGCTTGCCATCGGCGAGGCGGAGTTTGCCCGCGCCCCGCTTCTGGCCGCATTCGGGCAAACCTTGCCCGAAGGCGCAAAGGGCAAGGCGGACTGGGCCGACCGCCTGTTCGCAGCATTGTGCGAGGCGGCGGGGCTGGGTGTGGCCAGCCCCGCCTCTGCGGAAATCGTGCTGGCCGTGGGCCCCGAGCCGCCCGCCGTGGGCAAGACCCCGGTGGTGCGCGCCCTGGCGGACGATCTGCCGCCGGTCCGCTCCGTGCTGGAGGCTTTTGCGGCGCTTTCCCGCCACGGCGCGGCCGTCGATGCGCGCGGGCTGCTGCCGCCGGGCCTGCATGAGAACGTGGCGCTGCCGCCATACCCGTTCCAGCACGAACGCTTCTGGTTCAACGATGTCTGACCTGCCGACCCCATCCATCGCGTCGCTCGATCCGCCGGCGGACCATGGGCCGCCGCGTTATGTTCCGGCCATCAACGCCTAGGTGGTCAGCCGCCACAGCGATGCGATGGCGATCCTGCGCAGTCCGGATCTCGCGATCGTGGAAGTTGGCGATGTCGGCCGGATGATCGGGCCGGACGCGGACATCGGCACCATTGAGCATATCCTCGCCGGGTTCCCGCTGACGTTGAACGGCCAGCGGCACGAAACGGTCCGGCGCTGGATGATCGATGCGCTGAAGGGGATCGCGCCGGCGTTCAGCCCGGAGGCGGTGGCGCAGGAAACCCGCCACCTCTGCGCCGCGCAGGACGAGGGCGTTTCGTTCGATGGTCTTGGCGCGTTGTGCGATCCGTTGCCAATCAGGATCCTCGCAAAGGCGACCGGCTTGCCTGTGCCCGTTGTCGCGCGAATAGCCACCTCCGGGTTGCGGCTGTTCGTTGGGTTCTACGGCGGCAAATCGGGACGGCAGGGTCTGACGCCCGGTCTGATTGCGCAGTTCGACAAGGTTGCAGATCGGCTCGTGGCGGACACCATCGCCGCGCTGGAGGCCGCCGGCGGCTCGCCGATCCTGTCCCTTGCCGACCTTCGGGCGCGCGAGGGCCGCACCGGGGAGGGCGTCGACCCGCTGATGGCCTTCATCTACCTGATCGTCTCCGCCACGGAGACGACCGCAGGCGCACTGTGCAACGCGCTGTCCGTCTGCCTGACGGACGATGCTGCGCGGCAGACCTTCGGCGGGGCCCGGCCCGGATCGTTGACATTCGGCGGCGGACCGCACCGCTGCATCGGCGCTTCCGTCGCGACGACGACGATCGCGGCATTTCTCCGTGTGACCCTCCGTGAGGAGAAGCTCCGGCTTGTCCGCGCGGACCTGTCCCGTGAGCGCTACTCGGCCACGCGCCGAGGCCGGACGTGGAAAAGGCGTTGGGGATCACCGGGTCGTTCGGCTATGTCGCGACATTGCCCGGCTCGTTCCGCGGTGCC
Source organism: Acuticoccus sp. MNP-M23 (assembly GCF_031195445.1). Lineage (NCBI taxonomy): Bacteria > Pseudomonadati > Pseudomonadota > Alphaproteobacteria > Hyphomicrobiales > Amorphaceae > Acuticoccus > Acuticoccus sp. MNP-M23. The sequence goes on from NZ_CP133480.1 coordinate 1,708,401, forward strand.
GTGGATATCCGCCTTCATGCGATCGATGGCGACCGGGTCCGGCTCGTCCAGGAGCAACGGCTGGCGGTTTGCCACAATGACGGCTTCTCCGCCCGCGATCTGGCAGAGGCCGTGGCGGTCGCCCGGCAACCGGACAGCGTTGCCGTTGTGGTGTGGGACGCTGCGCACAACCCGGCCGGCCGCGCCAAGGTGCTTTACGACGTTGTTGCCTCGCAGCGGCCGGTGGTTCTGTTCGGGTTCTGCCACGACGAATTCGGCAAGGCGTTGTGGCCGCCGCTCCAGTCCAGCCCGATCCGCTCCTGCCTGATCCGGCCGGCAGCGTTCGGCCGCTTCAAGGACGAGGCACGCGGGCTCGGCCTTGTGTTCGACACCATCTGGATCTGCAAGCCGCGCCTGCCGAGCTTTGCACTTGCGGAGGCCATTGCGCACCCCGGCACCGCCATGGTGCTCGATATCGACGACAACGAAGAGGCGTTTTCGCGCGGTCCCCATGCGTGGGGGCGCTGGTACGGTGAAACCAGCATCAACAAGGCTGCGCTTTATCGCGACCGGATTCCGGTGCGCTCCGTGGCCAGTGCGTCGCTCCAGGCACGCTTCGGCGGTGAGATCGTCCGCCATGTGCGCAAGGCGCTGCCTGTGACGGAACGCGGCCCCGCCCCGGTGCCGGAGGGGGAGGCAGCGGCGGATCTGCGGCTGATTTTCGTCGGCACGGTGCGGCCCCACAAGGGTCTGCGGGAGGCCGCACGCGTCATCCGGATGACGGCCTACCAGCATCAGCTCGACATTCAGCTTACCGTTGGCGGCACGTTCGACCCGCCAGCGCTGGAACAGGAGCTGCAGGCCACCGGCGTCACGACCCTCGGCCTCATCCAGGCGTCCGACCTGCCGGCGACGCTCGCGGGCCACGATGCGGTACTGGCCGGATACCCCGGCGATGCCAGTTTCGACGACGTCAACACGTTCCAGATCTCATCCAAGATCGGCGATGCGCTCCAGTCCGGCCTTTCGGTTCTGGTGCCGCGCTCGCCGGCCACCGAAGACCTGGCGGACATCGACGGCGTATATCTGTTCGATCCCGATAGTTTCGGCGATGTCCTCCTGCGCCTTGCCGCGGACCGGGACAAGCGGCCGACCCTGCCGGAGAGCTTTTCGCTCGACACAGCCTACCAAACGTTTGCGCGGCTCGAAGCCGAGGCTCGGGTGGAGCGCGTGCGTTGGCCCTTGCCAGCGCCCTCTCATCCGCAGGGGCGGAACATTCTCCTGTTGTGGAAGCAGAGCGACAGCGGGCTGTTCGGCCGCCGGGTGGACCAGGTGGCGCGCGTGCTGGCCGAACGGATTTCCGGCGCCACGGTGCGTGTGGTGGAGTTCGAGACACCGGCGGCCGTTGTTCCGCACGATCTCAACCCCACCTCGGCGGAAAAGCTCAGCGCAGCCGAAACCCGGCGCAAGATCGACGGGGTGGCGCATGGCGCGGTTCACTACAACACGGTGATTGCCCAGAAGGGCAGCGCCGGCGCGCCGGTCGAGGGCGAAGCCTGTGAAGGTCGGACGAACCTCAACTTCACCGATGCATTCGAGCTTTTCCTTCAGAATTACGAAATCTCGCCACGCAACACGGTGATCATCGTCTTCCCGGTGCACTATCTGGAGGGGGTGTTCGAGGAGCTGATGCCCTGCCTGGAGCGGTTCGAAACCGTGGTGGACGTGGTGGACAACCAGCTGAGCTGGACGGCGGTCGAACGCCGATCGCAGATGATCGCGCTCTACCGCCAGACCTGCGACATGGCGCACAGCGTGGTGTTCAATTCCGCGGTCAACCGGGCGTCGATGGTGGAGGCCGGCATTGCGCGCGAAGATAATTCCTTCCTCATTCCAAACTGGTACGTGCCGCCGATGGAAAAAGATGCGGGCGGCGAGCTGTGGCAGATCGACGAGGCGCGGCACGCCCACGTCCTCTACTCGGGCGACCTCAACAACCGGATCGACTGGGCGCTCCTTGACGGGGTGGCCGCGCTTGTGGGCGCGCGCGGCGGGGTGCTGCATATTGTAGGCTCCAGCGAGCGCGTCCAGAAGGAGCTGACGCAGCTTCTGCGCCGGCCGCAGTGCGTTTACCATGGTGCCATGCGCGAGAGGGCGGTGATGTCTCTGGCCGGGATCTGCGACTTTGCAGTGGTGCCGCATCTGCATGACGGCGTGTCCGCGTTCATGAACCCGCTCAAGATCAAGATGTACACGGCCTTCGGTCTGCCGCACGTCGTGACGGATGTGGCGGGCCTCGACACCAGCTCGGACCTGACGCTGGTGGCGGACGACAACGACGATTTCCTCTCACGGACCCGCGCGCTGCTGGCCGGTGTGGAGGGCGCCGGCGGTGAGAAGAGGCGGATAGAAGGCGAGATGGCGCTCAGCGAAGATGCCGCCCGCTACTGCGCTCTGGTGGCGGACATCTTTGCCGCGGTGGCTGAGCTTTATGGCCCGCTGGCCGAACCGGCCGAAGACGTCGGCGAGCCGTTCAAAAGCGAGAGCGCGCCCGGTCCGGCGCGTGGGTGGGAAGAACCCGAGCGCCAGAAGGAGGATCAGACCGAGGGGGTGGTTTCCTGACAACACGCGCTGCGGCGGGCGGAATCGAAAAAACGTGTCTGGTTTCCCGCGCCGCGCGTTCCCGCCCCGTCCGAAGCTTGAGGCACCGTCTCTCCTGCACCGGCGCAAGGGTTGTGAACAGGCGGGGTTGAAGGGTATCGCATGCCGAGGCCGGGCGCCGGAAAGCCCCCTCTTGTGGAGTCCCATGCGCCGCTTTCCCTACATCATCCTCCTTGCCGCCATAGTTGGCGTGGTCGTCGGCCTTGTGGGGACAGCGTTCCACCTGGTGGCCGACGGCGTTCTGGCGCTGCACCGGTCGGTCGCGGTCAGCCAGCCGCTCGCAATTCGCGTGGCCATCTCCGCCAGTGCCGCCGCGCTGATGACGCTGATCGGCGTTGCGGTGGTCCGCCGTTTTGCGCCCGAGGCCAGCGGCAGCGGCATTCCGGAGGTGGAAGGCGCGATGGCCAACGAGCTGCCGCTGCGCTGGGCCCGCGTGCTGCCGGTCAAGTTCGTGTCGGGTGTGATGGCCATTGGCGCCGGGCTGGTGGTGGGGCGCGAGGGGCCGACCATTCATATCGGCGCGGCGATCAGCCAGGGCTTCGCACGCATCGTCAAGGTCAGCGAGATCGAGCGGCGGGGGCTGATTGCTGCGGGCGCCGCGGCGGGCCTCTCCACCGCGTTCAACGCGCCGGTGGCCTCGGTGATGTTCGTGCTGGAGGAAACGCGGCGCCAGTTTCCCAACACGGCGGATACATATGCCGGCGTCATTGTGGCGAGCCTCGGCAGCGCGCTGGTCACGCAATCGATCATGGGGGCGCGCCGGCTGGTCGAGGTGACGATGCATGACGAGGTGGGCGCGCAGGTGATTCTGGCGCTGGTGCTCGGCGTGTTTCTCGGCGGCGTCGGCGTTGTCTTCAACCGGATGCTGGTGTGGGGGCTGGACCGGTTTGCCCGGCTGACGGAGCCGCGGGCCTACGCGCTCGCCGCCTGTTTCGGGGCGCTGGCCGGGGCGATGCTGGTGGTCGACCCCAACCTGGTGCAGGGCGGCGAAACGCTGGTCACCACCATGACCGAACACGCAGCGCCCGGCCTTGCGGTGTTGATCCTGCTGGTTATCGCGCGCTTTCTCGTCACCATCGCCAGCTATTCGATCGGCATTGCCGGCGGCATCTTTGCGCCGATCCTGTGTATGGGCACCGCGTTCGGCCTGACGGCGGCGGTGCTGGTCAACGCGCTGCCGCTGGGGATGACGGTGGATCCCGCCGTGTGCGCGGTGATTGCGATGACGGGGCTGTTTTCAGCCACCGTCGGGGCGCCGATGGTGGCTGTCATCATCCTGATGGAGCTGACGGCAGGCTACGTCTATCTGCCGGAGTTGATGGCCTGCTCCATCGCCGCCACGCTGTCCGCCCGCGCGCTGGGCGGCAAGCCCATCTACGAGGTGCTGTTTGCCCGGCGTCTCGACCGGGAGGCCGCCGCGCGCCACAGCCACACCGCCGGAGCCTGAATTCATCCGGCCGCGCTGATGATCTCGAACCGGTCCACGTCCACCAGCCCGCGGTCGGTGATCTTCAGGTGCGGGATGACCGGGAGCGCCAGGAAGGCGAGCTGAAGGAACGGTTCCTCCAGCGTGACGCCGAGGCTGAGGGCGGCCTTGCGCAGCGCAATCAGCTCCGCCGTCACCTCCTCGAACGACAGAAGGCTCATCAAGCCGGCCACCGGCAGGGCCAGTTCCGCCAGCACCTTGCCGCCTTCGGCAACCACGAAACCGCCCTCGATCTCGCCCAGACGGTTGACCGCAAGCGCCATGTCATCGTCGGAAACGCCGACCACGGCGACGTTGTGGTGGTCGTGGCAGACGGTGGAGGCGATGGCGCCCCTTTTCAGGCCGAACCCCTTCACGAAACCCGACGCGATGTTGCCGTTGATGCCGTGCCGCTCCACCACCGCAATGCGCACCAGATCGCGTGCGGTATCCGGCTTCTTGTCGCCGCTCCGGATCGGGATCGTCTCGGTCAGGTGTTCGGTGATGATCTTGCCGGGGATGATGCCGATCACCGGCGTTTCTTCGCGGTTGCCGCCGGCGCGGAAGGACGTGGCGTCCACCTTCGGGGCCCTGGCGGAGTGGCGCCCGGGGGCGGTCAGCGTCTGCCGTGCGGCGAACGCGATGTCGCCGACCACGGTGCCGCCCGCCAGCACCATCCGCGCGTCGCAGGCTTCGAGGCTGCCGAGGGCGACGATGTCGGCGCGTTTGCCGGGTGCGATCAGGCCGCGGTCCTTCAGGCCGAAGGCTTCGGCCGCGGAGAGGGAGGCGGCGCGGTAGGCGGCCAACGGCGAGGCCCCTCGCGCGATGAGGGTGCGGATGATGTAGTCGAGGTGGCCATGTTCGGAAATGTCGAGCGGATTGCGATCGTCGGTGCAAAGGCACAGGTACGGCGCGGTTCGCTCGTTCAGGATTTCGCCCAGAGCGTCAAGGTCCTTGGAGACGGAGCCTTCGCGGATGAGGACGCGCATGCCCTTGCGCAGCTTCTCCAGCGCCTCGGCGGCGGTGGTCGCCTCATGCTCGGTGCGCACCCCGGCGGCAATGTAGCCGTTGAGGCCGCGGCCGGACAGCATCGGGCAATGCCCGTCGATGTGGCCGCCTTCGAAGAGGGCAAGCTTGTCCATCACGCCGGGGTCGCGGTGGATGACGCCGGGGTAGTTCATCATCTCGGCAAGGCCGATATTGCTGGGGTGGGCGTCCAGCGCTGCAAGATCGGCGGCATCCACCGTGGCGCCGGCGGTTTCCATGCTGGTGGACGGCACGCACGACGAGAGCTGGACGAAGATATCCATCACCGTGTGTTCGCTGGCCTCCTGAAAATAGGTGAGGCCCGGAAGGCCGATGACGTTGGTGATCTCGTGGGGATCGCAGATGGCGGTGGTGATGCCGCGCGGCGCCACGCAGCGGTCGAACTCGAATGGCGTGACCAGCGAGGATTCGATGTGGAGGTGCGTGTCGATGAAACCCGGCACGAGAGTGAGGCCGGAGACGTCCAGCGTCTCCTTGCCGTCGTAGGTGTCGCAGGTGCCGACAATGGTGTCGCCGCAAATGGCAACATCGCCGGTCAGATGCTCGCCGGTGACGAGATCGAACACGGTGCCGCCCTTTAGGACGAGGTCGGCCGGTTCGTCGCCGGTGCCCTGTGCGATCCGCCTCTCGATGGTGCTCCGGCTCATGCGTCTACTCCTTTTCGTCGCCGGCAGAGCATAGCAGGTCCGGCGCGAGGATCATGGTCCGGCCCGCGCCGGTGCTGTCAGCGGCCGGCCCAGGCGGCGAGGGCGGCGCGCTCATCGTCGGTGATCTGCGTGACGTTGCCGAGCGGCATGACGTGGGTGTCGACGCTCTGCGCGATGATCTGCGCGGCGTGGGTGCGCATCCGCTCGGGCGTGTCCAGCATGACGCCGCCGGGGGGCGCTGCGATGGCCGCAAAGGTGGGGGCGGCGGCGTGGCAGGGTGCGCAGCGCGCCGAAACGATGCCGAAGGCTGCCGCGTCCAGCGCCGTGTTGAGGCCGCGTTCACCACCGCCCGGCGCCGTGCCGTCGGTGTCGGCGGGAGCTGCGGTCAGCGTGGGGTTCTTGAACTGCGGCAGGGTGGCAAACAGCGCCATGCCGACGGCGAGGGCAAGCGCGGCCGGCCACTGCCACGCGATCCTGATGCCGGTGGCGCCGGTCTCGAAGGTGTTGAACCAGTGGCGGACGATGGCACCCAGGAACAGTGCGATCGCGACAATGATGAAGGCGTGGGCGTGCCCGAACGTGGCCGGGTAGTGGTTGGACAGCATCAGGAAGATGACGGGCAGGGTGAGGTAGTTGTTGTGCGACGAGCGGAGCTTGGCGATGGCGCCGTATTTCGCGTCCGGCACCCGGCCCGCCACGAGGTCCGCCACCACAATTTTCTGGTTGGGAATGATGACGAGGAACACGTTGGCGGCCATCATGGTGGCAATCATCGCGCCCGTCTGCAGGAACGCGGCCTGGCCGGAAAACACCAGCCCGTAAGCCCACGCCGAGGCGGTGATCAGCACGAACAGGAGCCCGAACAGCACCGCAGGCGCGCGCGCGAGCGGCGACCGGCAGAGCCCGTCGTACACGAACCATGCCGCGACCAGGCCGCCTGCGGACAGCGCAATGCCCTGCCAGGGGGCAAGGTCCGCCTTGTCCGGCGCCAGCAGGTAGAGCGAGGCGTTCCAATAATAGACCACCGCGAGGAGGGCAGCGCCGGTCATCCAGGTGGCGTAGGATTCCCATTTGAACCAGTGGAGGTCTTCGGGCATCTGGTCGGGCGCGACGGTGTATTTGCGGATGTGGTAGAAGCCGCCGCCGTGGACGGTCCAGTTGTCGCCCTTCACGCCGTCCGGCATGTTGGCGCGCCGCTTGAGCGATGCGTCCAGCCCCATGAAATAGAAGGACGAGCCGATCCACGAGATCGCCGCCACCACGTGGGCCCAGCGGACGAAGAGGCTCAGAAAGTCTTGCAGCGCTGCCATTTTTTGCTTCCACCACCGGCGGTGCGAGGGATCGGATGGACGCGTTGCGAAATGGATGCGTCCGGCCATACTCTGCCTTCTATGCAAGATAGAGTGCACCGCGCCAATTGCGCCGACCCTGCCCGCCCTTTCCGCAGCACCAACAAAGGGGTGACCCGATGACGCGGGACGACTTCGTTTCCCGGTACGCGTTCGTTTACGAGCACAGCCCCTGGGTGGCCGAACGCGCCTGGGACGGTGGCATCGGCGTGGGCGAGGACCCCGCGCCCGTCTTCCGCCGGGTGGTCGAGCGCGCCGGGGCCGATGCGCAGCGCACCTTGCTCCGCGCGCACCCGGACCTTGCCGGAAGGCTGGGCACGGCCCTCACCGCGCATTCCAGCGCAGAGCAGGCCGGTGCGGGGCTCGACCGTTGCACGCAGGCGGAGTTCGCCGAATTTCAGGCGCTCAACACGCGCTATGTGGCGCAGTTCGGCTTCCCGTTCATCATCGCGGTGAAGGGGCTCGACCGGACGGGCATCCTTAAAGCGTTTCGTGAGCGGGTGGACGGCACGGCGGACGGCGAGTTCCGCGTGGCACTGGACGAGGTGCACAAGATTGCCGGTTTCCGGCTTGCCGCTCTGGCGGCCCCCCCTGCCGTGACCCGCACGGCCGTGCCCATCGACACCGTCCGCAAGATGGCATTCGATGCGCTCTCCCGCGCCGGGGCCAACGAGGCCAACGCTGCCGCCATTGCGGACAATATCGCAGCGGCAGAGCGCGATGGCAGCGAGTCCCACGGGCTCTTCCGGCTGCCGGGCTATGTGAAGGGGCTGGAGCTGGGCAGCCTCAACGGCGCGGCCGATCCCGCCAGGCTTGCGGGGCCGGATGCGGCGCTGCTTGTGGATGGCGACGGCGGGGCCGCTCCGCTCGCCTATGCACGCTTCCTTCCGCAGCTGGCTGACCTTGCATCCGAAAAGGGCGCCGCTGTGCTGGCGCTCCGCAATGCGGTGCACTTTGCCGCCATGTGGCCGGAGGTGGAGGCGCTGGCCGAGCGCGGCCTTGCCGCCTTTGCCGCCACTGCAAACTACCCCTACCTCGCGCCCCACGGCGGGCGGCGGGCGCTTCTGGGCACCAATCCCATTGCATTCGCCTTTCCGCGGCCCGCCGCCCCGCCGCTGGTGTTCGACTTTGCCAGCGCCGCGATGGCCCGCGGCGACGTGATGATTGCCGCGCGCGATGGCCGGCCGGTTCCGTTCGGCGTCGGCGTGGATAAAGACGGGGTGCCGACCACGGACCCTGCGGCGATCCTGGGCGGCGGGGCGCAGCTGGCGTTCGGCGCGCACAAGGGTTCGGCCCTTGCGCTGATGGTGGAATTGCTCGCCGCAGGCTTGGTGGGCGATGTCTTCAGCGATGAGGCGGGCGCGCGGGAGGCCGCAAGCGGCGGCTTGCCAAGGGGCGGTGTGTTCGTGCTGGCGCTGTCGCCGGAGCGTCTCGGCGGGCCGGATGCGCTGGGCCGGGCCGATGCGTTTCTGGCGCGGCTTGCGGCGGAGCCCGGCGTGCGGTTGCCGGGCGCGCGGCGCCACGCGCGCCGTGCGCGGGCGGAGCCTGCCATGGTGGAGGCCGTGCTTTTACGCACCGTGCGGGGGCTGGCGGGCCACTGAGGGCACCGCCTCAAGCCACAGTGCGCAGCCGCCGCAGCGTTGCCATGAAGGCAGGCGCAATCCGGTCGCGCGCCACGTGCCGGCCGCCCCGCACCACATGGCGGCCGGCGCTCCACACATCGCGCACGGCGCCATCGTCGCCGGCAAAAATGTGCGCATCCAGCACCCTGTCACCGGTGAGGCCTGCAAGGCTTGGCGCCGCGCCGTCCAGGGCGACGAGATCGGCAAGGTTGCCGGGGGCAATGGTGCCTGCGCCACGGGCCAGTGCCTGCGCGGCACCAAGGCATGCGCCCTGATAGAGCGTGCGGCCGGAGGACTGGCCGGGGCCCGCCAGCGGGTTGCGCGCCCGGCGGGCGAGCCGCTGGCTGTAGTCCAGCGTGCGCAATTCCTCGGCCAGTGAAATACGCACGTTGCTGTCGGACCCGATGCCGAACCTGCCGCCGGCTTCCTGCACCGCCGCCATCTCGATGATGCCGTCGCCAAGGTTGCTCTCGGTGATGGGGCACAGGCCTGCAACGGCGCCCGCGCGGGCGGCCTCGCCAAGCTCCGCGGCGGTGCCGTGGGTGCAGTGGATCAGCGTCCATTCCGGCGAGAGGTCGACGAGGCTCGCAAGATGCGCCATGGGCCGCGCCCCGGTGTGGGCGAGCACCTCCTCCACCTCCGCGGTCTGCTCGGCAACGTGGATATGCTTGGGGCCGGGCCGCGCGGCAACCCGCGCGATGGCGTCCGCCGGCACGGCGCGCAGCGAATGGGGCGCGACGCCGAGGCGCGTGTCGTCCGGCAGGCCGGCGATGGCCTGCGCGGCCCCCTCCATGAGCGCGGCAAAGCTGTCTTCGGTGCTGGCAAAGCGCCGCTGGCCGCCTTCCAGCGCCCGCCCGTCCAGCCCGCCCTGCATGTAAAGGACGGGAAGCAGGGTGAGGCCCATGCCGGTGGTGCCGGCCGCCGCCGCAATCCGCGCGGCCAGCTCGGCCGGATTGTCGTAGGGCGTGCCGCCGGGCGCATTGTGGAGGTAGTGGAATTCGCCGAGTGCGGCATAGCCGGCCTCCAGCATTTCCATCATCAGGCCGCTTGCGATCACCTCCACGTCGTCCGGGGTGAGAGCCTCCAGAAAGCGGTACATCAGCGCCCGCCAGGACCAGAAATTGTCGTTCCCGGTCTGCTGCTCGGTCAGCCCCGCCATGGCGCGCTGGAAGGCGTGGCTGTGGAGGTTGCCGGGTGCGGGCAACAGAATGTCCACGGTGGGCGGCGCATCGCTGGGTTCAATGGCTTCAACCCGCCCGCCCTCGATGGTGATGGCGACATTGTTGCGCCAACCGTCTTCGGTGAGCGCCTGTGCGGCGATGATGATCTCGCTCACAGGCACCGCCTTGACGCGGCGATAGCCGCGATGTGTTCTGCGTGCCGGGAGGCGGTCGCGATGGACGCTGTCATTACAAGCTCTTCTGTGGCCACCATGACGGGCGATGGCCCGCGCTACGGCCTTATCAAAGACGGCGCGGTCGTCATCGACAAGGGGCATGTGGCCTGGGTCGGCCCGCGCACCGCTTTGCCGGAAGAAGCCGCCGCCGTGCCGGTGACCGATTTTGGCGACGCGCTGATAACCCCCGCGCTGATTGACTGCCACACCCACATCGTGTTCGCCGGCAACCGCGCGGGCGAGTTCGAGGCACGGCTGGAGGGCGCCAGCTACGAGGAGGTGGCGACGGCCGGTGGTGGCATCGTCTCCACCATGCGCGCGGTGCGGGAGACGAGCGAGGAGACGCTCCTTGCCGAAAGCCTGCCGCGGGTGGACGCGCTTCTGGCCGAAGGCGTCGGCGTTCTGGAGATCAAATCGGGCTACGGTCTCACCATTGCGGACGAGTTGAAGATGCTGCGCGTTGCCCGGCGGATCGGCGAGGTGCGCCAGGTGAAGGTGCTGACCTCGTGGCTGGCCGCCCACGCCCGTCCGCCCGAATATGACAGCAACGACCGCTACATAGACGAAGTGGTCCTGCCCGGACTGGACGAAGCGGTCGGCGGCGGTCTGGTGGATGCCGTGGACGGCTTTTGCGAGGGGATCGCGTTTTCCGCCGAGGAGATGGGCCGGGTGTTCGACCATGCCGCGTCGCACGGCCTGCCGGTAAAACTCCATGCCGAGCAATTGTCGGACAGCGGCGGTACGGCGCTGGTGGCGCACCGCAAGGGCCTTTCGGCGGACCATCTGGAGCACCTGAACGAAGCCGATGCCGCGGCGCTGGGACCGGCGGGCACGGTGGCGGTGCTGCTGCCCGGCGCCTGCTACACGCTGCGCCAGAGCGAATTGCCGCCGGTCGACCTTCTGCGCCGCTACGGCGCGCGCATGGCGGTGGCGACCGACTGCAACCCCGGCTCATCGCCGCTCACGTCGCTTCTGCTGGCCATGAACATGGCGGCAACGCTGTTCCGTCTCACGCCGGAGGAGGCGCTGGCCGGCACCACCCGGCATGCCGCCCACGCGCTCGGGCTTCAGGCAACCCACGGCACCCTTGCACCCGGCAAGGCGGCCGAGCTTGCCGTCTGGGCCGTGCAGGACCCGGCGGAGCTCGTCTACCGGATCGGTTTCAACCCGCTGATCAAGCGGATGGCAGCGGGAGCCTGGGTTTGATCCCGGCCCCTTCCTTGCAATGGCGCTCCCCATGAATTTGACACTCGAGACCCTCCGCGCGCTCTATTTCGGTGCCGCCATCCCGCCGCTGCTCGACGGCGCGCGGGCGCGGGTGGACGCGTCGGCTGCGGTGATCGCAGAGGCGGCGCGGGGCAAGGCGCCGGTCTACGGCGTCAACACAGGGTTCGGGAAGCTCGCCAGCCGGCGAATCGATGCTGCCGACACCGAGACGCTGCAACGCAACATCATCCTGTCCCACGCGGCAGGGGTGGGCGACCCGCTGCCGCCCGCCGTGGTGCGGCTGGTGCTGGCCACCAAGGTCGCAAGCCTTGCCGTCGGCGCGTCGGGGGTGCGGTGGCAGACGTTGCAGCTCATCCAGCAGATGCTGGAGCGGGACTGCCTGCCGGTCATTCCGGGGCAGGGTTCAGTGGGCGCGTCCGGCGATCTGGCGCCGCTGGCCCACATGGCTGCGGCAATGATCGGTGTCGGCACCGTCACCTTCGAGGGGCGTGTCCGCCCTGCGGTGGAGGGGCTCGGCGCTGCCGGCCTTGCGCCGGTCACGCTGGGGCCCAAGGAAGGCCTCGGCCTCATCAACGGCACACAGGTGTCCACCGCGCTGGCGCTGGCGGGCCTGTTCGAGACCCACCTCCTTTGCGAAGCCTCGGTGGTGACGGGCGCCATGTCCACCGATGCGGCGATGGGCTCCGAGGCGCCGTTTCGCGCCGCTATTCATGCCCTCCGCGGCCACCGCGGCCAGATTGACGTTGCGGCCCGCCTCTACGGGTTGATCGAGGGGTCCGAGATCCGCGACAGCCATCTGGAGGGCGACGAGCGGGTGCAGGACCCCTATTGCCTGCGCTGTCAGCCGCAGGTGGCGGGCGCCTGCCTCGACATTCTCCGCTTCACCGCGGCCACGCTGGAGCGCGAGGCCAATGCGGTGACCGACAACCCGCTGGTGCTGGACGATGGCTCGATCGTTTCGGGCGGAAACTTCCACGCCGAGCCGGTGGCGTTCGCCGCCGACCAGATTGCGCTGGCCATTGCCGAGCTCGGGTCGATTGCGCAGCGGCGGATCGCGCTTCTGGTGGACCCGGCGCTGTCGTTCGGGCTGCCGGCCTTTCTCACCCCATCGCCGGGGCTGAACTCCGGGCTGATGATTGCCGAGGTGACATCGGCGGCGCTGATGAGCGAGAACCGGCAGCGCGCGGCCCCCGCCTCGATCGATTCCACCCCCACGTCCGCGAACCAGGAGGACCATGTGTCCATGGCCTGTCACGGCGCACGCCGCCTTCTGCCCATGAGCCGGAACCTTGCCGGAATTGTCGCCGTGGAGGCGCTGGCCGCGGCGCAGGGGATCGACCTGCGCGCCCCGCTGAAGAGCAGCCCGAAGCTTGAGCGCGCCAAGGACGCGATCCGCGCGGTTGTGCCCAAGCTCGAAGAAGACCGGCTTATCGCGCCCGACATCGAGGCATCGCGGGACATTCTGGGCACCCTTGCCGCAGCGGCCGGGATGGAGACGCTGGCGCTGGAGGCGAGCGCGTGAGCGCCGCCGGCCGCATGGGCCACAACAGGCCCCCCGTCCACGCCGCGCGCGGGCCGGACCGAACGTGCCGCACATGGGGCGCCGAGGCGGCGCTGCGGATGCTGCACAACAATCTCGACCCGGCTGTTGCGGAGAACCCGGCCGAGCTGGTGGTTTATGGCGGGATCGGCCGCGCCGCGCGCACATGGGACGATTTCGACCGGATCAGCGCCGCCCTGAAGACGCTGGGCGAGGAAGAGACGCTGCTTGTCCAGTCCGGCAAGCCGGTGGGCGTGTTCCGCACCCATGCCGACGCGCCGCGCGTGCTCATCGCCAACTCCAATCTCGTGCCGGAATGGGCAAACTGGGCGCATTTTCACAAGCTCGATCGCGCCGGGCTGATGATGTACGGCCAGATGACGGCGGGTTCGTGGATCTACATCGGCACGCAGGGGATTGTGCAGGGCACCTTCGAGACCTTTGCGGAGGCCGGCCGCCAGCATTATGGCGGCGATCTGACCGGCCGCTGGATCCTCACCGCAGGGCTTGGCGGCATGGGCGGTGCGCAGCCGCTGGCTGCCGTGATGGCCGGCGCCTGCTGCCTCGCCGTGGAGTGCGACAGCACCCGGATCGATTTTCGCCTGCGCACCCGCTACCTCGACGAGCGCGCCGAAACGCTGGACGAGGCGCTTGCCATCATCGACCGCTGGACGGCGGCGGGGGAGGCAAAGTCCGTCGGGCTTCTCGGCAATGCGGCGGACGTTTTTGCCGAGCTTGTCGCCCGCGGCGTGAAGCCGGACATGGTGACCGACCAGACCTCCGCCCACGACCCGGTGAACGGCTACCTGCCCCAAGACTGGACGATGGACGAATGGCGCGAAAAGCGCACCAGCGACCCCGATGCGGTGGAGCTTGCGTCCCGCGCGTCGATGAAGGTGCACGTTGCCGCGATGGTCGCGTTCCACAAGGCCGGCGTGCCGACGCTCGACTATGGCAACAATATCCGGCAGGTGGCGAAGGACGAGGGGCTGGCGGACGCGTTCGCCTTTCCGGGCTTCGTCCCGGCCTATATCCGCCCGCTGTTTTGCCGCGGGATCGGCCCGTTCCGCTGGGTGGCGCTCTCCGGCGACCCGGAGGACATCTACCGCACCGACCAGCGCGTGAAGGCGTTGATGCCGGATGACACGCACCTCCATACCTGGCTGGACATGGCGCGCGAGCGGATCGAATTTCAGGGCCTTCCGGCGCGGATCTGCTGGGTGGGCCTCGGCGATCGCCACCGGCTCGGGATGGCGTTCAACGAGATGGTGGCCAATGGCGAGGTGTCGGCCCCCATCGTGATCGGCCGCGACCACCTGGATTCCGGCTCCGTCGCGTCCCCCAACCGCGAGACCGAAGCCATGAAGGACGGTTCGGACGCCGTGTCCGACTGGCCGCTGCTGAACGCGCTTCTCAACACCGCATCCGGCGCGACCTGGGTGTCGCTCCACCACGGCGGCGGCGTGGGGATGGGGTATTCCCAGCATGCGGGGATGGTGGTGGTGGCCGACGGCACACCGGAGGCAGCGCGGCGGTTGGAGCGCGTTCTGTGGAACGACCCCGCCACCGGCGTCATGCGCCACGCCGATGCGGGCTACGACATTGCGCTGGACGTCGCGCGGGAGAAGGGGCTGGTGCTGCCGGGCATCCTGCCCTGACAGCGAGTCAGGATGGCGGCCGGTCCGCAAATGCGCGGCTTGAAAGCGAAACGCTGTTGCCCGACGGGTCCTTGAGGTTCGCAAACCGGTAGCCACCGCCATCGTGCAGCGGGCCAACCTCGATGCCCCTGGCGATCAGCGCATCCCGCGCCGTCTCGACGTCCGGCGTGTCGAACACCAGCTTCACCAGCGCCTGGCCTTCGCGCTGACCCTTGCCTGCCGGATGCAGAAGCAGCGTGAGCCCGCCGGCAGGGGGGCAAAGCTCGACAATGCGGTCATCGGCCCGGTGGATCGCCTCGTAGCCGAAGGCATTGCCGTAAAACGCAGCCATCTCCGGCATCTTCTTGGTGTAGATGACGATGCGGTGGATGGCGGGGATCATGGGCGGCGGTCCGGTTTCGGCACGGCTGGCGGGCCGTGCCCGCCGCCCCGTTGGCGCGAGGCCGGAGCCTCGCGCCATACGCTCATTTCTTCTGCGCTTTGGCGCGCTCGATGGCGGCGACCACCTTTTCCTTGGCGACGTTCTCATCCGCCCAGCCGACGATCTTGACCCACTTGTTGGGCTCAAGATCCTTGTAGTGGGTGAAGAAGTGCTCGATCTGCTGCAACGTGATGTCCGGCACGTCGGAGAAGGTCCTGATCTTCTCGTAACGCAGCGTCAGCCGGTTGGTCGGCACGGCGAGAATTTTCTCGTCCTCGCCGCTTTCGTCCGCCATCTGCAGGACGCCGATGGGCCGCGCGCTCATGACTGCGCCGGGCACGATGGGGCGCGTGGAGGCAATCATCACGTCGATCGGGTCGCCGTCGTCCGACAGGGTGTGCGGGACAAAGCCGTAGTTCACCGGGTAGCGCATCGGCGTGTAGAGGAAGCGATCGACCCAGAGCGCGCCGGATTCCTTGTCCATCTCGTACTTGATCGGCTCCCCGCCAACGGGGACCTCGATGATGACATTGAAGTCCTCGGGCGGGTTCTTCCCGATCGGAATGGCGTCGATGCGCATGGCGTCTCCTTGGTGCGATTCAGCCGAATCAAAAGCGTTTCACCGTGAATTAGCGCGCTTTGCAATGCCGTTCACCTCTTTGTCGCCCATCTCGACAACGGCACCGAGATGGCCTGAAATGTGCTCAACGCGAAAATGCGCCGTTTGGAGCGCATCGGACGGAGGAAACCGATGACCACATTGACCCGCAGAGGCCTGATCGGTGGTGCGGCCGCAGCCGCCGGCGTTGCCGGCACGACAACGCTGGCCGCCCCCGCCATTGCCCAGTCCACCATGACCTGGAAGATGGTCACCGCCTGGCCGAAAAACCTGCCGGGCCCCGGCGTTGCAGCCCAGATGCTGGCCGACCGGATCACTGCACTGTCCGGCGGGCGCATCAAGGTCGACCTTTATGCCGCAGGCGAGCTGGTGCCCGGCAATGGCGTGTTCGACGCCGTGTCCGAAGGTACGGCGGAAATCTACCACGCGGTCCCGGCCTACTGGGGCTCCAAGTCCAAGGGCATCCTCTTGTTCGGGTCGCAGCCGTTCGGGCTTGGCGCGATGGAGCAGGTGGGCTGGCTGACCCAGGGGGGTGGCCAGGACCTTTACGACGAAATGTACGGCCGCTTCGGCCTGAAGCCGTTCCTGTGCGGCAATTCCGGGCCGCAATGGGCCGGCTGGTTCCGCAACGAGATCAAGAGTGTCGACGACCTGAAAGGCCTGCGCTTCCGCACCACGGGCCTTGCGTCCGAGATGTGCAACAAGCTCGGCATGGCGGTGCAGGCGATGGGCGGCGGCGCCATGTTCCAGGCGCTCCAGTCCGGCGCGCTGGACGCTGGCGAGTTCATCGGCCCGTGGACAGATTCAGCGCTGGGCTTTTACCAGATCGCCAAGAATTATTACTGGCCGGGCGTGGGCGAGCCGTCGTCCGCAGAGGAGTGCGCCATCAACGCCGAGGTGTACGAGAACCTCCCGGCGGACCTGCAGCAGGCCGTGAAGTTTGCCGCCGAAAGCCTCTACAACCCGGTGTGGACCGAATACACCACCAAGCACGCGCAGGCGCTCCAGCAGATGGTGGCCAACGAGGGCGTGATGGTGCGCAAGCTGCCGGACGATGTGATGATTGCCATGGGCAACGCTGCCGGCGAGGTGATTGCGGAGCTTCAGGGCGACGATGACGAGCTGGTCCGCCGGATCACCGAGAGCTATCTCGCCTACCGCGCGCTGATGATGAGCTACATCCCGTACGCGGATGCCGGCGAGTACAACGCCCGCCAGCTCGACTACAAATACTGACCGCCGGGGTGGCTGAACCGGAGCGCGGCGGGTGAACCGGCTCGCCGCGCGGCTCGACCTTGTGAACCGCGCCGCCGGAGCACTGGTGGCGTGGCTGGCCGTGGTGCTGGTGCTTCTCCAGTTTGCGGTGGTGATTGCCCGGCACGTGTTCGGCGTGTCGGACATTGCCGCCACCGAGGCGGTCCTTTACGTCCACGCCGCGCTGTTCATGCTGGGTGCGGGCTACGCGTACCTGGTGGACGCGCATGTGCGGGTGGACATCTTCTACGCCAAGCTCGGCGTGCGCGGGCGGGCGGCGGTGGACGTTGCAGGCGCGCTGATCTTCCTTGCGCCGGCGCTGGGACTGCTCGCCTACTGGTCATGGCCGATGGTGTCCCGCTCGTGGGCCATTCTGGAGGGGCCGATCTCGGTTGGCGGCATTCCGGCGTCGTTTCTGATGAAATCCCTGGTGCCGGCCTTTTGCGTGCTGATGGCGGTGCAGGGGGTCGCGCGGCTCCTGCGTGATCTGGAAGCGCTGCGTGGCGGCAGCGAAACGGTGGGCGATGCTTGACCTTCTGATGTTCGCCGGCCTGATGGTGGCGATCCTGTCCGGCTTTCCCGCCGCATTCGCCATCGGCGGCGTTGCGATGCTGTTTGCGCTTCTGGGCGCGGCCCTCGGGGTGTTCGACCTTTCGCTGCTCGGCGCACTGGGGCAGCGGGTCTTCGGCATCCTCACGAATGGCGTGCTGATTGCGATCCCGCTGTTCGTGTTCATGGGCATCGTCCTCGAAAAGTCGCGCATTGCGGAGGACCTCCTCACCACCATGGGGCGCCTGTTCGGCAAGCGCGCCGGGGGGCTTGGCGTTTCGGTGGTGTTTGTGGGGGCGCTTCTGGCTGCCTCCACCGGAATTGTCGGCGCCACGGTGGTGGCCATGGGGCTGATTGCGCTGCCCGCCATGCTGAAGGCCGGCTACAGCGCGCCGCTGGGGGCCGGCATTGTGGCCACGTCCGGCACGCTGGGGCAGATCATCCCGCCGTCGACATTGCTCATCATCCTGTCGGACGTGATGAGCAATGCCTACCAGCAAGCCCAGTATGCCGAGGGCAAGTTCACGATCGACACCATTTCGGTCGGCGAGACCTTTGCGGCGGCGCTCGTGCCGGGTCTCGTCCTGGTGGGGATCTACATTCTTTATCTGGTCGGCCGGGCGCTGTGGCGGCCACAGGACCTGCCACCGGTGGCCGACGCGGGCGGCGTCACCGCGCGGGAGGTGGCGCTGGTGATCGCACCGCCGGTGGCGCTGATCCTTGCGGTGCTCGGCTCCATTCTGGGCGGGGTGGCAACGCCGTCGGAGGCGGCGTCGGTGGGAGCGGTTGGCGCGGTGTTCATGGCGGGGGCGCGGCTTGGCCGGGCAGCGCCCGTCCTGTGGGGGGCTGCGGCCTTTGTGGTGCTGGCCGTTCTGGCGGTTCTGCGGCCGATCCGCCTGCAACGGGGCGACACCGACAGCGTGGACATGCTGTTTGCAGCGGCAGCGGGGGCGCTGGTTGTCGTCGGCACGATCGGGCTCGTTCTGGCGCTGTGGCGGCTGCTGCGAGGCGGTTTGCTGAAGGCGGTGGCCACGCAGACGATGACGGTGACGGCGATGATCTTTGCCACCATCATCACCGCATCCATGTTCAGCCTCGTGCTGGTGGGGCTGGGTGGGGAAGACCGGATCGAGGCGCTGCTGACATCCATGCCGGGCGGACCGTTCGGCGCGCTCGCCTTTTCCATGGCGATCATCTTCGTCCTCGGCTTCTTCCTCGATTTTGTCGAGATCAGCGTCATCCTGCTGCCGCTGGTGGTGCCGGTGCTGATCCTGATGGGACACGACCCCACGTGGCTTGCGGTGCTGATTGCCATCAACCTGCAAACCTCGTTTCTGACGCCGCCATTCGGCTTCTCGCTGTTCTACCTGCGCGGCGCGGCCCCGCCGGAGGTGACCACCGGCGACATCTATCGCGGGGTGGCGCCGTTCATCGGCTTGCAGGCGGTGGGCATTGCGCTCGTATGGGCGCTGCCGTGGCTAGCCACCGCATTGCCGGGCTGGCTTTACTGACCAGTATTGTGCGCATGGCACAGGAGACACCCATGCGCACACCGTCGATTTTCGCCCTCTTGATGATTTTTTGCGCGGCCCCCGCCGCCGCCAGCGAAGCCGCGTGGCAGGCGCTGTCCCGCCCCGGTGCGGTGGCGATGATGCGCCACGCCCTTGCCCCCGGCACCGGCGATCCCGCCGGCTTCGACGTGGCCGACTGTACCACCCAGCGCAACCTCGATGCGCGCGGCCGCGCGCAGGCCCGCGCCATTGGCGACCTGTTCCGCGCCAACGGCATCGACAATGCAAACGTCCTCTCCAGCGCGTGGTGCCGCAGCCTGGAGACCGCGCGGCTGCTGGATCTCGGTCCGGTGGAGACGCTGCCTGCGCTCAACTCGTTCTTCGCCAACCGGGCGGACCGCGCGCCGCAGACCGAGGCATTGCGGTCCTATCTCGCCAAGGCGCCTGACGCACCGCTGCGCATTCTCGTCACCCATCAGGTGAACATTTCGGCGCTGACGGGTGAGTTTACCCGCTCGGGCGAGATGGTGGTGCTTCAGGTGGCACAGGACGGCACCCTCGATGTGACGGGCGCGATTGCAGTGCCGGTGCCCCCGCCCGGCACCGACTGAACCGGCGGGCAATGTGCAACCGGGCAAAACAAGGTCATACTCCGGCAAAAGATAAAAATGGCGGAGGACATGATGCTCGGGATCAGAAATGCCAAGGTGTTCGACGGTGAAAGCGTTGCATTGCCGGGCACCGAGGTGCTGGTGGATGGGAATATCATCAAATCGGTCGGCACGGGGGTGATTCCCCCAGGCACCGAAACCATTGACGGCACGGGGATGACCTTGATGCCCGGAATGGTGGAAGGCCACTGCCACCCCAGCTTTACCGACGTGAACGAAGGGCCGGACCTTGGGCGCATCTGCCCGGAGCGACACATGCTGCTCACAGCCCGCAACCTGAAACAACTGCTGGATCACGGGTTTACTTCCGTGTTCGAGGCGGCGTCCGCCAAGCCGATGCTGGGCGTGACCGCGCGCGATGCGATCAACGAACGGCTTATCGACGGTCCGCGGATGCGGGCTGGCAGCCCGGAGGTGACCAACACCGCCGGCCTCGGCGACGAGCGCAAGCGGCACATTCATCTGGAAAGCTTCGGTCTGGTGGCCGACGGGGCGGACGAATTCCGAAAGGTGGCGCGGGAATGCGTTCGCGACGGCGTCGACACGTTGAAGATCAACATTTCGGGCGACGATTTCGTCAGCCACGCGCGTGCCGAAATCACGCCGCTGGAGGACGAGGAGCTGGCCGCTTTCGTCAAGGTCGCGCGGGCCTATCACAAGACGGTGGCCTGCCACGCCAGATCGTCGCAGAGCGTGAAGATGGCCGTCCGGCACGGGATCGACTGCATCTACCACTGCGATTATGCGGACACCGAAGCGCTGGACATGCTGGAAAGCGTCAAGGACCGGATCTTTGTCGGCCCCGCCTTCGGCCTGGTGCACAACGCAGTGCACGAGGGCGACCGGGTCGGCATGACGCCGGACGTGGTCGCCTCCATGGGGCTTTACCGCAAGTTCGAGCACACGGTGGCGACGCTGACCGAAATCCGCAAGCGCGGCCTGCGCGTGGTGGTGGGCGGCGATTATGGCTTTGCGATCACCCCCATGGGCACCAACGCGCGCGACATTGCGCACTTCGTCAAATTTTTTGGCTATTCGCCCGCCGAGGCGCTGTCCTGTGCCACCCGCGTCGGCGGCGCGCTCATGGGCATGAATTTGGGCATGATCCGCGAGGGAATGCTGGCGGACCTCCTCCTGGTGCGCGGTGACGTGCTCGCCGACGTATCGCTGGTTCAGCATCAGGACAATCTGGCGCTCATCATGAAGGACGGGGTGCTCTACAAGAATGCCCTTGGTGCGGCGGGGGAACGGCGGGGGCTGATCGCGGCGGAATGAGGGGCTTTGCGGGCCCGGCGAAGGTGTCCCTTGCGCTGTGTGCGGGTCCGGGCTTTGCTCCGGGGAAAGGGGCGGGCCAACCGTTCATCGTCAGGGGAGAACGCGGATGACGGGGCAGGTTCCGGCCGGTCAGGCGGCGGGCGACACGTTTCCCAAGCTGCTGCTCGACAATGCGCGCCGCCGCGGCAACCGTCCCGCCATGCGCGAGAAGGACCGCGGCATCTGGCACACCGTCACCTGGTGGGAATTGCGCGACGAGGTGATGCGGTTTGCCCTTGGGCTGGAAGCGCTGGGGTTCCAGCCGGGCGATGCCATCGCCATTGTCGGCAACAACAAGCCGCGCCTTTACTGGACGTTCATGGCGGCGCAATCGCTCCAGGGCATCCCGGTCCCGGTCTATGCCGATGCGATTGCGGAGGAGCTGGCCTATGTGCTGGCCCACGCCGGCGTTCGCTTTGCGCTCTGTCAGGATCAGGAGCAGGTGGACAAGTGCCTTGCCGCGCACGAAAGCGCGCCGGTGCTGGAGCACATCATCTACGACGAGCCGCGCGGCCTGCGGGATTATGCGGCGGACCGGTTGCATGCCTTTACCGCGGTTCAGGCGATGGGCGACCGGCGGCTTGCGGACGAACCGGGCGTGGCGGCAACGTGGGAGAAGCGTGTGGACGCGGCCAGCGGCGCCGATGTTTCCACCATCCTTTACACCTCAGGCACCACCGGTCAGTCCAAGGGGGTGGTGCTGGAGGCTGCACGCGCCGTAGAGGCGGCGCGCGACACCGCCGCATTCGACGGGCTGACCGAAAATGACGAGGTGCTCGCCTACCTGCCGCTCGCCTGGGTTGGCGACCACTACCTCAACTATGCGCAGGGTCTTGTGACCGGGTTCTGCACCGCCTGCCCCGAAGGGCCGCAGACCGTGCAGCAGGACCTGCGCGAGATCGGGCCGACCTTCTATTTCGCGCCGCCGCGGGTGTTCGAGGAGCTTCTGACGCGGGTGCTCATCCGGATGGAGGATGCGAGCGCGCTGAAGCGTGCGCTGTTCAACCGCTGCATGGCGGTGGCCAAGCGGCACGGCGAGGCCATTCTGGACAAGCGGCCCGTGCCGCTCTCCGGCCGTATCGCCTACTGGTTTGGCGAACGGCTGATCTACGGCCCGCTCAAGAACGTGCTCGGCTTTTCGCGGATCCGGACGGCGTACACGGCGGGCGAAGCCATCGGCCCGGAGCTGTTCTCCTTCTTTCGGGCGCTGGGGATCAACCTCAAGCAGCTCTACGGGCAGACCGAGGCGTTCCTTTATGTCACCGCGCAGCCGGACGGTGCGGTGCGGGCCGACACGGTGGGGCCGGCAATGCCCGGCGTGACGCTGAAACTGTCGGACAGCGGCGAGGTGCTGTTCCGCTCGCCCGGCATGTTCGTCGAATACTTCAAGGATCCGGAGAAGACGGCGGAGGCGCTGACCGCGGACGGCTTTGTGAAGACCGGCGATGCAGGAATTTTCGAGGCTGACGGTCAGCTGAAGATCATCGACCGGGCCAAGGATGTGGGGCGGCTCGACGATGGCGCTCTCTTCGCGCCCAAATATCTGGAAAACAAGCTGAAATTCTTTCCCGAAGTGCGGGAGGCGGTCACCTACGGCCACGAGCGGCCTTTTGTGGCGGCCATGCTGAACATCGACCTTGTGGCGGTGGGCAACTGGGCCGAGCGCAACAACATTGCCTACGCCTCCTATCAGGAGCTGGCGCAGCATCCGCGGGTGGCTGAAACCATGGCTGCGCACATTGCGCTCACCAACCAGGCGCTGGCGGCCGAGCCTCAGATGGCGGGGATGCAGATCCGCCGCTTTCTGGTGCTTCACAAGGAGCTGGATGCGGACGACGGCGAGCTGACGCGCACCCAGAAGGTGCGGCGCGCCTTTGTGGCCGACCGCTACGCCCCGCTGATCGATGCGCTCTACGGCGGTGCGGACACCTGCTTCGTCCGCACCGAAGTGACGTTCGAGGATGGCCGGCGCGGCTTTGTTGAGGCGACCGTGACAATTCATGACGCGGCGGTGGTGCCGGCGACGTCGCCGGCAAGGGCTGCGGCATGAACGGCGCAGCGGCAGCGCCGCGCAGCGGCCGACAGGGCCTTGCGCGCAGATGCGGATCGCCACGGTTGCAGCAGTCGGCGCCAGCGGTGCAGGCACCTGCGCGGCGGTGGCGCGTGGTGCTGCCGGCTGCCGGCCGCCGCGGTGGCGGTCCTGCCGCCCGGGCTCTTGTTCGGGTTCGCTCAGCTTGCGTAGCGCATCTCGGCCGGGTCGAACTGCGGACCGAGAGCGGGAGGCGGCGCAGGAATGTGGAGGAAGGCCGGCATCGCCTCATCCTCCTCCAGCGGTTGCTCGATCGCGCACGGTGGGCGGGCATGAGGGGCGACAGCCGCATCGCTTGTCCAGGGTCCGGCATGGTTGACCTTGTGCAGGAACCCAGGTTGCGGCTCGTCGGCCTTCTGGAGCGCCGCGCCGGCCGCGTGCGCTGGTGGCTCGGCGTTGGCCACAGCGGCGAGGTCGCGCGCGCAGGGCGTGGCGTGCTGCACTGGCTGCGCGCAGAAGGCTTCCACTGGCGGACCGAAGGGCTCGGCGCGGTTCGGCGCGGGATGGAACGCGCCGAGGGGCGGACCGAAGAACTCTGCGGGCTGGCCACCAGCTTCGGCGCCAGCTGCCTCTTGCGCCATGAAGGTGTCCAGCGGTGGGCCGTAGGGCTCGCAGGGCGATGCTGCAGTGCCGGGGACCGGCGGACCGAACATTTCCGGCAACGGTGCGGGCGCGTCTGCCGCAGCTTCGGCGGGGATGCCGCCAAGCAGCGGCGGGATCTGCGCCTCGGGGTGGCGGGCGCCCTTGGCCCACGCCGCCTTCGCCTCGGTGATGGCGGCTCTGGCCATGGCGGCGTAGGGCACGCGCCTGGGCGCACCGAGAAGCGGCGCCTGGATCGCGAGTTGTACCTGCGGCGCCACGATGGTCGGCTCGGGCACAGCGGCTGGGTTGTCGACAGCGCCGGGCACGTCGTCCTCCCGCGGGCGGACGGTCTGGGGGCGGAACGGGCGGACCCGGATTGGCCCCGCTGTGGCGTCCGACTTGCTGGCGCCAGCCTTGAGGCGGCCAATGATGGGCGGGGCGCGCAGCGGCGGCGGATAGAACCGGCGCACCGGTTTGGGCTGCGGTTCGGCCACGATTGGCGGCGCGGTGTCCGCAGCGTCCTCGGCGGGATCGGCGTCCGGCTCGGCCTCGTCCGGCAGGGGGCCGAAGCGGTGTCCTGTGCGTTCGCAATAAAGGCTGGTGGCGGTTTCGAGTTCGGCGCGCACGTCAGCGGAATTGCGGATGTAGGTTGTGGTGATGTCGAACCAGCGGGCGCAATCGGTCCGCTGCGCGGCATCGGCCAGGACATTGATGTCCTCGATATTCTTGCCGGCAAGGACGGAAGGGTCGTGCTGCATCAGCGCCTTGCGGTGATTGCACATCCGGATTGGTCCTTCGTCGCCGCAGGAACAGGTCAACGTGACTGTCCGGGGCGCAATGGCGGCACGAACCACATGAATGTGGCCGCCGTCTCCCTTCACGCTGAAGCGAAGCGTCTTGACGTTCATCGCCGGCCTCCTTCTATAGCGGGAGTATAACAACCGGTGATTGCAAAGCAAGAAAACAGAAAGCAACCGTTAGATGTGAGCAAGCCTCACGAAAGCGAAGAAATTCTGCTCGCGGTGGAGAACGTCACCCTTTCATTTGGCGGCGTGCACGCCATCCGCGGCGTTTCGTTCGACATCCGCCGCGGCGAGATCCGCGCGATCATCGGCCCCAACGGTGCAGGCAAGACGTCGATGCTCAACGTCATCAACGGCTTTTACCAGCCGCAGAAGGGCACTATCACCTACAAGGGTCGCCAGCGCGCCAAGATGCGGCCCTACGATGCGGCGGCCACCGGCATTGCCCGCACGTTCCAGAACGTGGCGCTGTTCAAGGGTATGACGACGCTGGACAACATCATGTCCGGCCGCACGCTGCAGATGAAGCGCGGCTTCCTGTGGCAGCTGATCCGCTTCGGGCCTGCGCTGAACGAGGAGATCGTCCACCGCCGCCGGGTTGAGGAGATCATCGATTTTCTGGAGATCGAGGCGATCCGCAAGACGCCGGTGGGCAAGCTGCCCTACGGGCTGCAAAAGCGCG
Organism: Acuticoccus sp. MNP-M23; assembly: GCF_031195445.1. Lineage (NCBI taxonomy): Bacteria > Pseudomonadati > Pseudomonadota > Alphaproteobacteria > Hyphomicrobiales > Amorphaceae > Acuticoccus > Acuticoccus sp. MNP-M23. Next base: position 1,733,487 of record NZ_CP133480.1, read on the forward strand.
TGGAACTGGGCCGGGCGCTCGCCATGGAGCCGGACCTTCTGCTGCTGGACGAGCCCATGGCGGGCATGAACCTTGAGGAAAAGGAAGACATGTGCCGCTTCATCCTCGATGTGCGCGAGGAATTCGGCACCACCATCGCCCTCATCGAGCATGACATGGGCGTGGTGATGGACATCTCGGACCGCGTGGTCGTGCTCGACCATGGTGAACGGATTGCCGACGGCACGCCGGACGAGGTTCGCGCCGATCAGGATGTGATCGACGCTTACCTCGGCGTGTCGCACTGACGGATTATTTGCCGCGCCCGGTTTCGGCCTGGAGCGCGTCGATGGCCTTGGACGCATCGGCCTTGGAGAGCGTCTCGTCGAACGGAATGCCGGCTTCTTCCGACAGCGTCTTCAGGTAGGAGGCCTGGGCGCCGGTCATCGCCTCGTCGCCGGTGGTCCAGTTGTCCGGGTCCTTTTCGGCGTTGGAGGTGGGCTCGGCCTTCGGCTGCGGGCTTGGGGTGGCTGTCATGGATCATGCTCCGGGGTTTCGATGTTCGGTAAATGTTCCGAATGTTGATCCGTTCCTACGGCAGACGCTGCAATTGGCGCCCTGCGTCCATCTGCCCGCCCGCGCGGATCAACTGCAACCGCGCAGGAAAAGACTTGCGGCGCGGCCCCGGCGCTTCCACGGTACTGGCCCGCTGCCAGACGAAGCGAGGACCTGGTGACAACGCTCTACGCCGTTCTGATCGATCCGTTCGTGCAGATGTTCGCGATGCCGGATTTCTTCATCCAGGTGCTGTGGGAAGGCTTCGTCGGCGGTGTGCTTTACGCTCTGATTGCGCTGGGGTTCGTCCTGATCTTCAAGGCGTCCGGCGTGTTCAACTTTGCCCAGGGCATCATGGTGGTGTTTGCCGCCCTGTCTCTGGTGGGGCTGGTGGAGCTCGGGCTGCCGGCGCCGCTGGCATTTGTCGCCTGCCTCGGCATCATGTTCGTGCTGGCCGTGGGGGTGGAGCGGTTCGTCCTGCGGCCGCTGGTCAACCAGCCGGACATCATCCTGTTCATGGCCACCATCGGGCTCACATTCTTTCTCATCGGTCTTGGCGAGCTCATCTTCGGCGGCGAGCCGAAGACCATGGTGACGGAGGCGCTGTTCCTGCCCACCGGCTCGTCGGTGTGGGAACCGGCTGGCCTCGGCCCCGACGGGGCGCCAGGCTTCATCCTCTTCCAGCACCTCGACGTTGCGGCCGCTGCCATTGCGCTGGCGCTGGTGGCGGCGCTCGGCTTCTTCTTCTCCAAGACGCGGATCGGCCGGGCCCTGCGCGCCGTGGCGGACGACCACCAGGCCGCGCTGTCGGTGGGCATCTCTCTCAACCAGATCTGGGTGATCGTGTGGTTTGCCGCAGGGGTGGTGGCGCTGTTCACGGGGATCATGTGGGGTGCACGGTCGGACGTGTCGTTCGCGCTGGAGATCATCGCGTTCAAGGCGCTGCCGGTGCTGATCCTCGGCGGGTTCACGTCGATCCCGGGTGCCATCGTGGGGGGCCTCATCATCGGGATCGGCGAAAAGCTCGGCGAGATCTATTGGGGGCCGCTTGTGGGGGGCGGGATCGAAAGCTGGTTTGCCTATATGATCGCGCTTGTTTTCCTTCTGTTCCGGCCGCAGGGTCTGTTTGGCGAACGGATCATCGAACGGATCTGACCTCCCGCCGGAATGAAGGACACCCCATGACCCACAAGAGCCGCATCGGCTGCATCGTGATCGACTGCAAGATCGACGAACTGTCCCCTGCGCTGGCGTTCTGGTCCGCCGCTCTTGGATGCGACGGCAAGATCGACGAACGCGGCAAATATGCGATCCTCGAAAATGACAGGGGCGACCCGCGCATCCTCCTGCAGGCGGTCGACCATGACCCGCGCGTCCACCTCGACATCGAGACCGACGACAAGGAGGCCGAAGCCGCACGCCTTGCCGCCCTCGGCGCAACGCGGGTAGAGGAGTTTCCGCGCTGGATCATCATGGAGGCGCCCACGGGCCACCGCTTCTGCCTGATCGGGCCGACGCGCGACGGGTTTGAGGAACACGCGCCGGCCGTCGGGTGACGCGTGGGGGCGAGCGAGGGAAACGGGATGAATTTTGTGGCGGCCGTCGAGCGGGTTCTGATGAACTACGCCAACTTTTCAGGCCGGGCCGGCCGGGCTGAATTCTGGTGGTGGACGCTGGCCGTCTTCATTCTGGCCGCAATCACCGGCATTGCCGACGGAGCACTGGTGGCGCCGGTTCTTGGCTTCGAGGCACTGTCGCGCACGGCGGATGCGCCGGTCACGTACCTTCTGCAACTGGCGCTTTTGTGCCCAAACCTGGCGGTGTGCTTCCGCCGGCTGCACGACAAGGGGCGCTCCGCGTGGTGGATGCTGCTCAACTTCATCCCGCTGATCGGGACGATCATCCTCATCATCATGTTCGCGACGCCGGGCGATTATGGCGACAACCGCTACGGGCCGCCGCCACCGCGCTGATGGCGCTCTACTGCTGGCGTTCGTGCGTCGAGCCGGGCGGGGACAGGAGGAGGATCAGCCTCTCGTGCCCGTCGTCGCCCTTGTAGGTGGGGTAGCGCAGGCGGGACGACATCTTGCCCTGCGGCGTATAGCTGGTCACCACCGAGGCGCTGGCCGTGGTGATGACGTCGATCACCGACCCGTCCGGGGCCTTGATGCGGGTTGCGCCGGCCTGCGCGGCGACGGCGGAAAACGCGATGGTGAGCGCGACGAGCACGATGCGGATCATGGCCGTTCCTTTCTTGCGTATGTGTCCCGTCCCCTACCGCATTTGCGGCGCGGCGGCGATGGCGGGCCGATCACAAGCGCGCGGGGGGCGATCCGCGCTTGACGGCGCGTGCGGTTCGGCTGCGAATGGAGCAACAATAAACGTCCGAGGACATGCGCCCCGTGTTTTACCGTGAAGCCGGCCAGTTCAAGACGAGTTATGCGGCGGACCAGGCGGCCTTTCCCGTCCGCGAGGACCGGATCGGGATTGCGCTGATTGTGGCGGCTGCGCTGATCGTCCCGTGGTTCGCAAACGATTTCGTGCTGAACACCATCCTCATTCCGTTTCTGATCTTTGCGCTGGCGGCCATCGGCCTCAATGTGCTCACCGGCTATTGCGGCCAGCTATCGCTGGGGACCGGCGCATTCATGGGGGTGGGCGCCTACGCCTGCTACAAGCTGACCACCATCTTTCCGGACGTGAACATCATCGTCTGGGTCTTGGCATCCGGGGTTTTCTCGGCGGGCATCGGCGTGCTGTTCGGCCTGCCGTCGCTGCGCATCAAGGGCTTCTACCTCGCCGTCGCCACGCTGGCGGCGCAGTTTTTCCTCGAATGGTGCTTCATCCGCATTCCCTGGCTCTACAACGCCAACCCGTCCGGCGCCATCGAGGTGCCGACGCGGGAGGCGTTCGGCTTTGCCATAACCGGTGCGACGGCGGCACCGCTGACGCGCTATTTTGTGGTGCTGGGCATCGTCCTGTTGATGACGTGGCTGATCGGCAACCTCCTGCGCGGGCGGATCGGACGCTCGTGGATGATGATCCGCGACATGGACATTGCCGCCGAGCTGATTGGCGTGCGACCGCTGTTTGCCAAGCTCTCGGCCTTTGCCGTGTCGTCCTTCGTGTGCGGGGTGGCAGGAGCGCTGTTCGTGTTCATGTGGCTGGGGGCGGCGGAGCCTTCGGCGTTCAACATCCGCCTGTCGTTCCAGGTTCTGTTCATGGTGATCCTGGGCGGGCTCGGCTCCATGGCGGGCTCGTTCATGGGGGCGGCGTTCATCTTCATCCTGCCCATCGTCATCCGCATGGTGCCGGCGGCGCTGGGGCTTGAGATCGACGCTGCCACCGTGGAGCACCTCAACTTTCTCGTCATCGGCGCGCTCATCGTCGGCATCCTGATTGTGGAGCCGCACGGGCTGGCGCGCATGTGGTCGGTGGCGCGGCAGAAGCTGCGGGTGTGGCCGTTCCCCTACTAGGTCGGGAACCCGTCACGGGCAGGCGCAGCGTGTGCCATTTGCTTGTGGGGACGCATGTTTTGCCGGTTTAAGTCCCGCCCGTCATCAACCGGGCGAGACCAGCGGGACCGGCATGGCAGCTCAGAACCCGAACAGGCCGAACACCGTATCAATGACCCCGCCGAGGAGACTGGGATCGTCGGCAGACGCGTCCGGATCTGTGGCCGCCGCTGCTTCGTTGTCGACCGCCTCCACCAGCCCGTCGGTGTTCGCCCCGTCGACGACCTCGACAACCTCGCCGACTGCGCCTTCGATTGCGCCGCCAACTGCGCCTGCGGAGGCTGTCAGATCTTCCAGGGCTTCGTTGGCTGTGGCGACGCTGCTTGCCGCCATCGCCTGAAGCATGGCGATCAGATCCGCGGCCTTTGCATCATCTGACTGCGCTGCCGCCTGGTTGTTCAGATTGTCGGCGCGCGGCTTGTAGAGGAAGTTGGCGGGAGCGATGGTGGCGGAGTTGAGGATGGTCCAGTAGTCGTGCTTCACGAACTCGTGGTAGCCGGTCTTCTGCGGCTTCAAGCCTCCGGCGCCGCGGTGGACCATGGTGAATGGCTGTGCCGCGCTGGTCGAAGAAATCATGGTGGCCTCCGGTTTTTACTCACCTGGGGTGCGAGGATTTGCGCCAACCGCTGCAACGCCCGCTCACGGGAAAGAACGGCCAGTCTCCCGATGCGTTTCGCATATTGAGGTTATTTCAGAGATAATTGGGCAGGGCAGAAGCAATTCCTGCAATCATTATCGGTTCAATCTGAATGCTGCGCTGCTCCTGCTTTCGGCGGAGCCGCAATGTACTGCGATTTCTCGTGGGGGCGGTATCTGTCCGGGCGGGCGCGCCAGCGTTGTTGCAACACAAGATGTTTGTGGCGGGCGCCCGTGCGTGCGTATTGTACTCGCGGAGCGTCCAGAGAGGCGCCGGCAAAAATAGATTGAGGGAAGGTAACAAAAGCATGCCCCGATTTCTTGGAGCAATACTGGCCGCAGTTACGGCGGCAACGGTCAGCACCGCGCCCGCGCTGGCGCAGGACGGCGAGCTGTACCTGCCGCTGCTCACCTACCGCACCGGGCCGTTTGCCGGCTCCGGCATCCCCATTGCCGACGGGATGCACGACTACCTCGAAATGCTGAACCAGCGCGATGGCGGCATCGGCGGGGTCAAGATCAAGATCGAGGAGTGCGAGACCGGGTACAACACGCAAAAGGGCGTGGAGTGTTACGACTCGGTTGTGGGCGGCAATCCGCTGATCATCAATCCCTGGTCCACCGGCATCACCCTGCAACTGATCCCCAAGGCGTCCGTCGACGGGATCCCGGTGCTGTCGATGGCGTACGGCCTGTCGGCGGCAGCCGATGGCGGCGTCTTCCCGTGGGTGTTCAACCCGCCGCTTTCCTATTGGGACGGCGCTTCGGCGGCGGTCAAATATATCGGCGAGCAGGAAGGCGGGATGGAGAACCTCAAGGGCAAGAAGATCGGCTACATCTTCCTCGATGCCGGCTATGGCCGTGAGCCGATCCCGCTGCTGGAAGACCTCGCCTCCGAATACGGCTTCACCATGACCCAGTATCCGGTGCCGTTCGACACCATGCAGAACCAGTCGTCCCAATGGCTCAACGTGCGGCGCGACCGGCCGGACTACATGGTCATGTGGGGCTGGGGCGCCATGAACCCGACCGCCGTGCGCGAGGCGGCCAAGGTGCGCTTCCCCATGGACAAGTTCATCGGCGTGTGGTGGTCCGGCGGCGAGGATGACGCCCGGCCCGCTGGCGCTGGCGCCAAGGGCTACAAGACCATGAACTTCAACGCCGTCGGCGCCGACTTCCCGGTCATTCAGGACATCATCACCCACGTCTACGACAATGGTGCCTCCACGGTGTCCGACAAGTCCCGGATCGGTGAGAACCTTTACAACCGCGGCGTGGTGAACTCCTTCTACATGGCAGAAGCCATCCGCACCGCGCAGGCGAGGACCGGCAAGGCAAACGTGACGCCGGCCGAAGTTCGCGACGGGCTGGAGGCGCTGGACATCACCGCCGAGCGGCTGAAGGAGGCGGGGATGGAAGGCTTCATCCAGCCGCTGAAGCTCAGCTGCAGCGACCATGCCGGGCAGGCCGACATCTACGTTCAGCAGTGGACCGGCGATGGCTGGGAAAAGGCGTCCGACTGGTTCTCGCCCATGGTGGACAAGGTACGCCCGATGCTGGAAACGGCGGCCGCGGATTATGCGCAGGCCAATGCGCCGTGGCCGGAGCGCGAGGTGCCCTGCGCCGCCGCGCAGTAGCGCCAGCGCGCGCCTGACGGAAGGGGGCCGGCAGCGGCCCCTTCCCTGCGCCCGTCAGCGTTCGGGTGTGGTCCAGTCGCTGTCCATATCGCCGGCGCTGGACTTGGCGTAGAGGCGCAGCGCCAGGCCGACGGCGACGCCAACGCCAATGGCCACCGTGAGGTCCACCAGCACGGTGAGAACCAGCGTGAGGACGAACAGCATCCGGTCCGCCATGGGTGCGCGGAGATAAATCGGCCACTTGTGCGGCTCGCTCATGGTCCACGCGGTCATCATCAAAAGGCCGGCAAGCGCTGGCATGGCGAGCCGTGAGACGAGCCCGCCAGCGGCCATGATGAGCACCAGCACCGTCAGCGCATGGACGATGCCGGCAACCGGAGTGCGCCCGCCGGCGCGCACGTTGGTGGCCGTGCGGGCGATGGCGCCCGTGGCAGGCAGGCCGCCCAGCATCGCGGACCCCACGTTGGCGGCGCCCTGCGCCAGAAGTTCCGCGTTGGGCCGGTGCGCCCCGCCGAACATCCGGTCCGCCACCATCGCCGACAGCAGGGATTCAATGCCCGCCAGAAACGCGATGATGATGGCGGACGGGAGGAGTTCGGCAATGCGCGCAAAGCTCACCGGCGGCAGCGTGGGGATGGCAAAGTCGAGGCTGACCGCGCCATAGCGGCCCCCGATGGTGTCGACGCCCGCAAACAGCGCCGCAAGTGCAGACCCCGCCGCAACCGCGACGATGGCGCCCGGCACCCGCGGGGCCAGCCGGCGCAGGCCAATGAGCAGCGCCATGGTGATCGCCGCCACCGCCACCGCCGGCCACAGCACCGTGCTGCGCGCCGCCCATAGCGCCTCCACCTTGCCGAGGAAATCGGCCGGGGCGCTGGCCATGTCGAGCCCGGCAAAGTCCTTCAGCTGGCTGGTGGCGATGATGAGCGCGATGCCGACCGTAAAGCCGTTGACCACCGCTTCCGGCACGAATGCGATCAGCCGGCCGGCGCGAAATGCGCCCGCAACCAGCAGGATCAGCCCCGCCATGAAGGTGGCGAGCAGGAGCCCGTCATAGCCGTGGTCGACGATGATCTGGTAGACGACGACGATGAAGGCGCCCGTCGGCCCGCCGATCTGGACGCGGCTTCCCCCCAGCGCCGAAATGAGAAAGCCGCCGACCACCGCCGTCAGCAGGCCCTGCGAGGGCGTCGCACCGGAGGCGATCGCAATGGCGATGGAAAGCGGGATCGCCACCATGGCCACGGTGATGCCGGCGGCCGCATCGCCCGCAAACAGTGACCAGGAGTAGTCCCGCAGGGTGGTGAGAATTTTGGGTCTGCGCATGGCAGGGCTCATAGCACAACCGCAGGGGCGGCCGCTTCCCATGTTTGTAAAGGCAGGGGTGCATTGATGGACCATCGGGCCAGCGCCCGGCAGGAATGGGGTTAGCGCCGGGGCCGGTGCAAGGGTCGGGTGCCGGCTTCCATCCCTGATCCAGCTTGGATTGATATAGCTGGAGACGTCGTGACCGGGGGGCGCCTGCTGACCTCAGCCCGCCGTCATTTCAAACTCAGGATGGTTCGATGCGAGAAGAGGCAGGTCAGCTGACCGAGAGCCCGCTGCGGGCGCCTGCTGACGAAATGCTGTGCGCCGCCCGCGCGCGCTTTGCGAGAGCGCTGATCGTCTTTTTCTGGGCGCATCCGCCCATCGTTCTGGCCGTTTCGCTCGGCAGCGGTCAGCCGCTCGGCGCGACCATCGTGCTGACGGTCCTGGCTTCTGCCATCGCGGGCGCAGCGCAGTTTGCCCGCTGGCGCTGGGGCGTTGAACCAACCGCCCGCCATGTGTCCGCCGCATGCGGGATCGCGCTGACCGGCGTGTTGATCGCCGCAGCCAGCGGCACCCCCTACCAGAACGACATGCATATGTACGTTGTGGTGATGGTCGGCGTGATGATCGGCTGGTGCGACTTCAAGGTCTTCATCACCACAACGGCTGTGGTCGCCGCCGGCCATCTCGCCGTCAATGTCGTTGCGCCGCATTTCGTCTTTTCGGATGGGGCGGCTTATATCCGCCTCCCTCTCCACGGCGCCATCGTGCTGGTCCAGGTCCTGTTCCTCGTCCCGGCCACCAGGTGGCTGGCGGCTGCGCTGCATGACGCTGAAGCAAGCGGCAACGCCGCGAGGGCGCAGGCGGCTGCCGCCACCCGCGAGCTTGAAGCCAACTTCGCCGCCGAAAAACACCGCCAGGCCGCGATCAGCGACCTCATCCTCGACTTTCGCAAGGAGGCTGACAATTCGGCGCAGGCTGTGGTCCGCGAAACAGGTGCCATGGACAAGGTCGCCAGGATGCTGACCGAAATTACCGCAGACGGGCAGGAGAAGCTCGAAGGCGTGCGCGGCAGCGCCGAAGCGGTCGAGGCCGAAGTGGGCACGGCGCGCGCAGCCAGCAACACGATGACCGGAGCGTCGCGAAACATCCGCGGCAACATCGACGGCGCCGTCCTCCACATGGCCGACGTGATGCGCCAGACCGAGGAAAGCGCCGAGGCGGTGCGCGGTCTCGTGGAGGCCAGCAACGAGATGAACGGCATTCTCGACGTCATCCGGTCGGTCTCCGAACAGACCAGCCTGCTTGCCCTCAACGCCACCATCGAGGCTGCCCGCGCCGGCGAGGCCGGCAAGAGCTTCGCCGTGGTCGCCGCCGAAGTGAAGGGCCTTGCCGAGCAGAGCGGGAAGGCAACCGACACCATCGCCAGCCGTCTGACCGCCTTGGGCAACTATACCGAAGAGGTTGTCGAGAAGATCCGCCGCATCGGCCAGTCCGCCGCCAAGGTCAACGAAAGCTCCAGCGCGGTTCTGGGCGCCGTGGAGGAGCAGACCGAAGCCAGCACCGCCATGGAGCACTCGCTGTCCGAAGTGGCTTCGTCCGTCGACCGGTCGATCCAGTCGGTGGAGGTGCTTTCAGGGGTGATGGACAGCGGAGCGCAGGCGGCCGGCCGGGTCGACGAGGTGGCCCGCAGTGTCTCCACCCTGTCCCACGCCATGCACCAGGCCATCGCCATGCTGCTGGCCAATGTGGAGAAGCACGAAGCGGGCGAGGGGCCGGACGGCAAGGGCACCCACGGCTATCTCGACCCGGACGCCCCGGCGCAGATGCACTTCCCCTCGCATGCGAACCGCAACCAGCAGGCCAGCCACCGGGCTGCCTGACGGGCGGAGGGGCGGTCCGCGCACCATCTGTACACTGGCGGTTGTGTTGAACTACGCTGACAGGCCCGGTTCCGGAGGAACGCGCCTCGATGTCGACTGCCGCAACGTCCCCGATGCCCGCGCCGTCTGCCGCAGACGCCGCGATCCTCGATGTCGCCAACATCGAGGTGATCTACGACCATGTGATCCTGGTACTGAAGGGCGTTTCGCTGCAGGTGCCCCAGGGCGGCATCGTCGCGCTGCTGGGTGCCAACGGGGCCGGAAAGACCACCACGCTCAAGGCCATCTCCAACCTCCTGCGGGCCGAGCGGGGCGACGTGACCAAGGGCTCGATTCACTTTGCCGGCGAGGAAGTGCAGGCGCTGTCGCCCAACGCGCTGGTCACCCGCGGCTGCATCCAGGTGATGGAAGGCCGCCACTGCTTCGGCCACCTCACCATCGAGGAAAATCTCCTAACAGGCGCCTATACGCGGCGGGACGGCTGGGGCGCCATCCGCGCCGATCTCGACAAGGTGTACGCCTATTTTCCGCGGTTGAAGGAACGGCGCAGCAGCCAGGCCGGCTACACCTCCGGCGGCGAGCAGCAGATGTGCGCCATCGGCCGCGCGCTGATGAGCCGGCCCAAGATGATCCTGCTGGACGAACCCTCCATGGGCCTTGCCCCGCAGCTGGTGGAGCAGATCTTCGAGATCGTGCGGGAGATCAACGCGGCGGAGGGCGTCTCATTCCTCCTGGCCGAGCAGAACACCAACGTGGCCCTGCGCTACGCCACCTATGGCTACATTCTGGAATCCGGCCGTGTGGTGATGGACGGCGACGCCAGCCGCCTGCGCGAAAACGACGACGTGAAGGAATTCTACCTTGGCGTTGCCGGCGAGGGCCGCCGCTCGTTCAAGAACGTGAAGCATTATAAGCGGCGGAAACGCTGGCTGAATTGAACCCGGCTGGATCGGACATGCGCCATGACTGACCATTATGATGCCAGCGAAACCCGCACGCCCGCGGCGCGGGAAGCCGCGCTGATGCGGGCGTTGCCGCAGCTTCTTGCGACCGCCAGGGCGAAGGCGCCGCGCTGGCGCGCGCATCTGGCGGAAGTCGACCCGGCAAGCGTGACGGATCGCCAGGCGCTCGCCGCCCTGCCGGTGATCCGCAAGGCCGACCTGATGGCAGCGCAGGCCGAGGCGCCACCCTTCGGCGGCTTCCTGATCGTGCCGGAGGGGCGGCTCACGCGGATCTTCCTGTCACCGGGGCCGGTGCTGGTCCCGCAGGGGCCGGAGTTGGACCCGTGGCGGGCGGGCCGCGCGCTGTTTGCGGCAGGGTTTCGCAAAGGCGAGCGGGTTGCCAACACCTTCGGCTATCATGTGACGCCGGGCGCCTTCATTCTCGAAAGCGGGCTGAAGGCGCTGGAATGCCCGGTCTTTGCCGCCGGCCCCGGCAGTCCCGACGATATGTTGCACACGCTCGCCCGCGTCGGCGCCACCGCCTATTGCGGCGTGCCGGACTATCTCAACATCCTCCTGGAACGTGCGGAGGCGGCGGGGCTTGCCCTCGGCTTCAACAAGGCACTGGTGTCGGGCGCAGCGCTGCCGCCAGCGCTGCGGGAACGGATCGAGGCGCGCGGCGTGACGGTGGCGCAGTGCTACGCCACGGCCGATCTCGGCGTCGTCGCCTACGAGAGTGCGGCGCGGGACGGGCTGATCGTCAACGAAGGGCTCATTCTGGAGATCGTGCGGCCGGGCACGGGCGAGCCGGTGCCGGACGGCGAAGTGGGCGAGGTGGTGGTCACCCGCTTTTGCGACACCTACCCCATGCTGCGGCTTGCCACGGGAGATCTGTCCGCGGTGCTGCCCGGGCCAAGTCCCTGCGGGCGGACCAACATGCGGCTGAAGGGCTGGATGGGCCGGGCCGACCAGCGCACCAAGGTGAAGGGGATGTTCGTCGATCCGGCGCAGATTGCCGAGATCGCGCGCCGCCATCCGTCCATCACCAGGGCGCGGCTGGTGGTGACCCGGGCCGACCACGTCGATGCGATGACCCTGCGTGTGGCCGGGCCGGACCCGGAAGAAGCCGGCGCAATTGCCGGAACGATGAAGGCGCTGACCAGCCTCACGGGCACGGTGGAGGTGGTTCCGGCGGCGGAACTTCCCAACGATGGCAAGGTGATTGCCGATGAAAGACCCGTCGAGGGCTGAACCCCCTCGACAAACCCGTCCGCGAACACTATTGAACCAGCCTTGGCTTTCAAGCATGGAATGGCTCAAGCGCGCTCGCCCCGCCAGCGCGATGGGAAACTAGCGACATGAACATCATCGACGAGCTCAACGCCGAGCAGATGGCGACCATTACCGAGAAGCGGGCTCTGCCTGCTTTCCAGCCCGGCGACACGGTGCGCGTTGGCGTGCGTGTGACCGAGGGCACGCGCACCCGCGTGCAGGCCTACGAAGGGGTGTGCATCGCCCGTTCGGGTGCCGGCCTCAACGAGAATTTCACCGTCCGCAAGCTCTCTTACGGCGAAGGTGTGGAGCGTGTGTTCCCGGTCTTCTCGCCGATGATTGAGGGTGTGGACGTTGTCCGCCGCGGCAAGGTGCGGCGTGCAAAGCTCTACTACCTGCGTGGCCGCACCGGTAAGGCTGCCCGTATTGTCGAGCGCAAGGAAAAGCGCCCCGAGCCGGCCGCAGCACGCGGCTGAGCCTACGGCGCGCGGCTTGCGGACCCCGTTTCGCCGCTCATTCCAGGCCATTGACGCTGCCGGGCTTCGGGCTCGGCCGGCGTCTTTGCGCGTTCTGACGGGCCGGCGGTAGAATGCGCGGCGCTTTTGCAGCCTTGCTGATGCTGGTCACCGCAGTTCTTCTGTGGGCTGCGTGGAGCTATGGCTGGAGCGCACTGACAAGCCTGCCGCACCGCGACGAGGTGCGCACCGCGTCCGCCGAGGTGCGCGACATGGTGGCGCGCCAGCCGGTTGAGGTTGGCCGCCCCGCGAATGCCGGCCCGACGCGGCGCTCGACGGCCAATGACAGCGCTGCGCCCGCAACGGGCGATGGCGAGGGCAACCGCATCCGCTTCGTGGAGAAGGACGGCATCGTCGGTGTGCGCATCGAGGGGCCGCTGGAGCGGGCGCCGTCCCGCGTCGAGACCGAACCCGCCGACGTTGCGCTTCAGGCCGCGCCCGTGGAAACGCCGGATGTTTACCGGCTGGTGGTGATCGAGTCCGCCGGTGTCATCAACGCCCGCACCCACAAGATCCGGCTTGCCCACGTGGACGCGCCGGTGGAGACCGCGTCGTGCACGCGTCCGAACGGCGATGTGTGGCCATGCGGCATGCGGGCGCGCACCGCCATGCGCCGGCTGATCCGCCGCCGCGCCATCGAATGTCACGACCTCAAGCCCGTGGACCTCGAGGCGCCGCTGCGCCTGGCGTCCTGCGAGGTCGCGGGGACCGACCTTGCACAGTGGCTGGTGGAACAGGGCTGGGCCGAGCCTGCCGGTGGCGCGCCCGACGCCTGGCGCGCGCTCAACGAGTCCGCCAAGGCCGCGCAAAAGGGCATCTACTCCATCGATGCGCGTCGGGGAGGGGTGCCCGGCATCCCGCGCTGACACGGGCGAACCCGTCAGGCGGCGTCGCTGGTATCGCGGACGAAGCCGCCTGCCGTGATGGTGCCCGCATACTCAAGCTCGAACGGGCCTTCCATCACGATCCGCCCGCTCGACACGTCGATCGAAAGCGGGCCGCCGGGAAGCTCGATGGTCACCGCCGGGCCGGTGCGGCCGAGGCGGTGGGCCAGCGCGCCGATGGCACACGCTGCGGTACCGCACGCCCGCGTCGGCCCCACGCCGCGCTCCCACACGATGGCGCGCAGCCGGTCCGGCCCCGCATCCTCCACAAACGAGATGTTGGCTCTTTCCGGGAAGGCGGGGTGATGCTCCAGCGCCGGGCCCACCTCGGCGAGCGGGACCTCGGCCAGCGAGGGGACGAAAAACACCGCGTGCGGGTTGCCGACATTGGCGCAGGCGGCGAGCCCGAAGCGGTCCGCAAAGCCGGGCAGCGCCAATGCCTGGGCATCGGCAGCCGTATCGGCGAGGGGGATGGACGCAGCGTCGAACCGGGGCTTGCCCATGTCCACCGCAATGCGGCCCGCTGCGCCGCGCCGGGCGGTCATCGTTCCGCCCAGGCTGTCGATGGCAACGGCCGGGTCGCCGGTCTCGTCCAGCAGCAGCGCGGCGACGCAGCGGGCGGCGTTGCCGCAGGCCTCCACCTCGCCGCCATCGGCGTTGATGATGCGCATGGTGGCGGCGGCATCCGCGCTTTTGGGCGGCGCGATCACGATGAACTGGTCGAAGCCGATGCCGCTGGCGCGCGGGGCAAGGCTGGCGATGCGTTCCGGCGACAGGGCAAACGGCACCGTGCGGGCATCCACGACCGCAAAATCGTTGCCAAGGCCGTTCATCTTCAAGAATGCGGTCATCGTGCCCTCATCGGCCGCGGCGGAATGCCGATCAGATAAGGACCCATCGGCACAATACCACGGCGCCATACGGCGGCGGGGAAGGCAAGGCAACCTTCCGTGGGGGTGAGCGCAGGGCGGGCCACATGAAAAAAGATGGCAGAGCCCGCGCCGCGCACCCGCGGCGTGGCGTTGTGGTCGGTGACGATGACGTGATCGTAAAGGGCATCATCCCGCAGGATCGCTTCGTGCGACATGGGAGAAGGGTGCGGTACGGCGCGGTTGTAATGCTGGCTGCCGGTGTCGTCGCACCAGCCGTCGCCGGGGCGGATCAGGCGCCAGGGCAGCGGTGAGGGGCACGGTTTGCGGCGCAGCAGCGTGCGCGGCGTGAGGCGCCCGCGCGGGGTCGCACCGTCGCCCTCCCGCTTGACCGCAGCGATCCCGCTGCGGCCCATGGCGACAATGAAGGTGCGTCCGCCGCATGAGACGATCGCCTGGGTGCGCGAGGTCGGCCGCGGCCGAACGAGGGCAGGGGGCCAACGGGTCGCCCGGCGCGGCACGGCGAACGGGCCGCGCGGATCAACTCTGTTCACATTCTTTTTCATTGTGTGAGGCAAAGTAACGCTCGTTTGCAGGGGGGTGCACTCCCACTCTAGGGAGAGTGTCCCGAAAGGGCGAGGGAGAGCAGACGTGAACCAGCGCACCATTCTTATCGTCGACGATGACGACGACCTTCGCGAAGGCCTTGCCGAACAGATCGGCCTTTACGAGGAATTCACGGTGGTGACGGCGGACGGGGCCGGCGCCGGCATCAAGGCGGCCAAGGACAACGACGTCGCGCTCGCCATCGTCGACGTGGGTCTGCCGGATCTCGACGGACGCGAAGCGGTGCGCCTGATGCGGGCCAACGGCTTCAAGGCGCCAATCGTCATGCTGACCGGGCATACCACCGACTCCGACGCCATTGTAGGGCTGGAGGCCGGTGCCAACGACTATGTGACCAAACCCTTCCGCTTTGCGGTCCTCCTGGCACGCATCCGCGCGCATCTGCGGCAGTTCGACCAGAGCGAGGACGCAACTTTCACGATAGGCCAGTATACTTTCAAGCCGGCCGGAAAGCTCCTCCTGGAAAGCGACGGCCGCCGCGTCCGCCTGACCGAAAAGGAGACGGCCATCTTGAAATATCTTTATCGGGCCGGGGAAAAATCCGTCACCCGGGACGTGCTTCTGCACGAGGTGTGGGGCTATAATTCGGGCGTGACCACACATACCCTGGAAACCCACATCTACCGCTTGCGCCAGAAGATGGAGCGCAATCCGGCTTCCGCCGAACTTCTGGTGACGGAAGGTGGCGGATACAAGCTTATGCCGCGGGCGGCGCACCCCGAGTGAGCCTTGCACGAACACTTGCCGTCATGCGGAACGTCCCGTTTCTCAGCGTCCTGGGAGACGAGGCGCTCAAGTTGCTCGCGTTTGGCAGCGACCCTGTCAACCTGCGTGCGCGCCAGAGCCTGTTTGATGCCGGCGACGATGCCAATGGCGCTGTGCTGGTGATGGGCGGTCAGCTCCGCCTCATCCCGGCCACCGACGGGTCTTCACCGCAGGTCTATTCGGTGGGCAGGCTGGTGGACGAACTGGCGTTGATCATCCCGTCCCAGCGGACCGCAACCGCCATCGCGCAGACCTCTTGCGAAATCATTCCCCTCCAGCGCACGCAGATGTTGCGCATCCTGGACGAATATCCGGCAGCGGCACGGCGCCTTCAGGCCATCATCGCCAGGCGAAACGCAACCTTTCTGGCGGATGTGGAAGGCGTGTCGAGCCGGCTGCGGCACTAGCGCTCGGCGCCATGAACGGCATGCGCTGCGTGGGGCTTCAGCCGGCCCGGCGCGGCCGCAAGCGCCCTTGAACATGCCCGGCATGTCTCGCGGGCACCTGTCTGGACGGCGATTTGGCCGGGGCATGTGCAGCGCATCGGTTTTGATGGCCGTGCGGAAATTGTTCAGGCCATTGCGTTGATGTTGCCGCTCGGCCTGTCGCTGCCCTCGTTTTGCAGCATTTCGGTCAGCGCTTCGAAATCCATGGCGCGGCAGAAGTAGAAGCCCTGGCCGAGCATGTAGCCGAGCGATCGAAGCCGCTTCAGCTCGCCCTCGGTCTCGATTTCGGTGGCGACCAGCTGGATGCCCAGCTGCCCGCACGTTTCGATCATCCCGCCGATGATTGCGGCGGCGCGCTCTTCCACATTCGGATGTGTCAGCGTCGCCTTGTTGGCCTTGATCTGGCTCACGCGCAGCGATGCCGATTCCACCAGCGCTTCGAACCCGGCAGCCAGGCTATCGAAGCCGAAGGTCACGTTCTCCTTGAGCATCCGCTCGAAGGTCGGCGCCACGTGGCTGGGCAGAAGGCGCAACGGGTTCTGCTTCAGTTCCAGAACAAGCTCCGTCCCGTCTGTGGAGGATTCCTCAACAAAGCGCTTGAGCGCCTCCATGTAGGTGAGGTTGTGCATCTCGCGGGGGGAGAGGTTGAGGCACAGGGGGACGCGCTTGCGGGTGGGTTCGTCCAGCGTGGACCATTTCGCCTGAAGGTGCTGGAGGATCAGGAGCCCCAGCTGTGGTGCGAGATCGGCATCCTCGAAGGCGGGTTTCAGCATGGTCGCGCTGAGGATCTGGTCGGCCTCGTCTCGCCACCGGGCCAGGACTTCCACGGAGGCCACGCGGCCGGTCCTGAGGTCGAACACCGGCTGGAAATAAGGGGCAATGGCGCCCGCTGCGATCGCCTCGCGGATGCGGCGGAACTGGGATTCCCTGCCCTCGCGTTCGGCGCCATGGCTTGGATCGTAGATGGTGCCGCGCTCGTCGGCCTCTTCCTTGGTGCGGAACAGCGCAATGTCGGCGTTGCGGTAAAGCTCGCGCTCGTTCTCCGCGTCGCGCGGGAAGACGGCGGCGCCCATGGAAAGTTTCACCGGGATCGGAATGTTGCGATAATTGAAGTCGATCTCCGCGGCGAGCAACAGGCGCTCCAGCGGGCGGCTGAGGTCCTCGGCGGTGCTGAGATCGCTGACGATGATGGCAAATTCGTCGCCGCCGAGCCGGGCCAGCGTATCCCCCTGCCTGAGCTGGGCCGACAGCCGGTCTGCCACGGTTTTCAGGACCCTGTCGCCCGCTTCGTGGCCGTACACGTCGTTGATGGACTTGAAGTGGTCGAGGTCGATCAGGATGAGGCCGACCGACTTGGCCTGCCGCTGCGCGACCCCAATGGCCGAGTCGAGCCGCTCCTGGAACAGCATCCGGTTCGGAAGGCCGGTCAGCGCGTCGTGGTTGGCGGTCCACCACAGGCGCAGCTCGGCCTCCTTCACATCCGTGATGTCCTGGAAGATGCCGAACAGCTGATCCTCGCCGCCCTCGCCCTTGATGACGTTGCCGACGCTGCGCACGGTGCGCAGCTCGCCATCGGCACGCCGGAACGGCAGAACGAAGCTGAACCCGGTCCCGTGCTCAATCGCCTGGTTGATGTTGTTGCGCACCAGCCCGCGGACCTCTTCGGGAAAGAAATCGAGCGACGCTTCCATCGACGGGGTGAAACTGCCGCGCTCCACACCGTGAATCTGGTAGGTCACATCCGACCAGGTTGTGGTCTCGGAGCTGAAATTATATTGCCAGAGGCCGATTTCGGCCATCATCTCAAGGCCGCGGATGACGGTATCGGACCGGGCTGCGGCCTGTTTTGCGACGGTGAGTTCGCCGAGGGTGCGCAGCGTGTTGAAGAGCGTCTCCACCGACTGTTCGATGGAAACGCGCGACTGTGTGCGGGCGTCGATCCACTTCAGAAGAAGGATTGTGGGCTGCGATCCGCTGTCATCGACGAACACGCTCCAGTCATCCGCGCCGCGGACGATGGAATCCTTTGACTGCGCACTGCTGGACAGAAGCGTCTCGAGCCAGCGACCGTCAAGCTCGGTGGAGCCCGCGGTCCCAGAGGTGATGACCCGTTTGCCGGACGAGCGGATCAGAGCCGCGCCCTCTGCGGCGACGGCGGCGCGGGTCAGGTCCAGCAGCTTGGTCTCGCGGTATTCTGCCGTCATCGCCGCTTGTTTCTCCAGTCCCGGCACGTCTTTAACAAGCATCGGGGTCTTCGATTTCCCGTGCCTGCCGGCGCGGATCATGCGCCTGTCACTGGCCATGGTCGCCAACATAGCCCGAGAGTCGTACACAGGTCGCGTGAAACATGAACCAGCCTTCTCCTAACAGGTGACTAACACAATATTGAATTGCGCTTGCGTGAAAATTATAAACGACTGATATTGCACGCAATATGGTTGTCCGTCCAGGGGAATCGAGGTCGATTATGGCCACCAGGTCCAATCCAGTTTCCGAAGCTGTCAGGCAATATCGCTATGCCTTCGGCGCCATATTTTCATTTAGCCTCCTCATAAATTTGCTGATGCTTACCGGCCCGCTGTTCATGTTGCAGATTTACGACCGCGTGCTGGTCAGTCGGCATGTAGAGACATTGGCCGCGTTATTCCTGCTGGTGATCGGACTATATGCGGCCATGGCTCTCCTTGAGGTTGTGAGGGCGCGCATCCTCTCCCGGCTGGCGGCGCGGCTGGACAATGTGGCCGGCCGGCCCGCGTTCCTGCGCACCGTTCTTTGTTCCGGCATGCCGGCAGATGCAGGCCGCGACGCGGTGCGCGACCTCGACAGGGTGCGCCAGTTTGTCTCGTCCAGCGCGATGGCCGGGCTGTTCGACATGCCGTGGCTGCCGATCTATCTCGCAATCGTCTACCTGATCCACCCTGCGCTTGGCCTCCTGGCCACCGCTGGTGCGGTTGTCCTCCTGGTGATCGCGCTGGTCACGGATCTTGTGACCCGCCCGCTGGTGCGGCAGGCCGGCTCGCTCTCGGGCGAGCGCGCGGCGATGGTGGAGTCCGGCCGCCGTGGTGCAGAGGCGCTGACGGGCATGGGCATGGAAGACGCCATCGGCCGTGTGTGGGACCGGCTCAACGCACGCTTCGTGGATGCCACAGCGCGCGCGGGCGATGCGGTCGGCCTGTCGGCAGTGCTGTCGAAGACGTTTCGCCTGTTCCTCCAGTCCGCCATGCTGGCGCTGGGCGCGTATCTGGCCATCGGCGGTGCGATTTCCGCCGGTGCAATGATTGCAGCGTCCATCATCATGGCGCGGGGGCTTCAGCCCGTGGAGATGGCGGTGCAGAACTGGCGCCACATGCTGGGCGCGCACGACGCTTATTCGCGGCTGAAGCTGGCGACCAGCAGCGCGCCCCTTGCGGCTGCGGTGGCGCTTCCGGCCCCGCGTGCGGCGCTGCAGGTGGACAATCTCAGCGTCTCGCCGGGCGAAGGGGCTGCCGCGACGCTGACCGGCGTGAGCCTTGCGGTGGAGTGCGGCACGGCGCTGGGCGTGATCGGCCACTCGGGCTCCGGCAAGTCCACGCTGGCGCGGGCGCTCGTCGGCGTATGGCCGGCGCAGGAAGGCACCGTGATGCTGGACGGGGCGCCCCTCCCCCAGTGGATCGCACGGGGCGAACATGTGGGCTACCTCCCGCAGGACGTGGAGTTGATGGACGGGACGGTGGCGGAAAACATCGCCCGGTTTCAGGACGCTGCACCCGACGATGCGGTGGTTGCCGCAGCAATGGCGGCGGGCTGTCACGCGCTCATCCTGTCCCTGCCGGACGGGTATGGCACACGCCTCGGGGGTGGTGGGCGCACCCTGTCGGCCGGTCAGCGCCAGCGGATTGCGCTGGCGCGGGCGCTTTACGGCGATCCGTTCCTCCTGGTGCTCGACGAGCCCAATTCCAACCTCGACGGTCACGGCGATACGGCGCTCAATCGCGCCATTCTGGGCGCAAAGGCGCGCGGGGCGGCGGTTGTGGTTGTGGCGCACCGGCCGTCGGCGCTTTCGGCCATGGACCGGCTGGCGCTGATCGAGAACGGGGCGCTGACCGAATGCGGGCCGCGCGATGTGGTGCTGAAGGCGCTGATGCGGCGGGACAAGACCGCCGCCGCGCCGCGTGCGGAGGCCGCAGATGCCACCGGCAGCGGGGCCGGCGCGTGATGAATGCGGCACGCACGATAACCAGTCTGCGGCGTACCATCTGGTTCGGTGTGCTGGTTTCGGTGCTCCTCGCCTTCGGTGCGGGGGGATGGGCGATGACGGCGCGTCTCGCCTCGGCCGTCATCGCGCCCGGCACGTTGGTGCTGGCCGATGGCGCCGCCATGGTGCGCGCGTCTGTGGGGGGCGCGGTGGCGTCCGTTGCCGTGCGCGACGGCGACAGTGTTGCGGCGGGCGACGTGCTCGTCGAGTTGGCCGAGGCGGGCCGGGCGCGCACCGGCGCGGCGCTCAACCGTGCCATTGCGGAGCGCCAGGCGAAACTGGCGGCCCTCGTTGCCATGCGGGACGGGGCGGAAACGCTTGTCACCCCGCGCGGCTTCACCGGGGCGCCCGCCGAGGCAGCGGCTTTTGCAGAGGCGCGGCGCGCGCTGGCTGCCGGGATCGAGGCCCGCGCCGCACTCAAGGCCGCGGAACAGACCCGGCGGGACGCGCGCGCGGCGCAGATTGCGGCACTCAAGGCGCAAGCAGAGGTCGAGCGGAGCACGGCGCTGGCCGCGGAGATCGCCGAAGCGCAGGCCGCCGATGCGGATGCCGCTCTCGCCTTCTTGCAAAGCAGCCAGGCCCGGCGCGCGGCGCAGGACGAGGCGATCGCGGCGCTCAGGACCCGGCTTGGCGAACTTCTGGCGCAGCGCGACGCGGAGGCCCGGACAATGGCGGCGCTCGTGCTGCGCGCGCCGGTGGCGGGCACCGTGTTCGAGCTTGCGGCCACCGGACCGGGCGGGCTGGTGCGCGCGGGCGAACGGGTGGCAACCATCGTGCCGGACGGCGCGCCGCTCATAGTCGAGGCGCGGATCGACCCCCTGTCGGTGGACGAGGTGCATGTGGGGCAGGCAGCCTCAGTGTCGCTCGATGCGTTCAACACCCGCACCGTTCAACCGCGGGAGGGCACGGTGATCTTCGTGGGCGCACAGACGAGCCGCGCCGATGGCAACGGTCCGCCCTTCTACACGGTGCGGATCGCGTTGCCGCCGGAAGCCGGCGATGCCGGTACGCTCCGGCCCGGCATGCCGGTGACGGCGTTCATCACCACCGGCACGCAGACGGCGGCGGCCTATCTCCTGCGGCCGCTGACAGACCAGATCGCACGCGCCTGGCGGGAAGGCTGAGCGCCTACTCCGCGGCGGCCTCCTTGCGGTCGTTCTCGCCCACATCGTCGAAATTGGTGTAGGGTTCCGGCGTCACCTCGCGCCACTTGGCGTGGCCCTCGGCCAGACCTTCGATGCGTTGGTATTCCAGGCGGTCCCGGTCGCGCTTGCGCACCAGCACCTCGGCCTCCTTCGCCGCGTCGGCCTCGGCGCCAAGCGCCACCAGCGCATCGCGCCCGAAGCGGAGCGCGGAATCGAAGGTCTCGCGGCGCTGGTAGTCCACCTTGTGGTCGAACAGTGTGAGCGCGTGCCGCCTGTCGTAGGCGCGGGCGAACACAAGAGCTTGCGTGAAATGCGCCTTCACGAGGTCCACAACGGTGGTGGCGCAGGCCGCCGGCGCAACGCACACCATGATGATCCGGGCGTGCTCGGCCCCGGCGGCGCGCAGCACGTCGAGCCGGCGGCCATCGCCATAATAGACGCGGTTGCCGAAGCGCTGAGCCTCGGTGACGCGCTCGGCGTCGTTGTCCAGAAGGGTCGGCGTGTGGCCGCCGGCCAGCAGCATCTGCGAGACCAGCTGCCCGAACCGGCCGAAGCCGATCACCAGGATCTCGCCGTCCGCGCCATCGAAGTCCTCCGCCGGTTCGGCCTTGATGTTGGGGCGGATCAGGATTGGCGTCAGGAATTTAAGGAGGAGCGGGGTCGTCACCATCGACAAGATGACGGTGGCGATAAGGAGGCTGGAATCCTCCGTGGTCATCACCCCCTGGGATGCCGCGGCACTGAACAGCACGAAGCCGAATTCGCCGCCTTGCGACAGGAGCAGCCCGGTCTTGGTGGCGGTCATGTGGTTTTCGCCGAAACCGCGCGCGAGGCCGTACACGATGAGCCCCTTCAGAACCACCAGCGTGATGACACCGCCGGCCACCAGAAGCAGGTTGTCAGCCACCAGCGGCAGCTCGATGGTCATTCCCACGGACAGGAAGAAGAGACCGAGAAGCAGGCCGCGGAACGGCTCGATATCGGCTTCAAGCTCGCGCCTGTAATTGCTTTCCGCCAGGAGCACGCCGGCCAGGAAGGCGCCCATCGCCATGGACAGGCCGACCGATACGAGCGCGGTTCCGGCAGACAGGACGACCAGCAGCGCGGCGGCCGTCATGATCTCGCGGCCGCCGAAGCGGGCGAGAATCCGGAACACCGGCGACAGCAGGTAGTGGCCGACGAGGATCACCCCCCCCACTGCGAGGACGGCCTTGCCGACCGAGACGAGCATTGCGGCGCCGTCCAGCGGCTCGTCCCCGCCGCCGGGCGCGAGGAAAGTCACGATCAGGAGCAGCGGGACGATGGCGATGTCCTGCATCAGAAGGACGGCAAAGGTCTTCTGCCCGTATTGCAGGCCCATGGCGCCGCGCTCTTCGATGATCTGGATCACCAGCGCGGTGGAGGACAGCGCAAGGCCGAGGCCGGCGACCAGTGCGACCTCCCACGGCCGGCCGGCAACCAGCAGCGGATAGATCATCAATAAGCCTGAGCAGACGATGATCTGCAGAAGGCCAAGGCCGAATATGTCCCGCCGCATGGACCACAGGCGGTTCGGGTTCAGCTCCAGCCCGATCAGGAAGAGGAGGAACACCACCCCCAGCTCGGCAAATTCGAGGATCGCTTCGGGCCGTTTGGTGATGTCCAGCATGGACGGGCCGAGGAGCACGCCGGCCGCCAGATAGCCCAGCACCGCGCCGAGCCCGAACCGCTTGAACAGCGGCACGAAAACAACCGCCGTCGCGAGAAACGCGATGACGATCATGAGCTCGGAAGCGTGGTTCTCGTCCATGCGTGTCTCCAGAAGCGGGCCGGGTCAGGGTCTGCCCCGGCGGGGGCCGTGCGTGTCGGCTGAAACGGGTTCAGTCGAGTTCTTCGTCGAGGTCGAGCGTGTCGCGCTCGCCAATGTCGTGAAGGTGCCGTTCGAGCCAGTGTTCAGCAGCCCGGCGTCCCATTTTATAGAGATGCTCGAGGAATTCCCACTCCGCATTCATCTTCGAGGATGCCGATAGCGGACGCAGCTCTTCGGCAGCAATCCGGTGCAGGCGAACGCGCATATATTGTTCCGGATGCAGCTTGCCTTCCTCGATCAGCCGGGTGACGAACCGGACGGCGCGCAGCTCCTTGAGCAGCGATGCGTTGAAGGTGATCTCGTTGACGCGGTTGACGATTTCGCGCGCTGTGAAGGGAATTTCGGTTCGCTCCACCGGGTTGATCTGGACGATGACGGTGTCCGCCGTGTCCGTTTCGTAAAACAGCGGATAGAGCGGCGGGTTGCCCATGAAGCCGCCGTCCCAGTACGCCTCGCCGTCGATGACCACCGGGGCGAACATCTGCGGAATGCAGGCCGAGGCCAGCAACGCATCCGGCGTCAGCTCGCTGTGCGGGAAGATGCGCACGCGGCCGTTGCGCACGTTGGTGGCTGCCACGAAGAGCTTGAGGTCGATGCACTGCTTGAGCAGCGAGAAATCCACGTGCTTGTCGACAATGGGCGACAGCGGGTTGATGCCGAGCGGGTTGGCAATGGCCGGGGACACCAGCCGGGACGCAATGTCCATGGCGATATAGGCGGGCGACGCGTCGAGGCTCCAGTTGCCCATCAGCATGTCCATCGCGCTGCGCCGCAGCGGGCTGAACCTTGCCGCCTCGCTGGTGTCGAACCAGAAGGCTCGCAGTGCGGCAATCGCGGCCGGCTTGCCGCCCTTCATGTAGCCGGACATCATGACGGCGGCGTTCATGGCGCCGGCCGAGGTGCCGGTGACGCCGTCGATGGCGACCTCATCGCTTTCCAGAAGAACCGTGAGGACGCCCCATGTGAACGCTCCGTGGGCACCGCCCCCCTGGAGTGCGACATTGATCTTCTTCGGCGCCATATCGATCACTCTCTTCAGGGGGTGGGGGTGAGGTTCACCAGCACGGGTGAATGGTCCGAGGCTGTGGGCGGAAGTATCGCAGCGGCAACGCCAAGGCCGGGCGTGACCAGAATGTTGTCGATCGGGAGGCCGGCAAGGCGCGTCAGCCAGCCCGGCAGCATGGTCGGCCAGGTGGTGCCAATGCCGCCCACCGGCTCGGTCCCGGCAGCGCGGGCATAGGCGCGCAGGTTGGCGCTCCACGGTGCCGCGTTGAAATCCCCGGCAATGACGGTGGGTGCGCGCAAGCCGTTGAGGGTGGGGGCGACAATCTCGACCTGGCGTTGCTGCGCGTGCGGCCACGGCCAGGACAGGTGCTGCGACACCACATTCAGCGTTCCGTCGCCGAACGGCACCGCGCGTGCCATGAAATTTTCCTGCGGGATGCAGACATCGGGCGCCGCGGCGAAGGGAAGGCGGGAGAGGATCGCCACGTCGCCGACGCGGCGGGGCGTTTCGCAGCGCGTGCGGTGGGGGTAGTTGAGCGCCGCCAGCGTCTCCCAGTGCGCCGGCGTCACCTCCTGCAAGGTCACAATATCGGCGTTGCTGTCCGATATGGTGCGCATTGCTGCCGTAAGGTCCGCATTGAACAAGAGGTTCATCTGCAGGAGCGTGACCCCGGGCGTCCCCGTGCCGGCACTGGCCTTTGCAGTCGGATTATTGCCGAGGGGCAGCACGTATGGCGCCACGGAGATGAAGGCCGCGAGCGCTGCGACCAACCCGGCGGCGGCGATGCGGCGGGCCCCTGCCAGTGCCGCAAGCGCGGCAAGGCCGAGTGCCACGAGCAGCACGTGCAGCCGGAAATGGCCGATACTGTCGAACGCAGGGTGGATGCGGCCCAGAAAGCCCGCCGCAAGCACGGCGAGCACCAGAACCATCAAAGCTGTCAGAAACGAACGCATGGCGATTTATGCAGCCGTCCAGCCACCGTCCATCGGCAGGATCGCGCCGGTGATCGACTTTGCCGCGTCCTGGCACAGGAACATGGCGAGGGCCGCCACCTGCTCCACGGTCACGAATTCGCGCGTGGGCTGGGCTGCGAGAAGAACGTCGCGCTTGACCTCCTCTTCGGTGATGCCGCGGGCCTTTGCCGTGTCCGGGATCTGCTTTTCCGCGAGCGGGGTCCACACATAGCCGGGGCAGATGGCGTTGGCGGTGATGCCGTGCTCGGCCACTTCCAGCGCCACCACCTTGGTGAGGCCGGCAATGCCATGCTTGGCGGCGACGTAGGCCGACTTGGCCGGCGATGCGACCAGCGCATGGGCCGACGCGGTGTTGATGATCCGGCCCCAGCCCCTCGCCTTCATCAGCGGCACGGCGTGCTTGGTGGTGTGGAAGGCGGACGAGAGGTTAATCGCGATGATCGCATTCCACTTCTCGTCCGGGAAATCCTCGATCGGGGCGACGTGCTGGATGCCGGCGTTGTTGATGAGAATGTCGACGCTGCCGAGCTTGTCGTTGGCCTCGGCGATCATGGCGGCAATCTCGGCGGGTTTGGTCATGTCGGCGCCGGAGTAGACCGCCTTGACGCCCTTGGCCTCCAGCTTCGCGCGCTCCGCCTCGATGGCATCGGCATCGCCAAAGCCGTTGATCATCACGTTGACGCCGGCGTCGGCCAGCGCGGTGGCGTAGCCAAGGCCGATCCCGGATGTCGACCCGGTGATGACCGCGCTCTTTCCCTTCAGCATCTCGATACTCCAGATTGTCACTTTGAGGCGGCGTCAGGCGCACGCCATGTTGCGGCGCAACAAATAGCACGTCATCGCGGCGATGGCAGGCCCGGATTTGGACGGCCGCGTCAATAGTGCGGGCGCCCTTCGCCGTTTTGCGTCCTATATTGCGGGCGAACGAGGGGACGACGATGGACGCAGAGCGCAACAGTTTCACCGGCCGGGCCAGTCGCTACGCGCGGGTCAGCGGCAACATGACGGGCGTTGCGGCAAAGATGCTGGGCGCGCGCCTGATGGGCGGCACGCAGGACCACGACAAGAACGCCATGGAAATCACCAAGGCGCTGGGCAACCTGAAGGGGCCGCTGATGAAGGTGGCGCAGCTTCTGTCCACCATCCCCGACGCGCTGCCCCCCGAATACGCCGCCGAGCTTGCCTCTCTGCAATCCGATGCGCCGCCGATGGGCTACCCCTTCGTCAAGCGCCGGATGGCGGCCGAGCTTGGCCCCAACTGGCTCCAGCGGTTTTCAGCGTTCGAGAAGGCGCCGGCGGCTGCCGCCTCGCTCGGACAGGTCCACCGCGCGCGGACGCCGGACGGGCAGGACGTCGCCTGCAAGCTCCAGTATCCCAACATGGATTCGGCGATCGAGGCGGACCTCAAGCAGCTCGGCTTCGTGTTCCAGCTGCACAAGCGGATGAAGTCCGGCATCGACACCTCGCAGATCAACGCCGAGATCGCCGACCGCCTGCGCGAGGAGCTGGACTACGAGCACGAGGCGAAGGCGGCGAAGCTCTACGCCATCACCTTCGCCAACGACCCGACGGTGCGCGTGCCGACCGTGGTGGACGACCTGTCCACCCGCCGCCTCCTGACCATGGGCTGGCTGAACGGCAAGCGCCTGCTCGACTACAAGACGGCGCCGCTGGAAGTGCGCAACCGCATCGCCGCGGCCCTCTTCCGCGCCTACTGGCACCCGTTCGCCGACATTGCGGTGATCCACGGCGACCCGCACCTCGGCAATTACACCGTGTTCGAGGAAGACGGAGAGCCCGCCGGCATCAACCTTCTCGACTATGGCTGCATCCGCATCTTTCCGCCGTCGTTCGCCGGCGGCGTGATCGATCTTTACGAGGGCCTTCTCCACGGCGACGACGAGCGCGTGGTCCACGCCTACGAGGTGTGGGGCTTCAAGGGCCTGTCGCGCGAGCTGATCGACGTTCTCAACGTCTGGGCGCGCTTCATCTACGGGCCGCTTCTGGAGGACCGGGTTCGCTCGCTGGCCGACGGCACCAAGCCCGGCGAATACGGTCGGCGCGAGGCCTTCTCCGTGCACAAGATGCTGAAAGAGAAGGGGCCGGTGACGGTGCCGCGCGAGTTCGTGTTCATGGACCGCGCCGCCATCGGCCTCGGTGCGGTCCTCCTCCATCTGGGCGCGGAGCTGAACTTCTACGAGCTGTTCCAGACCGAGCTTGCGGCCTCCCCGCGCGAGGGCCAGGCGGACCGGCAGGCGGCAGCGCTCGCCGCCTCCGGCCTCGCCCCAACGGTTTAGGCCGTCACGCGCGCTGCAATCTCGCGGATGTGGCGGATATCGGTGCCGCAACATCCGCCGACCACCTTGAGGTGCGGCAGTTTTTCGCCCAGCGCACGGTAGGCGGCGCCCAGCGCCACTGGGTCGCCGAAGTCGAGCGCCGTCGCGGCATCGAGCTCCGCATGCGAACAGGTTGAGGCGTTGGCACGAATGCCGCGCACCCGCGCCGCGACCTCGGGGCCGAGCACATGCTCGAAGTGCGCCGGGTGGGCGCAGTTGATCATGAAATACGCGGCGCCAGCGTCCGTCTCCCGGTCGGTGCGGGCGATTGCCTCTGCCAGCGCCTCGCCGCTCGGCAGCACGCCGTCGGTCTCCACCGTGAACGCGATCGCTGCCGGGATGCCGGCTTTCCTCGCCGCGCGGACGATTCCGATGGCTTCGGCGGAACTTGTCATGGTCAAGGCCGCCACAATGTCCGCCCCCGCCGCGGCAAAGCTTTCGACCTGCGGCGCGTGGTAGGCCTCCGCCTCGGCCGGCGTCATCGCATCGCCGGCGACATAGCCGTCGCCCCGCGGGCCGATCTGGCCGGACACGACGGTCGGCACGGTGGGGTACTGCTCGGCGACCTTGCGGCCGAACGCGATGGCGAAGCGGTTCACCCGGTCGAGCGCTTCGGCGCCATAGCCGACGGTAGCGCCCCATTCGGCGTTGGCGCGCCAGGTGGCGGCCTCCACCACAAAGCCCATGCCGTGGTCGCGCGCCACACCGAGGTGCTCGGCGTAATAGCGTTCAAGCCGATCCCGACCCTGTGCATTATCGTATAGCGGGAATGCAGCGAAGGATGGCAGTTCGTGCCCATCGAGAAAAAGGAGGGTGGTTTCCAGCCCGCTGTCGGTCAGGTAGGTGAGCTGTTCGTGGAAAAGATAAGTCATTGTAAAACCTGAAGAAAATTGGAAATATAACGGATCCGTCGCGGTCTCCGTGGCCTTCAAATAGGTACGCTCTGGCGCGTGTTGAAGTGCACGCTCGGATTGATTCCCCTGCCGATGAATCAGTCTTTTGCCTCGTGATTGCGCATTTATGACAAACAAATGTCTGTCGCCCCCTTTCGCTCCGGAGCAGGGCTTGCTAGATGACCTCCAGCCGCAAGGCGTTGGCGCGGGGTGGAGCAGCCCGGTAGCTCGTCAGGCTCATAACCTGAAGGTCGCAGGTTCAAATCCTGCCCCCGCAACCACGCCAAATACCTGTAAAATCACCGCTTTCTCGGCACCTCGAACCAGATGACCGTGGAACCGGCGGTGCTGCCGGAATCATACCGGAATCACTTGGCGGTCATTAAGGGCTTGGTGTATCAGCTCTGTCCGGCCGCCAATTGACTGGCTGTAGGTCGCGAGCTTGGATCCGGTCTCGGCAGCGACCTCCTTATTTTGCCCGCCGGCTGTTTAGCCATGGTGATCTGTGGGACTTCAGGCGCGCTGTCCGCAGCGTGCCCGCAGACCTTGGGTGGGTCTCGACGCTCCTCATTCGGTGCAGCAGAGCTTTGCAAATGGTGTTCTGACAATAGTGCACCGCCCGACGACGGGGAGCACGCGCGATGGGTTGTATGCACGAGCATCCTCGCCGCTAGCGCGTAGCCGCAACTGGCACGAAACATGCCTGCAGAATCGCGAGGAAATGGATCGGCCAGCACGAGCTCTCAAACTCAAGGGCCGCTGTGGAATTGCGTCAGCTTCGCTATTTTGTGGCGGTTGCAGACCACGGCAGTGTGCGTGCCGCGGCCGATTTTCTAGGCGTGCGGCAACCGTCGGTGAGTCACCAGATCCGCAAGCTCGAAAAGCGGGTCAACATCAACCTTTTCGAACGCATCCCGCGCGGAATGAAACTCACGCAGGCCGGGAGTAAGTTGCTCCACTCGGCCCGCTACATTGTTCGCGATGTCGATCGCGCGTTGCACGATGCTGGACGCGCGAGCGAGGTCAAAGTTGGCGCGCTGTCGCTCGGCTTCTACACGTCGCTTTGCAGCGGCCCGCTGCGTGAGACGCTCGCCGAGTTTCGTGCCTATTCACCGGAGGTGCGCCTGGAACTTCACGAAGGCAGTCCACCGGATCTTCTCAACGCACTCCGGGACCGACGGATCGATCTCGCCTTGACTGTCCTCGAGGTTTCTGCTCGGGAATTTGAGACACAATGGCTCTGGGATGAACACTTGGTCGTCGCGGTGCCAACGGGCCACGAGATTGCACAACGCGAGGCTCTCACCTGGGCGGAAATCGCAACCCTGCCGCTTGTTGTCAGGACATGGTCGACTGGGTCCCTCGTTTACAATTTTTTGTCGGGCCGGATCGCGGCAAACGCCTATCTGCCGGCTGATCAGCACTTCGTCTCCCGCGAAGCGTTGATGGGGCTGGTGGGGATCGGCGCCGGGGTGACTGTGCTGGGCGCCTCTGGGGCGCAAGCCTCCTATGACGTTGCCCCTTGGAATGTCCTCGGTCTGAACTGGACTCCGTCAGAAGGAGACGGAGATGAAGAAGAGCCGCTTCAGCGAAGAGCAGATCATCGCGGTCCTGAAGGAGCATGCCGCGGGGATCGGTGTGTCGGAGCTGTGCCGCAAGCACGGGATCAGCGACGCGACGTTCTACACGTGGCGCAAGCGCTACGGCGGAATGGAAGTGTCTGAAGCCAGGCGGCTGAAGGCGCTGGAAGATGAGAACGGCCGCCTGAAGAAGCTTCTCGCCGAACAGATGCTCGATGTGGCGACGCTGCGGGACGCTCTGGGAAAAAACTTCTGACGCCCAGCGCACGGAGAGGCTTCGTGAGTTGGGCGATTGAAAAGAAGGGGTATTCCCAGCGGCGCGCCTGTGCCCTGATCGGGATGCATCCAAGGACTTACCGCTACCGGTCGCAGCGGCCGGACGATGCGACGGTGCGCCAACGCCTGAAAACGCTGGCGAACGAACGGCGCCGGTTCGGCTATCGGCGGCTGCATATCCTTTTGCGGCGCGAGGGTATCGAGGTGAACCACAAGAAGCTGTTCCGCCTATACCGCGAGGAGAGGCTGAGTGTACGACGGCGCGGCGGCCGAAAACGTGCCATCGGAACGCGGGCGCCAATGACCTTGCCGCGAGGACCAAACCAGCGCTGGAGCCTCGACTTTGTCTCCGACCAGCTCAGCGACGGGCGCCGCTTCCGTGTGCTGGTGGTGCTCGACGACTTCACCCGCCAGTGCCTGACGCTCGTTGTCGACACATCACTGTCGGGGGCTCGCGTGGCACGGGAACTCGACCGCCTGATCGTCAGTCGCGGCAAGCCGCTCACGATCGTCAGCGACAACGGCACCGAGCTGACCTCCCATGCCATCCTCGAATGGCAGGAGGACCGCCGCGTCAATTGGCACTACATCGCGCCCGGCAAGCCGATGCAGAACGGCTTCGTAGAGAGCCTGAACGGTCGCTTCCGCGATGAGTGCCTCAACGAGCATCTCTTCCGCAGCCTTCCGGGCGCTCGCCGCATCATTGAGGAATGGCGCACCGACTACAACCACGACAGGCCGCACACCAGCCTGGGCGGCCTCACCCCGAACGAGTTTGCAACCCGGTCCCGATGGGACCACAACACGAACAGAGTCCAGCTATGAGCGGGGACACTTCTGGGGCAACGTCAAGCGTCACCATCTGGGAACTGGCTTAGTGGCTGAAGGGGCGCCATCCAAGAGCGGGAGGTACGGAAGCCGCGCCGGGATGGCCGGCCGCCCGAGCCTCAAGGCCGGCTCAGAAGCGTCTGCTCAACTCGGACAGTACCGGTTCAACGCCCGGTTTGGCGCACCTGGCTGGGGAAGCCGATCAGACGGGGCGCTTCTTCGCTTTCTCCGCGCTGCTTCTGGCGATCGTGCCGGCAGGAAGCTGCGAAGCACCTTGCGGGCTTTACGCTCGCCCGTTGAATGTCCGGTTGTCCCAATGGGCTATGCCCAATCAAAACGCCGCGGGGACAGGTCAAGAAATAACGAAAGCAATTGATCGATACCGACGATGAGTCGCGCCAGGTCTACAACCAGAACACCATGTCAGACACCTGATATTCCGCTCCGACAAGGACGGGGTCGCCGTAGGGATATGCCCGAAGCCGTTCGACAACACGTGCCATCATCGGCCCTTGGTTAAGGACCGGGAAAATGACATTCGGCATCGCCCGGTCGTCTCCAAAATCCATAGCGTTTGTTCTATCAATCAACGGCTCCTCGCGAGAGCCGGAGATAAAGTAGTTCAGGTGACGCAGTGCGACGACGGCATCCACGTTGGGAAAGGCCAGCGGCTCTCCCGACCCATCTTTGGCGTAAGTGTTCGCGGTCAACAACCCTGACTCCGCGTTCATCAGTACGGAAATCGGTTCGTAGATGAAGTCATCCCAAACTATTACAAGCATCGACGTGGTGAGACCATCATGAAAGTCCGCGAACTTTGCATCGGCATCCTTCAAGAAGCCAAGGATTTGGTTGTCGCGCGGGAGGGTGGTCTCTCCGTCCAACAGCGTTTCCGCGGTACGTCGCCCGACCACACTCCTGTACGAGAGTTGGTTGGGGTTGGTCGCCCGATTGCGGATGTGCGTCAGTTGGCTTGGCGTCTTCACTTCGATCACAAACCGGTCCGCTTCAGTCGTGACAAGCAGCTCCGGCCTCTTGCCCCCGCGTCTCACCTGTGGCTCTTGCTCGAACGTCGTCCCTTCGGGCCAGTTTGCCGTTACGATGCGCTCGATCACAAGGATCTCGCTCATCTTCTGAAGGAGTTGCTCGTAGTGAGGTTCGTACCGGTCCCGACCGCCGATCGAAAGCAACTCGCCGAAGAGCGTCGTACCAATGCGCGGAGCCGCCCGGTCGATTGCCATGCACGAGCGGACGATGGCCATCCCAAAAGGGGTCGGTCCGTTCGAGAAGTGGTAGCCGAACCAGTGCCAGCCAGTGGACTTCAGGCCCCGCCACATCTGCATCATGTAATCGCCGAAGGCATCGACCTGAGCAGCTTGGTCTTCGGCGTGCATAGGCATCGCTCCGAATTGTTTTCAAGGCCCAATGAGATGGTATGGGATAGTGGACATCGCCAGGCTTCCGTGATGGACCGCATACGACCGGCTCTACGAACATCTTGGCGCAAGTGATGATCCGAACCTACGCGACCGATTGCGACATTGCCGAGTGCTGGAACGCCAACGCCGATCAACGGACCGCGAACGTGTGCGCGGTTTACGAAAGATACAGCGATCTTTTCTCATGGCCCGCGTTCGACAGCAAATCAGTCAAGTCGCGCAAGAGGCCCGCATTGTCCGCTGAGCGCCAAAGCAGAGGGCGCTGGCATAGCCGTTCCTATCCACGGATCTGAAGGCCCGCTTTCGCCCCGCGAACACAAACGTGGATTCGCCGACAAAGGCCCGGTTCTGGCGCGTTCTTTTCCTGATCTGCGATCAAAGTCGTGAGGCCCAGCGCGGGTGGTCATCATCGACCACAAAGGCGTGCGCATGTCGCCGTTTGCCTTTTAGATGCGGGTGATCGAGCGGCAGCTTGTCGTGAATATGCTCGAAGGTCTCGGGATCCTCGTGCGGCCAAAGGCGCAGTGCCGCCAGGGCGCCTGCCGCGGCAAGTGCCGCCAGAGCTGTGAGTGCCGTCACGGGGCCGAACGCGGTCATCATCCACCCCGCGAGCGGATAGGTCACCAGCCAGCATGCGTGGCTGAGCGCAAATTGCGCGGCGAAGAGTGCGGGGCGGTCCTCAGGATGAGATGAGCGGCGTAGAAGAGCCGCGGCGTCGCGATATAGATGCGGATGCCTCGTGTGGTCCTGTCGTAGACCCCGCGCGGTTCCGATGGTTTTGGGTTGGGCAGCACAACTGACATAACGAGAAGCGCGGAGGCCGCGAACCCTGCGACAGTACCGAGAAAGAGCGCGTTGTAGCTCAGCACCGCGAGCAGAAGGGCCGCCAGCGTTGGACTAACGATGTTCTCAAGGTCATAGGCAAGGCGCGAGAGCGACAAGGCCCGCGTGTAACGCTCCTCCTCTGGCAGCACGTCGGGGATGCTGGCCTGAAAGGTCGGCGTGAAGGCGGCAGACGCCGACTGGAGCAGGAAGATCAGCACGTAGATCTGCCAAACCTCGCTCACGAGAAGCAGGCCCAGCGCAACGCTGGCTCGCACGAGATCGAGCGCCACCAGGAGCGCCCTGCGCGGCACCCGGGCGGCGAACGCCCCAGCGATCGGCGCGATGCACACATATGCGATCATCTTAATGGTGAAGACCGTTCCGAGCACCATCGCCGCGCTGTCGCCCGCGAGGTCAAAGGCAAGTAGCCCCAGAGCGACCGTGGCGAGCCCTGTGGCGAGCAGCGCGACGACCTGCGCCGCGAAGAGGTGGCGATAGGTGCGGTCTGCAAGGATCTCCAGCATCGGTGCCTCTTAAAGGTAGCGCGCGATCGTCCTTAACTCGTCGCGGTCGGTCTTGGAGCCTTCCGCGTCCAGACAGTGGTCCATGTGATCGTGAATGAGCTCTCGCTTTGCGTTTGCGATCGCTTTCTCCACCGCCAGCAGCTGTTGGGCGACGGCGAGGCACGGCTTTCCCGCCTCGATCATCGCGATGACGGAACGCAGATGCCCGTCGGCGCG
Source organism: Acuticoccus sp. MNP-M23 (assembly GCF_031195445.1). Classification (NCBI taxonomy): domain Bacteria; kingdom Pseudomonadati; phylum Pseudomonadota; class Alphaproteobacteria; order Hyphomicrobiales; family Amorphaceae; genus Acuticoccus; species Acuticoccus sp. MNP-M23. The sequence goes on from NZ_CP133480.1 coordinate 1,767,444, forward strand.
CTTCAGCCGGGCAATGATGGCGGGGTGGCTTGCGTGGAGATGGCGCTCTGTCATAGGCTGACGCTATCCTCCCCGGGAGGATCGAACAAGACGTTGTGTTGTGTAAGCGCCTGGCTGCGACAGACAGGGATCATCGGTGAGACGCGTACGGATCCTAAAACACCAAGCGTTCGTGGCGTTGTTGTGCATGACGATCGCCGCGTGGTCCGTCGTGCCAGCTGTCACCCACGCGCCTGCCGTCTACGAGGCGATCGGCGCGCATGCGCAGTTTGCCGCCGAACATGGCCATTCGCACGGCTTTGATGACGTCTTGCGCATACTGCATGGCCATGGCCCTGAGGCGGCCGACCATGACCACACCCAGGCGCTGCCAACACGCGGCGAGGGATACGCATCGGCCCTCGTTGTGAAGCGGGGGTGGCAGCTTCGGCCGTCCGATGGCTGGATTTCGCGGCTTGCCCGCATCGAACGACCTCCGCGCGCCTGATCACCTGAGCGCTAACGTGCGCCTTGAATGATCAGCGAAAAAACTCTCAGCGGAGATTTATCTATGGCCGTGAATGCACAGAGCGTGAGCCGCTTCGGCGCGCGCCACCCGACCCTTCGGTTCTCATTGATCTTTGCCGCGCTTGTCTTGAGCGCGGGGACTGCCTTAGCACACGCAGTTACACCAGGCGACGCGGGCTACATACAAGAGATCTGGGGCGTGCACATCATCCCCTTCATGTATCTCGGCGCCAAGCACATGGTGACCGGATACGACCACATCCTCTTTCTCCTCGGTGTCGTCTTCTTCCTCTACCGGATGAACGACGTCGCGATCTATGTGAGCCTCTTCGCTGTCGGCCACTCGATCACGATGCTTGCCGGCGTCTGGTTCGGCTGGGGCGTGAACGCCTACATCATCGACGCGATCATCGGCCTCTCTGTGGTTTACAAGGCCCTCGACAATCTCGGTGCGTACCAGCGCTGGTTCGGTTTCCAACCCAACACCAAGGCCGCGACATTCATCTTTGGCCTGTTCCACGGTACTGGCCTCGCGACGAAAATCCTCGATTATCAGATCTCTGAGGACGGCCTTCTGCCGAACCTTCTGGCCTTCAATGTCGGCGTGGAAATAGGCCAGATTCTCGCGCTTGCCGTGATCCTCATCGTGATGAGTTACTGGCGCAAGACTGTGGGTTTCTTCCGCCACGCCTACACCGCAAACGTCGTCATGATGTCCTTGGGATTCATGCTGATGGGCTATCAGATCACCGGCTACTTCGTAGCAGCCTAAAGACTTGGGAAGACAAACATGTTCAACGCAAAGCGACCCAGCCTCGAAGAGCTGCCGAGCTCGGCCCAGCTCCTTCGCTCCACCATTCTCGCGGCCGTGGCCGCAGCGGCAATCTTAGTCACCGTCGTCCTGCCTGCAGAATACGGGATCGACCCGACCGGTGTTGGTGGCGTGCTCGGTCTCGCCGACATGGGCGAGATCAAGCAGGAGCTCGCGGAGGAGGCCGAACGGGACCGTGCAATCCACGGCGGGTCCGACGAGAGCTCCGGTCTCCTCGACGACGTGTTCGGCCTGTTTGTATCACCTGCGCATGCGCAGGAAGCCTGGCGTGACGAGATCACCTTCACGCTCGCCCCCGATGCCGCGACTGAAATCAAACTGGCCATGACAGCGGGCGATGCGGCTGAGTACGCATGGGGCGCGGAGGGCGGCCGGATCAACTTCGATCTGCACGCCCACGGCGACGGCCAGTCCATCGACTATGAGCGCGGCCGTGGCGAGACGTCAGGCGAAGGTGGCTTCGAAGCGCCTTTCGCAGGCGAGCACGGCTGGTTCTGGCGCAACCGCGACGACACCGACGTCACGGTAACCTTGCAGCTCCGCGGCGACTACAGCGAGATCGTACAGAGCGACTGAGATCCTCACGAACATTCGCGCCAGCCAGGAGCTAATGGTTCCTGGCAGCGCCTTCTTCCATTCTCGGGAGAGGGCCATATCGGAAGCAAAGGCGACCCTCGCCGAAGGTACGGTTTCCTGACCGCGGCGGCCGCGGTAATGCGAGGCCGAAGGCCCAGTTTTGGCGCCTCGCCTTCACAGAAACTGCCGCGGAGCCGGCTTTCATACGTCAGTCTGTTCAGAGAACGCCTACGTAACTGCGCCTCCACACTCAAGTCCTCTATTCACACTTTCCAGCGGGCAGGGGGTCGGACATGCGTGTTCAGCCGGGGTCAGAGTTCTCTTGCGCCCCTTCGCGTGGCGACGACATGTTGGCGTTAGAGCGGAGATCGGCGCAGATGGTTCACTCCGTGGGGACTGGCAAGCCCTCATGCCCGTCATGGGCATCACGGGCGGCGGTCTCATCCGCTGTGTTCTGACTCTGTCCGAGCGGAGCGGGTTTCGCATGGTCGGGCAGCATCGTCCGACCCGGCGCATAATCCCTCAAGGTCGAGAACGTGCGAGCAACAAGCTTCACACGGTTAAGACAAATATCGCGAGCGTGATGGTCGCGTCGGGGTGTCGAGCCTTGACATGTTGGACCGTCATCCGTACACAGGCCTCATGGTTCGCCGACTCGTCCTTTGTGTTGCATTTGTCTTCGCGCTTCTGGCTGGAAGCGCGGGCTGGGCGATCGTGGACGGGCCGAGCGCCATGGCGCATCCGGTCGGGGACGTATTGCTCGCCGATGCAGGTGCCGTGGAGGCGCACGTAGTGCGGGTGGACGCTTCGGCCGGAGATCGCTGCCCGCCGGGCGGTTGCGAAGCGGATCCGGCTGCCGATAAGGAATGTGTCGGCCCATCGGTCTCGTGTAGCGTAGCAGCGGCGATGAGTGCTGCAATCGGCCTTGGCGTCGCCGATCATTCGTCTACAGACGTCGGCTCGTCTGCCGATTTCGGTTTGAGCGGCGTTTTCGGGCCAGTAGAGATTCCGCCTCCCCGCTGACCGCCTGACGGCGCGCCACGTGCGCAAAGTCTTGGGGCTTGGTCACAGGGAAAACGGACAATGAATCTTCGAACGAAGTGCGCCTTGGGCGCTGCGGCAGTGCTTTCGCTGTCGCTCTCGGCAGCTGCTATCGCCCACACTGGGGCAACGGGCATCGTCAAGCAGCGTATGGACGGGATGGCGGCAATCGGCGACGCCAATAAGGCGCTGCGCGCGATGTTTGCCGGCGAAGCACCCTACGATGCAAAGGCGGTTGCCGAACATGCGGAGACGATCCGCGGGCACGCGGGCGAGGCGATCACCAGTCTCTTCCCGGAAGGCAGCATCGACGGCCCTTCTGAGGCAAAGCCCGAAATCTGGGAGAACTGGGACGAGTTCGCAGCGCTCGCCAACCGGCTCGAGCGTACCGCGGAGGGGCTCGCCCGTGCCGCCGAAAACGCGCCCTCGGGCGAGGATGCAGCGCCCTCGATGGGCGCGATGATGGGTGGCGACACGCCCAACATGGGAGCCATGATGGGCGATCGCTCCATGTCGGACATGATGGCCGGCGGTGGCCAGGATATGGCGATGAGCGCCGAGATGATGGCCGAGATGCCGACGGACCGTGTGTTCGACATGCTCGGCGATACCTGCTCGTCCTGCCACACGAAGTTCCGCGTCGAGAAAGACTGACCGATGCGGTTCTTGTTTGCGTTTATCGCCCTCCTTACGGTGGGGGGGGTCGGCTATGCTGCGCTCGTGGCCTGGCCGCTGGATGCCGATGCCGCTCTCGAAACGGAGCTGAAAGGCGATCCCATGCGCGGTGCCTATATGGCCCGCGCCTCAGGGTGCATCGGCTGCCATACGGATATCGAGGGCGGCGGCAAGCCGCTCGCCGGTGGACCCGGGCTGGACACCGATTTCGGCACGTTCTACGCGCCGAACATCACCACCGACCTGGTCGCGGGTATCGGCGACTGGAGTCTTGAAGACTTTGCGACGGCCGTGCGCAACGGTATCTCTCCGGACGGCGAGCCCTACTACCCGGTCTTCCCTTACATCTTCTACACGCGGCTGACCGATCAGGACGTCGCCGACCTTTACGCGGCGTTCCGGACTGTGGCCCCGGTATCCGAGCCCGCGCCCGCCTCGGATGTGCCCTTCCCCTTCAGCGAACGCTACATGCTCAAGCTGTGGCGCGCGCTTTTCATGGATGCTGGCGAGTTCGATGCCGATTCGGCCCGCTCGGACGCGTGGAACCGCGGCAAGTATCTTGTCGAGGGGCCGCTGCACTGCGGCGCCTGCCACACCCCGCGCAACGTTTTCGGTGCGCGGGACCACGGCCATCACTTCGAGGGAAGCAACGCGCTTCCCGGCGATGAATCGGCGCCACCGATCACGCTCGAAGCCCTGAAGGAGAACGACTGGAGCGCCGCCTCGCTCGCCTACGCGCTGAAGAGCGGGCTGACGCCGTCGGGCGACGCCTTCGGCAGTCTGATGGGCGAGGTGGTCCGCGACTCCACCTCCTTCCTGAACGAGGCGGACCGCGAAGCCATTGCGGCATTTCTGATGGGAGAGGACCCGCAAACATGACTCTTTGCCGCGTGATCGATCTCAACCGGCGCCACTTCCTTGCCGGCGCCGGTGCTTCGGTCCTTGCCGCAGGTGCCCCGCGTCTCGCTCATGCGACGCCAACCGGGCAGCGATTGGTGGCGGACGAGGGCCGCGCGGTGCTGACCACCGGGCGCGGAAGCCTCCCCGTCGACGCCTGGTCCTATGGCGGGAGCGTTCCGGGGCCGCTCTTGCGTTACCGGCGCGGCGAACGGCTTGACGTGACGTTCGAGAACCGCCTGGCTGAGCCGAGCGCGGTCCACTGGCACGGGCTGCGTCCGCCCAACGGCATGGATGGCGCGGCCCCGCTGACCCAGGCGCCCGTGCCACCCGGCGAGACCTTCCGCTACGCCTTCGACCTCGATGACGCCGGAACCTACTGGTATCACACGCACTTTCGCGGCTGGAACCAGCAGGACCGTGGGCTCTATGGCGTCGTCATCGTCGACGAAGAGACGCCGCCGGCGGTCGACCGCGATCTCCTCCTAGTGCTCGATGACTGGGTGCTGACCCCTGCTGGAACACTCTCCACCGACTTCGGGAACATGCACGAGTGGTCGCACGCCGGCCGGCTCGGCAATCTTGCCACCATCAACAATGCGGCCGACGCCGACGTCCCCGTCGCGGCCGGCGAGCGCATCAGGTTGCGGCTCGTCAACGTCGCCAATGCGCAAATATTCGCGCTGATGTTCGATTGGCACGATCCTGTCATCATCGCCGAGGACGGCAACTCGGTGACGCCATGGGCGCTCGGCGCGGACGAGCTGCTCCTTGGGCCCGGGCAGCGTGTCGATCTCATCGTCGATGCGGTCGGTGCGCCGTCCTCGCGCCACGCGATCCGCGCCTACACGCTGCGCGACGAGGTCAACATGGGTGCCTTCGTCTACGCCGACCGGGAGGGCGGCACCGGGCTTGCCGGGACCGAGATCGCGCCGCTGGAGGGCAACGCGCGCCCGAGCCTCGACCTTGCCGGCGCGCGTCGTCTGGAGCTTCGCATGGAGGGCGGCGCGATGGGCGGCATGGGCCGCGCCATGATGGGAGGGCGCATGATGGGCATGCGTGAGCTCATGCTACACCGCCGGATCTGGGCCTTCAACGGCGTCGCCGGCGACATGGACGCGCCGCTCGCCTCCCTGAAGCGCGGCGAAACGGTGGTCGTCGACATCATCAACGACACTGCGTTTCCCCATGCCATGCACCTTCACGGAATGCATTTCCGCGAGATCGCCCGCAACGGCGCGCCCATCGAGGACGGCGCCTGGCGGGACACCTCGCTGATGGCCTCCGACGACAGGGTGGAGATCGCCTTCGTCGCGGAAACGCCGGGCCGATGGATGCTTCACTGCCACATGATCGAGCATCAGGCGGGCGGCATGATGACCTTCCTCGAAATCGAAGGAGACGAGGCGTGATTCCTGAAGAGCATTGCGACGACGATCTTTCTGGCGAGGAGACCCTTCTGTCGCGCCGCAATTTGTTGCTGGGCGCCGGCGCGCTGTCGCTGATGACGCTGGCGCCGGCTGCGGCGATCGCGCACCCGCACCCGGTGAAAGCGCCCACCGTCGTTCGATTTTCCACGAAGGCGCGACCCGGCTCCATCGTCGTGCGCACCGGTGAGAAGCGCCTCTACTACGTGCTCGGCCGCGGCCGTGCGCTCGCCTACGTCATCGGGGTGGGCAAGGCCGGCCGCTCGTTCCGCGGCAACGGCGTCATCGCGCGCAAAGCCAAGTGGCCGAGTTGGACGCCGACGCAGAATATGATCCGCCGCGAGCCGGGCAAGTACGCCAAATATGCGCGCGGCGTCCCCGGCGGACCGAACAACCCGCTCGGCGCCCGTGCCCTCTACCTCTACAAGGGCGGCCGGGACACCATGTACCGCATCCACGGCACCAACGATCCTTCAAGCGTTGGCCGCGCGGTGTCGAACGGGTGCATCCGCCTCCTCAACGAACACGTCAAGGATCTTTACACGCGCGTCGGCGTCGGCGCCCGCGTTTATGTCCAATGACACCTCAGAACCGACCTAATACCGGAGTATCACATGCGTATTCATAAGATCGGCGCCCTTGCAGGTGCTGCAATGATCGGCATCATCGCCACCTCGGCGAAGGCGGAGCCGCAGGATCACACCATGTACGTCTACAAGACGCCATGGTGCGGCTGCTGCACCGACTGGGCCGAGCACATGGAAGGGCTCGGCTACAAGCTGGAAATCACCGAGCTTGAAGATCTCGCCCCGGTTCGCCGTCAGGCCGGCATTCCCGACGAGGTGCAGGGTTGCCATTCGGCCGCGATCGCCGGCTACGCGCTGGAGGGTCACGTGCCGCCCGAAGCCATCGCCAAGCTGCTCGAAGAGAAGCCCGACATCCGCGGCATTGCGGTGCCGGGAATGCCGCAGGGATCGATCGGCATGGGGAACAACCCCCGCGCAAAGTACAACGTCCACACCTTCGGCGCCGGGACGACCGAGGGCAGCACAGTCTTTTACCAGGCGGGCCGTTGAGATGATCGGCCGGCGTGCCTTTATGATCGGCGGCAGTGCGGCGGTTCTCGGCGGCTGCACGGTCGCCGAGACACCGGCGCCGCAAGTGGCGACCGCACCGCGGATTCCTGAGGTCTATAAGCTCATGTACGGCCCGCGGCCGAACGAGCGTTTTCCCATTCCCGCGGTTCATCTTCGGCAGGTTGATCGCAAATACTGGCGGCGTGAGGTGCCCGACCCGACGGGCGAGGGACCGGGCGTTGTCGTCGTCGATACCGGCACATTTTATCTCTACTGGACGATGGAAGGCGGCCGGGCGATGCGCTACGGCGTGGGCCTCGGCCGCGAAGGCTTCGGCTGGGACGGTGAGGCGCGCATCCCCTTCAAGCGCGAGTGGCCCACATGGACGCCGCCAGCCGAGATGATCGCCCGCGAGCCCGAGCTTGAAAAATACCGCGACGGCATGGAGCCCGGGCTCGACAATCCGCTCGGCGCGCGGGCGCTCTATATTTTCCAAGGCCGGATCGACACGCTATATCGCCTGCACGGCACCCAGGAAGCCTACTCCATCGGCCGTGCGGTGTCCTCGGGCTGCGTGCGCCTTCTCAACCAGGACGTTATCGACCTTTATAATCGCGTGCCGAACGGGACGCCGATCGTCGTGCGCCCGCCAAGCCGCCCGCTCCTGACCTGACGGCACCCCGGTCATGCAGCGCGCCATCATCCTTATCTGCCTCGGCGTCGCGATCGGCGCGGGCGGCATCGCGCTGGTTGCGTTGTGGCCGGGCGCGGCGTCGGACGCCGTGGTGCTGCGCCCGGGCGACGACGCGGTCGTGGCGCTCGGCGCAACGGTTTATGCCGCTCAATGCGCCTCCTGCCACGGCGCGAACCTGGAGGGCGAGCCGAACTGGCGCGAGCGCGGCCCAGACGGCCGGCTTCCCGCGCCGCCGCACGATGAGACGGGGCACACCTGGCACCACCCCGATGCGATGCTCTTCGAGCTGACGAAGTACGGGCTGCCGAAACAGGTCGGCAATGGCGAGCCGTATTTTTCGAACATGCCGGCGTATGAAGGCGTGCTGAGTGACGAGGAGATCGTCGCGGTGCTCTCCTACATCAAAAGCCGCTGGCCGCAGGAGGTTCGCGCCCGCCACGACGCGCTCAACGAACGGATGGAAGCGCAGTGACGCGGTGGTCATTCCGCACCGCGGCCGCGACCCTCGTGGCGGCGCTCGCCATCGCCGCTGTGCCGCAGGCGTTCGCGACCACCCCTTGGCAGGAGAAGGCGAACAGCGCGGCGCGGCTTCACGTTGCAAGCGCCGGGGACGGGAGCGTCGTCGCCGGCCTGGAAGTCAGACTTGCGGACGGCTGGAAGACGTACTGGCGATCGGCGGGTTCCACCGGTCTTCCGCCGGCGCTCTCCACCGATGGGTCGCAGAATGTCGAGGCGATCGAGCTTGTCTTCCCGGCCCCGGAGCGCTTCGTGGCGTTCGGCATCGAGGCGCTGGGCTACTCCGAGCGCGTCACCTTCCCGATCAGGGTGGAGCGGGAGGACCCTCGCCGCGGCGCGACCTTGTCGCTCGTGGCCGACCTCCTCGTTTGCGGCACCGTGTGCGTGCCGGAGCGCTTCGCATTCGAGGCGCTGATCCCGGCCGATCCGGCCTTTCTGCCCGCGCTCGGCGAGACCCCGACCGACAAGGCGATGGCCAGGGTCCCCGTCCCCGCGCTCGATCGCGATGTCGCCCTCTCTCAACTTACTGCCGTCGAAAATGGTCTGTCGGTCGAGTTGAAGGCGTTCGGCGAGACCGGTGGGGCGCTGAGCGGCGCGCTCCTCGTCGCCGAAATCCCTGACGAGGATCCGCTGATCGGCGCGCTCGTGCCGGTGGGAGACGGGCTCTACCGCGGCACGCTTGAAGCCGCCGAGCCGCCGCCGCTCGGCTCGCGACTGCGCTTGACGGTGGTGGGCGCGGACGTGGCGCTCGATCTCACCGGCGCCGTCACGGCCTTCGTCGAGGGCGAAGCGCGCGGCGGCTCGGCGGTCTGGGCCATCGTTCTGATCGCCTTCCTCGGCGGCCTCCTCCTCAACGTGATGCCGTGCGTCTTGCCGGTCCTATCCATCAAGCTCGCCGCGCTCGGCCGCACCGCACATCTCGAGCGCCGCCATCAACGCCTCGCCTTCCTTGCGACGGCCGCCGGCATCCTCGTGTTCGTCGGTCTGCTCGCGGCGGTGCTCGGCGCGCTGAAGGCGCTCGGCCAGGACGTTTTTTGGGGAATGCAGTTCCAGTCGCCGACCTTCGTGGCGCTGATCTTCGTCTTGTTCGCGCTGATGACGCTCAATCTCGCTGGACTGTTCGAATTGCGGCTTCCGGCCGGACTTCAGAACCGGCTCGGGCGGCTCGGGCGCACCGGCGACTTCGCCGACGGCTTCGTCATCGCGCTGATCGCGACCCCGTGCAGCGCGCCGTTCCTCGGCACGGCCATCAGCTTCGGTCTTGCGGGCGGACCAGGCGACCTTGCCCTCAGCTTTGCCGCGCTCGGGATGGGTTTTGCGTTCCCGTATCTTGCGGTCGCGATTGCGCCGCGCGCGGCTTTCTTCCTTCCCAGGCCAGGCGCCTGGATGCGCTGGGTGCAGCGCGGCCTCGTGTTGCCGATGCTGGCCGTCCTCGTCTGGCTCGGCTCGATCCTGGTGGCGCAGGCGGGGTTGGCTGCGCTCGCCGCAGCGGTCGCCGCCGTCCTGCTTGCCGGTGCTGCGGCAAGGCGGCCGAGCCGTCCGCTGACCGCTGCGAGCGTCGCGGTTGGCCTCGCAGCGATCGTGTTCGTTGGCTTCGGTAGCGCCATGACGGGCGGAGCGACGGACGAGCCTGTCGAGGCGGCGCACTGGCAGGCGTTCGACCGAATGGCTATCGACGAGCACGTGGCAGACGGCCATGTCGTGTTCGTCGACGTGACCGCCGACTGGTGCATCACCTGCCTCTACAACAAAGCGGCCGCGATGGACCGTGACCCCGTCGTCGCGGTGCTGGAGCGGGACGACACCTTCGCCATGCGCGCCGACTGGACCCTGCCAGACGAGGCGATCGCCGCCTTCGTCAAGGCGCAGGGGCGCTATGGCATTCCGCTCAACGTCGCCTACGGGCCCGGCCGCCCAGGCGGCGTTCTCCTTCCCGAAATCCTGACCGTGAACAGCGTTCTCGCCGCCATCGACGAAGCGCGCGGCAGGCCGCAGACGGTCGCGTCCACCAAGGAATGATGATGCTTAGAACCCTTGTTGTCCTGCTTTCACTGACGCTGCCCGCCGCCACCGTGTCGGCGCAGAGCCTTACCGACGCGCAGGAAGCAGCGGTGCGCGAACTGATCCGCGAACACCTCATCGAGAATCCGGAAATCCTCGCCGAGGCGTTCGAGGCGCTGCAGGCCCGCCAGCAGCAGGCCGAGGTGAAAGCCCGCCAGGATGCGCTCGCCGAGCTCAGCGATGTCTTGCGCAATGCCGGCGACGACCCCATCGGAGGCAACCCAGACGGCACGATCACCGTCGTCGAGTTTTTTGACTACAACTGCCCGTTCTGCCGTCGAGTGAAACCTGAAGTCATAACGCTTCTGGAGAACGACGAGCGGATCCGGTACGTCTTCAAGGAGTTCCCGATCTTGTCGGAGTCTTCGGCGCAGGCCGCCCGTGTGGCGCTCGCCGTGTGGGACATCGACCCGGCGTCTTACTGGGACGTGCACAACGCGTTGATGGGCCACGACGGCACACTCGCCGAGGATCAGATCCGCGCAGTCGTCGTCGAAGCCGGGCTCGATTGGGACGCGGTCGTAGCGCGCGGCGATGACGAGGACATCACGCAAAAGATCCGCCAGACGCTTCAGACGGCGCAGCGGCTTGGTATCAACGGCACGCCGAGCTTCGTCATCGGCAGCGAGATCATTCCGGGGTTTGTCGAAGCAGAACAGCTCGCGGCGGCGGTCGCCGCCATCGACCGCTGAGGACGTCAACACAGCACGTCCAAGGAGCACGTATGAGTTTGCTCACGATGTTGCGAGAATTTGCGGTTCGCTCCGCGCTCGCGGGCGCGGCGATCGAGTTTATAGCCTCGCCGGCCGCGGCGCATCCGCATGAGTTCATCACGGTTCAGACGGAGGTCGTCTTCGACGACGCAGGTCGCGTGATCGGCATGCGCCACGCCTGGCTGCTCGATGAGTTTTTCACGGCCTACGCCGTGGAAGGCGCTGACAGCGATGGCGACGGCGCTCCCGACCGCGAGGGCCTGACCGATCTGATGCTGGAAATCCTCGGCAACATCGCGCAGAGCGGCTACCTGACCGACTTTCGCACAATGGGTGAGGCGCCGAAGATCACCTCGCACAACCCCCTGTCGGTCGATCTCAAGAGCCGGCGGCTCTCGCTGAATTTCGAGGTCGTATTCGCAGAACCCTACGACGCCTCGCAGACGCCGCTCAGGTACGCGCTCTACGAGCCGACATACTATATTGCCGTCAACCATGTGCCGGGCGCATCGGCCGTCACGCTCGACAATGCGCCGGAGGGCTGTCGCTCGTCGCTCCAGGAGCCCGATCCGGGCGAGGATCTGACCGCGTTCGCCCTCGCGCTCGACAAGACCCAGAGCGCCGGGGACGACCTCGGTGTCAACTTCGCCGAATGGGTGACGGTGACATGCAGCTGACGCTCACCCTCAGCACCCGCCTTGCGCTTGCGGCGTTCGTCGCCGCGGCTGTCATCCTCCTCGGCTGGGACGCAATGACGGCCGCCTATAGGGACCTCCTCGGCGTGGTCTATTTAGAGCAGCGCGCCTTTCACGGCCGCATGACACAGGCGCTGAGCGCGCTGGCGGATGCACATCGACCCGAGACGATCGTCACCGTTCTCACCGGCAGCTTCCTCTATGGCGTGTTCCACGCTGCGGGGCCCGGCCATGGCAAGGTGGTCCTGTCCACCTACCTCCTGACGAACCCGGAGAAGGTGCGCCGCAGCGTTGGGATGGCGGCAGCCGCGGCGTTCTGCCAGGGCGTCGTCGCGATCGCGCTGGTTTACGGCCTCTTCTACGTGTTCGGGCTGATGGCGCGCACCAGCAACGTCGCCGTGATCTGGTCCGAGCGCCTCAGCTACGCCCTGGTGATCGGCTTCGGCCTCTTCCTCCTCGGCCGCGCGGTGCGTGCCTTTCTGCCGGCATCGGCGAAGGAACATCATTGCGATCACACCCACGTGCCGGCCGGCGCCGACGTCGGGAAGGCGGGCGACCTGAAATCGACCCTCGGCGTAATCGCCTCCATCGGCGCGCGGCCATGTTCGGGTTCGGTGCTGGTTCTCGTCTTTGCCCGGTTCGCGGACATTCCGCTGGCAGGCGTCCTCGCGGTGGCGGCCATCTCGACCGGCACCGCGATCACCGTCATCACGCTCGCGCTGACAGCGCTCTACGCACGGCGGATCGCGGTCCGCGCGCTAACGGCGCAAAGCCGCCTGCCGGGCCGGCTCGGCGCAGGCCTTGTTGCGGCAGGCGGTGCGTTCCTGGTGATCGTCGGCGCTGGGCTCCTGTCCTCGTCGTTCGAGCCGCAAGCGCGCTCGCTCGGGCTGTGAGGTTCCGATGCCCGGCGCAAGCAACCTCCTAGAGCGGTTTCGGTTGGAATGGAATCATGACGAACAGGACGAAACCGCTCAAGAGTCCGAATCTGGGGCGATTTCTCTTCGACCGAATGACTCCATTCGGTCGGAAAGCGCCCTAGCGAACCTCGGCCGGAAAGCCTGCCTTCTGGAGCGCTTCGAGGACATCCGCCTCGCTCGCCTTCGTTTCGATGACGGCCTCGCGCGACGGCGGGTCGGCACTTACCGTGGCCCGCTCGTCGAGCTCGGCGATCGCTCGCCTGACACCGGCGGCGCAGCCGCCGCACGCCATATCTGGAATGCTCAGTCTCATGCTTGATCCTCTCAACGGTCTGGTTTGCCCATCGTGGGACTTGCCACAATGGGAAGGTCAACACCTGCAATGCGGCGTTCACCACTTGACCTTCCCATGATGGGTAGAATTACCTCTTGGGGGTATATAGTGTGGAGGTGATGCCGTGACGAGCACGGTCGAGCAGACGAAAACTCCCTCACTCGCTTCCCCCTCAAGCGTCGAGATCGGGATCGAGGGCATGTCCTGCGCATCCTGCGTCGGGCGCGTCCAGAAGGCGCTGGAGCGATTGCCGGACGTCGCCTCGGCCAGCGTGAACCTTGCGACCGAGCGTGCGCGGGTCGAATTCGACGGCGCGGCCGACCTCTCCGCCGTGCGGGACGCCGTGGAAGCCACCGGCTACACGGTCCGCGAGGAGACCACGGAGCTTGCCATCGAGGGCATGAGTTGCGCCTCTTGCGTCGGCCGAATCGAACGTGCGCTCACTGCCGTCAACGGGGTTTTCGAGGCCAGCGTCAACCTCGCCGCAGAGCGCGCGGTCGTGCGCCACGTCGCGGGCGCGGTGACCGCTGATCGCTTGGTGCAAGCCATCGAGCGCGCAGGCTATGAGGCGAGGGTTGCGGCCGGCGCCGAGGAGGACAGCGGCGAGGACAGGCGAAGCGCCGAACTCACCTCGCTGCGCCGCGCCGTCCTCCTGTCGGCGATCCTGACGCTCCCCATCGTCATCCTCGAAATGGGCGCGCACCTCGTCCCGGCGCTGCGCGATGCGATCGACGCGACCCTCGGCCGCCAGACGAACTGGCTGATCCAATTCGTGCTTACCACCGTCGTCCTCTTCGGCCCGGGGCTGCGCTTCTTCCAAAAGGGCGTGCCTCAACTCCTGCGCGTTGCGCCGGACATGAACTCGCTGGTGGCGCTCGGGACCAGCGCCGCCTGGGGCTATTCGGTGGTGGCGACCTTCGCGCCGAGCGTCCTGCCGGAGGGCACGCACAACGTCTATTTCGAGGCCGCCGCCGTCATTGTCACCTTGATCCTCGTCGGGCGCTTCCTGGAGGCGCGCGCCAAGGGCCACACCGGCGAGGCGATCAAGCGCCTGATGGGCCTGAAGGCGAAGACCGCGCGCGTGGTGCGAGATGGCACCTCGGTCGACGTGCCGCTGGAGGAGGTGCGCGTCGGCGATACCGTCGCGGTGCGGCCCGGCGAGAAGGTGCCTGTCGACGGTATCGTGCTGGAGGGCTCGAGCTTCCTCGACCAGTCGATGATCACCGGCGAGCCGATCCCGGTCGCCAAGGGCGAGGGCGACGAGGTCGTCGGCGGGACGATCAACAAGACTGGCGCCGTCACCTTCCGCGCGGCGAAAGTGGGCGCCGACACGGTGCTGTCGCAGATCATCAAGATGGTCGAGACGGCCCAGGGCGCGAAGCTGCCGATCCAGGGGCTCGTCGACAAGGTCACATACGTCTTCGTGCCCATCGTGATCGGTATCGCATTGGTGACCTTCGCGGTGTGGCTCGCGCTCGGTCCGGCGCCCGCGCTCACATTCGCGCTGGTCAACGCGGTGGCAGTCCTCATCATCGCTTGTCCGTGCGCAATGGGGCTTGCGACGCCGACCTCGATCATGGTGGGCACCGGCCGCGGCGCCCAGATGGGCGTCCTCTTCCGCAAGGGCGAGGCGCTGCAGACCTTGCGCAGCGCCGACATCGTTGCGCTCGACAAGACCGGCACGCTGACCAAGGGGCGGCCCGAGCTAACCGACATTGCCACCGCCGAAGGGTTTGGCGAAGACGAAGTGCTGGCTCTCGTCGCCGCCGTGGAGGCGCAGTCCGAACATCCCATCGCCGAAGCGATCGTTGAGGCGGCGAAGGCCCGCCAGCTCGAGCCATCGAGGGCCAGCGACTTTTCCGCCTCGCCGGGATTTGGCGTGTCGGCGCGGGTCTCGGGACGCCGGGTCGAGGTCGGCGCCGACCGCTACATGGACCGGCTCGGGATCGACGCGCGCCCGTTTGCGCAGACGGAGGAGCGCCTCGCTCGCGAAGGCAAGTCGCCGCTCTACGCCGCAGTCGATGGCCGGCTCGCGGCAATCGTCGCCGTCGCCGACCCGATCAAGCCGACCTCGCGGCAGGCGATCGAGGCGCTGCATGACGCGGGGCTCAAGGTCGCGATGATCACCGGCGACAACCGGCGCACGGCCGATGCCATCGCGGCGACACTCGGCATCGACACGGTGGTCGCCGAGGTGCTGCCGGAAGGCAAGGTGGAGGCGGTGAAGTCGCTGCGAACGGACGGCCGCGTCGCATTCGTCGGCGACGGCATCAACGATGCGCCCGCGCTCGCAGAGGCCGATGTCGGCATTGCCATCGGCACCGGCACGGACGTCGCGATCGAGGCGGCCGACGTCGTCCTGATGTCCGGCGACCTGAACGGCGTGCCGAACGCGATCGCGCTGTCGCGCGCCACCATCAGCAACATCAAGCAGAACCTGTTCTGGGCGTTCGCCTACAACACCGCTCTCATTCCGGTGGCGGCGGGCGCGCTCTACCCCGCGTTCGGGATTTTGCTGTCGCCGATCTTCGCCGCGGGCGCGATGGCGCTCTCCAGCGTCTTCGTGCTGACGAACGCGCTGCGCTTGAAACGTTTTCGGCCGCCGCTCGGCGCGGCATCGAAGTCCACCGGGGACCTCGAGCTTTCGCCGGCTGAGTAGAGTTTTGAGGAGTCGCACATGAATATCGGGCAAGCTTCGAAAGAGTCGGGCGTCACCGCCAAGATGATCCGCTATTACGAAGATATCGGATTGATCGAGAAGCCTGCCCGGACGTCTTCCGGCTACCGGAGCTATCGCCCGTGTGACGTTCATACGCTGCGCTTCATCAAGCGCGCCCGCGACTTCGGCTTCTCCATCGAAAAGATCTCGGAGCTGTTGGCGCTGTGGCGGGACCGCGAGCGGGCCAGCGCGGACGTGAAAAGGCTCGCGCAAGAACACCTCGAACGTCTCGACAGCAAGGTCGCAGAGTTGCAGGCGATGGCCGACGCCTTGCGGCAACTCGCAGCGCATTGCAGCGGCGATCACCGGCCGGACTGTCCGATCATCAAGTCACTCGCCGATGACGAGCGTCCTTCCGACGGCTTGCAAGCGGCAAGCCGCAGCGATCGTCCGCCTGCCCGGGTTTGAACGACACGGTTGATCCCTGCAGCGGCGCTGAACGAAGTGATCGAAGCGTTGGATACCCGCCTCGGTGAAAAAAAACATATTGACCCTGGACCATAGTCCAAGCCGTACGGTCACAAGAACGGAGCGAATAATGCCGCTGACGATCGGGCAACTCGCGAAAGACACCGGAGTGACTGTGGACACCATTCGTTTTTACGAGCGCAAAGGTCTGCTGCTGCCGGACGACCGGACTGTCGCGAACTATCGGACTTATTCCGCCGAATCACTGCGACGCCTGAAATTCATCAGAAAGGCACAGGCGCTCGGTTTCACGCTGGAGGAAGTTGCCGAACTCCTGACGTTTGGTTCCTCCCCCGAAAGCACGGCGGGTGATGTTCTGCATGCCACCGAACGCAAGATCGAAGAGCAGCGCAAGAAGATCGAGCAGTTGTCGCGATTGCGCGATGTCTTGATCGAACTTGCCGCCGAGTGCGACGGCGAGGGGCCGACGGAAGAATGCCCCATCATCAACTACTTCTTCGACGAAGACGGCAATCGCCTTTCTGACGGGCATAGCGAGGAGACCATTCAGAAATCCCGGCAGCTCAGCTCGTGAATGTCGGGCGGCTCTGTAGCGCCGATCGCCGCAGCGCGACCAAAGTAAGGGCCGGCCGGATCGAGCGAAAAATGACCGTTCCATAGAACTTTCGCGACGACGAGGGCAATAACGTCGCCGAAGATCGCCGTCTTTGTTGCGGCGATGCCCGTCGGTTTCCACCGATCGTGGCGCTTGAATGAAACCCCAAGAAAGAAAGGTTGGGTCAATGACGACTCACGCCAATACGGACGCTTGCATGACGGCCTGCATGGAGTGCCTGGCCGCCTGTGCTCGATGTCTCGATGAGTGCATCGGCAGCGAGGCGATGGCGCAGTGCGCACGGCTTTGTCGCGACTGCATGGTCACCTGCGGTGCGTGCGCAACGCTGTGCGCGTCGAACTCGCAGAATTGCGGCACGCTGTGCCGCGCGTGCGCCGAGATCTGCGAGGCCTGCGCCGCAGAATGCGAGAAGCACGATTCCGAGCACTGCCAGGAATGCGCCCGCGCCTGCCGCAAGTGCGCCGAGGAATGCCGCAAGCTGCAGTAACATTGGGTCGGCGGGCGTTTATACGGCGCCCGCCGTCACTCTCCCCCCCAACGCTCGCGCAACGGCGATCGCATACGAGACAGTCATGACCACCGCCATTCTCCTCACCGCTGTTCTTCTCCTCTTCAGCACCTCGATCCACTACGCCACTTTGCGTGCCGTTTCGGCCGCGATCGCCGCGCGGCCGGACGCCCGTTATTTCGGCCTGCTCTTGTCGGTCGGCGCGATCACGCTCGCGCACGTTGTGGAAGCGTCGCTCTATGCGGGGGGATTCTGGCTTGGCGACGATGTCTTCATGATCGGTTCGTTCAAGGTTGAGGATGAAATGGGGTGGATGGACTACTTCTACTTCTCTCTCGTCAACTTCACGACGCTCGGGCGAGGCGACATCGCACCGACCGATCATCAACGTTTCATCGCCGGCATCGAAGCCTTCAACGGCTTCCTGCTGATTACCGCGTCGGGCAGTTTCATCCTGCAGGTGATGCGCGGGAAGGCGCCGCTCTCACGAGAATGGTGACGCGTCTCAGCCGCCGAGCGTCGCAAGCGCCTCGTCGACAACCTTCTGCCGAGGATCGCTCTGGGGCAAAGCCGATAGCAGATCCTTGGCGCGCAGGTAGGCCGATCGCGCCTCGTCCGGTTCGCCGAGCACGGTGTAGGCGTTTGCCAATCGAAGCCAGCCGTCGAGATCGTCAGGCTCGGTCTCGAGCCGTTTGGCGAGCCTTGCCACCATCGAGCGGATGAACTCGCCCCTTTGCTCGTCGGACATGCGGCCGGCAGCTTCCACCTGCTGCGCCGTCGGCCCTGGTCCCGACGTCGGTGCGGTTGCATCCGGCGCACCGTAGGCGGCAAGATCGAGCGGCGCGATCCCGATGCGCGCGGCAAGGACATTCGCCCGCTCGACGAACGAGCGCATCCATGGCGCGAACGCGTCTTCGGCGTCCAGCAGATTTTTGAGCGCCTCGAACGCCCCCTCGACGTCACCAACCTGCTCGCGGGCGAGCGACTGATAGTAGATCGCCGCAGGGTTGCGCGGATCGAGCTCCAGCGCTCGCTCGAACGCCTTGGCGGCCTTCGGCGTCACCGTGCCGGCCTCGGCGGCGACGAGCGCCTCGCCGTAGCGCGACAGCGTGTCGGTGCGCGCGTCGGGCCGGTCGATCACCTCGGCAAAGGCGTCGGCGGCGTCGCGGAACCGCCCCATACGCATGTAGGTTCGGCCGAGCAGCACCCAGCCTTCGGTAGGACTGCCCGGATCGCTTTCAAGCTGCGAGCGCAGGCGAGACGCCACCTCGGTGACGTCCTCGAGCTGTTGCCGCTCTTCGGCGCGCTCGGGAATCGGAACGCTTGGCATGTCAGGCCGCCCGAGCTGGAGGTAGAGCGCCGCCCCTGCCACGGGAACAAGGACTGCCGTCAGGACGATCAGCCCGCGCCCGCTCGTCGATGCGTCCCTTTGCGCCTCCTTGCCGAGCGTGATCATCCGCCGTTTGATCTCGACCTCGGCCGCCGCGGCATCGTCGCTCAAGAGAACGGCGCGCTCAGCGTCCCGTTTCACCTCCGCCAGCTGATCCTCAAGGATCGCGAGGGCACTTTGCCGCCGCTCCAGCGCGCGCGGGCTTTTGGAAAGGGCCGGCTGCAACAGCAGCCAGACGCACAGGAGCGCCAGCCCGCCGGCGATCAGCCAAAAGGTCATCGCTCTGCTCCCCGCAACGCATCCAGCGCACGCTGCTCTTCGGCCGAGAGCGGCGGCGGCGGAAGCGCCCGCCTGCGCGAGCGGCGAGCGAACATGCTGAGGCCGACGACCAACGCAATCAACGCGAGCGCGAACGGCATCAGCCAGAGCACGGCGGTGGTCGCCTTGAAGGGGGGACGGAACAGCACGAAGTCGCCGTACCGCGCGACGAGGTAGGCGAACACCTCCTCGTTGCTGTCGCCGGCGCTCAACCGCTCGCGCACGATGATGCGCATGTCGCGGGCCATCTGCGCATTCGACTTGTCGATGGATTGGTTCTGGCAAACCACGCACCGAACCTCCGCCGAAATGTCTCGCGCCCTGGCTTCAAGCTGGGCGTCGTCCAAAATCTCGTCCGGCTCCACCGCGACCGCGACGGAGACGAGGAACAGTGTCGCGAGGAGCGCCGCCGCGAGTCGAACGAAGCCCCTCATGACGCTGCGAGACCTGGTGCTGTCGTGCGCGCCGCCTCGAGCGCGCCCAAAATGCGCTCGCGCTGATCGTCTGAGATGATGGGGCCGACGTGGCGCAGCCGCACGGTTCCGCCGGCATCCACGACGAAGGTTTCAGGGACGCCGGTGAGACCCCATTCGATGCCGGCGCGCCCGTCATAGTCGGACCCGATCCGAGCATAGGGGTTCCCGAGCTCATCGAGCCATGCGCGCGCCTCGCCCGGCTTGTCCTTGTAGTTGATGCCGTAGAGGACGACGCCGTCACGCTCCACCATGCGGGTGAGCACGGCGTGTTCGGCACGGCAGGGAATGCACCAGGACGCGAACACGTTGACAAGGACGGGCCCGGGCGTTCCGACGAGATCCTCGCGCGACAGTCCGGGCACGCCGGCGCCCTCCAGAGCCGGCAGCGCGAAGGCCGGCGCAGGCTCGTCGATCAGGACCGAGGGAAGCACGGAGGGGTCGCGGTCCGGATTGAGGCCCCAAAGGAGAAAGCCCCCGATCCCAGCGACGACGATGAGCGGCAACACGAAGAGTAGTCGTTTCATTGGCCCTCACTCCGCCGGGACGACGGCCGGGCGCGTTACCACCGGCTGAACTTTGCGGGGCGCACCGACCCGGAGGCGCCGATCGCTAAGCGAGACGATTGCGCCAGCGATCATCATTGCTGCGGCGAGCCAGATCAGCCCGACGAGCGGCTGGTAGACCACGCGCAGCGTCCAGCCTTGTGCGTTTTCCGCCGCCGGCTCGCTGATCGTTGCGAGAAGATCACCCATCGGCCGCGAGCGGATCGCGGCCTCGGTGGTCGTGATCGAAGCCAGCGGGTAGGCGCGTCGCTCCGGGCGCAGCGTCGTGACGGCCTCCCCATCACGTGTGACGGCGATCTCCGCCATGCGCGAGACGTAGTTCGGCCCTTGGACCACGCTGACGCCATCGAAGCGAAGCTCGAAACCGGCGACGGTAACGGTCGTCCCCTCGCGCGCGCTGACGATGGTCTCGGTCTGCCACGCCGTCGATCCCACGAAGCCGAAGATCGCGATCGCAAGGCCGAGGTGGGCGAGCGTCATGCCGTATGCCGCGCGCGGCAGCCCCCTGGCGCGGCGCCAACTCCATGGCAGCGGCGCCCTGAAGAGCTGGACGCGGTCGGCCCATTCGATGACGGTGGCCGTGACGAGCCAGACAGCGAAGGCGACCGCGATGACGGCGAGCACCGGCCCCTTTGTGTCGAAATACCAGACCGCGAGCGCCGCGATGACGGTGACGAGGAAGGCGAACTTCAGCCGATCGAGCACGCCGGCAATGTCAGCACGCTTCCATGACAGGAACGGGCCGACCCCCATCACCAGGACGAGCGGCAGCATCAGGGGCACGAACGTCGTGTTGTAGAACGGCGGGCCGATCGACACCTTGTCGCCTGTGACGGCCTCCAGAAAGAGCGGGTAGAGGGTGCCGATGAGCACCGTCCCCGTCGCGACCGAAAGGATGAGGTTGTTGACGATGAGTCCGGTCTCGCGGCTGACCGGCGCGAAGAGACCGCCGGCTTTGAGGTCCGGCGCGCGCAGGGCATAGAGCGTCAGCGAGCCGCCGATGGCGATGCCGAGAAGCGCCAGGATATAGACGCCGCGCTCGGGATCGACAGCGAAGGCGTGGACGGACGTCAGAAGCCCCGAGCGCACGATGAAGGTTCCCAGGAGGCTGAGCGAGAAGGCGAGGATCGCGAGCAGGATCGTCCAGCTCTTGAAGGCGTCGCGCTTCTCGCTGACGATCGCCGAGTGGAGCAGCGCCGTCGCCACCAGCCATGGCATGAACGAGACGTTCTCGACCGGATCCCAGAACCACCAGCCGCCCCAGCCGAGCTCGTAGTACGCCCACCAAGAACCGAGCGCGATGCCTCCGGTGAGGAAGGCCCACGCGGCCAGGGTCCATGGACGCACCCATCGCGCCCACGCCGGATCGCCGCGGCCCTCGATTAGCGCCGCCACGGCGAACGAAAACACGATCGAGAGCCCGACATAGCCGAGATAAAGAAGCGGCGGGTGCAGCGCCAAGCCGATGTCCTGAAGCAGCGGGTTGAGGTCCTGACCCTCGAGCGGAGGCGGAAAAACCCGCTCGAACGGGTTCGAGGTGAACAGCATGAAGGACAGGAAGCCGACGCTGATCCACGCCTGAACGCTGAGGGTCCGCGCCTTGAGGGCCAGCGGAATGTTCGCGCCGAACAGCGCGACCGAGGCGCCGAAGAGCGCAAGGATTAGCGTCCACAAGAGGAGCGAACCCTCATGGCTCCCCCACGTTCCGGCAACCTTGAAGATCAGCGGCTTCAGGACGCTAGAGTTCTCGACGACGTTGAGCACCGTGAAGTCGCTGACGACGAAAGAGCGCATCAGGGCGATGAACGCGAAGGCGAGCAAAATGACCTGGGCGATCGATGTCGCCTCGGCGCTTTTCATCCAGCGCAGATGGCCGGTGCTGGCACCGGCGATTGGCAGAACGCTCTGCACAAGAGCAACAGCGAGCGCCAGGCTCAATGCAAATTGGCCAACTTCTGGGATCACGGAAACGACACCTCGGCAACTGATCGTCGAAGCGTCCGCGGCTCCCACGTTGGAATGTCAAGAACCGGCTGCGGCTTCATTGGCTATCACAGCATCGTGAACCCTCGGTGCTTTGACCCTTCCACGTCGGAAGGCGGTACCGACCGTCTCAGTGCCGGACTGTCCCGGCTCGTTGGGCAAGGGCTGGATCATCTTGTGAACAATACGCCACCTGTTTCCTCAGTACCGGCGGTGAGGTCCCGGAAAGTTGTTCAGTCGGGCGGGGGCGTCATGAAGCACGCGATGTGGATCTGCTGCGCCGTGATGCTCGCACCGTTGGGGCTTTACTTCGTTCAGGGCGGGACAGTTGCAGGTCTTTCCTCGACCCTTGGATTGTTCGCGCCGCTCGTTCTTTGTGTGGGCATGCATTTCGTCCTGCACCGTGTGATGGGGCGATCCTGTCACGGCAGCGGTGGCGAGGCCGCGCCAAAGCTCGAGGAGGCGCGCGTAGAGGAGCGCGAACGCCATGTCTCCGCCCACCGCTGACGACACCGTCGACGATCCGGTCCGCCGCGATTTTCTTTACATCGCCACTGGAGCACTTGGTGCAACCGCCGTCGCGGCGGTCGTATGGCCCTTCATCGACAGCCTGAACCCTGCGGCAGACGTCTCCGCTCTCGCGGAGGTCGAGATCGATATCTCCGACATTGAGGTCGGCGAGCGCGTCACGGTAATGTGGCAGAGCAAGCCGGTTTTCATCGACCACCGCACGCCAGACCAGATCGACGCGGCGCGGTTGGAGGACGTCGACTCGTTGCCCGATCCGCAAAGCGATGAGGTCCGCGTCCAGCGACCGGAGTGGCTCATCGTCGTCGGCGTGTGCACCCATCTGGGGTGCATCCCTCTCGGTCAGCGCCAAGGCGATCCGCTCGGAAACTGGGGCGGCTGGTTCTGCCCTTGCCACGGCTCGCACTACGATACCTCAGGGCGCATCCGCCGCGGTCCTGCGCCGACGAACCTCATCGTGCCGCCCTACACGTTCCAGTCCGACACGACGGTCATCATCGGCTGAAACAGCCGGCCGGATGGGCTCAGGACGCTGACCGACCCCATCACCATCGCACGCAAACCGCGTTCTCCTGTCGACAGGCGCTTGTTCAGCCTGCGCAACGATAGAAGCCGCGGTATCCGATCGTCAGTTCGTCGCGCAGGTCGAAGACGAGGTCGGCCAGCACGCGTTGCGCTCCGTCGACGTCTTCGAACTCTTCCTCGGGCGCGGCCTCCAGCGAAAGCGTGAGGCCCTCCGCGGCGAGCGGCTCACCGCCGAGCGCTTGGACGGGATCGCCGGCCGGCGCCGCGACAAGGACGAGTTGTCCGTTCAGCTTCACTACGCCCTCGACCCCCTCGCCACCAGAACGCACGGCGAGCACGGGGTCGCCTTCCGCGGTCATCTTGAAGTCGCAGCCGGCGCCGGTGCCGAGCGCGTGGTCGAGGGTCGCGGGATCCATCGGCGCGAGATCGAGCGTCGGCCTGACGTTTGCGTCGAGGGCCGCCTGCAACGGCACGATCTCCGGAGCGGGCGCCTCACCATCGGCTTCCGGCGGCATCGCATTGCCCTCATCGAGCTCCGCGATGAGGTATCGCATCTCCGCAATCTCGCGCTCCTGCGCCACGATGATCTCGTCGGCGAGCTTGCGCACGCGCGGTTCGGCGATGTTCGCGCGTTTGCTGGTCAAGAGCGCGATCGAGTGGTGGGGGATCATGGCGCGCATGTAGCTCGTCTCGCCGACGGTCGTCTGACTGCGCACCAGCCACAGCGCCCCAGCGAAGACGATCACGCTCCCTGCAAAGACCGCGACGTTGATGGCAAGGTTGCGGTACATTCCGAGCATATAGGCGAGCATGATGACGGCCATCGTCGCCCCCATGACGAACGCCATATAGAACCGGGTCTCACTCCAGAAAATCTGCTCCCAAGCGTACGTGTTCAGGTACATGAGAATGAACATGACGGCCGTGGACGTCGCAATCATCGCGAAGAAGCGCCAGTAGTTCTTCAAGCCATGGGACGACTTCTTTTCGTGGGCACCGGCGTGTTGCGTGCCTTTGGGGTCGGTTCTGTGGGCCATGGCGGATTACAATCTCAGCAGTGTAAGCGATGCAGGCTCGCGAGCGATGTCTTGCCGCTACCTATGTGTGGTATCCAGAAAACGCCTGAGGCGACGCCGTCGTTCCGGCCGAAAGGTCACGGAAGAAGCGTCCCGCCGGCGAAGGCCCGGACGGTCAATTCCGCAAGAAGGCCGAAGGCGAGGACGGCAGCGAGTGACGACCACAATGCCACCCCGCTCGTCACCGACAGCACGGCGGTGCCGCCCGCTGGCTTGGCATGAAGGGCAGTGCGCCCGACGATCTTCAGATAATAGTAGAGCGATGCGACCGTGTTCATGGCCGCGGCGACGGCGAGCCAAGCATAGCCGGCTTCGATCGTCGCGAGAAACAGCGCGAGCTTGCCGACAAAGCCGGCCAGCGGCGGGATGCCGACGAGCGACAGGAGCGCCACGGCGAGCGCGACGGCGATCCACGGCCGGCTCGTGGCGAGCCCGGCATAGTCGGAAAGGTCGGTGCGGCCGCGAAGGTGGGTGACGGCGGCAAAGGCGGCAAGGTTCGCGGCAGCGTATCCGAGCATGAACAGGAGGATCGCCGGCAGCGCGAGGTTGGTGAGCCCGACGACCGCGACCGCCATCAGCACATAGCCGGACTGGGAGACCGACGACCAGCCGAGGAGGCGGCGAACGTCGCTCTGCCCGAGCGCTGCGAGGTTGCCGAGCGTCATGGTGGCGAAGGCGGCGATGGCGATCAGCGGCCGCACGGCGAACGCGTCGGGCGGGAAGAGGTCGACGAACCGCGCCAGCGCGATGGCCGCACCGATCTTCGGAACGACGGTGAGGAAGGCCGCGGCCGGCGCAGGTGCCCCTTCGGCAACGTCCGGCAGCCAGGCGTGGGCGGGGACGGCGCCGAGCTTGAAGAGCAACCCGACGAGGATGAGGCCCGTGCCGAGGAGGAGGAGCGGCGCGTGCGCAGTCGTGGCCAGCGCCTCGGCCATCCCGTCGTAGGAGGTGGTGCCCACCATCCCGTAGACCAGAGCGACGCCGAGCACGAGGACGGCGTTGGCGAGCGCGCCGACCAGAAAATACTTCATGCCGGCTTCCAGCGAGAGCGGCCAGTTCCTGTGGTAGGCGGCCAGCGTGTAGCCGGTCACCGACGACAAGAGGACGGCGATGACGAGCTGCAAGAGGTCGGCCGCGCCCGCGAGCGCCATCGCACCGAGCATCGCGACAAGCAGGACGAAGTAGAACTCGCCGTGCCGTCTGTCGCTCTGGAACCAGCGCAGTGCCATGAGGACCACGACCGCGGTGCTCAGAAGGATCATCAGGCGCGACCAGACGCTCGCGCCGTCGATGACCCAGGTGCCGGAGAAGGTGAGCGTCGAGGTGCCGATCTGCCGGCTGAGAAGCACCGCCGCGAAGGCGATACCGGCGAGCGCGATCACAGCGGCGAGTGAATGCAGCCGGTGCGGCACGAACGAGGCCGTCAGCAGCGCGACCACCGCGGTCACGATCACCGCGATCTCGGGGACGATGTCGCCGACGGGCATCAGTCGGCCGCCACCGGAAGCGCGAGGATCGCGTTCGATGCGTGGTCGATCACGCCGAGCAGCCAGCTGGGGTAGATGCCGATCACCACGACGAAGACGAGGAGCGCGGCGAGCGCTGCGGCTTCGGTGCGGGAAAGGTCGGCAAAGCCCGTCCAGCGCTCCGGCCGCTCGCCGAAAAAGAGCCGCTGGAGCATCACCAGGAAGAGCGCCGCGGTGATGAGGATGCCCAAGATGCCGATGGCGGCGAGCCAGGGGAACACGCCGAAGGTGCCGGCGAAGATCTGGAATTCCGCCACGAAGCCCGCGAGGCCCGGCAGGCCGAAGCTCGCAAAAGCGGCGAGGATGGTCGCGGCGGCCATCAGCGGCGCGGTGCGCGCGAGCCCGCCATAGTCGGACAGCTCGTAGGTCTGACCGCGCTGCCAGAAGCCGCCGGCAATGAGGAACAGCGCGCCGGTGATGAGGCCGTGGGCGATCATCTCCACGGTGGCGCCGGTGAGGGCGAGCCGCCGGGCCTCCTCGCTGCCGATCATCGCGCCCGCGGCAGCGAGGCCGAGCACCGTGTAGCCCATATGGTTGACCGACGTGTACGCGATCCGGCGTTTGAAATTCTCCTGCGCGAAGGCGACGATCGCGCCCCACAGGATCGAAACCACCGCCAGGACGCCGAGCCAGAAGGCGTAGCGCGCAAAGGTCTCGACCATCATCGACATCGGCATCCTGACGATGCCGTAGGTGCCCATCTTGAGGAGCACGCCCGCCAGGATGGCCGACGCCGGACCCGGCGCATCGACGTGCGCCGGCGGCAACCAGGTGTGGACCGGAAACAGCGGCGTCTTGATGGCGAAGGCGAGGATGAAACCCAGATAGACGAGCCCGCCGGCGACCGTCGATCCCGCCAGCGGCTGGTTCGCGATGAGGACGCGCATGTCGAAGGTGAGCGTGTCGTTGGCAAGGACGAGCGCGATGATGGCAAGGAGCAGCGCCAGCGAGCCGGCGAGCGTGTAGACGAAGAACTTCAGTGCGGCCCGCTCGGCATCACCATGGCCCCAGCGGCCGATGAGGAAATACATGCCCACCAGGCTGAGATCGAAGAAGACGTAGAACACGAGAAGATCGAGCGTCACGAAGAGGCCGAGCGAGACGGCTTCCAGGAACAGCATCCAGACGAAATACTGGCGAGCGCGGCCCTTGGTGTCGGTGGGCCAGGCGATGGCGGCGACGAAGACCAGCGCGCTCATGGCGGCAATGGCAAGCGAGATGCCATCGACGCCGACGCGCCAGGCAACGCCCAGCGCCGGGATCCACGGCACCTCCACCGTCGCCTGGAAGGCGGGCGCGCTGGCGCTCGTGTCGAAGCCCACCCAGATGGCGACCAGAAGGGAAAGCGGCACCAAGGACACCGCCACAGCGAAGATACGCAGCCCGCTTTCGCCAAGGCGCAGGAAGGCAAGGGCGACGGCACCGAGGAGCGGCGTCAGGACGACGAGCGACAGAAGCATCTAAAAACTCACGAAGAGCGTTGCGATGACCAGCACGGAGCCGGCGGCAAGGATGGTGTAGTAGTGGTGGGCAAGGCCCGTCTGGAGGCGGCGCGCCCCGGCACCCGAGACGGCCGCGAGGCGCGCGGAGCCTTCCGGGATGCCGTCGGTGAGGCGCTCACCGAACGCCCGCGCAAGGCGAGCGAGCGCGTCGGTCGCGCTCGCAACGAACTCGACGCCGCCATCGACCGCCCGCCGGTCGGCCGCCGCGAGCGACCCGGCGAACCGCTTGAGACCGGCGGGGACGAGATGGACGGCGCGGTCGATCCCCCGCCGGTCGAGAGCCGAGAGAGCGTCTGCGGTTCTGCCGGTTGCGGCGGCGCAGAACGCAAAGACGCGTGGCAGCCCCAGCCAGTCCGCCGCGCTGGCGCTGTGCCCTTCCGTGCCGAGCAAGGGCACGCGGCGGGCAAGCAGCGCGCCTGCGGCAAGGCCCGCCACCACGGTGAGGACCGCGAGCACCAGTTCCCAGGCCTTGGTGGGGGCGATCGCCACGCCGAGGAGCTCGGCAAGCGGCTGGTGCACGGACGGGAGCCACAACGCCGAGAGGAGCAGCGTCGTCGCCGCCAGAATGGCTGCGGCGACGGGTTCGGCGGTACCGGGACGGGATTTCGCGGTGGCGTGAGGGTCGCGGCCGAAGGCGAGCACCTGGAAGCGCGCGGCATAGATCGCGCTCAGCCCCCCCGCGAGGATAACGCCGATGGCCAGCCACACGCTTTGATGCCCGGCAGCCGCAGCGACGGCATCCTTCGTCCACGCCGCGCCGAGCGGCGGAAGGCCTGCGAGCGCCAAGGCGCCCACCGCGGTGAGCGCGCCGGTCACGGGGAGCGCGCGGCCGAAGCGCATTCTGGAAAGGTCGTAGCTTCCGGCGGCGTCTCCGGCGATCCCCGCCGACAGGAAGAGCAACGCCTTGAAGGCCGCATGGGCGACCAGGTGGAACAGGGCGACGCCCGGATAGCCGGCGCCGACCGCGACGAACATCAGCCCGTAGTGCGCCGAGGTGGAGGCGGCCAGCAGCTTCTTCGCGTGGGGCTGGAGGACCGCGACGAGCCCGCCGGCGAGCGCCGTGCCGAGGCCGATGCCGATCGTCGTGGCGCCCCAGCCGGGTGCGGCGGCGAGGTCGGCCTCGAGCCGGATGAGGATGTAGGCGCCGGCCGCCACCATCGTCGCGGCGTGCAGGAGCGCCGAGACCGATGTCGGCCCCGCCATCGCCCTGAAGAGCCAGGGCGCGAACGGCACCTGACCGGACTTTGCCGCCGCCGAGAACAGCACGCCATAGGCGACCAGCGCCAGCGCAGAGCCTTCCAGCGCGCTGATCGCGCCGAAAGCAAACGAGCCCGTGGCGGCGAAGGCAGCGACCGCGGCGAGGATCAGCCCGATGTCCCCGAGGCGCGTGGTGACGAACGCGGTAAGGCCAGCGCGCGGGTTGTCGGGATCGCGCCAGCGGTGGCTGATCAGCGCCCAGGATGCCGCGCCGACGAGCTCCCAGCCGATGAGGAGCGTCAGGAAGTCGGCCGCGATGACGAGAAGCTCCATGCCGCCGGTGAACGCCAGCAGGATGCCGATGAGCCGGGCGAGGCCCGGCGGCTCCTCGTGCGCGCTCGCATAGAGGAGCACCGGGAGCGCGATGGCGGGAACGAGGATCGCGACGGCGGCCGAGAGCGGGGTCAGCGCTGCGGTCAGGACAAGGGGTTCGGACCAGATCAAACGGCCCGTCCAGCCGCCTGCGCTCGCCAGCACGGCAAGGACGAGGGTGAGGGCGAGCGTCGCAACGGCGACGGTGCCGAGGACGCGCCGCGAGCGGACCCCGAGCGCCCAAAGGGCAAGCCCCGCGAGGGCCGGCAGGACGGCGAGCGAGAACAGCATCAGTTCTTGAGATCCGTGATGCCTTCGGTGACGTCCGCCTGGCTGCGCCGGTAGAGCGCGACCACGAGGGCGAACCCCACCGCCATCTCGATCGCCATGACCGCCATGACGAGGATCGCGAGCAGCTGACCTTCCGGCGCGCCGTCGAGGGCGAAGGCCCAGAAGCCGATGACGGCGAGGAGCACGCCGTTCAGGATCAGTTCGAGCCCCATCATCAGCATCACGAACGACTGCTGCGACAGCGCGCCGTAAACGCCCACCCCGATGAGCATTGATGCGACGATGAGGACCATTTGAAGTGTCATTGAAGGCTCAGTGGTGATGATGGTGGCCGCCGCCACCCCCGCCGGTCTCCTCGGCGAGCGGGCGGCCGGCGGGGCGTCCTCCGGGCTCGAGCCCGGGCGGCATCGAGCCCTCGTCGGCGCGGCCATAGCGGCCGTCGCGTGCCGATAGGACGACGGTTGCGACCATGGTGGCGAGTAGCGTGATGCCGGCGGTCTCGAACACCAGCATCGAGGGGCCGAGAAGTTCGAAGCCGAGGTCGACGATCGCCTGCTTGTCGTCGGGCAGGGGATCGTTCGGCAGGTCGCTGGCGAGCGTCGCCACCGAAAGACCCAAGAACGCGGCGACCCCGGCGACCACCGAAAGCCGCTCCTGATGGACCATGTTCATCGGGTTGAGCCCGGCCGGGTTCATCATGAACATGACCATGAAGAGGGCCATGACCATCATCTCCACCGCCATCATGAAGATGAGCGCGATGCCGATGTAGGGCGCGGCCATCAACAGCATGATGAGCCCGACCGCGATGAAGGACAGGAGAAGCGCGAACGTGGCGCGCACCATGGAGTCGACGACGAACACCATGACGCCCGACCAGACCGCCACCACCGAAAGGGCGAAGAAGGTGAGATCGACGGCCACTCAGAGCGCCTCGATGCCGGCGATGACGAGGTCCAGGAAGGCGAGCGGCAGCAGCACCACCCAGACAAGGGTCAGCATGCGCGAGGGCGGCATCAGCGCGAACAGCTTGTCGAGCACCACCAGGACGGCGAGCAGGAGAAGAGTTTTCAGGACCACCCAGACGGGACCCGGGAGCCATGGGCCGAGATAGCCGCCGAGGAACACGGTCGCCGCCATCGCGGAGAACGAGACCAGCATCGCAAGCCGGGCGAGCTGCCAGGCCGCCCGCCCCGGCCCCGACACCTCCACCGTTGTCCCGCCGCATAGATCAGGCGAGTCCGCGTAGTCGAACGGCCCGCGCAAGGTGAGCGAGAGGCCGAGGAGGAGGAAGAGCGGCAGGCCGAGCGGCTGACGCGCGACGTTCCAGAGATCTTTCTGCGAGGCGACGATGTCGGTGACGGCGAGCGATTGCGCCGGCAGCGCCGCGGCGATCAGCACGAACATGGAGATCAGCATCACCGGCAGGCCGATGGCGACGTAGCGATACGCGCCGATCAGCGCGAGCGGGCTGTTGGCCGCCCACCCGTGCATGAAGACGGCGATCACGACGAGGGACTCGCACATCCCCCAGACCACGATCCCGGACGAAAGGTCCGTGACCACGAGGCTCGGGCCGAACGGCACGACCGTGAGCCCGATCAGCGCGAGCGCGAGATAGGAGACGGGCGCCAGAAACCACAACAGCGCGTCGGGTCGCTCGGTGGTGATGCGCTGTGCCGCAAGGTTACCGGCGGCGCTGCGCAACGGCGCGAAGAAAACCGATCCGGCGCCGGCCGCGCCGAGCGCTCCGGCGGCAGCGCGGTCGAGCACGGCGGTGATGTAGCTTCCTGCAGCGAGGAGCCCCGTCAGCATGAGGAAGGCGAGGATGGGACTCATGCGTGGCCCTCGTGCTGATGGTGGCCGTGATGCGCGTGCCCGTGGCCGCCGTGCTGGTGCGCCGCGTCGTGGTCTCCGTCCGGCGGGTCCGCGGGGGTCATCTCACGAAGCGTGGCGTCGTGGAAACTGTTGATGACGAGCATCGCTTCGAACCATTCGAGGCCGATCAGCAGGTCAACGAGCTTGGGGCCCTCAGCCGGCGGCGGGATGGCCTTCTCGCCGCCCTCCAGCGCCGCGATCCATGTGCGAAGACGGGCGCGCACGTCATCGCCGGGCGCGGTTGCGCCAAGGCCTTCCGGGATCGCCTTCATCATCCCCGTGCGCGCGACGAACGAGGCATGCGGGCGCTCGCCGCGCAGCAACCGATCGGCCTGAGGGGCAAGCCCCATCAGCCGGGCCAGGCGGGCGATGCGACGTCGCGCGGCCTCCGGCGTCGCGGCAGGCGGCTCGGCGTAGGGGGCCGCGATCACCCGCGCAGCGACGATGACGTCGCCTTGCAGCGTGAGGTCGAGCGCGAGGCCGGGCGGCATTGTCGGAAGGAACGGTCCGTAGGTCGCGCGGTAGGCGTCGAGCGCGAGACCGTCGCGCACGTCGTCATCGGTCATCGCCATCGGCCGGCCGTAGGGCACGCCGCCCATCATGCCCTCGCCGCCCTGGCCGTGGTCGCCCTCGCCCTTCCAAGGCGCCGGCGGCTCGTCGGCAAGGATGTCGCGCGCGGAGGCTCGCTCGCCGCGCACCAGGGCACGATGGGTTGCGGTGATCGCGTCCTCGATCGCCTCGGTGTCCGCCCTCACCGGCTCGGGGAGTGCGTGGCTCGGCGCATCGCCGCACACGACGCTCGCCCGGGGATGGGGAAGCTGGTCGTGCACGCGCGCCAGTGCCGCGGCGTCCGCGTCCCGTATCGCCCCGGCGACCAGCAGGATCGATGCGTGGCGGGGACTTTTGGCGGGCACGACACGGCCGGCGGCGAACACGGCCTCCACCTGTGCCCGGCCGCCCTCGCCGATGGCGGCAAAGACGCTCGGCGGTGCGCTCGCCGCTAGGCGGCGCAGGGCGCTCACTGCCATCGGAAGATGCCCTCGCGCCAGCCGTAGAGAATGCCGATGGACAGGATGCCGAGGAACATCCCCATCTCGACCATCGCCTTGACGCCTTCAGCGACGTAGACGACGGCCCACGGGTACATGAACATCATCTCCATCTCGAACGCGATGAAGAGGAGCGTCATCGAATAGTAGCGCGCGTGATAGCGCTGCCAGGCGTGCGTCTTCGCCTCGCCGCCGCCGAGGAAGGGGACTTTCTGCGGCTCGGTCGATTTCGCCGGGCCAAGCGACGCCGCGTGGAGCGCAGCGACGGCGCTTGCCGCGATAATTGCCGCCGCGATGAGCGCCAGTACTTCAGACAAAAGCTTACCTGCCAAAATACGTTACCCAGGCACAGCATACGACCGCGTGGCGGACGGTGCAACCCACCAAGTCCGGTGGCGCCGTCACCCGCGGCCAACCCTGAAGTCGGATCTCAACCTTCGGCAAAACGCCGAGCTATGACTGCGCTTTTTGTAGGAGCGCGATCAGTTCGTTGAACTTTGCCCGCTGGTCTTCCGGATCGCCGGAAGCAATGGCGTCGGCGACACAGTGATGCGCATGGCTCTCAAGCAGAAGGCGTTCGATCCCCTTAACCGCGGCGCGGATCGCGGCGGTCTGGATGAGGATGTCCACGCAGTAGCGCTCCTCCTCGACCATACGCGCCACGCCGCGCACCTGTCCTTCTACCCTGGACAGCCGCTTCAGCACTGCGTCCTTGTTGCTCGTCAATGCCACGCTATGTCGCCGACCAAGAATTGAAGCATTGCTTCGGCCTCATCGTTATCACACCCGGAGAGGGTATGCGATCGCGCTGAGCAAACCGCTCCGAGGGGCTGAGGGTCGGCGTGGATGAGATCATGGCCCCCTCGCACCGAATGCCCGATCACAGCAGCCCGTTGCGGCAAAGCGAGATAGGGCCATGATGAACACGACCGACGGCATTCGCGCGAACCCACGAGCAACGACAGGGCGTCGCCTTCGCAACAAGACAAGATACCCGGCGATCGCTACCTGCGCCACGAGGCGCTGAAGCCGGGAGCGCCGCACCGGCCGCGACCCTCGACGGGACACCGCTGGCGGCCAGCGAGATGAAGCTCCCGCTCCACCGCGTGCTGGACGAGGAATGCGAGACCGCCGACGGGATGAGTCGCGTCGAGGCCAAGCTAGTGTTCGGCCTTCAGGCCGGACTGCCAGCGGGCTACCGCGGCTTCGTCGCCTGCGACGTGGGAGCGCGCGTTGCTTCGGGAAGGGATGGAACAGAGTCCGTAGCCGACCCGCTCTGCGCATACCGGTGACGGGTACCCTCGTCACGCCCGGCACCACCCGTCCGCGGACGCCGAAGGAGCTTTTACTCATGACGCAGCCATCAACTCTGACCAGCCTCACGGTCGCGCTTCTCCTGACCGCAGCGCCCGCAGCGCTCGCCGCGCCCGGCCACGACATGGGCGCGGTGGGCGAGGCCGCGAAGTCCGAAACGCCCGACGCCGCCGCAGCGGGCGATGACCCTGCGGCAGGTATCACCTCCACCGATCGCCTACCCGACGGCGCCGACCCGTTCGCCGACCAGAAGCTCGGCAAGACTTTCACAGTGCGCGAGCACGAGCTGCCCGAGCCCTACGAGGACCTCGCCTCCCGCAACCCGGCGCTTCTCGTCGATCGCGGCGAGAGCGTGCCCGCGGTTCCCGAGGGCTACGAGGCGACGCTGTTCGTGGAAGGCCTCGACAACCCCCGCCAGCTCTTCGTCCTGCCGAACGGGGACGTCCTGGTCGCGCAGCAGGCGGCTGGCATCGTCACCTTCCTGCGCGACGCGGACGGCGACGGCACGGCCGACATCGTTTCCCGCTTCGCGCAAGGGTTCGAGGGCCCCTACGGTCTCGCCCGCATTCCCGAAGGCAAGGGCCTCGCGCACGAGGGCGACATCCTCGTCGCGGACTATCGCGGCGTCTGGCGCGTTCCCTTCACCATCGGCGAGGTGCGCGCCTCCGGGCCGGAGATGTTCGCGCCCGAGCCCATCGACGAGGTAGCGCCTCAGAACCGCCACGCGCAGCTCCCGATGGACCACTTCCCGGTGACCGACCAGGGCGTCTTCGGCGGAAGCGAGGGGCACAACACCCGCTCGCTGGTGGTCTCGCCGGACGGGATGACGATGTACGTGGGCGTCGGCTCGGCGAGCAACGTCGGCATCGAGCCGCCCCCGCGCGCGACGATCCAGGCCTTCGACATCGGCGGCGGCAACCAGCGCACCTTCGCGACGGGCATGCGCAATCCGGTCGGCGTCAACTTCCGCCCAGGCACCGACGAGCTCTGGGTCGCGGTCCCCGAGCGGGACGGCCTCGGCGACGAGCTCGTGCCCGACTACCTCGCACAGGTGGAGGAGGGCGACTTCTACGGCTGGCCCTACGCCTACACCGGCTCCAACCCGCAGCCGCAGTTCGCCTCGATGGCGCCCGAGGGGCTGATCGAGACCTCGATCCTTCCCGAGGTGCTGTTCGAGTCCCATTCCGCCTCGCTCGACTTCGCCTTCGCGCCGGAGGCGTTCGGGGAGGCGTACGCGGGCGACGCCTTCGTGGCGCTGAAGGGCTCTTGGAACAGGTCGGACCCCACCGGCTACAAGGTGGTGCGCGTGCCGTTCGAGGACGGCGAGCCGACCGGGTCCTACGAGAACTTCGTCGTCAACTTCTGGGTCCGCGGCGACGATCGCGCCGTCGTGTGGGGCCGCCCGGTGGACGTCGACTTCCTGCCGGACGGCGCGATGCTCGTCGCCGATGATACCGGTGGAACCATCTGGCACGTCGCCCCGACCGATGCCCCGGAGGCGACGCCGACGACAGCCGCGGGCGATCCGCCGGGTGCGAACGAGCCAGTGGTCGAAACTTCGGATGGCGGCGCCGCTGATGTCATCGTCGTCCAGCCCGACTGACGAGGCGGGCGCGACGCGCTGCTGCCGTCGCGCCCCAGACCTAAGGCTGGTGCTCGGCACCTGGTTCGCCATGGTCGCGTGACATCATGCTGGGGTTGGCACCACGGCCTACGTGGTCGCCTCGCTCATGCCGGCGTCAACGGGGCGAGTTAAAGGTCGGAGAGAACTTTCGGTCAACAACGTCAAGGTTCGAGTGACGGGAAAGTCAAGACGCCGTTCCTTCGGGATCTTCGGTCTTGCCGTGTTTGCTGTGATCAGAACTGTCCCGCGGCGGCCTGAGACGCAGGAAGACGTGCTCGAAGATGAAGACCGCTCCCATCCCCGCCAACGCGATCAGCACGATGGTGCGGTCGCTCTGCCATTTCAGTATCGTGAAGGCCACGAGCACGACAGCGTCCAGCCCGACCGCCGTTAGCATGACCCACCCCCGCGCCCCGATGTCGTCGCGCAGGTTTCGCCAGACACCCCAATGGATGAGGATGTCCATCACAAGGTAGAAGAACGCGCCCAGCGAGGCGATGCGGCTGAGATCGAAGAAGATCGTCAGCGCCCCGGCGATCACGACCGTGTAGACCAACGTGTGATCGCGGATCGTGCCAGGCATCCCGAAATGGCTGTGCGGGATCAGCTGCATGTCGGTCAGCATCGCCAGCATTCGCGACACGGCGAAGATGCTCGCGATCACGCCTGAGGCTGTCGCCACGAGTGCCAGCGCGACCGTCAGGTAGAAGCCGGTCCGCCCGAGGGCGGGCTCCGCGGCTTCTGCCAACGCGTAGTCCTTCGCGACCACGATCTGGTCGAGCGGCAGGCTGGAGCCCACGGCGAAGGCGACGAGCAGGTAGACCACCGCACAGATTGCGATCGAGATGACGATGGCGCGGCCGACATTGCGGTGCGGCCGGGTGATTTCCGCGCCGGAGTTGGTGATCGTCGTGAAGCCCTTGAAGGCGAGGATCGCGAGCGCCAGCGAGGCGATGAAGCCGACGGGCCCCGTCGTCTCACCATCGCCGGTCGCCTCGAAGGACATGCCGCCGGCCCAGAGAGCGGCGATGCCGAATAGAGCGATGCCACCCACCTTCAGGACAGCCATGATCTGCGACAACAGCCCCACCGAACGGTTGCCCGACGCGTTGACGATGTATGCGGCGATGATGAGCCCGACGCCTATCGTGGGGACGAGCCAGCTCCGCTGTTGTATCCCGAGGCCGCGCAGCAGGTAGTTGGCGAAGGTCCGCGCGACGAGGCTTTCGTTGATGACCATCGACAGCGCCATCAGAAGCGCGGCGCCCGCAGCGACCGTGGTCGGCCCGTAGGCCTTCTGCAGGATCATGCCGATGCCACCGGCGGAGGGCCAGGCGTTCGACATTTTGACGTAGGTGTAGGCGCTGAATGCGCTCACCACAGCTCCGGCGACGAAGGCCATCGGAAACCACGGACCTGCGAGTTCCGCGATTTGCCCGGTCAGCGCGAGGATCCCTGCGCCGATCATGACGCCAGTCCCCATGGCAATCGCATCCATCAGACTGAGGCTGTTCTGCTTGTACTCTTCCTTTGTCATTCTGCCCTTTCCGTTTCGCAGGCGCCGGCGCGGGAATGCTGCGGCTCGCCTGTGGCGCGGGCCGCCCAGCACATGTCGCAGACCGGGTCGCCGGCCGAGAGAGTGCGCTCGCGGCCATAGTGCCCGCGCCGCCCGTCACCGGCGATGAGATCGGCGCCGGGCCAGTCGTAGAGGCACCAGCTTTGCCGGAACGCCTCCAGCACCTCCGGGTCTCGGTTCCGCTCTGACACCGCTCGGGCGAGGCTTTGCGGCGGACAATGCGTGAAGTGCGTGCG
This sequence comes from Acuticoccus sp. MNP-M23, assembly GCF_031195445.1. Classification (NCBI taxonomy): domain Bacteria; kingdom Pseudomonadati; phylum Pseudomonadota; class Alphaproteobacteria; order Hyphomicrobiales; family Amorphaceae; genus Acuticoccus; species Acuticoccus sp. MNP-M23. Next base: position 1,804,101 of record NZ_CP133480.1, read on the forward strand.
CACCTGTGCCGCATCGCGAACGATTTCGGCCTCGTAGCCGGGCGCACCCACGGGGCGAAAAGGAAAGACCAACAAGGTGTTAAGGGTCCACCGCAAGCGCCGTGCCGGATCGCGGGTGATCAGGCGGAACGGAAGGGAGGTCGAAAGCAGCATCCGCCGGTACAGGTCCCATCCCATATCGGCGACGAGCGCGCGGCTGCAGCTTGCGGCGACGCCCTTTCTTCGCAGGGCCCTGTCGGCGGCAACGGTTACGACCGCGAGTTCAGCGATGAGAGGGCTGCCGCCCGACAGTTCCGCCGCCGGGAACCCCGCCCGGTGGAGCGATGCGATCTCGTCGGTCAGCGCGGTGCGGAATTCATCGGATTCGGCGTCGAGCCAGCGGACACGGTCACCGGATGTCAGCCGGATTTCCCGGTGGATCAGATGCCTGCGGGCCGTCCGCCAAACGACCCACCGCATCAAGCGCCGCAGCGCACGCCATCGCAGTGGCGCGGAATCAGCCATCGTCGGTAGCCTCCCTGGCCTTCTTCCTTCCTCCTCGTAGCGCGACGACGAGCAGCGGTATTGCCGTCGCGAGCCCGAGGCCGAGCGCGATCCACTCCGCGCTGTCGAAATCGCCATCCATGGCGGCGCTTCCGAAATGCGCCAGCACGAAGCTCGCCGGCAGGATGCCGGCCATCGTGGCCAGCGCGAAGCGCCAGAAATGCAGGCGGCTCAGTCCGGCGGCATAGCTCATGGCGTCGAAGGAGACGAAGGGCAGAAGGCGGCTGATGAACACGCTCAGCGTCAGCGCATTTTGCGAACCCAGCAACCCGTAGGCGGCCTTGTCGCCAAGCCAGCGCTCGATCGCGCCCCGGCCAACGCCGCGCGCGATCAGGAACGCGGCGAGCGCGCCGAGTTCGGACCCGACCGCGACGTAGGCGGTGCCAGCGTAGTGCCCATAGGCCGCGCCTGACGCCAGCGCGATGGGTGCGCTCGGAATGGGGCTCGCTACCACGGCGGCGGTCATCAGCGCGATGATTGCCAGCGGGCCCCAAGCGCCGGCTTGTTCGATCCATATCTCGATCTGGCTAAGGTCGAGATCCACGGGAACCCGATCAAGGAGAAACGCCATTGCAATCGCCGCGACAACAGCCGCGAGAAGCGATGCTGCGAGACTCGAGCGTCGGCGCTTTCCACGAGTGTTTGGGGCATCGTTCGGGTTCCCGCCGTCCGCACTGAAGCTCACTGGATGTGCCGTTCCGAACGCGGCTGCCATGGCAAAACCGAGGAGAAAGCCGCTCGGTGGCGCCGCGGCGCATCGCGGCGCCTAGGCCGCATCCAACGCCCGCGCGAGCCTGTCGCGGACTTGTCCCGCGACCTCGTGCAGTTCGGCATTGTTCACAGCGGACATCGAAGCCACCGGATCGATAGCACTCACCTCGGTGCCGCCATTCACGCTGCGCAGAATCACGTTGCAGGGGAGCATGGCGCCGATGCGCGGCTCCAACTCCATCGCCTTCCACGCCATCTTCGCGTTGCAGGCGCCGAGGATCAGGTAGCCGTCCATGTCTTCGTCGATCTTCTGTTTCATCGTGGCCTTGACGTCGATCTCGGTCAGGACGCCGAAGCCCTCGGCCTTGAGCGCCTCGCGAACGCGCCCGTCCGCGTCCTCAAGGCTCGTGTCGGCCAGCAGGCGGTCATGCGTGTATTGCATCGCAACAAAGCTCCTCTGCGTGCGAAATGGTTGCCGGGCCGCAGGGTCGCTCCGGCCCGGTCGTGTGCGTACTGCGGCGGGGCGGGTCAGTTGCTCTGCTGACCCTCCGACTGCGGATTTGATCCGTCCATCATGCGGCCCTCGTCCGGCGTCATCTCGCCAGGCCCGTCGCCGCCGTCGTCCATCATTCGCGAGCGCATCGCCTGCATGCGCGTCCTCACGGCCTGCATGCGTTGCATCTGTCGCGCCGCGGCCTGCATCTCTTCGTCCGTCACCGCGCCATCGCCGTCCGCGTCGAGATGCTGGAAGCGATCAACCATGGTTTCGCGGATGCGTGCGCTGTGCAGGGTCTCGAACTCGTCGAGCGAGAGCGTTCCGTCGCCGTCTGCGTCGTATTCGGTAAGGAGGGCGCTGAGGGCCGTGCGCGCCTCCTCGGGTGTGACGGTGCCGTCCCCGTCCCCGTCCGCGTCGAGGTCGGCCATCATGCCCATGCCGGCCATACCCCGCATGCCGCCCATCATGGGCGCACGCTGTTCCATCATTCCCATGCCGGCCATACCCCGCATACCGCCCATCATGGGCGCACCCTGTCCCATCATTCCCATGCCGGGCATCGCACCTTCCGCACCCATCATGCGGTGCATGCGCATCATCTTCGCCATCATGTCGTGCCCGGCACCCGCGCCGGGGCTGCGGGCGCCGCCCTGATGGTGCCCGCTGTCAGCAAGGGCGCCACCTGCAGTCAGCGCAACCGCCACTGCCGAAATCGCGATCTGTTTACGCAACGCCATCGTGTGATCCTCCGTTTTGCATTGCAGGGCCTTATGTCTGGCTCTCACATCAAAACGGAACCGGCGTCATGGACGGATTTGTATCCGCATGTCGCAGGCGCGCGCTCTGATACAAACGGTGACACACCGGGCGCTGACCGCGCAGTGCCGGCTTGGGTAAACAGGATGCGCTATGGCAGACAGCCCGCACATTCTCGTCGTCGACGATCATCGCCAGATCCGCGAATCGGTCGCGCGTTACCTGGAGAAGAACGGCATGCGCGCGACGACGGCGAAGGATGCCGTCGAAATGGATGCTTGCCTCGCCACCGGCCACTACGACCTTCTCGTGCTCGACGTGATGATGCCCGGCGAGGACGGACTCTCGGTTTGCCAGCGGCTGTCTGCGGAACGCACCTTGCCGATCCTCATGCTGACAGCGCTGGGGCAGGAGACCGACCGGATCGTCGGGCTCGAGATCGGGGCGGACGACTATCTGCCAAAACCCTTCAGCCCCCGCGAGCTGCTGGCCCGCATCAAGGCGGTTCTGCGACGGGCGCCTGCCGCAGAGAACCACGCCGGCGGTTTGGCCGGAAAGCGCGTCCGCTTCGCCGGGCTTGTTCTTGATACCGACACGCATGTCGTCGAGGGGCCTCAAGTCGGCCGCATCCCCCTGACCACCGCTGATTTTCGACTGCTGAGCGTCCTACTCGAGCGCCCGCGAAAAATCCTTAGCCGCGATCAGCTTCTTGATCTCACATCCAGGCGCGCAGCCGGGCCGATGGACCGGACGATAGACAATCAAATCAGCCGCCTGCGGCGCAAGATCGAGCCCGATCCGCTTCGCCCGCGGATCATCAAAACGGTCCGAAATGGCGGCTACCGCCTGTCGGCGGACGTCGAGGTGCTGGAATGAGGCGGCCCTTGCGAAGCCTGAGAGCGCAACTGATCGTCCTGATCATCGGTGCGCTCGTCGTGGCGCAGGCCATCAGCCTGTGGCTTTTCGTCGACGAGCGCAGCCTCGCCATCCGGGCCGCGCTCGGCTTCGAGGCTGCCGCACGGGCGGCCAACGTCGCGCGGCTTCTGGAGGAGGCCCCGCCGGACCTTCGCGCCTCCATTCTGCGGGCAGCGGATTCGCCGCTCGTCAGGTTCGAGCTGTCGCACGCTCCGGCTGTGAGCGAGACCGATCATCATCACGCGATACCGATCGAGGCGCGGGTGCGCGCGCTTCTCGGGGACCGCTCCAGTCGCGATATCCGCGTCCAACTCCGCGACGTCGAGACCCCGGTCATGCCGTTGCCGCACCTGTCGCGCCCGATGGCGGACATGCACCGCTCCATGATGGGGGGCGCGATGGGCGCGGTGGAGATGACGCTCTCCATCGCGCTCGCCGGCGGAGAGTGGCTGAACGTCGATACGCGGTTCGAGCGGCCGCCGCTGCAATGGCCTGTTTTCTCGACAGTCTCCTTCGCGCTGACGGCGGCGCTCATCCTCGTCACCGCCTGCTGGTTTCTTGTCACCCGCCTCATCGGGCCGCTGCGGCGGCTGGCCGGCGCGGCCGAGCGGCTGGGGCGCGGCGAGGACGCGGTGCCCCTGCCCGTCGTCGGGCCGGCCGAGGTGGAGGATCTGACGCGGGCGTTCAACCAGATGCAGGATCGTCTGACCCGTTTCGTCGCCGACCGCACGCGGGTTCTCGCCGCCGTAGGCCACGATTTGCGCTCACCGCTCACCGCGCTGCGTGTCCGGGTCGAGATGGTCGATGACGAGGAGACCCGCGAAAGCCTGATCGAGTCCATCGAGGAAATGCAGACGATGGCCGAGGCCACGCTGAACTTCGCCGAGGATCTGACCGGCGCCGAAGAGCCGCAGACCGTCGAAATCGGCGCGTTCCTCCAAGACCTCGCGACGGACATGGTTCAGCCGTTCGAGCTGCGCGGTGGTCCCAGCATGAAGGTTCGCGTGCGACCCGTCTCGTTCCGCCGCGCGGTTCGCAACGTGGCCGAGAACGCCAACCGCTACGGCGGCAGCGCGCAGATCGGATGGCGCTCCGAAGGCGACAGCCTCGTCATCGAAATTGTCGACCGCGGGCCCGGCATCCCGCCCGACAAGCTCGGCGAAGTCTTCGATCCATTCTTCCGGCTCGAAGGCTCGCGCTCGCTCGAGACCGGGGGACATGGGCTGGGCCTGTCCATCGCCCGCTCCATCGTCCGGGCGCATGGCGGTGAAATCCATCTGGCCAACCGGCCGGAAGGCGGGCTTGCGGCGACCCTTGTCGTGCCTTTGGCCGGCGCGCCGCCCGGTCATTCGTCAGCGAAAGAAAGGGAGAGGAAGCATGTTGAGATCGGTCCTGGCAGCACTTCCGATCGTCACGGTCCCGCTGGTCGCCGTGGCGGATCAACCGGCAGACTCGCAAGGGAGATTTGATCACATGATGTGGGGAGGGGGGTACGGAATGATCGGTGGACTGATGATGGTCGTGTTCTGGGGGCTCATCATCGCGCTGATCGTTCTGGCAGTGAAATGGCTCACGAACGATCGGAGCGGAGCCAGCCGCGGGAAACCCGATGCGGTGGACACTCTGCGTGAGCGCTTCGCGTCAGGTGAAATCGACGAAGAGGAGTTCGAGCGGCGCAAGAAAGTGCTTAAGCGCTGAGCCGGCGATTCGGCCTGCAACCTGCGGTACGGCTCAATTCGACCGCCCGCGCTCGCTCAGTGGGCGGTCTCGGCGTGCCGTACGGCGTTGAGTTTATCGAGCCAATGGTCAGGCAGGTCGTGCTGGATGGCGCCCTCGCGGATCAGGCTGATGTAGCGCAGCGAAGGATTGCCGTCCTCGGGGAGCCCGTCGGCGATAAGACTGAAGGCGCGCAGTGGGTTGCCGTCGCGGTCGGCCACGTCGAGCCAGACGGGATAGTAGCGCCAGCCCGGAACGCCCTCAGTCGAATGCAGCCGGACCATGTCGCGGCGGGTCATGCGGTAGAGCACGCCCCAGACTTCCTCTTCGGGGTCCGGCGCGATGTTGGCCGGAGCGGATTTCCCGCGGGGACGGCCGTGCAGGTTGAAGCGAAGCCGATATCCCGGAGCCCGTCCCACCCGCCACTCCAGAGGCTTCATGCGCCTGCGGCCCAGGAAAACGCTGTCGTTCATGTTGGCACCGAAGGCGAAGTACCAGACTTTGTCCGCGGGGTGGCCATCGAGCCGCAGCCCCCAGCACCAGTACCAGAGCCGGGCCAGCGGCCAGACGCGCAGGATGACCGGCAGCCACAGGCGCTTCAGGAACCGGCGCAGCACGATCATCATTGCAACTCTTCCGGCGCGAGGCGCGCGATGCGCAGCAGCAGAAGAAGCTGCAGCACCGCAGCGACGATTGCGGCGACGAAGACCGCGGGAAGCGAGATCAGCGAGGCGAGACCCGCGCCAAGCAGAGGCAGAAGCGCTGCGGGCGAGGCCATGGCGTTGAAATAGGCCGAATAGGCGGGCCGCCGATCGTCGGGCGAGATCTCCATCAGGTAGCCCAGATAGCCGATGGTGACGCCGTTCATCATCGCGCCGATCATTCCGAAGAGCGCCATGTAGCCGGAGATCCCCGCATCCGATCCCAGCAGGAACAGCACCAGCATGGGCGGCAGCATCCGCACCAGCGCGACCGCCTGGAGCATCCTGAGCTTGCCGGCGCTGTCACCAAGCTTGCCCCAGAGCGGGTTGGAGGCCAGCGCGCCGGCGGTCTGCGCGCCGAGGAGCAGGCCCACGTCGGCCGCCGTGATGCCGCTCCAATTCGCCGCGACGACGTAGAACGGGAGCGCCATCAGCGTCGCGCCGCCGAGCCACTGGGAGTAGAGGAAGAGCCGAAACCGCGAGTCCTGCGACAGCACCTCCCATCCACGGCGGATAAAGTCCGCTACGCCCCGCGGCGGCCCGCGCCCCGACCGGCGCGGCGGCATTGCTGGCTCCCCGGCCGAGACGAAGAGCGTCGAAGAAACCATCAGCAAGAGGGCCGCCAGGCCGAAGATCAGCGCGTAGGCCTCAAGATTCGGCAGCACGTCGAGCGTACCGCGCACGAAGGCGGCCACCCCGAGCGCCAAGACCCCGCCGCCGAAGAACCGCCAGGCCAGCATCCGGCTGCGCGCCCCGGAAGGTATCGAGCGGCCGACGATGTCGTTGTAGGGCACCGCCACCACGCCGCTGACAAAGGCGTAAAGGGTCCAAAGGATGAGGAAGGCCGCGGCGAGCGCCGTTGCCGACCAGCCGGCGCCGAGCCACAGCGTCAGCGCGATGAGACTGGCGCAGATCGTCCGACCGTAGGCGCCGAACACATAGAAGGGCATCCGTCGGGTCGCGCGTTCGGCCAGGAAACCGACGACGAGCTGCGGCAGGAGCCAGCCGAGCCGCAGCACGGCGCTGGCAAAGCCCACGGCGAAAGCGCTGCCGGTGAGCTGGAAGACAAGACTGGCGACGACGGTGGCGGAATCGATTGCCGCGGCTCCGGCCTGGAACGCCGCGCCCCCGCCGGCGATGCGCCAGAACCGGCCGCGGGGAGCGTGGGCTCGTGCCGCGTCAGATGCTGACATCGGCCGCTTCGGCCTCGGCCCGCGCACGTCGGATGTCGATGCCTGACTGCCACAGCACGACCAGCCCGATGCCCACCACCAGGATGATCGACAGCATCCAGTTGAACAGGATCATCAGGAGCGCGTCCTCCTCGGGCACGCCCAGAAGGTCGAAGGCCAGCGCCGAGCCGATGACGAAGCCGCCCGGCACCCGCACAAAGCGCGACAGCACCAGCGAGAATCCCGCGAACACCATCAGGAAGAGATAGTCGAACGGGGCGAGGACGACGCCGACGGAAAGGCCCGCCCAGAGATAATGGCTGGCGGCAACCAGCTTGGCCGCAACCGCGCCGAGGATGACATAGAAGCGATAGAGGCGCGATCGCGGCCACACGACGCCCGCGCACAGGGCTGCGCGCAGCGCGGCGCCGTTCGCCCGGAACCACCTCGCCACAAAGTCGAAAAGGCGACAGATCAGCGGGCCCTCTTTGGCGAAGAGGGTTCGAAAGCGGTACATCGCCCACAAAAGAGTCCCGAAGAGCGCGAAGTTCAGCGCACCGGCGACCGCGAGCCCCAGTTCCAGGTTGCCCCCGATCTGCGGAAGCTGCCCCGCCATCGCCACCAGGCCGGCGAAGAGCGCAAACACCACCCCGTCGATGAAGCGGGCGATGATGGTCGTGGTCAGCACCGTGCCCATCTTCAGCCCCTCCATCCGCGCGACGAGCCAGGAGCGCACGAGCGGGCTGATCCCAAGTGGCACCAGCACATTGGCGCCGTAGCCGGCGAGCAGTGCGCCGGTCAGCCTGAGGGTCCGCACCGGTTTGACATCGTGCAGGAGCTGCCGCCACTTCCAGCCGTTCAGCAGCTGCTCCAGCAGGATCGTGGCGGCGAGCATAAGGATCCAGCCTGCCTGCGCCTCGGCGAGCCCCTCCAGGAAGCGGCCGAGGTCGAGGTCGCGATAAAGCCAGAAAGCGAGCGCCAGCGCCACGGCGCCGCCCAGAACAGGGGGCAACCAACGTGTGAGAACCCGCCGCACAGCGACCGCGACGCGGGAGTGAGCGCCTTGATTTCCCGGCCAGCGCGAAGAGCGCGTCATTCCTGTCCTGTCGTCATTCGGCGGTTCAGTCTTTTTGCGTTCGATGCCGGACCGCGCGGGTTGTCAGTGGCTCAACGTTTGCCGCCCGGCCAGGTGAGGAACGGCATGTTGACGGTGATGCCGCTGTCAGTGAGGGCGATGTCGCCTTGGTCCTGGGCTTGTTGGACCTCCTCGGCCGATTTCAGAATGCGAACGTTCGCGCCCTCCTGCCAGCGAACCAGTACGACGCGCCGGAGCGGTGTGTAGTCGTCCGAACCCGCCGGTCGGTCGAAGACGTCCGGCTGGAACTCGAGCGGTCCGCGAGGACCTTCCGGCTTCGCGCCGTTCTCGAAGACATAGACATTAGCGAGGAGGTCGGCCGGAACCTCAGCGAGCGAGGGCACTGCCGGAACAGGTGAGTTCATCATGTCGGTCAGCACACGGGCGATCTCGGCGTCGGAAACTTCCGTGTGGATGAAGTGGATGTCTTCGCCGGCTGCATAGCCGAAGACCGGTGGCACACGCGGGATCGCCGCCATATCCATGCCGCCCGACATATCCATCATCGGCTTCATTTCTGGTTCCGCGGCCATCGTGCCGGTCGGCGCCGCGGCAGGCGCTGCGGCGAGGCTGACGGCGGCGAATGTGGTGGCGAAGACCCTGCTTCTGCGACTTCTTCTGTTCATGGCGCATCTCCCCGGACCGCTGATTCCAACGCATCCTAGCCGCCGTACCAAGGTACGGAGTCAACGGGCGTCGCGGACCTTCTTGGATCAAGCGTCGCGCTCGATCGCCTCCAAGGTCGAGCAGGCGCCAAGGTTCCCGTCTCCCGGACAGGCCTCGATCAGCTCGTCGAGAACGGCGGCAATCCGCTTGAGCTGTTCGAGGCGCGTGTGCACTTCGACGCGCTTTTGCTCGGCCAGCCGTCGGACGTCGCGGCAGGTTGCGTCGGGATGAACCCTCAGGGACAGCAGCTCCGAAATCTCAGCGAGCGAGAAACCGATTCCCTGGGCATCCTTTATGAAGCGGATGCAGCGGACCGTGCTTGGCGAGTAATGGCGAAATCCGCCGTCGGCGGGTCTCGGGGGCCGGGCTATCAGGCCCCGCCGCTCGTAGTAGCGGATCGTCTCGACGTTCACGCCGGCGGCGCGTGCGGCTTGACCGATTGTCATGTTGGTCATGCGGCATCCCTTCTGTGCACCGCCCCGCGGGTTGCGGATCACGAAGCGCTGGCCGCCAAGGCGGTGGCCGCGTCAGTCCCGCCGAACGCAGCGGAGTCGTCTCACAGCATCGACGATATGTCCGATGCGCCACTTGGATGGGCGAACATCGCGTCCGAGAGCTGATCTGCGGTCAGATCGTGCCGGACGGCGAGCGTGAAAGCTCCGGCGCCGCCGATCATCATCTTCTTGGGATCATAATCACAGCCCCGGAGCGCGCAGGTTCCGCCGAAGGGACGGAAATCGACTACCGTCACGCTGCGACCGGAGGCGCGCGCCCTCCTGCCTACCGTGGTCGCCGCCTTGCCTGTGCCGATCACGATGAGATCGTGGGCGCTGCTCATTCGCTGTTTGTCTTCAGCCGGCGCAACAGCTGAGCCGGGTCACGTCCCGCTCGAAGGTCTGCGCGGCCAGCTTCAGCCCTTCGACGGTCGTGAGGTAGGGGAAGATCGTGGCGCCGAGATCCTCGTAGGTCATGCCCGCTTTCAGCGCCATGGCGGCGGTCTGGATGCTGTCCGCGCCTTCGGGAGCGAGGATGTGCGCGCCGAGCAGACGCTTGCTGGGGCCGTCCGCCACGAGCTTGATCAGCCCGCGTGTGTCTCGCGCCGCAAGGGCCCGCGGCACGTGCTCGAGCGGCAGGACGGACGCGCGCACCTCGTGACTCGCGGCTCTCGCCTGCGCTTCGGTCAGGCCGACGCTCGCCACCTGCGGATCGCAGAACACCACCGCGGGCATCGCGGAATTGTCGTAGGCGAGACCCTCGCCGTTCATCGCGTTCTTGGCGGCCAGCTTGGCGCCATAGGCGGCCATGTAGACGAACTGGTCCCGCCCGGTGACGTCACCCGCGGCGTAGACGCCCGGACAGCTGGTGCGCATCCGCTCGTCGACGACGATGCCGCCGCGCGAGTCGGTCGCGATGCCGGCGCGGGCAAGGGCGAGGTGTTCGGTGTTGGGCACGCGGCCGGTGGCGAGCAGGAGCTCGTCGGCTTTCAGCGTTTCCTCACCCGAGCCCGCATCGACCGTCAATGCGATCCGGTCGCCGCTTTGCGCGGCGCGGGTATAGCGACGGACCGTGCGAACGCCGATCCCCTCGTCCTCGAAGGCGCGTGTCAAAGCGGCGGCGATTTCCGGCTCGGCCTCGGGCAGCAGCCCGCGCCGCGTCACGATGGTGACGTGCGTGCCCGCCCGGGCGAAGATCTGCGCCAGCTCGGCGCCGACATAGCCGCCGCCCATGACGATCAGCGATCCCGGCAGCTCTTCGAGCGTCAGAATCGACGTGCTGTCATGGTGGCGCAGGGCCTCCAGGCCGGGAATGGCCGGCACATGGGGGCGCGACCCGGTGGCGATGATGACCTTGCCCGCCCTCACGCGCTCCCCGCTCAACGCCAGAGCGCCGCCCTCGCCGAACGCCGCTGCGCCCTCTAGGTAAGCGATGCCGTTGTAGTTCGGCAGGACATCGACGTACTTGGCCGCACGCAGGTCGTCGACCAGCGCCTGTTTCTGGCGGATCACCGCGCCCCAGTCGGTGATCCGGGCCTGTGCTTCGATCCCGTCGAAACGGGCTGCGGCGGGGGCTGCGTGCATCACCTCCATCGCCCGGATCATCGCCTTGGACGGCACGCAGCCGACATTGACGCAGGTGCCGCCGATGGTCCCGTGACCGATGAGGGCGACCCGTGCGCCCTCCTCGGCGGCGGTGATGGCGGCGGAGAACCCCGCCGAGCCCGCGCCGACAACGGCAATGTCGAAGGATCCAGCTTCAGCCGTGCAGCAATCGCGCATGATGGTCCCTCAGCTCTCGGTGGCGGTCGGGGCCGCGTTGCGTCGCAGCCAGACCCAATAGGCGACGACCGCCAGCGCGGCTGCCGCTGTAAGGCGCAGCGCATAGCGAAACTCGAGCCAGTAGAGCGCCGCCGTCGCCAGGATCGCCGCTGCCGCGATGATCGTCGCCGGCGAGCGGCCGGGTCGGCCGTGCTCCATCCACGACGCATAGGCGACCACCCCGAGCGCGCCGAACAGCAGCGGGAAGAGGACATAGTCCAGTCCGCCGATCAGCGCCGACAGGCCGATCCCGGCGAGTGCGATCACCAGAAGCGGCGTGAAACAGCATATCGCCGCTACGCCGGCGCCAATCAGCCCGTTTTGGCGCAGCCGCGCCGCCTTCGCCCGATCAGGAGTTGTCATCTCCGACGATCCTTCCCGGATATCCGTATCCGTCTGAGGCCTTGGCGAGCGTTTCGGCTGTGACGACATCGTCGTCGAACGTCACCGTATAGCGCGCGCGCTCTGCATCGGAATCGTAGTCGACATCAAGGATCTGCGCCGTTTCCACCGCCTTGATGGCATCCGCGGCAATGTATGGGCACGACGGGCAGGTGAGACCGGTGACCTCCACGGTGACGGTGCGCTCGTCCGCCGACGCGGCTGTCGCGGCAAAAACGGTCGCGAGCGCGATCAATAGGCGTCTCATCGTGGAGCTCTCCTTTCAGAAGGACAGGACATACGGCGTGATGTAGGGGAAGAGGATCGCAACCCCGGTCACGACGGTCGCCGACCACAGTGACCAGCGCATGATCCGGCGATTGGCTGGACGGGCGCAGACCGTGCCGTCTTTGCAGCGTCCGCTCTCCGCGCGGTGGAGGCGATAAAAGCCGTAGCCGATAAAGCCCGCGGCCACGGCGAAGGTGTACCACTTGTAGGCATAAAGCGCGGTCAGCTGCGCGATCCAGACGCCACCCACGCCGAAACTGACGAGAACCAGCGGCAGAATGCAGCAGGAGGTCATGGCGAGCGCGCCGAGGATGCCTCCCGCCGTTGCCGCCGTCGCGCCGTGATCCAGGTCGCGCTTCAGCTCTGTCTTCGTGCCAGCCGTCACGTGTGTGGCTCCGCTTGATCCATCGTGTCCGGAGCCCTAGCGTCTGTAGCGGCTACAGATGCAAGAGGCTTTTCGGTGGACAAGATCACGAACCAGCGAGGCTACCCGATCGGCGCGATGTCACGGCAAATCGGCGTCAACATCGAAACCATCCGCTACTACGAGCGCATCGCGCTGATGCCGAAGCCTGACCGGACGCCGGGCGGCAACCGACAGTATTCGCACGATCATCTGCAGCGGCTGGCGTTCATTAAGCGCAGCCGCGAGCTTGGGTTCAGCATCGACGAAATCCGCGCCATGCTGACGATGGTCGACCAGGACGGCGTCAGCTGCGGCGACGTGCACGCGATGACCATAAAACACCTCGCCGCCGTCAGGCAGAAGATCACACATCTGAGGAAGCTGGAGCGGGCGCTGTCGGACATGGCCGCCGAGTGTGCGCGCGGCGACATCCCGGATTGCCCGATCATCGAGACGCTGTTTGATGCGTGAACCGCGTGTGCTCGCCGGGATGTGGGCACTCGCGCCGACGCTGGTGAACGCGCGAATTCACTGAACGAAGCGCGCCAATATCGGCGCTTTATATCGACTCCGGCTACATCGAACGCTGCCAGCCGCAGTCTACAGCTTTCCTTTTGGTGACATAGCCAAAGCGGAGGCGATGCCCGATGAGACCTCGTCCGCCGCTTTCCGAATTGGATCGGTCTTGAGATGTGCATAGCGCGCTGTGGTCTGCACCTGCGTGTGACCGAGTAGCTTTCCGATCATCGTCAGGTCATGACCGAGCTGCAGAGCATCTGATGCAAAGGAATGACGCAGATCGTGAATACGTAGACCGTCCAGTTCCGCACGCTTACGTAGCCGGCGCCAAGGCTTCTGCATGTCGGTCAGGTGTTGCCCTTCGATCCTGCCAGTGATGACGTAGGGATTGTTCTTCACCTTGGGAATAGATTTCAATACCTCGATGACCGCCGTACCGATTGGCACCAGCTTCGCGCCCGTTTTGGAATTGGGCAGGCGAAGCACGCCGGCTTTCAAGTCGACATGGTCCCATTTGAGGGTCTGAATTTCCCCTAGCCGGCATCCGGTCAGCAAAAGAAGGCGGATGCAGTTGGTGGCTTCGGGCTCCTCGTCGACCTCACGTAGCACCTTGCCAAGCCGGGCGAGTTCATCCGGTGTCAGATAGCGCTCGCGTTTGGCCTCCTTGTATCGCTTCACCTTCCAGCACGGGTTCATGCCATCGGTTCGCACGCCCCAGGTGTGGGCCACGGTAAACATGATGGAGAGCACACCGAGCGTCCGGTTCGCCTGGTAGGGAATGTTCTTCATGGACTGGTGGAGCCCGACCACATCGGCGCGCGTGATGTCGATGATGCGGTGTGACCCCAGCTTTGGGTTGATGAACAACTCGACCGATCGCTTGTATTCGCCGTAGGTCGACGGCTTGCAGTGAAGCGCAACATGCTCGGCGAGGAAACGCTTGCCGAACTCCTTCATCGTGGGCGATGCCTTGCGGCGATCCCGGTCATTTGCCGGATCGCCGCTAAGGCGCACCTGCGAAAGATGCTTCATCGCCTCAGTGCGCGCGAGAGCGGGGGTGAGGGCGCCATGAAGACCGATATTGACGCGACGCATCCGTCCCCCGGCCCTGTATTGCGCCAGGTACATCTTGCGACCGGACGGATAGACTCGCAGCCCGAAGCCCCTCAACTCGTCGTCCCAAACGAAGAACTCCTTGTCCCCAGGGACCGCGGCATCGACGGAACGTTTGGTGATCTTTGCCATAGAGTGCCTCATGAAGGCCGGAATCTCCGGAATCAAATCGGAATCGTTTGGGAGAAAACGGTAGCGTTTGCTTTCGTAAGACGTCGTAGATCGACGACCTAAATACGTCAATTAGAACAGAGCATTATCTGGCAGTCGGTGGTGCTAGCGTAGAGACGGATAAGGTGGCGAAAACGGGCTGAAGCTAACTCATAACCTGAAGGTCGTAGGTTCAAATCCTACCCCCGCAACCAGTCATTCCTGCGCAGATTGAATGTCAGAAAAGCCGCCGTCCTGGCGGCTTTTCTGCGTTCTGAGGCCCGTTCAGCCGCGCTTCGGGCCGCGGGCTTCGTCGCGCAGGATTTCAAGAAAACGCAGGTGCGGCGCCGAGGGCAGGAAATCGGCGCGGACAGTGGTGCCGATGGGGCGCAGGCTGTGCGGCAGCGGCGGACCCACCCGCGATAACGCACCCGTCGAGAGCTCCCGCTCCACCTGCATGTCACTGATGATCGTGAGGCGGTCGGAGCCATGCAGCAGGCCGATCATCACGCTGTGCGCGCCGGTCTCGATTGGGCGGGGCACATGGTCGGGCACGGCGAGGCTGCGGTGCATCGTCTCGAAATAGGCGCGCGCGGGGGCACCGGCGCGGGGCGCGATCCAGGGGTATTGCGCCAGCATTTCGGCAGACACCGCGCCAAGGTTCGCCAGCGGGTGGTGGGGGTCGGCCACCACCGAGAGCGGGGCGCTGAAGAGTTCGGTCTGAACCAATCCGTCGGGAAGATCGTCAGCCCGCAGCGCACCGACAATCACGTCGATGTCACCGCGCAGGAGCGCGCGGGCGAGGCTGGCATAGGTGCCGTCCACCACCTTGGGCGCAACGGCGGGAAAGTCGGCGGCAAAGCGGGTCAGGGCAGCGGGGACGATGGAGGCTTGCGCCAGCGGCAGGCAGCCGATGGCAAGGCGACCCACCACGCGTCCGCGCCAGCCCGACGCATCGTCCAGAGCCTGCCGGAATTCGGCCATGGCAAGCTTGCTGTGGCGCGCCAGCGCATCTGCCTGCCGCGTGGGGCGCAGGCCCGCCGAGGTCTGCTCGAACAGGGGCACCCCGGCGACGCGTTCCAGCGTGCGGCAGGCCCTGCCAATGGTGGAGGCTTCTCGCCCCAGCGTGGTGGCGGCGGGGCGGAATCCCCCGGTTTCCACCACGGCAATCAGCGCGCGATACTGGCTGATGGAGGCAATCCGGTCGAGGTTGGCGCGCCCGGCCGACTGTGCGCCGCGGGCCAGAAGGTCGAGCCCGCGGCGGGTGCGGACGATGAAGGCCCGGCCGGGATCGGTCAGCACCAGTCCGCGCTGGGCGCGGGTGAACAGCGCAACGCCGGCCAGCGCCTCCACCCGCGCCAGCCCCTGCGTCAGCGCCGGCTGTGACAGCGCGACCTCCCGTGCCGCGCGCGACACCGTGCCGAACGCCGCGATGGCGACCACGCCGCGCAGATGTGCCACTTTCGGCAGCCCGTCCGCATCGTCCATGGATTGGCCCTCAATGCGTGTTTCGAATAGGAGCGGGCGCGCAAAGGTTCCTTTCGAATTGGCCTTTTCCGCCGCCTGAACGATTATCATTCTGTGACGCTCCGTCGGCTGAGTCTAATCAGGCGGGGCGATATGAATAGGGAGAGCGATTATGATGCGAACTCTGGCCCTCGCGGGCGCGCTGGTTCTGGCGGCTGGCGCCGGTGCGCACGCCCAGGAGCGCGTTTCCATCGGCACCGGCGGCACGGGCGGCGTGTTTTACGCCATCGGCGCCGGCATGGCGGAAATTCTGAGCAACAACATGGAAGGGGCCACCGCCAACGCGGAAGTCACCGGCGCCTCCATCGAGAACATCCGGCGGGTGTCGGCCGGGCAGATGACCATCGGCTTCTCCTCCGCCTCCACGCTGTATGAAGGCAAGAACGGCGAAGGGGCGTTCGACGGCGAGCCGCAGAACGTGGCTGCCATTGCCGCCCTTTACCCGGCCGTCCTCCAGGTTGCTGCCACCAAGGACAGCGGCGCTGCATCAATTGCCGATCTTGCGGACCTCGACATTTCCGTCGGCCCGCCGGGCTCCAACTCGTCGGTCCTGTCGGAGCGGCTTCTGACGGCGTACGACGCGTTCAACATGTCCAACGTGTCGTTCCTGTCCTACGGCGAAGCCACGCAGGCGCTGAAGAATGGCCAGCTCGAAGGCACGATGATCCTTGCCGGCACCCCCGCCGCGGCTTTCATCGAACTCTTCACCACGGAAGATGTGGTCCTCCTGCCCGTCACCGAGGCTGACGTGTCGGGAATGCTGGAATCCTATCCGTTCTACGCGCTGACCGAAATTGCAGCCGGGACCTATGAGGGCCAGGACGCGCCGGTGCAGGCGATCGGCGATCCCGCCATCCTGTTCGTTGCGGCCGATGCCGACGAGGCGCTGGTGCACGACATCACCGCCACCCTGTTCGACAACCTCGAAACGCTGCAGGGCGTCCACCCGGCCGCATCGGCCATCAATATTGCCGGCGCTTCGAAGACGCCGATCGCCCTCCACGCTGGAGCTAAACGCTATTTCGACGCGCAATAATAAGGCGGGCGGCGGCTTCTCCGAGCCGCTGCCTGACGACGCGCCGGCCGCCGAGCCGGACGCCGCCACGTTCTGGACCATCCTGCCCCGTGGCGTCATGCCGGTATGGGAGCACCGCCTCGCAACCTGTGCGCTGGCGCTGCTCGCCACTTCGGCGGCCGCTCTGGTGCTTTGGTCGGGCTGGTTCGGTGACATCACCGCGCTGATCCTGCGCGCCACATTCTTCTCGCTCACCGCGTCGGCCGGCCTTATCTGCATTGCGGCCAAGCGCGGCTTCGCGCCCTGGCGGGCCGTGCTCTACCTCCTCGCAATCGCGGTGCTGGTGCCCGGTCCCTACCTGTGGACCAACTACATGGCGATCATCCGCTCCGGCGGCATTGCCGACAGCACGGACATTGCGCTGTTTGTCATCGCCACCGCCGCAACGCTGGTGCTGGCGCGCTATCTGATCGGCTGGATCATGGTGGCGCTGGGCGTTCTGGCGCTCGCCTATGCGCTGTACGGCAACCTCATTCCGGGCGTCTACGGCCATGCTGGGTACGATCTGGGCCGGATCACGTCCAACCTGTTCCTGCGCACCGAAGGGCTGTTCGGCCTGCCCATGGGGGTGGCGGCGCAATATATTCTCCTGTTCTCGCTGCTCGGGCAGCTCCTTCTGCGCACCGGGCTGGGGCAAGTGTTCGTGGACCTGGCCCATGCGCTCACCGGCCGCGTCCAGGGCGGTCCGGCGCTGACGGCGGTCATCTCGTCGACCATGTTCTCGTCCATCAACGGCTCTGCCGTGGCAGGCGTGGTCACCACCGGCACGTTCACCATTCCCCTGATGAAGCGCACCGGCTACCGCCCCAAGGTGGCCGGTGCCATCGAGGCTGCGGCCTCGTCCGCCGGGCAGATCATGCCGCCGGTGATGGGCGCCGCCGCCTTCCTGATGGCGGAACTGACGCGCACGCCCTACGCGGTCATTGCCGCAGCCGCCCTCATTCCGGCACTGCTCTACGTATTTGCGCTGCTGGTTGCAGTGCGCACCGAGGCCGGCAAGTTCGACCTTGGCCGCGCCAGGGCGGACGAGGTGCCAAACCTCTCCGAAGTGCTGTTCAGGCGCGGTTATCTCCTGATCCCGCTGGTGGGCCTCATCGTGTTTCTGGTGGTGGGGTACACCCCATCGGCCGCAGCGGTGCTGTGCGTGATCACCGCGCTGGTGGTTTCCGTCTTCACCAAGGCAACGCGGATCGGCCCCGTCGGCCTCCTGGAAGTGATGATGGAGACGCTGCGCAACTGCCTGCCGGTGGTGGCGGCGGTGGCGGTGGCCGGCATCCTCATCGGCGTGATGACGCTGACGGGCATGGCGCTGAAGGTGTCGTCTCTCATATTGGATGTGGGCGGCGACAACCTCTTCCTGGTGCTGGTGCTGACCATGGTGGCCAGCTTCGTCCTCGGTCTCGGGATGCCGACGTCGGCTGCCTACCTGCTTCTGGCGATCCTGATTGCCCCGGCGCTCACCAAGTTCGGCCTGCCGGTGATCGCGGCGCACATGTTCATCTTCTACTACGGGCTCCTGTCCGCCATCACGCCGCCGGTGGCGCTGGCGGCGTATGCGGGGGCGTCGATCGCGGGATCGGACCCCAACGAGACTGCCGTCGAGGCAATCCGGCTCGGCTTCGTGAAGGTGGTTGCGCCGTTCCTGTTCGTATATGCGCCCGAGCTTTTGCTCATCGGCACGCCGTGGGGCATTGCGCTAGCGTGCGCGGCGGCGTTCGGCGGCGTGTTTGCCGCAGGCGTTGCGATGACGGGCTGGCTCGTCCGCCGGCTTTCGCTGGCCGAGATCCTGTCACTCTGGGTGGCGGCGGGGCTTCTTGCCGCCGCGCTGGTGCTGCCGGTGGGCTCGGCGCTCAGCCTTGCTGCCGAAGCGGCCGGCCTTGCGATGATTGCCGGCCTTGTCCTCTTGCTGCGGAAATCCAATGCAGATTGATCCCCCCACCTGGCACCCGTCCCCCCGCGTGCCGGATTATCGGCCCCCCGAAGGCGCGGTGGATGCGCACTGCCACGTCTTCGGCCCCGGCAATGAGTTTCCCTACGCGCCGGAGCGGAAATACACGCCGTCGGATGCCGGCAAGGCGAAACTGTTCGCGCTGCGCCGCCACCTCGGCTTTTCCCGCAACGTGCTGGTGCAGGCCAGCTGCCACGGCCGGGACAATGCGGCAATGCTGGACGTGCTGGTTGCCGATCCCGCAGGGTGCCGCGGCGTTGCGGTGGTCGACCCCGCCATCAGCGACGCAGCGCTTGCCAACATGAACGAAAAGGGCGTGCGCGGCGTGCGCTTCAACTTCGTGAAGCGCCTCGTAGACCCGGACCCGGTGGACGTTTCGGCCCGCCTTGCAGCGCGCGTCGCCGAGCTCGGCTGGCATGTGGTGGTCTATTTCGAGGCGCCGGACTTTGACGAGCTGGCGCCGTTCCTCAAAACCCTGCCATGCGATGTGGTGATCGACCACATGGGGCGCCCGGACATTGCGGGCGGCATCGAGGCGCCGGGCTTCCAGGCATTCTGCGGCCTGATGGAGAACGAGAAATTCTGGGTGAAGGTCGGCTGCCCCGAGCGGCTGACCAAGGCCGGCCCGCCCTACTACGATGTCGCCCCGTTCGCGCGCACGCTGGTGGAGCAGTTCTCCGACCGCGTCCTGTGGGGCACCGACTGGCCGCACCCCAACATGAAGAGCCACCAGCCCGACGATGGCTTGCTGGTCGACCGCATCCCGGTGATCGCCCCCACGGAGGCGCTGCGCCAGAAGCTCCTCGTCACCAACCCGACCCGCCTCTACTTCACCTGAAAAGCGAAGAGGGCGCCTGACGCGGGCGGCTTCTTTTCTTGCCTGCTGCGGTGGAAGACCCGCCGGAGGCGAGCCTTCTCTTCATCGACATTGCGGCATGGCCTCTCCGGCCATGTTGCAAGAACAGCCGACCCTACTGCGCCAGCCGCGCCGCAAGAATTGCAGCGATCCCGTCGGCCAGAGGCCCCTCGGGAAGGTCTGTCGCCTCCATTGCGCCCATCTTGCGCTGCACCGCGGCGATGCGGGCGGCGAGGCCGCCTTCCAGCCCCAGCTCGTTCAGCGTGGCGGCGCTTTCTTCCATCTCGGCGGCACGGCGGGTGCCGTGGTGGAGGGTGCGCTCGAAATAATAGGAGGCGTGCTCGGGCCAGCCGAGGCCGGGGAAGCTCTTGGAGAGGGATTCCAGCACGCGGTCGAAGCAGCCGGAGGCCGAGGCAGCAAGCAGCGCTTCGACAGTGATGGCTTCGAGGCCCTTCACGAACAGGGAGCGCACCATTTTCACCGCGGTTGCTTCGCCGGTGGCGTTGCCGGCAACCTCGAACGTGAATCCGAGAGGCTTCATCTCAGCGGCAAGGCGTTCGGCGGCGGGACCGGCGAGGAGGACCGGCGAGGCATGGCCGTTCGGGTGGACCGGGGACATCACCGCCATGTCGAGGTAGACGGCCTCGCGCGCTTCCACGGCGGCGGCGGTGTCGCGCTTGCGCTGGGGGGAGACGGAGTTGATGTCGATGAAAACCTGGCCCTGGGTGAGGTGCGGGAGGGCGGCTTCGGCGGCAATGTAGCTCTGGTCGGCGGTCACGGCGGAGAAGATCCAGTCCGCGCCGTCGATGGCTTCGGCGACAGTCGCGCCGCGGGCGGTGCCATCGGCCTCCATCGCGGCGGCCATCTCCGGCGTGCCCTTGATGTCGTAGGCGGCGAAGCGGAATGCACCGTTCGTCTCGCCGAGGGACTTGCGGAAGGCGCGCGCGGCCTCTCCGTAGCCGATGAAGGCAATGCGCATGTGGAGTCTCCCAGTCGTCAGGCGCTGGTGATGCGCCCTAGTAGATCGTGCCGTCGAACAGTTTTCGTGCTGTCCGCAGGATCGCGGTTTCGGTGACCTCGCCGCCGTCGAGGGTGGCGAGCACCGTCATTTCGCCCGTGGGATGCTCCACGGAAAGGGTTTTTTGCATTCCGGCAGGAATTTTGGCGACTTCGGCGGCGGGACCATCCGGCAACAGGCACGCGGTGGCGACGCTGACAGCGCCCAGCACGCCAATTGCCTTGTGGCAGCGGTGCGGGATGAATGTGCGGGTGGAGACCGCGCCGCCATCCTGCGCGGCGCTGACCATTGTCATCTTCGGCACGCTGGAATCGGTAACGTCGCCAAGGTTCATCAGCGGGCCGGCCTTCAGGCGAATGGCCTCCAGCTTCTCGCGCAAGGGGGCATTGGCTTCGAGGTCGGAGGGGTTTTCCGTGCCGGTGATGCCGAGGGCGTCGGCGCGCATGACGACGCAGGGCATCCCGTTGTCGATCAGCGTGCAGGCAATGCCGTCGATGCTGTCGACGGTGTTGCCTGTGGGCAGGAGCGCGCCGCAGGAGGAGCCGGCGGTGTCGCGAAAGGCGATGCGGATGGGCGCGGACGTGCCGGGCACGCCGTCGATCCGGGCGTCGCCCGTGTAGGTCACGCGGCCACCGGGGGTGGCGACGGTGGCAACCGCCGTCTGCCCGGTGTTTTCCATGTAGATGGTGACGCGGGTTTCGCCGTCCGACGCCGCAATCAGCCCGCGCTCGATGGCGAACGGGCCGACGCCGGCGAGGATGTTGCCGCAGTTCTGCGCGTCGGTGACAACGGGCTTGTCCACGAACACCTGCAGGAACAGGTAGTCGACGTCGACGCCCGACCGCTCTGACCGCTTTACAACCGCCACCTTGGAGGTCAGCGGGTCGGCGCCGCCCATGCCGTCGATCTGGCGCGCATCCGGCGAGCCCATGGCGGCGAGCAGGAAGGCGTCGCGGTCCGCTGGCAGCTCGTCCGCCAGGAAATAGCCGCCCTTGGATGTGCCGCCGCGCATCCACATGGCGCGCACGCCCTCACTCATAAACGAGGCCCTTTTCGGCAAGCCGTCCGCGCATGCCGTAGATGTCGAGCCCCAGCTCGCCGGCGGCGAGGCGCTGGCGCTTGTCCTCCTCGGCGGCAAGACGCTTTTCGGCGGCTTCCACCACTGCGAACACCGTGTCGTGCGGGACGACGCAGACGCCGTCGTCATCGGCGATGATGATGTCGCCGGGGTTCACCAGCGCGCCGGCGCACACGACGGGGACGTTCACGGAACCCAGCGTTTCCTTCACCGTGCCCTGCGCGTGGATTGCGGCGGACCATACGGGGAAGTGCATGGCGGCAAGGTCCTTCACGTCGCGCACGCCGGCGTCGATGATCAGGCCGCGGCAGCCGCGGGCGCGGGCGGAGGTGGCGAGGAGATCGCCGAAATAGCCGTCGGTCGAGGGGGAGGTGGGGGCAAGGACCAGAACGTCACCGTCCTGCAGCTGCTCGATGGCGACGTGGACCATCCAGTTGTCGCCGGGGGGCGCCGAGATCGTGACGGCGGAGCCTGCCAGCGCTGCGCCCGGATAGATCGGCCGCATCTTCGCCGCCATCAGGCCGGTGCGGCCCTGCGCCTCGTGCACGGTGGCGACACCGGCTGCGCCCAGCTTGGCGATCAGCGTGGGGTCGGCGCGGGTGATGTTCTGGACGACCTTGTGCATCAAAGTTCATCCACGCAGCGCGGGAAGACCGACTGGAAGCCTTCCGCATGGGTGGCGGCGCGACCGCCGGACTGGCCGCCGGAGTTGCGGCGGAAGTGGTTGCCGCGGTTTTCGGCGACGTTGGTGTAGTAGGCCCAGAGGTGCTCCTGGCCCTTCATGCACTCGATGGCGGCGCGCTTTTTCTCCCACACCGGCGAGATGTCGAGGAAGACGTCGGGCTTCCAGCCCATCTGCTCGGTCTGGTGCGGCTCGAAGAGGTAGAGCTGCGGCGCGCCGAGCACCTTCTCGCCGGGGTTGTGGCCCCACGCCTGCGCGATCATCCGCGTCTCCAGCGCAATCTCGGTCGCGTACATATGGTCGGTGTTGTAGGGGTCGTACTTGGAGTGGCTCATCATGAAGGCGGGCTGCACCTTGCGGATGAGGTCTACGATGCGGAACTTGGCATCGCGGTCGAGGTCGAGCGGGTAGTCGCCAAGGTCGAAGAACTGGATGTCGGCGACGCCCAGCGCCTCGGCGGCGTTCTCGGCCTCGGCGCGGCGTTCGGTCTTCACGCGGTCCAGCGTCATCCCCTCGTTCTTCCACAGCTTGGCGCTCTCGCCGCGCTCGCCATAGGAGAGGCAGGCGACCGTCACGTCGTAGCCCCTGGCGGCGTGGAGGGCGATCGCGCCGCCGCAACGCCAGACGAAGTCTGCGGAATGGGCGCTGATCACCAGGGCTGTCTTGTCGGCCATGGGCGTTCTCCTCGGGTCGATTTGTCTTGGCGCACGGTTGTCCGCGGCTCTCGGCGCGCCGGGTTTGCCGGCGGGTCGGCTTCAGCGCGAAAGGTAGGCTCCCGCAGGCCTAGCGGCGAATGCGAAACCGTTGCCGTTCTATTCATTTTCTGCATCCGGACGGTCTGGCGTCAGCGCCAATTACCGGCGATTGCGGCGGATGGGCTATTCGGCGTGTGCCTTGCCGGCCGCCAGAATACGGGCGGCAACGGTTGCCGCGCAGTCCATCGTGCCGGCCGTGCCGCCAAGGTCCGGCGTGCGAGAGGATGCGTCCGCCAAGGCGGCGGCGAGCCCGTCGTCGACCGCCCTTGCGGCCGCCGCCAGAGCATCCGATCCGCGCCGTTCGGCCAGCCAGTGGAGGAGCATGGCGGCGGAGCCGATGAGGGAGGCGGGGTTGGCGAGGCCCTTGCCCGCAATATCGGGGGCCGAGCCGTGCTGGGCCTGTGCCATGGCGTGGGTCTCGCCAGCGTTGAGCGAGGCGGCGAGGCCAAGGCTGCCGGAGAGTTCTGCCGCAAGGTCGGACAGGATGTCGCCGTACATGTTGGTGGTGACGATGACGTCGTAGCGTGAGGCGTCGCGCACCAGATGGGCGGCCATCGCGTCGATCAGCACCTCGTCGTAGCGGATGCCGGGGTGCTCGGCCGCAACGGCGCGGGTTTCGGCGAGAAACACGCCGTCGGACAGGCGCAGGACGTTGGCCTTGTGGACGGCGGTGACGTGTTTGGCGCCGCGGGTTTCGGCGAGGCGAAAGGCAGCGTCGGCGATGCGGCGCGAGGCGCGTGACGTGATCTTGCGGATTGCGAGCGCAATGCCCGGCTCGGGCATGAACTCGCCCGGCCCCTCCGCCATGTTGCGGTCGGCGTAAAAGCCTTCGGTGTTTTCGCGCACGGTGACGAGGTCCACCGGCGTCGCATCCACGCCCGGCGGCGTTTTTGCGGGGCGGATGTTGGCGTAAAGGTCCAGCTTCTTGCGCAGGGTGCCGGAGGGGTTGAGGCCGCCTTCGGCCACCGGCGGATAGTCGTTGTGGGAGACCGGGCCGAGGACCACGCCATCTGCCGCCAGTGCCGCTTCGACCACCGCGTCCGGAATGGTGGTGCCGCTTTCCTTCAGCGCGTCGAAGCCGATGGTGGCGGTGGTGAAGGTGAGGCCGAGGGCGAACGCGGCGTTGGCGGTCTCCAGGACATGGCGCGTGGCGGCGACGATTTCGGGGCCGATGCCGTCGCCATCGAGGAGGAGGAGGGTCGGGCCGCTCATCGGGTCTGCCTCAGCTGTGCGTCGCGGGTGAGGGCGGCGAGGCGGTAGAAGCCGTGCACCATCTTGGAATAGGGGGCCAGCAGGAAGAGGGTGAGCACGGCGCCGAGGTGGACCGCCAGCAGCGCGGGCACGGCAGCGGTGCCTGTGGCGGCGTAGAGCAAAAGCCCGGTGAGGCCGGTTGCGACCAGCAGCAGGACGAACGCCATTTCCCCGCCCCACAGGCGTGCTGCGGACAGCGCCGGGTCCGCCCTGGTCTTCAGCACCGCAAGGCCGATGCCGCCGGCAACCAGCAACAGCCCGCCAGGTACGCCGAGAAGCTTCGGCAGCGAAATGAAGTCGTACGGCGCTTCGAGGCCGAAGACGTAGTGCAGCAGGGTGGCCGAGCTGGTGGAGGCGAAGCACAGCAGGAAGCCGTACATGACCGACTGGTGGCAGTGGCGGCGGGCGTTGGAGTAGCGGTCGCCCTTCTCGAAGTTGCAGCCCTGGCCCTGCCCGCCGGCAAGGTTCTTCATGCGGCCTGCCGAGCCGAACGCATCGACGAGCGCCCGCCAGGTGACCGGCGCGCCGCCCACATGCGCCCAGTAGCGGCGAAGGCCGATGGCGATGGCAAGGACCGGCAGCAAGAACGCAGGCGCGAAGATCGCCACCATGCCGGCGTGTGACAGGTAGGCGTAAAAACCGTCGCCGCCGGCGGGGCGGGCGGCGGAGACCACCGCAAACATCGCCGCCAGCGCGGCAATCAGCGCGGCGGCGACCGCAACGCCGTGGCGCTGGAAGAGGCCGCCGAACACGCCCGGCCACGCAAAGCGCTCCCAGCTTTCGGCGCGCTCTTCGGCCAAAGCCTTGGGCAGGTTCAGCGCAAATTCGTGCGGCGCGGTGTACTGGCACGAATAAAAGCAGCCGCGGCAGTTGTGGCAAAGGTTGGCGAGCTGCGTCACGTCCCCGTCCGTGAACACCTTTTGCTGGGTGATGGCGGGGAAGACCGCGCAGAAGCCTTCGCAGTAGCGGCAGGCATTGCACACCTCGATCTGCCGGCGGGCCTCGCCGGTGGTGCCGAGGCCAAGGTCGTGCGGGGAAGTTTGGAGGGCGACGTCCATGGCTTCAGCGGGCATTGTTGTGATTTCCGTTGAGGTACGCGGCGACGCCCTGCCCGGCCTTGCGGCCGAACACGGTGCCGATGGTCATGCCGAAGCCGGCAAGATAGCCCTGGCCCAGGATGGAGCCGGCCATCATTTCGCCGGCGCACCAGACATTGTCGAAAAGGCCGGTGGTGCCGCTGACACGCGCGCCATCGTCCACCTTCAGGCCCAGATAGGTGAAGGTGACACCGGGGCGCAGGCTGTAGCCGTAGAAGGGCGGCGTATCGAGCGGGCGGGCCCAGTTGGTCTTTTCCGGGGCGATGCCGCTGGTGGAAAGGCCGTCGAGCGCGTTGTGGGAGAAGGTGCCGGGCTGGCAGGCGGCGTTGAACGCCTCCACCGTGTTGCGGAAAACGGTGCCGGGGATGCCGAGCTTCTGGCCGAGGCCCTCGATGGTGTCGGCGGTTTCGGGCGGGTAGAGGGACGGCATGAAGAGGTCGATGGATTTGGCGTCGATCACTGAATAGGCAACCTGCTCGGGCTGTGCGGCGACGAGCCGGCCCCAGATGGCGTAGCGCTTGGGCCAGACATCCTCGCCCTCGTCGTAAAACCGCTCGCCCATGTTGTTGACCACCACCGAGAACGGCACGCAGTCGAGCCTTGTGGCGATGCCGCCGTCGAACTTGGGGGCGCGGCCGTCGATCGCAACGGCGTGGCACTGGGTGGGGTCGCCGACGCTCTCGGCGCCCTGGTCGAGCATGTCCTTCAGGACGACGCCCTTGTTGTAGGGCGTGCCGCGGATGAGGAAGTTGCGCGCTGCCGGCCCCCATGCGCGGGCCAGCCACTCGATGTCGCCCTGGAACCCGCCCGAGGCCAGCACCACGGCGCGCCCGGCGATGGTGACGTGCTCGCCGCCAATGTCGGCCTCCACCGCCTCGAAGCGGGTGCCGTTCATGGCGACGTGGGTCACCTGCGCCTCGTAGGCGACGCGGATGCCGAGGTCTTCGGCGGTGTTGTAGTAGGCATTCACCAGAGCCTTGCCGCCGCCGAGGAAAAACGCGTTGGTGCGCGACAGGGAGAGCGTGCCGGACAGCGAGGGCTGGAAGCGCACGCCGTGGGCCTCCATCCAGGGCAGGCACTCTTCCGAGGCGCGGATCGTCATCCGGGCGAGGTGCTCGTCGGTCTCGCCTTTGGTGACGCGGAGGAGGTCGTCATAATATTCGTCCTCCTCGTAGGCATCGGTCAGCACCGAGAGGGGGGCGTGGTGCATGCAGCGGAAGTTGCGCGTATGGCGCGAGTTGCCGCCGCGATAGGGTTCCGGCGCTCCCTCCAGGATGACGACGCTGGCGCCCTGCTCCGCCGCCTCGATGGCCGCGCACAGTGCCGCGTTGCCGCCGCCGACAACCACAAGGTCCCAGTGGGTTGCGGCAAGTTCTCTGGGCGTGCTCATTGCTCATTCTTCTCGTTGCGCAGACGCAGCTGGCGAAGCCGCGCTCTGTGTGAGGCTTCGATGTGCTTGCGCATCAGCGCTTCGGCGGCGAGGCCATCGCGGGCGCGCAGTGCATCCAGCACGGTGTCGTGTTCGCCGACCACTTCGGACGCGCGGCTGGCTTCCTCCAGCGTGGAGGGGCCGAGGATGAGAAGTGTCTTCTGCAGGGCGTGAACCGAGCGCGAAAGGTAGCGGTTGCGCGCCGCATCCAGCATCGTGAGGTGGAATTGCTGGTTGAGAACGAAGAGGCGCTGACCGGTGAGGCCGGGTGCGCGCATCTCGTCGTTGATGGCGGCAAGCTCCGCGACCTCCATTTCCGAGGCGCTGCGGGCGGCAAGCCTTGCGGCCGTCCCCTCCAGGACCGTGCGCATCTCGTAAAGCTCCATCACCTCCGAATAGTCGAGCGTGCGGATGGTGGCGCCGACGCGCGGCTGGTGGATGACGAGCCCGTCCGCCTCAAGCTGCCTGATCGCCTCGCGCACGGGCGTGCGGGAAATGTTGAGGCGGCGTGCAAGGTCGGTCTCGGTCAGCCGGGCGCCCGGGCCGAGGGCACCGGTGCGGATTTCACCCAGAAGCTTGTTGTAGGCGTCCTCGCCCTGAAGGGAGGAGGGTGTGCGGTCGGTCGGCATTTATGGTCCGTCGGCCTCTTCCCATCTGGTGCACAGCCGTATACAACGGGATGCATGGGTCGTCAATCAAACGAAAAACCACCGGAGCCCGGCGCCGAGCCCAGCACGCTGGAGCTTGATGCGATGCGTGATGGCGCGCCCCGCAGCAATGTCCCGGTCGGTGCCAAGCGGCAAATCCTGAGCGGCCTGAACACCTGGCAGCGCCGGGTGCTGACGCTGACGCTGGCGATCCTCGGCACGGCGCTGCTTTCAGCCCTCAACATGCCGCTGCCATTCCTGTTCGGGCCGCTGTTCGCCTGCATCATCGCCGCCGTCGCCGGTGTGCCGCTGAAGGGCGTCGGCCAGGTTGCGGTCGGCGCGCGGACCATTCTGGGCGTTGCCATCGGCGCCGCAATCACGCCCGCCGTGCTGCACGAGCTGCCGCGGATGATGGCGTCGGTGGCGCTGATCCCGATCTACATTTCGGTGATCGGCCTCATCGGCGTTCCCTACTTCTACAAGGTCTGCAAGTTCGACTTCGTGACGTCCTATTACGCCGCAATGCCCGGCGGCCTGCAGGACATGGTGATCTTCGGCACCGAAGCGGGCGGGGACGTGCGCGCACTGGCGCTGATCCATGCCACCCGCGTCCTCATCATCGTGACGCTTGCGCCGATCATCATGATCTACGGGTTCGATGTGGCGCTCGATAATCCCATCGGCGCCCCTGCGTCCGAGCTGCCGCTATGGCAGATGGGGCTGATGGTGTTGCTGGCCGTGGTCGGCTGGAAGGGCGGCGAGCGGCTGGGCCTGTTCGGCGCGTCGATCCTCGGCCCGCTGATCCTGACGGCGGCCTTCTCGCTGATGGGTTTCATCCACTCCCGCCCGCCGGCGGAGGCGATCCTCGTCGCGCAATTCTTCATCGGCATGGGCATCGGCGTGAACTATGTCGGCGTCACGCTCCCCGAAATCCGCCGGGATGTGGTGGCGGGCTTCGTCTACGTGCTGATCCTGGCGGCACTGGCTGCGGTGTTCACCGAGGCTGTGGTGTATTTCGAGGCGGGGCACGCGGTGGAGGGCTTCCTTGCCTTCGCCCCCGGCGGACAGGCGGAGATGACAGTGCTTGCCATTGTTGCCGGGGCCGACCTCGGCTTCGTCATCATGCACCACGTGATCCGGGTGCTGTTCGTGATTACCGGTGCGCCCCTTGTGGCCCGGCTGCTCAAGGTCCGCCCCAAGACCTGAGCGGACAGGGCCGCGCCACCGGCGGGCCTGTCCTGAACGCAAGCTTCACATGAATAGCGCGTCCGTTTTGCGGTGCAGCATGAATTTCGTGCATGGTTCGATGCCGAAAACGCGTTTGCTGCCGCTTCCGCGCCCGTGTCACCTTAGCCCTAATACTCGATGCCGTGAGCACTGCAATTGCCGCTCGCCAGCATCGGGACTGTCCGGGTCTACAAATCCGGTCGGAAAACAATGGATTAAGGGAGGCCGTTTCCACATGGGAACACACCACATCCGCACCAGAATCATGGCGCTCGCCACCACTGCACTTGCAGCGTGTGCAATGTCTATGCCGGCTGCTGCGCAGGACGTTGATTTCTCGGGCGATACGATCGAATACGTAATCCCGTTCTCTGAGTCCGGCGGTTCTTCGCGCTGGGCCAACTTCTACGCGCCGTTCCTGCACGATGCGCTGCCGGGCAGCCCCACCGTGGTGGTCCGCTACCGTCCGGGCGCCGGCTCCACGTCGGGCGCCAACTGGTTCGCCGAACAGGACGTGACCGACGGCACGCTGATCTTCGGCACGTCCGGCTCGACGCAGTTCCCGTATCTGCTCGACGATCCGCGCGTGCGTTACGATTACAAGAAGTGGACCCCCGTGCTCGCGTCCGGCGTTGGCGGCGTGGCGTATCTTCCGCCCGACATTGCCGCCAATTTCGATGGCGATGCCGATGACCTGAAGGACTACAACTTCCTCTACGGCAGCCAGGGCGCCACCACGCTCGATCTCGTGCCGCTGCTGGCCTGGAAGCTCCTCGGTCTCACGGTTGACCCGGTGTTCGGCGTCGAAGGCCGCGGCGATGGCCGCCTGATGTTCGAGCGCGGCGAAGCCAACATCGACTACCAGACCTCGCCTGCCTACATCCGTTCGGTCACGCCGATGGTTGAGGAAGGCCTTGCGGTTCCGATGATGAGCTGGGGTTCGCTGGACGACGACGGCAACATCGTGCGCGATCCGACCTTCCCCGACATGCCGACCTTCAAGGAAGTCTGCGAGGCGACCGAGGGCTGCGAAACGTCCGGTCCGGGCTGGGATGCCTGGAAGGCGTTCTTCATCGCCGGCTTCCCCGCCCAGAAGATGGTGTTCGTGCATCAGGACACGCCGCAGAACATCGTCGACACCTACACGGCTGCACTGAAGGAAGTGATCGCCCGCGACGACTTCCAGACGCAGAAGGAAGCAACGCTCGGCAACTACCCGCAGCTGACGGGCCCCGGTGCGAAGAATGCGGCAGAACTGGCCACCAACGTGTCGCCGGAAGCCAAGAAGTGGGTCAAGGACTGGCTCCTCGAAGACTACGGCGTCAGCCTCGACTGACCCCTGATCGCCTGAACAAAGACGTTTCTGCGCCTCCCGCCTCTGGCGGGGGGCGTTTTCGCCAAGAAGCCTGATTGGATCGAAATGGACCTCGTCACGTCCGCAGTCGCCGCCCTCGGCGAGGCCTGGGTGCTCATTCTTCGCCCTGAGCAGCTCCTCTTCCTGGTGATCGGCGTGTTGCTCGGCCTTTCGGTGGGGGTGTTTCCCGGCCTTGGCGGCATCGCCGGCCTGTCTCTCGTCCTGCCGTTCATGTTCGGCATGGACCCGGTCTCGGGCCTGGCCCTCATGGTCGGCCTCATTGCGGTGGTGCCGACGTCCGATACCTTCGCCTCGGTGCTCCTGGGCATTCCAGGCTCTACCGCATCGCAGGCCACCGTGCTCGACGGGTTTCCGCTGGCCAAGAAGGGCGAGGCGGCGCGGGCATTGTCCGCAGCGTTCGCTTCGTCGCTGTTCGGCGGCATCCTCGGCGCCATCATCCTCACCGTCTTCATTCTCATCGCGCGGCCGATGATCCTCGCATTCGGCCTGCCCGAAATGCTGATGGTGACGGTCCTCGGCCTTTCCATGGTCGCGATCCTCGCCGGCCGGCTGCCCATGAAGGGGGTCGTTGCCGCGGGCCTCGGCCTTCTGGTCGGCACCATCGGCGAGGCGGGCGCCGGCGGTTCGCTGCGCATGGCAAGTTACGACGTCCCGTATCTGCTCGACGGTTTTTCGCTGGTGATCGTCGGCCTCGGCATCTTCGCGGTGCCGGAAATCGTGTCGCTGCTGCGCCAGGACCGGGCCATCTCCAAGACCGGCGGCCTCGGCAAGGGCTGGCTGCACGGCCTTGCGGACTGGTGGCACAACATATGGCTGTCGGTGAAGTGCTCGGCCATCGGCGTGCTGGTCGGCGTCATTCCGGGCCTTGGCGGCTCGGTTGTCGACTGGATTGCCTACGGCTTCACCGTCCAGTCCTCCAAGGACAAGTCGAACTTCGGTTCGGGCGACATTCGCGGCGTGATCGGGCCGGAGAGCTCCAACAACGCCAAGGAAGGCGGCGGCCTGGTGCCGACGCTGATCTTCGGCATTCCGGGTTCCGGCTCCATGGCGGTGTTCCTGGGCGGCCTCGCGCTGCTCGGTTACGACCCCGGCCCCCACATGGTCCGCAACAACCTCGATCTCACCTACACCATCGTGTGGAGCCTTGCGCTCGCCAACGTGGTGGGTGCCGGCCTGTGCATCCTCATGTCGGGCCCCATCGCAAAGCTCACCACCATCCGCTTCACGCTGGTCGCGCCGTTCCTGTTCATGGTGATCGCGTTTGCGGCGTTCCAGTCGCGCCAGTCGCTGGGCGACCTCGCGGCGCTGATCGGCGTCGGCGTGCTCGGCATCCTTCTGCGCCGGTTCGAGTGGTCCCGCCCGGCGTTCCTGATCGGATTTGTCCTGTCCAGCCAGGCGGAATCCTTCGCCAACATGGCAAACCAGATCGCAACGTCCCGCTTCAATCGCAGCATGGAAGCCGGCCTCAGCTACATCTTCACGCCCATCAGCGTGACGATCCTCGTCCTGACCGTGGTGTCCGTCATTGTCGGCGTGCGGCAGGGCAAGCAGATCCTCACCCAGGGCGACGCGCCCACCGGCGGCAAGCGCGCACCGTTCGTGTTCCTGCTCGTCGTCACCGCCTACGTGGCAATCGCCACCTTCGATGCGGCGTCCATCACGCGGCTGGGCGACAAGATCTTCCCCGTCACGGTGGGCATCGTCACCCTGATCGGCTGCCTCGTACTGATCCTGCGCATGATGAAGGCGCCGGAAACCAACCCCATTTTCGCCGACCTCGAAAAAGGCAACGAAGACGGCAACGCGCAGCACGGGCTGTGGTCGACGCTGGGGTGGCTTGGCCTCCTGCTCGGCCTTTCCGCGTTGCTCGGCTTCATTCTGGCGCTCGGCATCTTCTTCGTTTCGTTCCTGCGGGTCCGTGCGCGGGTCGGGTGGCTGCGCACCATCGTGCTGACCAGCGCCGGCGTCGGCCTCATCTGCTTCCTCGGCGGCACGCTTGGCCGCGACTTTCCGCCCGGGCTCCTTCAGGAATTCTTCAAATTGCCGTGGCCCTTCACATGACCCAGACCGGAATACCGTTTCACTTCATGCGCGGCGGCTCCTCGCGCGGGCCCTACTTCGACCGTGCTGACCTGCCGGAAGACCGTGATCGCCTGTCCGAAGTCCTGATGGCGGTGGTTGGCGCCGGCCACACCTGGAATATTGACGGGATCGGCGGCGGCACTGCCGTCACCACCAAGGTCGCGATGCTGAGCCCGTCCGCGCGTGACGATTGCGACGTGGACTATTTCTTTGCGCAGGTGGCCGTTGCCGAGCGGCTGGTGGACTACAAGCCCACCTGCGGCAACATCCTGTCTGCCGTCGGCCCCGCCGCGATCGAGAAGGGGATGGTCCGCGCGACGGACGGGGAGACGCGGGTGCGCATTTACGCCGTCAACACCGGCGCGCGGATCGAGGCCATCGTGAAGACGCCCGGCGGCGTGGTCGAGTACGAGGGCGACACCGAGATTGCCGGCGTCCCCGGCACGGCGGCCCCCGTCGCGCTCAACTTCCTCGACACAGTGGGGTCCTCCACCGGCGCACTCCTCCCCACAGGCAACCTGATCGACACCATCGACGGCCTTGAGGTCACCTGCATCGACGTTGCGATGCCGCTGATGATCGCGCGGGCCGCCGACCTCGGCCTCACCGGGCTGGAAACGGCGGCTGAGCTTGACGCCAACCGCGCCTTCTACGAGCGGATCGAGCCGATCCGGATCGAAGCCGGCAAGCGGATGGGGATGGGCGATGTCACCAAGTCCGTCACGCCGAAAATCGGCCTCGTTGCACCGCCAAAGGCCGGCGGCACCGTGCTGACGCGCTACTTCATGCCGTGGAATTGCCACCCGACCATGGCCGTCACCGGCGCGCAGTGCCTTGCCGCCTGCGTCCTCACCCCGGGCACCGTGGCGGACGGAATGGCCGAAGGCCTCACCGGCACCGCCCCGCAGCTGGTCGAGATCGAGCATCCGTCCGGCATCATCGAGGTGATGGTGGACTTCGAGAACGGGGCGGACGGCCTCACCCTGAAGTCGGCCGGGCTGGTGCGCACCGCGCGGATGCTGGCGCGCGGCGAGGTGATGGTCCCGGCCTCAGTCTGGGACGGCACACGCTAAGACCGCCCCTCTTCCTCGACCACAGGGATAACCTGATGACCACGCGGAAAACCTACGACGTTCTTGCCGAGGCATTCCGGCAGGAGGGCGTCGACACCTGCTTCGCCCTCCTCGGCGACGCCAACATGAACTGGGCGACTTCCCTTGCCGAGCGCGGCGCGCGGATGATCTATGTCCGGCACGAACACAACGCCGTGTCGGCCGCCATGTCGCATGCGCGTGCCACCGGGGCGCCGGGTGTCGCAACCGTCACCTGCGGCCCGGGCCTGACGCAGATCCTCACCGCGCTGCCAGCCGCGGTGCGCGCCGGTATTCCGCTGGTGGTCTTTGCCGGCGAAGCGCCTCTGAAGTCGGCCTGGTACAATCAGGCAATCGACCAGGCCCCGTTCATCACCGCCACCGGAGCGGCCTACCGCGCCCTTCACCACCCCGAGCGGATGCCCGCCGAAATCCGCGATGCGTTCCTGCAGGCGCGCATGGAAAACCGCCCCGTGGTGCTCGGTGTCCCGTTCGACCTTCAGAACCGCGACTGGACCGGCCCGGACACGCTGCCCGCCCCCTCGCGCCAGATCATGCCCCGGGTCGGCCGGATGCACCCGGCACCGGACGATGTGGCGCGCGCCGCCGCCATGGTGGATGGTGCCAGCCGCATTGTGGTGATGGCAGGCCGGGGCGCCGTTGTGGCGGATGCGGGAGCCGCCTGCCGGGCACTTGCCGAGAAGACCGGCGGGCTTCTGGCCACCACGCTCCCGGCCCGCGGGCTGTTCCATGACGATCCGTTCTCGCTTGGAATTGCGGGCGGCTTTTCCACCACGGTCGCGCGAGAGCTTCTGGCCGAGGCCGATCTGGTGATTGCCGCCGGCACCATTCTCGCCCACCACAACGCCGATGGCGGCAAGCTCTTTCCCAGGGCCGCGGTGCTCCAGATCGACACCGACCCCCGGGCCATCAGCCAGGGCCGCCTTGCCGCGCAGGATCACATCCGCGCCGATGCCCGCGTGGGCGTGGAGGCGCTGACGGCGGCCATCACGCCCGCAGAAGGCGGCCGCGTCTGGCGGTCGGCGCCCATCGCCCGCGCCATTGCCGAAACGCCAGCGGACATGGCGGTGTTTCCGGCTCCGGCCGAAGGCACGTTCGACCCGCGGGACGTGGTGGCCGCGCTTGACGCCGCCATTCCGGCGGACTGGGAGTGCGTGAACTCGTCCGGCCACTGCTCTTTCTACTTTGCGCAGATGCCGCACCGGCCGGTGGCGCACTTCCACACCATCCGCGAGTTCGGTGCCATCGGGAACGGGCTCGCCTATGCCATGGGCGTTGCAGCGGCGCGGCCCGGCCGCAAGGTCGTGTTGTTCGACGGCGACGGCAGTCTGCTCATGAATGTGCAGGAGCTGGAAACCATCCGCCGCCACAAGCTCGACATCGCTATCTGCGTGCTGAACGACGGCGCCTATGGGTCCGAGATCCACAAGCTCCGATCCGAAGGCATCAGCGATGCTGGCGCGGTGTTCGGCTATCCGGACCTTGGCGCCATCGCGCGCGGCTTTGGCATCGACGGGCGGAAGGTGAGCGCGCTGGACGATGTGGCGGGACTGGTGGAGGCGTTCGGCGCCGGCAGCGGCCCGGCATTGTGGGATTTTCACGTCTGCGACAAGATCGCGTCGCCGGTGATCCGGCGCGCCCATCCGCACGGGCACGCGGGTGTCGAACAGGCTGTGCCGTGGGAGCGCTTCAGGTGAAGGTTCACATTCTCGACGATTATTTCGACACTCTGCGCAATCTGCCGAGCTTCGAGGCGCTGGCCGGGCACGATGTCACCGTCTGGACCGACCATCAGCCGGAGCCGGCGGTGCTGGCCAAGCGGCTGGATGGTGCCGAGGCGGTGATCCTGTTTCGCGAACGCACGCCCGTCACCGCCGAACTCGCAGGTCTCCTGACGACGGTGAAGCTCATCGCCATGCGCGGCGGTCATCCGCACGTAGATGTCGAGGCGTTGACGGCGGCCGGCATCGCGTTTGCGTCCGAGAAGGGCGAGGGAGGGCCGTCGGTCGCCGCAGCGGAGCTGACCTTTGCGTTGATTTTGGCCGCTGCACGGCAGTTGCCGGCGCAGATTGCGTCGGCGCGGGCGGGGCACTGGCAGTCCGGCGTGGGCCGCACCCTCAAGGGACGCACGCTGGGGCTCCTTGGTTATGGACGGCTCGCGCGCATGGTGGCTGACTACGCCCGCGCCTTCGGCATGAACGTGGTGGTCTGGGGCTCGCCAGACGGGCGCGCACGGGCAGCGGCTGCCGGCGAGACCGTTGCCGCCAGCCGCACCGCATTCTTTGCAGAACCGGATTTCGTATCACTCCACCAGCGGCTGGTGCCGGAGACGCGGCACGCCGTCACGGCCGAAGACCTTGCCGCCATGCGCAGCGATGCGGTGCTGATCAACACGGCGCGCGCGGGACTGATTGCGCCGGGCGCGCTTGTGGCAGCGCTGGATGCCGGCCGCCCGGGCGGCGCGGCCATCGATGTTCTGGACGGCGAACCGGTGACCGACCCGTCCGATCCGGTGCTGTCGCATCCGAAAATCATCGCCACGCCGCACATCGGTTTTGTCACCGAGGACGAGCTTGATCGGCAGTTCGCCGACATTTACGCATTGGTGAATGCGTTCGCCAATGGCGAGCCGCGGTCGGTGATCAATCCGTCCGTTCTGGCGGCGCGCTGAACCCGGGCGATTGCGTCGCGCCACCCGGCGCGCTGGCCAGCTGCGCTTCAATCATGGCCAGGAGGGTGGCAGCCGGTTCGCCCACAGGCACGCCGCGGCGGGTTGCAACGCCGAGGGTCCGCGTCAGGCCCGGTCCGCGGAACGGCAGTGCAACCAGCCCGTCCGGCGCGAGGGACGTCGCCATCCGCGGCAGGATGGTGAACGCCGCGCCGGCGCGCACCAGGCTCATGGCGGTGACGGCGTTGCGCACCTCGTAGCGCCACACGATCCGGTCCCGGTGTTCGCCGAGCCCGTCGTCGACCAGCTGCCGGTTCTTCGACTGGGAGGTGATGCGGACCATCACCTTGCCCTCAAGATCCGCCGGGACCACGTCGGCGCGAGCGGCAATCGGGTGGTCCGCCGGCACCAGCAGCATGTACGGCTCATCATAGATCGGGCGGATCTCGCAGTCGGACGTGTCGGCCGAAACGACGGTGATGCCGAATTCCACATTGCCGGCGATCACCGCATCGAAGATGTGCTGGACCGGCATGTCATTCAGAAGAATGGACGTTTCGGGATGCGAGTCGGCAAACCGCGCCAGCACATCGGGCAACAGCGAGTTGGCGAGGGTGGGAAGGCAGGCAAACACGATCCGCCGGCGGCGGGCGCGCCCTTGGGCGGCGACATCGGCGTAGGCGCCCTGCAGACCCTCAAGCAGTGTCTTGACTTGCGGGAGGAGGGTCTGGCCGGCGCGGGTCAGGGAGACTTCGCGGCTGTTGCGTTCCAGGAGCTGGACGCCAAGCTCGCTCTCGATCTTGCGGATACGGTGGCTGAGCGCGGTTTGTGACAGGCTGAGCGCATCGGCGGCCCGCTGGAAGCTGCCGCGCTCGGCGATGGAAACAAAGGCTTCTAGCCCGAGATAATCGACACGCACCCGCTAGCCTCGCGATCCCCTCGCGCCAACGTACAGCGCCATGGCTCTGGCGAAAAGGGCTGCTGCTGACGTTCCAGTCAGCCGCGCATCATCAGCTGCGTCGGTGCGGGACGGTCGTCGATCGCGAAAAACGGTGCGACGGGATCTTCGGTCAGGAGGTCTTCAACCGTCATCGCATCCAGAGTGTCCAGGAAGGCGGCGAAACCCATGCCGAGGGCCTGATTGAGCTTCCGGTCCACAGCGTCGGATTTCAGCTCGTGGCTGGCCATGAGCTTGGCGGGACCGCAACGCTGAAAGCGCGGCTCGAACACCCGGACCACGGCGCCAAGGGCCAGCTCACCGGGTGGCGCCGCAAGCCTTATTCCGCCGTTGCGCCCGCGAACGGAAGTGACGAGACCGGCTTTGGTCGCACTTTTCAAAAGCTTGAAAATTGTAAATTCGGTCAACCCGGTGTCGGCCGCGACAGTTTTGACGGACGTGATCTCGGGATGAAACTTTGCACAATATGCAAGTACGCGAAGGGCGTAGCGTGTCTGTTCTGTGAGGCGCATTTCATCCTGCGTAACTGTTTCCGAGAGGATAGCGAGCAATCGAGCAGTTGCATAGCGTGCAATCGAATTCAACTAGATTAGAAAAATTCAAATTTGGCTCCTTCAGCTGTGCCCGAATGCTGGCAATTTCAACGGGCGCATGAAGGAAAAATAAGACCGAACGCCTATGAATTTCAGCTTATCCGCAAGTCGTTCAATCCATGGTTGGGCTTATGAGAGGTATAAATTCCAGTGGCCAAGCAGTGCAGCGCAATAAGCTTTGAATGGAACGAAATTATTAGCAATATTGACGCTGCATCTATGAAATCTCCGACGCTGTCACGAGTGGGTTCGGAGAGGAACACTCAGATGGAATTGAGTGTTCCGGGACAACCTGCCTCCTTGGAATCGCTACAGATTCAGATGTTTAAAGCGTAAGCCGATGCCGCATGCTTGCGAAAACGTCTTTGGCTACCGGTACAAAATTTGACGTCCCAACCAACGCCGCAACCGGTGGGCGTCCGGAAATTGGCAACGGATTGCCTCGATGGGGTGTCGGGCCTCCTGCCCTTCGCCGGTTCGGCGTCAGGCGATGTCGGCCAACGGGATCGGATTTGCCGCAGCGGCGTTGTATCAATTGGATCAGTTGAGGGTCGGCGCTCCGTTGTACCGGGCGGTCAGCATTCGCGCCCGCAATGAAAGCCGGGAGGCGACGTGGACCAGAAACCACTGCTTGAGCGTGGGCAAACGTGCTGGCGGATCGAACACGCCGACCGGATGCGTGTCATCGTGGACGGTGCCGATTTCTTCAGAGCCGCCAAGGCGGCGATGCTTCAGGCGCAGCATACGATCATGCTGATCGGCTGGGACTTCGACACGCGCATCAAGCTTGAGCCGGAAGGGGCAACGCTCGCGGGACCCAACACGCTTGGCGAATTTCTGGCCTGGCTCCCGGAGCAGGCCGACGGCTTGCAGATCTACATGCTGAAATGGGATTTCGGGGCGGTCCAGTCCGTGGGACGCGGCATGTTGCCGGTGTTCATCACGGACATTCTGACCACCGACGCCCTGCACTTCCGCCTCGATGCCGAGCACCCGCTGGGAGCCGCGCACCACTCCAAGATTGTCGTGATCGACGACTCGGTTGCGTTTTGCGGCGGGATCGACATGACCGAGGAGCGCTGGGACACCAGCGAGCACCGGGACCAGAACCCTCACCGCGTGACCGTGGGCGGCGAGCCGAGCAAGCCGTGGCACGATGCGACGACCATCGTCGACGGCGGGGTCGCCGAGGCGCTGGGCGACCTTGCCCGCGAGCGCTGGCGCCGTGCCACCGGCGAAACGCTGACGCCGCCGCCATCCCACCACAGCATCTGGCCCGACGACCTTGTGCCGACGCTGCGCGACATTCCCATCGGCATTGCCCGCACGTTCCCGGACTTTGACGGCTATGGCGAAGTGCGCGAGATCGAAGCGTTCTATCTGGAGGTGATCGCCGCCGCGCAGGATATTTTATATATCGAGACGCAATATCTCGCCTCCCGCTGCATGGTGGAGGCGATCAAGTCCCGTCTTGCTGAAGAGGACGGGCCGGAAATCATCGTCATCCTGCCGCGAAAGTCGGAAGGGTGGCTGCGGCGCAAGGCGATGGACGGTGCGCGCTATCACCTGCTGCACGAGCTGTGGGAGGCCGATCGCTACGGCCACTTCGGCGCGTTCTATCCCGTGACTGCGGCGGGCGTCGCAATTTATGTGCACGCCAAAGTGCTGATTGCGGATGGGCGGGCGCTGCGGGTCGGTTCGTCCAACCTCAACAACCGCTCCATGGGGTTCGATACCGAGTGCGACCTGATTGTCGACGCCGCCGTTGCGCCGGACAAGGCCGACGCGGTGCGCGAAGCCGCGCTATCGGTGCGCCGGACGCTGGTGTGTGAGCACCTTGGCATTGTCGATGCGCAGCTGGATGCGGCGCTGGAGGAGGCGGACGGCTCTCTTCTCGGCGCCCTTCGGCTTCTGATCCATGACGGGCGCTCGCTGCGAGCGTTCACGCCCGAGGAGATCGAGGAGGATCAGAGCATCATGACCAACAACGCCTTTGCCGATCCTGAGGCGGCCGAAGGTTTTGGCGGGCGCGTGTTCGACGGCGTCGGCGATCTCGTCAACGGGCTGGTTGGCGGAGAGTCGGCCGAGCGATAGGGCCGGCCTGGCGACGCCGCGGGTCCGCCGGGTTGCGCTGCCGAGCGAGGGGCCCGGCAGCGCTCTGCATCATTCTGCGGCTGAGATGTCCTCGTCCGGGCTGTCGGCATCGGCGTCCGGTTCCGGCGCGCCGATGATCTTCTCGGCAATGAGGCCTGCATTCTGGCGGATGGCCGCCTCGATGGTATTGGCCACTTCCGGGTTGTCGCGCAGGAACTGCTTGGAGTTCTCGCGGCCCTGACCGAGGCGCTGACTGTCGTAGGAGAACCAGGCGCCCGCCTTCTCGACGATGCCGGCCTTGACGCCAAGGTCGAGAAGCTCGCCGAGCTTGGAAACGCCCTCGCCGTACATGATGTCGAACTCGACCTCGCGGAACGGCGGTGCGAGTTTGTTCTTTACAACCTTGACGCGGGTCTGGTTGCCCGTCACCTCGTCACGATCCTTGATCGAGCCGATGCGGCGAATGTCGAGGCGGACCGAGGCGTAGAATTTCAGCGCGTTGCCGCCGGTGGTGGTTTCGGGCGAGCCGAACATCACGCCGATCTTCATGCGGATCTGGTTGATGAAGATGACCATGGTGTGGCTGCGCGAGATCGAACCGGTCAGCTTGCGCAGCGCCTGGCTCATCAGGCGGGCCTGAAGGCCGGGGAGCTGGTCGCCCATCTCGCCCTCAAGCTCGGCGCGCGGGGTGAGGGCGGCGACGGAGTCGACCACCAGCACGTCCACCGCGCCGGACCGCACCAGCGTATCGGTGATTTCCAGCGCCTGCTCGCCGGCATCGGGCTGTGAGATGAGAAGATCGTCGACCTGGACACCCAGCTTGCGGGCATAGATCGGGTCGAGCGCGTGCTCGGCATCCACAAACGCGCAGATGCCACCCTTCTTCTGTGCCTCGGCGATCACGTGCAGCGCCAGCGTGGTCTTGCCCGACGATTCGGGGCCGAAGACCTCGACGATGCGGCCGCGCGGCAGCCCGCCGATTCCGAGGGCAATGTCGAGGCCGAGAGAGCCTGTGGGCACCGTCTCGATTTCCACCTGCTGCCCGGCGCCGAGCTTCATGACCGCGCCCTTGCCGAACGCACGCTCGATGTTCGCAAGTGCGGCGGAGAGGGCCTTCGCCTTGTCGTTCGAGCTGCCGTCAACCAGACGTAGATCCGATTGCGACGTGCCGCTTCCCTTACGCTTCATAGGTTCCGCCCATGTTTGATGCCCTATCCTACAACAAGCCGCTTACGTTCGCAATCTGTTCGAAAACTTAAGATTTAGTTAACGCAACGCTCAGTGCCCTGTCAGCTCTCGTTTCACCGCTTCGGCAAGAAGCTTCAGCGTGAACGGCTTGGGCAGGAACGGTGCGCCGCCCAGATCGTCGACCGATGCGCCGTCCGCGTAGCCCGACATGAAGATGACCTTCAGATCCGGCCGGACCGCCCGCACCTGTCTTACCAGCGACGGGCCGTCGAGTTCAGGCATGATCACGTCCGTTAACAACAAATCGATCGAATCGCCCTCTTCGGCGAAGATTTCCGCCGCTTCCACCCCCGATGCCGCCGACAGCACGTGGTAACCCTTGGCAGACAGGGCGCGGGCGGCGATGGCGCGGATGGCTTCCTCGTCCTCCACCAGCAGGAGCGTGGCGTTGCCGGTGAGGTCCATGGGTGCGGCGCTGGGCTCGCGCGGGGTGTCGGCGGCGGGTTTGGCCTCCACCGTTGCCCGCGGCAGGTAGACGCGGAACGTGGTGCCGGTGCCTTCCTTGGAGTCGACCGTGAGCGCGCCCCCGGTCTGCTTGACGATGCCGTACACGGTGGAAAGGCCGAGCCCGGTGCCCTCGCCCGTGGCCTTGGTGGTGAAGAACGGCTCGAAGATCTTCTCCAGAACGTGCTGCGGCATGCCCGTGCCCACATCGACAATCTCGATCAGCACGGCATCGCCTTCCAGAGTGCCGCCGTCGCCGTCCAGCGCGCCCTCGCCCGCAGGTACGTTGAGGGTGCGAACCGCCAGCGTGCCGCCGCCGGGCATTGCATCACGGGCGTTGACGGCCAGGTTGATCACCACCTGCTCGATCTGGCTGAGATCGGCCAGCACCGGCCACAGATCGCGCCCGTAGCCGAGCTCCAGATGGACCGGCTCGCCGAGCAGCCGGTCCAGCATCATCGACAGGTCGGCGATCACGTCGTTGAGATTGAGAACGGTGGGGCGCAGCGTCTGCCGGCGCGAGAAGGCGAGCAGCTGCTTGACGAGGCCGGCGGCCCGCTGCGCGCTCTGCTTGATGTTCATGATGTCGCGGAAGGCGGGGTCGCTCGGCCGGTGGTTCTGGAGGAGGAGGTCCGAGAAGCCGATGATGGCGGTGAGGACATTGTTGAAGTCGTGCGCGATGCCGCCTGCGAGCTGGCCGATGGCCTGCATCTTCTGGCTTTGCGCCATCTGGGCTTCCAGCTCCGACTCCTCGGTGACGTCGGTGAGGGTGATGATCACACGGTCGGCGAGGAAGGGCTTGGCCGCGATGCGCACGCGGCGCTCGGGCGCGGCCCGCAATGCCGCCTCGATCTGGCCGCTGGCGCGGCTCCGGGCCTGGGCGAACAGGCGGGTCAGTGCGTCGGTGTCGATGGCCAGGCCATCGCCGAGTGTGGCGCCTTCGCCGGCGACGGCGCAAAATGCGTCATTGGCGGAGGCCAGCGTGCCGTCCCGGTTTACGATGGCGGCGGGCGCGGGAATGATGTCGACGATGGACGGCAGAACGTCCTCGTGGGTCGCGGCGCTGGCAGTGCTCGCCTCGAAATAGTGGAGGAGCCGCCCGCCGTCGGCGCGGACCTCCACAACATCGCCGCTGGGCAGGACGCCTGACGCGGTGCCCTTAATGAGGGCGCGGCGGCGAAGGCCAAACAGCACCGCAGCGGCGGCAGGGTCGCTTGCCAGCGCATCGATGCCGGGGGCAAGGCCGCGGCTCTCCATCAGGCGGGCGAACGCGCTGGTGATGGTGAGGGGCGCGCCGTTGTGGTCGGTGACGGCGAGGGCGTGGTGCGGCTCGGGCGGCGGGGCCGGCAGCGGTGCGCGCCCGGCGAAGTAGAGCCCGATTATTGCGCCAATGAGCGCGGCGAGGGCGGCGCCGATGCCGATGCCCTCCGGCAGTCCCGCCGCCATGCTGGCCGCAGCGACCGCCGCAGCGCAGAGGGCTGCCGCGAAGGGGGCGGCAAGCCGCAGCCGGAGTCCGGCGGTGCCGCCCGAAACATCGCGCGGTTGCATGGTGTCGGCCATCGGATCAGTCCCCTGCCTGCGGACTTTTGATGATGGCACAGCCGGCGGCAAAGGTCGCCGGCGGGGTCAGTCGTCCCTGTGGATTCGCTCGCGCCGTTCGTGGCGTTCCTGTGCCTCGATGGACAACGTCGCGACTGGGCGCGCATCCAGCCGGCGCACGCCAATGGGCTCGCCGGATTCTTCGCAATAACCGTAACTGCCGTCTTCGATCCGAGACAGGGCCGCATCGATCTTTGCAATCAACTTGCGCTGGCGGTCTCGAGCGCGCAATTCGATCGCGTGATCCGATTCCGAGGTTGCCCTGTCCGCCAGATCCGGGTGATTGCGCTCGCGTTCTGCGAGTTGTTCAAGTGTATACTTGCTCTCGCGAAGTATATCGGAGCGCCAAGACAGCAATTTATTACGAAAATACTCTTGCTGTTCCGCGTTCATGAAAGGCTCGTCCTCGGTCGGACGGTAGCCATCTTCGACAGTGTCGTCGATCACCATACTCACCGCTTCATCCCCAAGCCAATACAACGTGCCTATACACTGTCCGAAAGCGATTGCAACAGCATAACCCCAACACCTTTGGGTCGCTAAAGTGCTGCCGAGGCAGTGTGGGCGGCGGGTCGCACCTGTGCTTCGCGCCGCTCCCTGCCGGAAATGCTGCCGGTCAGGCGCGTTCGACCTCGGAGTGGAGCTTCAGTGCCGCACCGCCCGATTGTTGGGTGATGTAGTAGGCCGGGCAGTCTTTCGAGCCTTTGCGGGTGACTTCCGTGCCGTCGATCTTGCGGGTGGTCTTGCGGGTGTAGACCTTCTCCACCTTGCCCGTGGCCGTGCCCTTTCCCCATTTCCACTTGACTTTATCGCCCTCGGAATAACTCATGTTTTCAGGCCTCCCTGGCTTTATTGGGCGGTTAACCGGCGAGGCCGGTTTCGAGTTCCACGGCGCGGCAAGGTGTCATCAATGCGCTTCGAAGGCTCTGACTCCTACGTCGCGACAGCCGATCTTCAGATTGCGGTCAATGCCGCCGTGGCACTCGAACGTCCGCTGCTCGTCAAGGGCGAGCCGGGCACCGGAAAGTCGGTTCTTGCTGCCGAAGTGGCCCGGGCCATGGGCGCGCCACTGATCGAGTGGCACATCAAGTCTACCACAAAGGCCAGAGAAGGCCTGTACGAATATGATGCAGTCGCCCGTCTGCGCGACAGTCAGCTCGGCGATCCGCGCGTGTCGGATATCGCGAACTATATTCGCAAGGGCCGCCTGTGGGAGGCGTTTGCCGCGCCCGAACGGCCCGTCCTCTTGATCGACGAGATCGACAAGGCGGACATCGAATTCCCCAACGACCTGCTCCTCGAACTCGACCGGATGGAGTTCACCGTGCAGGAGACCGGGGAGCGGATTGCCGCGGCCGTCCGCCCGGTTGTCATCATCACTTCCAACAACGAAAAAGAGCTGCCGGATGCGTTCCTGCGCCGCTGCTTCTTCCATTTCATCAAGTTTCCGGATGCCGAGACGCTGGCCGACATTGTGGAGCTGCACTTCCCGCGCCTGAAGCCGCGTCTCCTTACCGCAGCGCTGGAGACCTTTTTCGAGCTGCGTGACGTGCCGGGCCTGAAGAAGCGGCCTTCGACCTCCGAGCTTCTCGACTGGATCAAGCTGCTGGTTATCGAGGACATTGCGCCGGAGGCGCTGCGCGAAAGCGGAAGCAAGATGCTGCCGCCGCTCTACGGTGCGCTGGTGAAGAACGAACAGGATGTCCACCTCTTCGAGCGTCTGGCCTTCCTCGACAGGGCACGGCGGTAGATGCGCAGGCTCATCATCATGCGGCATGCGCGCGCGGAGGCGGGCAGCGGCAAGCCGGATTTCGACAGGATGCTCGATCCTCGCGGATGGCACGAGGCGGGCGATGTCGGCGCGGCGCTGGCCGAAGCCGGCCTTCTGCCCGACATGGTGCTGTGCTCGGCGGCACGGCGCACGCGCGATACGCTCGCCGCCATCATGCCGCACCTGTCGCGCGACTGCACAATCCGCATCCTTGGCGAAATCTACAACGCCGAGCCGCCTGCGCTGTGCAATCTCCTGGGCCGCGCCTCCGGCCAGACCATATTGCTCATCGGC
Source organism: Acuticoccus sp. MNP-M23 (assembly GCF_031195445.1). Classification (NCBI taxonomy): domain Bacteria; kingdom Pseudomonadati; phylum Pseudomonadota; class Alphaproteobacteria; order Hyphomicrobiales; family Amorphaceae; genus Acuticoccus; species Acuticoccus sp. MNP-M23. The sequence goes on from NZ_CP133480.1 coordinate 1,848,912, forward strand.
CACAATCCCACGGTCCACAGCCTGGCGCTCGACCTTGCGGGCGAGAATGCCGGAAAAGTGGGCAACAGCTTTCCCACCAGCACCGCCGCGGTGTTCACCATCGGCGCCGCGCTGGACACCGCTGACTTCAAGGGCCTCCTCACCCCATGACTGCAATCATCTCCGCCGAAACGCGCACCCGCGACCAGATCGTGCGCTTTGCCGAACTTCTCTACATGCGCGGATATGCTCACGGCACCACGGGCAACATCTCCGCCCGCGTGGGTGACGTGATGCTGGTCACGCCCACAAATTCGTGCATGGGCCTTCTGGACGCGGAGCGGATTTCGGCCGTTGCGGCCGATGGCAGCCTCCTGTCCGGTGACAAGCCGTCCAAGGAAACCTTCCTGCATCTGGCGATGTACGAGGAGCGGGCGAACGCGGCGGCCGTGGTCCATCTCCACTCCACCCACTCGGTTGCCGTCTCGATCCTTGCCGACACCGACCCCGACAATGCGCTGCCGCCGCTGACCGCCTACCACCACATGAAGGTCGGCCGCCTGCCGCTGATCCCCTATGTGCGGCCGGGCGACATGGGACTGGCCGACAAGGTGCGTGCCCATGCCCGCAGCACCCACGCCATGCTTCTGGCCAACCACGGGCCGGTGGTGGCCGGCAAGTCGCTCATGGACGCGGTTGCGATTGCCGAAGAGCTGGAGGAGACCGCCAAGCTCACCCTTCTCACCCACGGCCGCGCGGTGAAGGGCCTGTGCACCGCGCATCTCGCCGAACTCGACGAAGCATTCCCCAGCTGATCGGCGCTGCGGTCAGACCTCGGCCGGTTCGAGCACCGGGGCGGGGTCGCACATGTGGCGCGCGTCGTCGCGGTCATCGCCGGTGACGAGGCGGGCATAGATCTCCGCCGCTTCGGCAAGGGTCGCAAACACCAGCGTATCGCCTTCGCTGCGCACCGCGCCGTCGGCCTTCAGGCGCGACAGGGCGTCGTGCAGCTCGAAATCCACCGCGATGCCGTAGCGGGCCTCGATGATCTCGTCGATCCGCGCCTTGCGGCCTGCCAGCTCCTGCGTCGCAACGCGGGTGCCGGCGTGGAAGTAGAGGGCAATCAGGTCCTCCTTCACGTCCTCTTCCTCCGCACGGTCGAGCAGGAGCATGAGCGCGGCGCGGTTGTTGGCCAGATTGTGGAAGAACAGCCGCTGCGACAGCTCCATCATGTAGCGCGTGTGCTGGTTGAAGAATGTCGCGATCTGCCGTGCGAGCAGTCCCCCGAAGCCGATCAGCGCACCCACGGCGGTGAACGGGTTGGTGGCCGCCAGGATCTTTCCGGTGGTGCTGAATATGCCGAAGGCCGTGCCGCCGCCCGCGGTGGCATAGAATTTCATCTTGTCGAACGGGCGGAACGCCACCTCGCGCAGCGGAAACAGCATTTCGAGGTCGTGCTCGGGAATGTCCTTGAACACCTTCATGTAGATGAAGTCGGACGAGGTGCCGGTGGGAAGCTGCTTGCGCCGCTTGCGCACCATCTTCAGCGCTTTGGCGTGCGACAGGTTCTGGGTGCTGGCCAGCTCGGCGGCGCGGTCCGCCTCCGGCTTCAGCTTGAGGAGGATGAAGAGGCGCCGGTAGTTGCGGGTTTCGTACGATCGCTTGAGAAAGAATGTCTGCGAATTGCGCACCGTGTGGGTTCGCGAATAGGTCTCGCGGCGGAATATCAAAAGCTCGTCATACTCGGCGAGATCCACCGAGATGTGGAGCGAGTACGGGCTCTTCTCGTTCAGGAGCACGTTCAGCGTTTCGGTGTCGATGGGGTTGTAGTTCGCCCGCTCCAGAAGGTGCGTGGTGAGGGTGGACAGCTTTTCCTTCATCGCGCCGGTCTCTGCGGCGGAAAATGTCTGGACGCGTTTGGTGTCCCGGTCCGGGCTGAAGGGCAGGTAGCAGCGGCGCATCTCGTCGGCGAGGGCGCGGTAGCCGTGGCTGCGGTGGCGCTGGAGGTGCAGGGCCAGCTCCGCAAATGCCGGGCGCTCGCCGGCCATCGCCGGGTCCTGACACAGATCCGCAATCACGGCTTGCCGCGTCAGCGGGATGAAGCGGCTGAGAGCCGGATCGGCGGGGGGCGGCGTTTCGGCGCTCACGTTGGTCTCCGGTTGGGGCCGGCGCTCAGCGGCGCAGGGCGTCGATTGTGGCGTCGAGGCCGGACAGACTCAACTCGAACATCCGGCGCTCCATGATCGACGCGATCATCTGGGTCGATTGTGTATAGCGCCACAGGTCCGCCCGCACGGGATTGATCCATGCCGCCTTGGGAAAATGGGCGAGAAGACGCTTCAGCCAGACTTCGCCGGGTTCGGTGTTCCAGTGCTCCACAGAGCCGCCGGGCATGGCAATTTCGTAGGGGCTCATGGCGGCATCGCCCACGATGACGAGGCGCGTGTCCGCAGGGAAGGTGCGGATGATGTCCTCGGTCGGCACCTGATCCACCCGCCGCCGGGCGTTCTCGCGCCAGAGCCCTTCGTAGACGCAGTTGTGGAAGTAGTAGTGCGTCAGCGAGCGGAATTCGGACCGTGCGGCGGAGAACAGCTCCTCGCAGACCTTGATGTGGTCGTCCATCGACCCGCCGATATCGAGGAGCAGCAGCACCTTGATGGCGTTCTGCCGCTCGCGCCGGGTCTTGACGTCGAGGTAGCCTTCGCGGGCGGTGGCGGCGATGGTCTCGTCGATGTCCAGCTCCTCGGTGGCGCCGGTGCGCGCCAGCTGCCTGAGCTTGCGCAAGGCGATGCGGATGGAGCGGGTGCCGATCTCGACGCTGTCGTCGAGGTCGCGGAACTCGCGCTTTTCCCACACTTTTACCGCGCGGCGGTGGCGGCCGGGGCCACCGATGCGGACGCCTTCGGGGTTGTATCCGCCATGGCCGAAGGGGCTGGTGCCGCCGGTGCCGATCCACTTGGAACCGCCCTGATGGCGGCCCTCCTGCTCGGCCAGCCGCTGGCGCAGCGTCTCCATCAGCTTGTCGAACCCGCCCAGCGCCTCAACCTTCGCCCGGTCCTCCTCGGACAGGAAGCGCTCGGCCAGAAGGCGCAGCCACTCTTCGGGGAGTTCGCGGGCGGCAACGTCTTCGCCGCCGTCCGGCGACAGCGCGTGGAGGCCCTTGAATACCTTGGCGAACACCCGGTCGAACGCGTCGATCTTCGTCTCGTCCTTGACGAGGATGGCGCGCGAGAGGTGGTAGAACGCCTCGATATCGGTCCCGGCGAGGCCCTTCTCCATGGCCTCCAGCAACGTGAGGTACTCGCGCAGGGAGACCGGCACTCCGGCGGCCCTCAGTTCCTCGAACAATGGTGTGAACATGGGTGCCGCCTTTATGCCCGTCCCACGCTAGCGTTCCTTGTCGCCAGGGGCGATGCGCGCGATTTCGGCGAGAATGTCGTTGACGCGGGGGCGGCGCGTTGCGGTGAATGGGAGCGGCCGCAGGACGTCGAGCGTGGCAAGGCCGAGCCTTGCCGTCATCAGGCCGTTGACGATGCCTTCCCCGAGCTTGGCCGACAGCTTCGCCGCGATCCCCTTGCCGATCACCTCGCCCACCATGGTGTCGCCCGCCGCCATGCCGCCGGTGACGGCAAGGTGCGCAATGGCGTGGCGCAGGACGCGGAAGAAGCCCAGCGTGCCGGGGCGGCCGCCATAGATGGTCGCGATGCGCCGCACCAGCGAAAGCGCGGCGAACAGGATGAACGCCACATCCACCAGTGCGCGCGGCGACAGGGCCGTCACCGCGGCAACCCGGCGGGAGGCGGACACGATTGCCCGCACCGCCTCGCGATCGAGCGGGTTCAGGATTTCGCGTTCGCCAAGGCCGATGAGGTCCCGCCCGTCGATGATCTCGCGCATGTGCGCCTTCATGGCATTGCGGCCGCGGGCGGTGGTGGGGCGGTCGCCATAAAGGTCGCCGAGATCTTCGAGGACGGCCATGGCGGCCTTGCGGTTGTCGGTCTCCACCGCCTTGTCGGCGCGGCGGCGAAGTCCCTCAACCTCTTTCAGCCGGCGGATGGCGAACCATTCGCGCAGGACCATGCCGAGGAGACCGACCACGGCCAGGACCGCGAGCCCCGCTGCAATGCCGCCCAGCACCGGGATGCGCGCAAACAGATCCTCGATGAAGGCGTAGAGCGAGATCGACAGCGCAAGGCCGGCAAGGGTGGAAACGCTGACCGTGAACAGCGTCAGGAAACTGAAGCGCTTCTTCTCACGCCTTGGCGGCTTGCCAGCGCGCACGGGCGCCAGCGCGGGCCCGGTCCCTCGCTGCGAGGAAGAGGCGCGCGGCGGTTCCTCGTCAAGCAGAGGCTCCGCTTCGAGCGCCGGGTCCGGCTCGAAGACGGGCTCCGGGTCGGGCGTGTGCGCATCGGGCTCGACATTGTCGAGGTCGAACACCTGGGGGCGGCGGCGGGTCATTGGAGGCGGTCTCCGATGAGATATTGCAACACGCGGTCGAGCCGGATGTGGGGGAGGGACAGCGTGACCCCCGCATTGTTGCGTTCGATCTGGCCGGGCCGGAAACGCAACGTCGACACACCATAGTCGTCATGGGTGCCGTCGAACACCTCTGCCGGATTGTCGGGCAGATCGCCGGGAAAGAGCCCCACTTCGGTATTTCCGTCGAAGGTGCGGGCGCCAAGCTTCTGGCCTGCCAGCGGGGTGCCGATGATTGTGGGCAGGGCAACGCCGTTCTGGCTGGCTGTGCCTTCGCGCGTGGCGCGCACTGCGGCCATGGCGGCGGTCTGGACATCGGTGCCGGCAAAGGCGGCCTTGGCGCTGGCCTCCTCCACCAGAGCGGCGAGGATCTTTTCCAGCTTGTCGTGGTCGGTGTGGTGGATGTGGTCGGCTTTGGTCGCGACGAACATGATCCGGTCGATCCGCCGGTCGATCAGGCTGCCCAGAAAGGTCAGCTTGCCGGTGCGGAAGCACGACAGCACGGAGATCAGCGCGCGGCGCAGTTCGTCCATCGCCTCCGGGCCGCCGTTGAGGGCGGACAGGATGTCGACCAGCACGATCTGCCGGTCCAGCCGTGCGAAGTGGTCGCGGAAAAAGGGCCGGACGACATGGGTCTTGTAGGCCTCGTAGCGGCGTTCCATCATCGCCCACAGCGAGCCTGGCGGGGCAATGCCCTCGGCCGGCACCGTCAGCGGTGCAAAGGTCAGCGCGGGGGAGCCTTCCATGTCGCCCGGCATCAGGAACCGGCCGGGGGGCAGGGACGCCAGCGCGTTGGGGTCGGCCCGAGCCGCCTTCAGGTACGCGGTGAAGATTTCCGCCAGGCGCGCGGCATTGCCGTCCGTGGCGGGGGAGAGCGGGTCCAGCTCCGCGGACAGCGCGACGAACTCTGCCGCCTCGCGCGGGCGGCGGGCCGCTTCCGCCGCAGCCTCGGCGCACCACTCGCGGAAGGAGAGGTGCATCAGCGGCAGGTCCAGCAGCCATTCGCCGGGATAGTCGATCAGGTCGAGGTGCAGCTTGCCGCGGCCGAGCTTGCGGTTGAACAGGCGCGCGCTCTCATACTCGATGGTGACGCGCAGCTCCGCGATCCGCTTGGTGGACTTGGGCCAGATGCGGTCCTCGCTCAGCGAGCGCACATGGTCTTCGTAGGGAAAGCGGGGCACCTCGTCGTCCGGCTGCGGGGCAAGGCTCGCCTTTGCCAGCCGGCCTTCCGCGTAGGGCGCAAACACCGGCAGCCGTCCGCCATGGATGAGGTTGTGCGCCAGCGCTGCCAGAAACACCGTCTTGCCGGAGCGCGACAGACCGGTGACGCCGAGGCGGAGCGTGGGTGCCATCATCTCGCGGGCACGCTCCTCCAGCACTGCGCCAGCAAGGCGCGCCTGTTCCTCGATGCGGCGCAAGCGCTCGCGCATGTGTCCTCCGGTCTTCGCTGATGTGGCCCTGCGGGCGAAATGGTTCCGGCAGTGTCCGGGCACGGCCGAACGCCCTAGGTAGGTGTGACGTACCAAAATTAACAGCTGCTTGGTGCGACGGGCGAACGAACGCCGCTCAGACGCGTTCAGTTACGATCGGGCCATTCCGGCCAAGATGTTGCATCGCTGCCGATGGCATTGAACAAGATTGTGGGGCGTTAGTGCCGTCGGCCGTTCTGATCGTCAATCGTGCATCCGGGTTCCATCTCACGTCTGGCGAAGCGCCGGACGAGATTGCCGGAAGCCTCCGCGCCGCCGGCATCGACGTGACGGTGCTGGAGGGCGACGTCGGCGAACAGATCGCGAAGAGCCGCGAGAGCGACGCCGACATGGTGATTGTCGACGGCGGTGACGGGACGATCAACGCCGTCATCACCGCCCATGCCGGTGGCGGCCGGCCGGTGGGCATCATCCCCGGCGGCACCATGAACCTGCTCGCCACGGACTTCGGCATTCCGGTCGACCGGGCTGCAGCGGTGCAGGTGATCGCGTCGGGCAAGACCCGGCCCATCGATGCCGGCGCCATTGACGGGCATCTCTTCTTGCATACCGCGCTGACGGGGCTGCCGGTGCGCATCGGCGTCCACCGCGAGCATCGGCGCGGCCGGCTCACGATCTTCGACAAGGTGTGGCTGGGCGTTCACGCGCTGGCGACCCTGGGGCGCGACCCCAAGCTGAAGCTGACGCTGGATGGCAAGGACACGGCATCGCTTGAAAGCGGCACCTTTGCTTTTCTTGTCGGAACGCTGAAAGAGGGGCAGATCCTGCCGCGTCCCGTGCGCCGGCTGTCGAGCGGCAAGCTCACCGCGCTCAGCCTCCACCCCAAGAGCGGGCTCGATCTGGCGCGCATTGTCGTCCGCGGCGCATTCGGCGACCTTGTGACCGACCCGGATGTGGATGCGCTGGTGATGGAGCGCGCGAACCTCAGCGGCCTGCGGCGGAAATCCCATGCGATGCTGGATGGCGAGAGCGTGTTTCTGAAGCTGCCCAGTGTTATCGAGGTGCGGCCCGCTGCCATCGAGGTGTTCGGCTCGCCAGACGATTGACCGGCGCCAGTCATGGCGCTGCCCAGCCTTCAGGAGGAGACATCGCAGCCATGACGGCGATTGCTCAGCTATCTGACATCCATTTCGGCTCCGAGAGCGACGGGGCCGCGGCACAACTGGTTGATGCGATCAACCGTGAGCCGCTGGACCTCGTCATTCTCAGCGGTGATCTCACGATGGCCGCGCGCCGGCGCGAGTTCGAGCTGGCGCGCGAGTTCATCGACGCGCTGAAGGCGCCGACATTCTGCGTGCCCGGGAACCACGACATCACGCCCTATCAGCTGGCCGAGCGCTTTGGTGCGCCCTACCGCCGATGGCGCAAATATGTCTCGGAGGAGCTGGAGCCGGTCTGGCAGAATACGGATGTGGCGGTGGTCGGGCTCAACACCGCAAGGCGAATGCGGTTGCAGCTGGACTGGTCGCACGGCACGGTCTCGCGCAAGCAGATCAGCCGGCTGGGCGGCCGCTTCGATGCGCTGGACGAGACCCCGTTCCGGATTGTGGTGGCCCACCATCCATTTCTGGCCGAGGAAACCGACGATCTCGGCGTCCGCCCCCGCGTGATGGTGAAGCGGGCGACCGAGGCTCTGGAAGCATTCTGCGATGCGCGGGTGGACCTTGTGCTGGCCGGCCACCTTCACCGCACCTACGCCGCGGCCTATGAGGGGGAGGACGTCCCCGCCCCTGAGACCGGCGTGACAGCGGGCGAAGTGCTGGCCGAGGCGGAGACCGCCCGCCACCGCGTGACCACCATTCAGGCGGGCACTGCGCTGTCCGCCCGCACCCGCGGCGAGGAAAACAGCTTCAACCGCATCGACATCGAGGATGGCGCAATGCGCGTCCACGCTGTGGTGCTGGGCGAGGATGGCTGGCGCCGCGCGGCGGTTCCGCTGGTGACTGTGTCGCGCTGAGGCGATTGTCCCGCAGGGGTGTCTGCGCCTGCCGCTGGTTGCGGCAGGCGCGTGACGCGTCAGTAAACGCGCTTGGCGGGCGCGATGTACTCGATCTGGTTTGACAGGGTGTAGGTGTGCACCGGCCGGTCCTCGATGCGGACTTTGTAGTCGTCGTCGAGGTAGGCGAGGGTGTGCTTCATCCAGTTCGCATCGTCGCGCTCCGGATAGTCCTCGCGGGCATGGGCGCCGCGGGATTCGGGGCGGTTGAGCGCCGAGTCCATGGTGACGACGGCCTGGCCGATCAGGTTGTCGAACTCCAGCGTCTCGATGAGGTCGGTGTTCCAGATCATCGTCTTGTCGGTGACGTTGATGTCGCCGATGCCGCCGGCCACCTTGTGGATCAGCGTGTGGCCCTCTTCCAGCACCTCGCCGGTGCGGAACACGGCGCAGTTGTTCTGCATCGTCTTCTGCATCTCGTCACGCAGCTGTGCGGTGGGGGTGCCGCCTGTGGCGTGGCGGAACTTGTCGAGCCGCGCCAGCGCAGGCTCGTCGGCGCCCTTGGGCATGGGGGGCAGGCTCTCGCCCTTGGTGATGGTGTCGGCGCAGCGCTGCGCCGTGGCGCGGCCGAACACCACAAGGTCGATCAGCGAGTTGGAGCCGAGGCGGTTGGCGCCGTGGACGGAGACGCACGCCGCCTCGCCGATCGCCATCAGGCCGGGGACCACGGTGTCGGGGTTGCCGTCAACCTTGGTCAGCACCTCGCCGTGGAAGTTGGTCGGGATGCCGCCCATGTTGTAGTGCACCGTCGGCAGCACCGGGATCGGCTCCTTCGTCACGTCGACGCCTGCGAAGATGCGCGCGGATTCCGAGATGCCGGGCAGCCGCTCGTGCAGGATCGCCGGGTCGAGGTGTTCGAGGTGCAGGTGGATGTGGTCGGAATTCTTGCCGACACCGCGGCCTTCGCGGATCTCCACCGTCATCGAGCGGGACACCACGTCGCGGGAGGCGAGGTCCTTGGCGGAGGGAGCGTAGCGCTCCATGAAGCGCTCACCGTCGGAGTTGGTGAGGTAGCCGCCTTCGCCGCGCGAGCCTTCGGTGATCAGGCAGCCGGCGCCGTAGATGCCGGTGGGGTGGAACTGCACGAACTCCATGTCCTGCAGCGGCAGGCCGGCGCGCAGCACCATGGCGTTGCCGTCGCCGGTGCAGGTGTGCGCCGAGGTGCAGGAGAAGTAGGCGCGGCCGTAGCCGCCGGTGGCGAGGATGGTCTTGTGGGAGCGGAAGCGGTGGATGGTGCCGTCTTCCAGGCACATGGCGATCACGCCGATGCACTTGCCCTCGTCCATGATGAGGTCGAGCGCGAAATACTCGATGAAGAACTCGGCCGAATGGCGGAGCGACTGGCCGTACAGCGTGTGGAGGATGGCGTGCCCGGTGCGGTCCGCCGCGGCGCAGGTGCGCTGCGCGGTGCCCTTGCCGTAGTTGGTGGTCATGCCGCCGAACGGGCGCTGGTAGATCTTGCCCTCTTCGGTCCGGCTGAAGGGGACGCCCCAGTGCTCCAGCTCGTACACGGCTTCCGGCGCGTTGCGGCAGAGATACTCGATGGCGTCCTGGTCGCCCAGCCAGTCCGACCCCTTCACGGTGTCGTACATGTGCCAGCGCCAGTCGTCCTGGCCCATGTTGCCGAGCGCTGCCGAGATGCCGCCCTGGGCGGCCACGGTGTGCGAGCGGGTGGGGAAGACCTTGGTGATGCAGGCCGTGCGCAGCCCAGCCTCGGCGCAGCCGACCACCGCGCGAAGGCCTGAGCCGCCGGCACCGACGACGACAACGTCGTACTCGTGGTCGGTCACCTCGTAGGCCGGGCCTGCCTTGTGCTGCCCGTTTCCGTTCGCGTTCGCCATATCGTCAGAACCTCATAACCCGCATCGGCCGCATGGTCGCGCCGGCCGAAGGCCCGCGACGCGGCGCGTTAGACTTACACCACATTCAATCTGGTGCCACCACGCGATGGCGCGGAAGTGGCGCGACATGCAGCCTCAAGCGAGCAAGAGGCCATCCGCAAGGCGCGCTCAAGACAACAATGCCACTTTCCGGCGATTGAGCCAATCCTAAGGACCGACCTCCCATGCTGAGCAAGCTCACCATCGGCCAGAAATTCGCGCTGCTGATCGCGATCAGCACGATGTGCACCGGAGGGCTTGTGATGACGCTCCTCCCCGCGGTGTTCGATTTCGCGGTTTCCCTCAAGGTCGAGCAGGTGCGCACCATCACCGAGGCCGCCAGGAACGCCGGCGTCATGCTGAAGGAAAAGGCCGACGCCGGCGAGATCACTGAGGACGAGGCGCGCGAGCGGTTCTACGACCTCTTGAATGCCATGTGGTACGACAACCGCACGGAATACGTCTTCGCGACGGACTACGAAGGGAGGCTCGTCGTCAACCCGGCCAGCCCCAACATTGTCGGCACCAACCGGACCGATGTCGAGGACATCAACGGTTACGCCTACATCAAGGAGATGCTCCGCCTTGCCACGGAGGAGGGCGGCGGCCGGGTCGACTACATGCGTGTGAAGGCCGGCGGCGACACGCCGGTCCAGAAGGTTTCATATGTGACAGCGGTCGAGCCGTTCGGCCTTTTTGTCGGCACCGGCCTCTACCTTGACCGGTTGCAGGCCGATTTTGCAGGCTTCCGCAACATGGCGATCGCGATGACGCTGGGTGGTCTCGTCATTGTCATGATCTTCGGCTGGATCATCGCGATGCACATCAAGATTCCGGCGCAGAACCTTGCCCAAATGCTCGAGCAGCTGGCCGACGGCGCCAAGGTGGAAGACAGCACCTACGGCAACCGCCGCGACGCGATCGGCAAGATTGCACGGGCCTTTTCCAAGTTGCGCGAGGCGATGGCCGAACGGGCTGCGCTGCAGGAGGCGCAAATCGCCGAAAAGGCAAAGCGGGATGCAGCGCTGCGCACGGCAATGCTGGACATGGCCGATGCGCTGGAAAACAACGTGGGCCGCGAGATCACCGCCATGCGCGGTGAGGCGACCGGCATGGCGGACCGCTCCCAGGCGCTGTCCGCTCTGGCCGAACGGATGCGCGCCACCGCCGACGACACGTTTGCCGCCTGTGAATTGACCGATTCCAGCGTCCAGAGCGTCGCGGCTGCCACGGAGGAGCTGTCCGCCAGTTCGGCGGAGATTGGCCGGCAGGTCGCGGAGACGGCGCGGATCTCCAAGGATACGGTCGACGCAGCGGCAGCGGCCTCGCGCTCGATGAAGGCGCTGGCCGAGGCCAGCGACAGCATCACCGCCGTGGTCAAGCTGATCACCGACATTGCGGGGCAGACCAACCTTCTGGCGCTGAACGCAACCATTGAGGCGGCCCGTGCCGGCGAGGCTGGTCGCGGCTTCTCCATCGTGGCGCAGGAGGTGAAGCATCTTGCAGATCAGACGGCAGATGCCACGGGGCGCATCGGCCAGCAGGTGCAGTCCATCCTTAGCGGCACCACCGCCAGTGTGACCTCCATCGAGGGGATTTATGCGCGGGTGGAAGCCGTTTCCGAGCACGCCAGCGCCATGGCGACGCAGGTTGACGAGCAGAACAGCGCCATCACCGAAATTGCCCGCACGTTGCAGACGGTCTCCCAGTCGACCAACCATGTCAGCCAGACGATGACGAAGATGCGTCAGGAAGCCGAAAGCACCGGCGACGCGGTGGAAGAGATGCAGCTTGCATCGACCACGCTCACCAGCCGCAGCGGCACGGTAAACACCGCCGTACACGACTTTCTGGAAGAGCTCCGGTCTAGCGATAACGACAACACCAGACAGAAGGCTGCTCGCTGACACCGCGGTCTGACCGCCCGCCTGGGCGAGCGGTGACGGGCGCACCGGGCGAGCGCGTTATTTGCAAGCGGGCGACGACCCTTCGTCGACCGCTCCGGGAAGCGCCCTTGCGATGAGAATGACAGGTTGCAACCTCACCGGGTGTGGGGCAGCGGCCTGTCATTGCGTTTGGCTGATGCTTCCTGCTGTGGCGTCTGGTGTGTGTGCGGTATCCGGCTGAAATCGCAATTCGGATCATGCGGCCGGCCCGTGCGAAGGTCGTCGCGGCGCGGCCACCGCGGTGCTCTGCCGGGTTGGGCGCCGTGTCAGGTGCACAACGCACATAGAAAAATAGCGGGCCAACGCGGCCCGCTATTTTTGCTTGGGTCAGAGCCGGCGCGGGATGGGCGCGCCGGAGGGGCTTCAGCTGCTCGCGACGATCTGGGTCAGCGCAATGCGCGCGATGGCCCACAGGCCGGTGGCGCCGAGAAGCGCGGCAAGGAAGGTGTTGCCGATGAGAAGCAGCATCTTCGCGCCTTCGGCGTGCACATAGTCTTCCACCACAACCTGAATGCCGAGGCGAAGGTGGATGCAGACCGAGATGATGGCAAGCGCCAGGGGAACCGCCACGAACGGGTTGCCCACCAGCGCGATGGCCTCGGGGTAGGGGCGGCCGGCGAGTGCGATGGCCACACCGGTCAGCACCAGAATCAAAATGGCATTGGCAATGCCGGTGACGCGCTGGCGGATGAAGTGCGTGGTGCCCTCATGGGCGGAGCCGAGATGGCGGATGGTCTTCAGCGAGGTGCGGTGCATGCCGTGCATCTCGCCGGGCTTGTGGTTCTGGATGGGCGAACGCATGGCTAGAACACCTCGACGAGGACGATGAGGGTCCACATGATGATGGTCAGCAAGATGGAGCCGACGAGAGTCATCTGCGACAGCGTGTAGCGCACTTCGCCGAAGCCGTGCCCGGTGTCCCAGATGAAGTGGCGCAGGCCGCCCAGCATGTGATGGATCATCGACCAGGTGAACGCCACCAGCACGATCCGCCCGAACCAGGACCCGTAGAGGCCGCTCATGGTGTTGAACGCCTCTGGACCCATCGCGATGGATGTGAGGTAGGCGATGACGAGCACCAGCCCGCCGATGTTCATGATTCCCGTCATCCGGTGCATGATCGACATGACCATGGTGACGATGGGGCGATAGATCGAAAGGTGCGGGGAGAGCGGGCGCGCCCGCCGCTGAGCCCCGTCCACGTTGGCCATAGCGAAGTCCCGAATTAGAGTCTCTCCAGAAGACCTACAGCCTCAGCCCGGCAAACGCAAAGCCGTCGATGCCGCGATGGCGGCATTTCCGGTCAAATGCCCCATCGAAGCCTGTCCCCGATCAGGCCTACGCAAGCCTCGGGGCGCTGGGCGGGCGCACGATCACGCGGGTGCCATTGGGAACACGTTCGTAAAGGTCGATGACGTCCTGATTGAGGAGGCGGACGCAGCCGGACGACACGGCATGGCCGATGGATTTCGCCTCCATGGTGCCGTGCAGGCGATAGAGCGTGTCCGCCTTGCCCTGGAAAAGGTAGAGCGCGCGGGCGCCAAGCGGATTATCGAGGCCGGGGGCCATCCCGTCTCGAAATTCTTCCAGCGACGGGTCGCGCGCGATCATTTCGGCCGGCGGCGTCCAGGTCGGCCATTTGCGCTTGAACGGAATGCGGGCATCGCCGTTCCAGGTGAAACCCTGCCGGCCGAGGCCGACGCCGTAGCGCATGGCGGTCCCGCCGGGCTGGGTGAAATAGAGGTAGAATGTTGCGGTATCGACAACGATGGTGCCGGGCGCCTCGCCGGTGGGATTGCTGACCTCGCGGCGCCAGAATTGCGGCGGCACCTGCGCGATGTCGGCGGCGGGCAACGGGAATTCCTCGTTCGGGCGCGGGCCGTACATGGCGCGCACGTCGGGCGGAACGAAAACCGGAGCGGCGGCGCGGGGGCGCATGGCCACCTGGCGCTGGACGACCACAGTCGGATCGGCGGTGGTACAGCCCGCCAGCGCCGCCGCGCCGGCGGAAACGAGGAAGGAACGACGGTCGATCATTCAGGACGCCCTCAGGGTACAGTACGAAAAAAAGCGGCGCATGGTGGGTTGCGCCTCAGGACAGGAGTGGCGTGCGGCTATTGCACGTAAACGCGCGCGCCGACGCGGACGCGGGCATATAGATCCTTGACGTGGTCGTTCACAAGCCGGATGCACCCGTTCGACACGGCACGCCCGACGCTTGCGGGATTGTTGGTGCCGTGGATGCGGTACATGGTGTCCCGGCTGCCCTTGTAGAGGTAGAGCGCGCGGGCGCCGAGCGGGTTGTTCGGCCCGCCGGGCACACCGCCGGCATATTTTGCATATTTGTCCGGCTCGCGGCGCACCATGTTCTTTGTCGGCGTCCAGCTCGGCCACTCCGCCTTGCGGCCGATCCGGCCGTTGCCGCGGAAGGCGCGCCCGGCCTTGCCCACCGCAATCACGTATTCGCGTGCCTGCCCGCCGTCCATGACGAGATAGAGCCGCTTTGCACCGGTATCGACAACCACGGACCCGGCACGCGCACGGCCGCGATACGGCACCACCTTGGGGTTGGGCACATTGAAGCGCGGCGGCTCGATGAACCCGGAGAATGCGCCAAGGCTTCCTACGGCAGCAAGGCCGGTGAGGACAGCGCGGCGGCTGAGCCTTTTGTCAGTCCCCGGCTGGGGGAAAACAGGGTCGGTCATCGCAAACACCTTGAACGTCGATACTGGAACAGAGGCACGGGAACCTGGCCGGAAAAGGCTGACCATTCCCCTAATCATGAACCACTATGCCGTATCGAGCATGATCAAGCGGTAAACTTGTCGTGTTCGCCGCATCATCATGCAAGCGTCAGGCGATGCGCACGCCGCCGCGCCATACGCTGCGCACCACAGGCACGGCACCTGGCGCTGCCCGATTGACCCGCACCAGGTCGGCGCGCAGGCCGGTCGCGATCGTTCCGCGGTCGGTCATTCCAATGGCGCCGGCCGGGTTGGCACTGACCGTGGCAATTGCGGCGGGCAGCGACCAGCCTCCGCGTTCGCCAAGCATGAATGCGCCCTGCAGCATGGAAAAGGGCACATAGTCCGACGATACAATGTCGAGCATGTTGCGGTCTGCCAGCTCACCGGCTGACACGTTGCCCGAGTGGGACCCGCCGCGCACCAGGTTGGGGCCGCCCATCAGCACCTGCATGCCGGCAGCGCGGGATGCCTGTGCCGCTTCGGGCGTGGTGGGGAATTCGGCAATCCGGACACCGTCGCGCACGGCTTCGGCCACATGCGCTGCGGTGGCGTCATCGTGGCTGGCGAGGACCAGCCCGCGGGCGTTGGCGCGGGCGGCGAGCGCCTTGCGGTTCCCGTCGGACCAGCGCGCGGCCGATGCCCGTCGCTCGGCCTGAAAATCCTCGAACACGGCGTCCGACATCCCGCTCTTGCGCTGGAAATAGCGCCTGTAGGCCTCCAGCGAGCGGAACTGGCGCTGGCCCGGCGTGTGGTCCATCAGCGAGACGAGGGCGATGTTCTCCAGATCTTCGAACAGGTCGAAGCCGGGCTCTGAGTTCTTGTTGGACACTTCGCAGCGAAGATGAAACCGGTGCTCGGCGCGCAGGCGCCCGGAATCCTGTGCCTCGGTGATCGCGTCGGCCAGCGCGCGCGATTCCTTCGACGTCAGCCCGCCATCTTCATCCAGCCCCACAGGCAGGGCATCGAGGACGGTGGTGATGCCGGAAACGGCAATCTGCGCGTCGTGGGCCTGGATTGCGGCTTCGGTGTTCCAGCGCACGCCGGGGCGCGGGGCGATGTGGGTCTGCAGATGATCGGTGTGGAGTTCGACCAGCCCGGGAATGAGAAGGTCGCCGTCAAGATCCTCCCCGGTCCCGGCGCGGCCTTCGCCGATGGCCGTGATGAGGCCACCCTCGGTCACGACATGGCCTTTGAGGACCTTGTCGGCGAGGACGATCTTGGCGTTGTCGAAAACGGGCACGGGCGGGGATCCGGTAAAATCTCGGGGGGAGGGGCCTAGAGCGACAGGACGTTGAAGGGACCGCCTGCCTCGGCTTCGGAGAAGAGGGCGAAACGAAGCGGCTGCGGCGGGCCGATGAAGCTGGCAAAATGTGCCTGCGCAGCGGCGTCCACCTCTGGCAGCGCGGCGCTGTCCACCGGGCCGGACAGCGTCATGTGGAACACATAGCGCTCCATCACGAAATTATAGCCCCATGTGTCCAGAAGTGCGCGGCCGCGGTCGTCCATCCGCTCGGGCTGGCGCCGGGCACGGTCTTCTGCCGTGAGGGGCGCGCGAAACGGCTCGAACGCATGAAGCGCAGCCTCGGAAAGGGACGCGAGCGGCGCGTTGTCGGCGGCCACAAGCGCGATGAAGCGCGACAGACGCGCTGCCTGAAGCGGAACCTCTACCGTGCCGAGATGTGCGGCAAACGCGCAAAAGGCGGTGATGAGCTCCGCCTCGGAAGCGCCTTGCGCCAGGCGGAAAGGCGCGCGCATTGTGGCGTGGAAGCCGTAGCGTGCGGGAACGGAAGCGTTTGCTGCCGTCGGCGCCTGCGCGGGCTCATCGGTACCGCTGAAGGGCGAGCGGCCGAGCCAGCGGGCCGCCGCCTTGCACAGCGGCGTTTCGGGCGGTGGGGTGAGGTAGATGGCGTAGCGCACGTCCAGCGGTCTTTCGGTGCGAGCGAACCATTCGGCTCGGCAGCGTGTTGAACACAACAAGGCCCGATTTGCCGGGCCGTCATAATGCGAGGATCACAGTGCTCCCATACGGTCGTGGCTCCCTGCCTTCAACCCGGCATCGTTTCCGCCAGATGTTCAGGATGCCGCGATGACTGCGATCCTCTGGCTTGTCTGTGCCGCATCCGCCGCGTTGACGCTGGCGATCCTGTTTCTGGGCGGGTTCGGCACCACGCGGCAGGCGGCCCGAACCGTTGCCTATACAGGTGCCGCCGGTGCGACCGCCGCCGCCTATGCGCTGATGGCAACCGGTATCGGCGCAACCGTTGAGGAAACCGGCGCGCCGGTGGAGATGGCCGTGTTCGGCGCCTGGCTGGTGTCGACCCCGCTGGTGCTGGTGGGTCTTGCGCTCACCGCAACGCCCGTCGGCCACAAGACCATTGGTGAGACGGCGGCGCTGGTTTTTGCCGGCGCTGCGATGGTGGTGGCGTTCGCCATCGGCACGCTCGTCAGCGGCCTTGCCGCCTGGGTCTGGTTTGTGGTGGGCATTGCTGCGCTTGGCGCTGCGCTCCTCCTTTTGTGGGGGCCGCTCAAGGAAAATTCCGAGGACGGTCACCCCGTTCGCGAGCAGCTTTACATGCGCCATGCCGGTGTCTTGTCCGGTCTTCTGCTGCTTTATCCGCTGGTCTTCCTGCTTTCGCCGCATTTTGGCGGAGCGATCGGCTTTGGGGCGATGGCAGTGCTGTTGGCGGCGCTCGATTTTGGCAGCCGCGCCGCCTTCGGCCTCCTCGTGGTGCTGGAGGACGACAATCTGCTGGCCGCAGAAGCGCAGGAGCGGGGCTGGGACCCGCGGCGCGACGCGGCCGCCGTCCGTCCCGGCATGGCAACGCCGGGCGCGGCTGCGCCCCAAATGGCCACCGCTCCTTCGCTGCGTGACAGGATGCTGGCCCGCTACCATGAGAGCGAGGCGCAGCTGGCGGCGGCGACCCGGCTGCGTGGCGGGCTGGACCGGGTTCGCGCCGTGGGGCGGGATCAGGTCCGCCGTGCCATCGGCCCTGCCCGGCGACCGGCGCCGCGCCCGCCCGAGCCCGTACGCCGCCGCAAGCCTTCCGGCGGCCTGTGGCGAACGCCGTTCGGCCCGCTGCAGCGCACGGACATTGTGCCGGTGGCCGCCGTTGCCACCGCGTTGCTGTTGATCGCCCGGCAACGCAAGGACTGAGAGGCCGCGGCGCGATTTCTCTGACATGGCTGCCGGTTTGCGGCATAACCATTGCAAGCATTCTCGCTAATTAATGTTGCAAGGGAGAGCTATTCAGTGTTTCGCACGCTTCTCGCGGCCACGGCGATTGCCATGGCGACGCCACTTGCTGCACAGGACCTCACCCCGGTTCGCTTCTCGCTGGACTGGAAGTTCGAGGGGCCGTCGGCGCCCTTTTTCGTCGCGATCGACAACGGCTACTTCGCGGACGAAGGGCTCGACGTCACAATCGATTCGGGCGCCGGTTCGCGCGAATCCATCCCCCGCGTCGCCACCGGCGCCTACGAGATGGGGTTCGGCGACGTCAACGCGCTGGTGAAATTCCTTGCCGATCAGCCGGACGCCGCGGTGGAGGCCGTCTACATGATGTACGACAAGCCGCCATTTGCGGTGATCGGCCGCAGGACCCAGGGCGTCACCGAAGATCCCAGATCGCTGGAAGGCAAGACGCTGGGCGCCCCTCCACCGGACGCCGCGTTTGCGCAGTGGGCCGCGTTCAAGGATGCCGCCGGGATCGACAGCAGCGCGATCAAGATCGAATCCGTAGGGTTCCCGGTTCGCGAGCCGATGCTGGCGCAAGGGCAGGTGGACGCGATTTTCGGTTTCTCGTTCTCCTCGGTCCTCAACCTCCTCGCGCAGGGCGTGCCGGCCGATGACATCGTGACCATCATGATGGCCGACAACGGGCTCGACCTCTACGGCAATGCCGTGCTGGTCAACACCGAATGGTCGGCGGAAAACCCCGAGGCGGTGTCGGGCTTTGTCAACGCGCTGGTAAAGGGCGTGCAATTCACCGTCGCGAACCCCGAGGAGGCGGTGAAGTCGGTGCTGAGCCGCAACAACATCGCATCAGAGGAGACGGAGACCGCGCGGCTCAAAATGGCGATCGACGACAATATCGTGACGGAAGCCACCGAGACCGACGGGCTCGGCGCAGTGAACCCGGAGCGGCTGACCGCCTCCATCAAGCAGCTGCAGACCTCGTTCGACATGCCGTCTCCGCCGGACGCGGCGCGGGTTTTCGACCCACAATACCTGCCGCCGCTGGAAGCACGCCTTCCCAACTAGCCTCTTGCCGGCGGGCCGCGGCGGACGCGCCCGCCGGCATCGTTCGGGCGCAACCTTTCAGGAGGCACGATGGCCGTTGCGATCGGCAAGGAGCGCGCGGCGCCCTTCATCTACGCTGCCGCGTTGATCCTGCTTTGGGAAGCGGCGGTCAGGATCGGCGACATGCCGGTATATATCCTGCCGGCACCGACGGCGATTTCGGCGTCCATCGTCCAATACTGGCCGGCCATCTGGCAAAACGCGCTGGTCACGCTGTGGACCACGGTTGCGGGCTTCGGCCTTGCGGTGGTGTTCGGCCTGGCACTGGGGCTGCTGGTGGGCTGGTCGCGCTCCATCTATGCGGGGCTTTATCCGCTGATGGTCGGCTTCAACTCCATTCCCAAGGTGGCGGTGGTGCCGATCCTCGTCATCTGGTTCGGCATCGGCACGGTCCCGGCCATCATCACGGCGTTTCTCATCGCATTCTTTCCCGTGGTGGTGAACGTGGCGACGGGGCTTGCCACCATCGAGCCCGAAACCGAAGACGTTCTCCGCGCCCTTGGCGCCAACAAGTGGGACGTGATGACCAAGATCGGCATCCCGCGCGCGATGCCGTATTTCTTCGGCTCCCTGAAGGTGGCGATCACCCTGGCGTTCGTCGGCTCGGTGGTGTCGGAGACCATTGCGGCCAATGCGGGGCTTGGGCACATGATGCTGGCGGCGCAGTCTCAGTTCAACGTACCGTTGGTCTTCGCGGGGCTCGTTGCGCTCGCTGTGGAGGGGATTGTTATGTACGCTGTGATGGCCGAGATCGAGAAGCGCACCACGGGCTGGGCCCGGCGCGGGCAGAACCGGCAGTGACCGGCCGTCTCACCACGCATGTGCTCGACACGGCGCACGGCACGCCGGCCGCGGGCATTGCCGTCACCCTGTGCGACAGTGCGGGCAACGAGATTGCGCGCAGCACTACCAACGCCGACGGGCGGCTCGACGCGCCGATCCTCGAAGGCGAAGCCTTCAAGCCCGGCGCCTATGTGCTGGAATTTGCGGCAGGGGACTATTTCCGCAAGCTGGGGCTGAACCTTGGCGACCCGGCCTTTCTGGACACGGTGGTGATTGCGTTCGGCATTGCCGACGAGACGCATTATCATGTGCCGCTGCTTGTCTCGCCCTATGGCTACACGACCTACCGGGGGAGTTGATGGAAGACGCGATCCGCCTCGTTCTGAACGGTACCCCGGTGCGCATTGCCGATGCGCCGCCAACGCTGACGCTGCTGGAATGGCTGCGCGGCAAGGGGCTGACGGGGACGAAGGAGGGTTGCGCCGAGGGCGACTGCGGGGCCTGCACCGTCGCTGTGCAGCGCGCTGGCGCGGGCGGGCTTGAAACACGGGCACTCAACGCCTGCATCATGCCGCTCGCCATGGCGCACGGGGCCAGCATTGTCACCGTGGAGGGGATCGCCAGCGCGGAGGGCAACGGTGACCCGCACCCGATCCAGCGCGAGATGGCGGCACGCCACGCCTCCCAGTGCGGCTTCTGCACGCCGGGTTTCGTGATGAGCCTGTGGGCGCGCCCCGAGGACGCCGCCACCGACCGGCAGGCGCTGGAAGACCGTCTTGCCGGCAACCTTTGCCGCTGCACGGGGTATGGCCCGATCCTGGACGCTGCGGCCGTGTCAGCACCGGAGACGGACGCGGCGCGCGACAGGGAAGCGGAGGCGGCCCTTGCCGCATCGCTCGGCGCAATCGGCCCGCTCGACATGCGCGTGGATGGCCGCCGGATCATCGTTCCGCATGACGAGGCGAGCTTTGCCGATGCCGTCGCCGAACACCCGGATGCCCGGATCATCGCCGGGGCGACCGACGTGGGCCTCTGGATCACCAAGCGCCTTTACGATCCCGCAACGGTGATCTTCGCCGGCGAGGTGGGTGAGCTGAAGACCATCGCAGTCGAGGGTGATGCGCTCATGGTTGGCGCTGCGGTCACCCACGCGCAATTTGCGCGGACCGTTGAAGAGATGGCGCCGCCGCTGGGCGAGATGATGCGGCGGTTCGGCGGCCTTCAGGTGCGCAGTGCCGGGACGGTGGGCGGCAACATCGCCAACGGCTCGCCCATCGGAGACCTGCCGCCCGCAATGATCGCGGCCGGCGCGACGCTTTCCATCGGCAAGGCCGGATCGTGCCGCAGCATGGCGCTGGAAGACTACTTCATCGACTACGGCAAGCAGGCACGCGATCCGGGCGAATATGTCCGCAGCCTTTGCGTGCCTCTGGACGGCCTGTCCCGGCTCACCTGCCACAAGGTCTCCAAGCGGTTCGACAGCGATATTTCGGCCGTGCTGGCCGCCTTCGCGCTGTGGGTGGAGGACGGTGTCGTGCAAAAGGCGCGCATTGCATTCGGCGGCATGGCGGCGACGCCGCGCCGCGCCCCTCGCGCGGAGGCCGCACTTATCGGCCATCGCTACGACGAGACTGCGGTGCGCAATGCACAGGCCGCGCTGGCCGAAGATTTCACGCCGATCAGCGACATGCGCGCGTCCGCTACCTACCGGATGCGTGTGGCGCAGAACCTCCTAATGCGGGACTTTCTGGAGCGGACAGAGCCCGAAACGCGAACGCGGCTTGCTGGCGGTGCGGTGGCCCGGCTTGCAGGTCGGGCAGCATGAGGCGCGCCGATGGATGATCTCCCCTTCTCGGCGAAGGGCCGCGACTTTCCGGCCACGTCACCGCCGACGCCCGCAACTGCCGAAGCCTCGCACGCGCCGGTGCCGCACGATTCCGGCCACAAGCACGTCACCGGCGCGGCCATCTACGCCGACGACATCGCCGAGCCGGTCGCAATGGTGCACGTCCACATCGCCTATGCGGACTTTGCCTGCGGCACGGTGCGCGCCAACCTTGATGCCGTGCGGCAGGCGGACGGCGTTGTGGCGGTGCTGACCGGGGACGATGTGCCGGGCGAAAACAACGTGGGTCCGGTCGTGCACGACGAGCCGATGCTAGTGCTGGAAGGCGGGGAGGGCCGCGTCTTCTACCATGGCCAGCCGATGTTTGCGGTGGTTGCCACCAGCCGGCGCGCGGCTCGCGTTGCGGCAACCCTTGCAACTCTTGAGCGGGCGCCCGACCCGGCGGTCATCACCATCCGCGATGCGATCGACCGCGGCACCGAGGTGGACGAGACACTGACCATGGCAAGCGGGGACGCGGCGGCCGCCATCGCCTCGGCGCCCCGGCGGCTCACCGGCGAAGTGGACATCGGCGGGCAGGAGCATTTTGCGCTGGAGGGCCAGGTTGCGGTGGCCACCCCCGGCGAGGACGACGACATGCACGTCATCTCCTCCAACCAGCACCCGTCCGAATGCCAGGAGGTTGTGGCGCGGGTGCTGGGGGTGCCCAGCCACGCCGTGACCGTGGAAGTGCGCCGCCTTGGCGGCGGGTTCGGCGGCAAGGAAAGCCAGGGCAACCTGTTTGCCGCCGTGGCGGCGCTGGCGGCCCGCCTCACCGGCCGGCCTGCCAAGGTGCGAACCGACCGGGACGATGATTTCATCATCACCGGCAAGCGCCATGATTTCCTGATCGAATATGACGTGGGCTTTGACGACAAGGGCAGGCTGCTCGGCGTTCGCTTCGTGCAGCATGCCCGCTGCGGCTGGTCGCTGGATCTGTCGCGCGGGATCTGCGACCGGGCGATGTTCCACGCCGACAATTGCTACGCCATCCCGTCGATGGAGGTGGTCTCGCGCCGCTGGCGGACCAACACCTGCTCTAATACCGCCTTCCGCGGTTTTGGCGGGCCGCAGGGAATTGTCGGCATCGAACGGGTGATCGAGCATGTGGCCGCGGCCGTGGGCCGCGACCCGCTGGAGATCCGCCGCCTCAACCTTTACCGCGCCGATGCGCCGGAAGCGGCAAGGACCACGCATTATGGCATGGTGGTCGACGATCTGGTGATCGGCGATATCGTCGACGAGCTGGCAGAGAGCGCCGACTACACGGCACGCCAGGCGGAGATTGCGGCCTTCAACGCCGCGTCGCCGGTCTTGAAGCGCGGGCTTTCGCTGGTCCCGGTGAAGTTCGGCATCTCGTTTACCACCACCTTTCTCAATCAGGCCGGTGCGCTGGTCCACGTCTACAAGGACGGGTCCGTGATGATCAATCACGGCGGGATCGAGATGGGGCAGGGGCTCTATATCAAGGTGGCGCAAGTGGTGGCCGATGCGTTCGGCCTGCCGCTGGAACGGGTGAAAATCACCGCCACCCGCACCGACAAGGTGCCCAACACGGCGCCCACAGCAGCGTCCTCCGGCGCCGACATGAACGCGCTGGCCGCGCTGGACGCCTGCGGCCATATCAAGGCGCGCCTTGCCGCGTTTGTGGCCGGCCGGGCCGGCGTGCCTGCGGCTGACGTGCGCTTTGAAGCCGGCAAGGTGGTTGCCGGGGCGACGCAGCACGACTTTGCCGCCCTGTGCCGCGAAGCCTGGATGGCGCGGATCTCGCTCTCGTCCAGCGGTTATTACGCCACGCCGAAAATCTCTTGGGACCGTCAGGCGGGCAAGGGTCGCCCATTTTACTACTTTGCCTATGGTGCGGCAGTGGCCGAAGCCGCCATCGACACGCTGACCGGCGAAAGCCGCCTCCTGCGCGTCGATATTCTGCACGATTGCGGCCGTTCGCTGAATCCGGCGGTGGATCTGGGGCAGATCGAAGGCGGCTTCGTGCAGGGCGCGGGCTGGCTGATGACCGAGGAGCTGGTGTGGGACGGGAATGGCAGGCTCGCCACCCACGCCCCGTCCACCTACAAGATCCCCTGTGCGTCCGACCGTCCACCCGACATGCGGGTTGCCATCTGGGCCAAGGGCGAAAACCGCGAGCTTGCGGTGCGCCGCTCCAAGGCGGTGGGCGAGCCGCCGCTGATGCTGGGGATTGCCGCCCATCAGGCCATCGGCGCGGCAGTCGACGCGGCGCGTGCCGGTTTCCACGCACTCGACACTCCGGCAACGCCTGAGCGCGTTCTCGCCGCGCTGATGCGGCCGGCATGAGCGAGGCAACCCGCACCCGCCTTGCGGCCATGGCCGCGGACCGCCCGGCTGCAGTGGTGTACGTTTCTGGTGCGGATGGCTCGACCCCGCGCGAGGTGGGCGCGTTCATGATCGTTACCCCGGACGAGGCGGTCGGCACCATCGGCGGCGGTGAAGCGGAGCGGCGCGGCATTGTTGCGGCCCGCGCGCTGCTGGCCGGCGGCGACGCCCGCACGATGCTGACCCTGCCGCTGGGCCCGGCGCTCGACCAGTGCTGCGGCGGCCGGCTGACCCTTGCCATCGCGCGGGTAGAGGCGCCGCCGCCCGGGCCTGTTGCGCTGTGGCCGGGCGGACCGGTGATCCGCGATCCGGCAGACCCGCCGGTGCTGGTCTATGGCGCGGGCCATGTGGGGGCCGCGGTGGTGCGCGCGCTCTCCCCGCTGCCGTTTGCGGTGGACTGGATCGACCCGCGCAGCGAAAGCGTCTGGCCCACCCCGGCCGACCAACCCTGCCGCCGCCTCGCCATCCCGGAGGCGGCCGCAGGGCGCGCGCCGCCGGACGCGATCCATCTGGTGATGACCCACAGCCATGCCGTCGACCTTGAAATCGTTGCTGCCGTGCTTGCCCGTCCGTTCCGCTTTCTTGGCCTGATCGGCTCGGCCACCAAACGCGCCACCTTCGTGCGCCGCCTTGCCGAACGCGGGCTCGACGGCGCGCGGGTAAATTCACCCATCGGCCTTCCTCAAATTGCCGGCAAGGCGCCCGCCATCATTGCGGCCTCGGTCGCTGCACAACTGCTTTGCCTTGATGATGGGAGTGCCGGCGCCGCCGCCGTGCGCCGCAGCGAAAGGGAGACTGCGTGAGCCTTCTCATCAAGCGCGGACCGTTGCAGCCGTTTGACGGGACCATCACGGGCGACGATCCGCTTCATATCCACGACGATGGCGCGCTGCTCCTCGACGACGATCAGGTGATCGATTCCGGTTCGGCCTGGCGCATCATCGAGGACAATCCGGATGTGCAGGTGATCCAGACCCGGTCGGTGATGTCGCCGGGCCTCAGCGATGCGCACATTCACTATCCGCAGTCGCGCATTGTCGGCACCTATGGCGGCGGCCTGCTCGAATGGCTGGAGAACGTGACCTTCCCCGAAGAGGAGCGCTTCGCCGACCCCGCCCACGCCGCGGAGGTGGCGGTGGAATTCTTCGACACGCTGGAGGCCGTGGGCACCACCGACGTGACGGTGTTCTGCACCTCGCATCCGGCAAGCGTGGATGCGCTGTTCGCAGAGGCCGAGGTGCGCAGCCTCACGGTGACTGCCGGGCTGGTGATGATGGACCGCAACGCGCCGTCCGCACTCCTGACGCCGGCGCAGGATGCCTACGACCAGACCAAGGCGCTGATCGAGCGCTGGCACGGCGCTGCGGACGGCCGCCTGCGCTATGCCATCACGCCGCGTTTCGCGCCCACGTCCACGCCGGACCTCCTGGAGGCGGCGGGCACTTTGTGGCGCGAGCATCCCACCTGCGCGATGCAGACTCATCTGTCGGAAAGCGTGGAGGAGGTCGCCTGGGTCAAGCGCCTGTTCCCGGCCGCGCCGGACTATCTGGCGGTGTATGAAGCGTTCGACATCGTCGGGCCGGAGGCGATCTTTGCCCACGCGATCCACCTGACCGACCGGGAGGTGGCGTCGCTGGCGGCGCACAAGGCGGTGGTGGCCCACTGCCCCACGGCCAACCGCTTTTTGAAGTCGGGCCGGTGTGACGTCGCGCGGCTGTTGAAAGCCGGCGTCACCGTGCGGCTTGGCAGCGATATCGGCGCAGGCACCACGTTCGACATCATGGAGGTGGCGGCGGAGGCCGAAGGCGTGCCGCGCCGCCGGGGCTGAACCCTGTTGCGGGCGCTCAGTCCGCTGGTGGCGCAGCGTCCGGCGCGGTGAATTTCTCCACCATCCAGCGGGCGAACGCCATGGCGGCGGGCTTGTGTTCGTTGCCGGCCACCACAACGTGGTGCGCTTCCTGGGGGATGACGCTTGCGGTGCCGAGGCGCACCAGCCGCCCGTCACCCAGCGGCCGTTCCAGAAGCCGGTTCCAGCCCAGAACGACGCCCTCGCCTGTCATCGCCGCATAAACAGCGTCGCTGTAATGGTTGAACATCAGCATCTGGCGGCCGGGCGGGCGGGTGAGGCCCGCACGGGCGAACCATGTGGGCCATGTCAGCCAGAGCGATTCCGGCTTGTGCCCCTCGATCAGCGGCAGCTTCGCCAGAGCCTCCACCGAGATGGAGTCACAGTCATGGCGCGCGGCAAACTCCGGGCTGGCGACGGGAAAGGCTTCCTCCGGCAGGGCGGCCAGCGCCTCGCCATCGTCGAACGGCGCCACGCCGTAGCGCACCGCAACGTCCGCATCGCCGGTGCGCAGGTCGAGCGGCTGGTCCTGGCTGATGACGCGCAATTGCAGCAACGGGTAGGCGCTGCGGAAGGCGGGAAGGCGCGGCAGCAACCAGAAGTGCGAGAACGACAGCGACGTGCTGACCGTGAGAGACGTCGGCTCGCGCGGAGCGCGCAGGACCTCGATGGCGTCCGTCATGGTCTGGAAGGCATCGGACACGGCGCCGGAGAGGGTGCGACCGGCGTCGGTCAGCACCACCTGGCGTGTGTTGCGGGTGAAGAGGGGCACGCCAAAGTCTGCCTCCAGCGCGCGGATCTGGCGGCTGACGGCGGCCTGGGTGACGCCCAGCTCGTTGGCCGCCTTGGTGAACCCGCCAAGGCGCGCCGCGGCTTCGAACGCTGCCAGGGCGCCGAGTGATGGCACGTTCCGTCGTAACCTTACCATCGTCTCATGCCTTAAGTGACCCTGACATCATCCTATAACCTGAAGTCATCAATCCCCCAATATTTATTGGGATTGTCGGCGTGGCGTATAAGCGGAGATACTTGGGGTGAGTACACGAGTTGCGTATTCGATAAATTAATACGGGGTGCCGCGTGATGCAGCAAGTCATGCCTCAGATATCATCAATTGATATGCGGCACGAGTGCCTGAGTGGGCTATTGCGGAGCCGGATGCCCGGTTATTCGCTTCCGGCCGCGCTGTATGCGGGGGCGGAAGCCTTCGAGGCCGACCTCGACGCGATCTTCCTCCGGAGCTGGCTGAACGTGGCCGTGGTGGCCGACGTGCCCGAGCCCGGTGACGTCTATGCCGTGGACATCGGCCGCTCGCCGGTTGTTATCGTGCGCGATGACGAGGGTGGCATCCGCGCCTTTCACAATGTTTGCAGCCACCGTGGTGCGCGTCTTGTGCCAGAGGGGCGATCCATTGTCGGCAAGCTCGTCTGCCCCTACCACCAGTGGACCTACGAGCTGACCGGCGACCTGATCGATGCGCCCCACATGGGCCTCGACTTCGACAAGGCGCTCCACGATCTCCAGCCTGTAAACGTGCGCGAGATTGGCGGGCTCATTTACGTCTGCCTCTCCAATGATCCGCCGGAAGACATCGAGGCTCTGGCCGCGCTGATGGGGCAGCGTCTTGCGCCCTACAATCTTGCGCACACCAAGGTTGCCGCCGAGCAGGAGATCGTCGAGCACGGCAACTGGAAGCTGACGGTCGAGAACAACCGCGAGTGCTATCACTGCGCGTCCAACCACCCCGAGCTGGCGCTGTCATTTCATGCCAGCGATTTTGGCTTCGACCCGGCCGCACTGGCGCCGGAGGAAAAGCGCGAGGCGGAGGCGCTGGCGACGCTCTACGCCGAACGGACGGCCGCGTGGGAAGCCTGCGGCCTCCCGTCAGAAGCGGTCGAGAGTGACGTTCTGATGCCGACCAACTATCGCACGCAGCGCCTCATCATTGCAGGTGCCGGCGAGTCCCAGACGCCGAACGCGCGCGCTGCCGTGAAGGTGCCGCTGGGGCCGATGGTCGCCAACGGGGCGGGCGACGTGCATCTTTGGGGCATCAACGCCTGGGCTCATTTTATGGGCGACCATGCCGTGGTGTTCAACCTCTTCCCCCTCGGCCCGGATAGGACGCTGGTGCGCACCAAGTGGCTCGTGCACGAGGATGCGGAAGAAGGCGTCGACTATGACGTCGCCAACCTCACCGCCGTGTGGACCGAAACCAACCGCCAGGATGCGGACCTTGTGGCGCTCGCACACCAGGGCGTGCGATCGGCAGGGTACCGGCCCGGGCCATACTCCCGCTTTACCGAGCGCACGCTGAACGACTGGACCACGTGGTACGTGGCACGCATGATGGCCAGCGGGTACGCGTGAACGCGTTCACGAGGCCGGTCGGGCGCGCGGAATGGCGCGCTGACCGATGGGGAATGCTGCGCTGCCTTGCCGTGCGGGACGAAACGCCAAGCACGAAGACGTTCGTGCTGGCGCCCGACGATGGCGCGCGGATCGTCTACGAGCCGGGCCAGTTCATGACCTTTCGCGCCGATTTTGGCGGCGAGGCGGTAGAGCGCTGCTACACGCTGGCCTCGTCCGCCGCGTCGGAACGCAGCGTGGAGATCACCGTCAAGCGCAAGCCGGGCGGAAGGTTCTCGAACCATCTGCACGACGCGCTGGTGCGTGGGGCAGGGATCGAGGCGTTCGGCCCCGCCGGCCGGTTCGGCCCCGCCAGTGTTGAAGCGGATCGCTATGTGCTGCTGTCGGCGGGCAGCGGGGTGACGCCGATGCTCTCGGTGGTGCGCACTGCCGCCGACCTCGGGATCGACCTCGACGCTTCGTTCATTCACGTCGCCCGCCACCCGCGCGAGATCATTGCCGCGGTCGATCTGGTGCCGCTGATGCGGCGCCTGCCGAACCTGCGCGTTGCCACCATCGCCACCAGCGCGCCCAAACGCTGGCGCGGGACGGTGGGCCGCCTTCAGGCGCAGCTTCTGGCGGATCTGGTGCCCGACATCGGCACCCGCGCCATCCTGTGCTGCGGCCCGGAAGGTTTCATGGCCGACATGAAGGCCGCCGTGATGGCGGCCGGCGTGGCGGAGGAGAACTACGCCGAGGAATCGTTCGACTTCGGCGCGATGGAAGAGGCGCTGGCAACCGGCGCCGGACCGACGCGCAGGATCACGTTCGCAAAATCCGGCCGCTCGTTCGACTGCCCGGACGGCCTCACCATCCTGCAGGCGGCGAAGGCGGCTGGCATCCCGATCGCCTCGTCCTGCGCCAAGGGCATGTGCGGCACCTGCAAGTGCCTGATGACGGCCGGCAACGTCGCCATGGCGCACAATGGCGGCATCCGCGACCGCGAAGTGGCGCGCGGCTTCATCCTGCCGTGCTCCAGCCGCCCCAACACCGACATCGTTCTGGACCGCTGACCATCGCGGCCAAGGAGAACACCATGCGCGCCGATCCGCTGCTTCAGCCGTACCAGTTCAAGCATCTCACGCTGAAGAACCGGATGATCTCCACCGCGCACGAGCCCGCCTACACCGAGGGCGGCCTGCCGAAGGACCGCTACCGCCTCTACCACGTGGAAAAGGCCAAGGGCGGCATCGGCCTCACCATGATCGGCGGCTCCACGGTGGTGGCGCCCGACAGCCCGCAGGCCTTCGGCAACATCGAACTCTTCCGCGACGAGTCCGTCCACTGGCTGAAGGCGCTCAGCGACGAGTGCCATGACCACGGCACCGCGGTGATGATCCAGATCACCCACCTTGGCCGCCGCACCACATGGTCCGCGCACGACTGGCTGCCGATCCTCGCCCCGTCGTCCGTGCGTGAGGCGGCGCACCGCGCCTACCCCAAGGCGATGGAGGACTGGGACATTGCCCGCGTCATCCGCGCCTATGCCGACGGCGCCGAAAAGGTGCAGGCGGCGGGGCTCGACGGCATCGAGATCACTGCCTACGGCCACCTCTTCGACCAGTTCCTTTCCCCGCTGGTGAACCGCCGCGACGACGAATATGGCGGCAGCCTCGAAAACCGCATGCGCTTCGGCTTCGAGGTGCTGGAGGCCATCCGCGAGCGGATCGGCCCCGAGATGATCCTCGGCCTGCGCCTCACCTGCGACGAGGACACGAAAAACGGCATCGACCGCACCGAGGGGCTGGAGATCGCCCGCCGGTTCGCTTCGTCTGGGCTGATCGACTTCATCAACGTCATCAAGGGCCGGCTCGACACCGAAGAGGCGCTGTCCCGCGTCATCCCCGGCATGGGGGCCCGCTCCGCGCCCCACCTCGATTTTGCCGGCGAGGTGCGCGGCGAGACGAAGATCACCACCATGCACGCCGCCCGCATCCAGGACATCGCCACCGCGCGCCACGCCATCGAGAGCGGCAAGCTCGACCTGGTGGGCATGACGCGGGCGCACATCGCGGACCCGCACATCATCCGCAAGATCATCGAGGGGCGGGAGGCGGAGGTGCGCCCCTGCGTCGGCATGGGGTACTGCATCGACTCGATCTATAACGGCGAGGCGGCCTGCGTGCACAACGCCGCCACCGGGCGCGAGCGGCTGATGCCGCACGCCATCGCGCGCGCTGAGGGACCGCGCCGCAAGGTGGTTGTGGTCGGCGGCGGCCCCGGCGGGCTGGAGGCGGCGCGTGTTGCCGGCGAGCGGGGCCACGCGGTGGTGCTGTTCGAGGCGCAGAGCGAGCCCGGCGGCCAGATCCGCCTAACCGCCAGCCTCAAGCGCCGCCGCGAGATCCTCGGCATCGTCGACTGGCGCATTGCCGAGTGCCAGCGCCTTGGCGTCGACATCCGCACAGACGTTTACGCCGAGGCCGATGAGGTCGCCGCCGAAGCGCCCGACGTGGTGGTGGTCGCCACCGGCGGGATGCCCGACCATGCGTTTGTGGAGGAGGGCGAAGACCTCGCCACCTCTTCCTGGGACATCCTGTCCGGCGCAGTGCGCCCCGCCCGCGAAGTCATCGTCTTCGATGACAACGGCGCGCATCCGGGGCTGACGGTGACGGAATTCATCGCCGGCACGGGCGCCAAGGTATCGCTGGTGACGCCGGAGCGCATCCTCGGGCCGGAGGTGGGCGGCACGTCGTTTCCGCCATATTTCAAGGTGTTCGCCGAGCATGGCGTGGAAACGGCGATCAACCTCCGCCTCGTCGGGATCCGCCGCGAGGGCAACCGGCTGGCCGCGCATTTCTTTGACGAATATGGCGGACGCACCATCGTGCGCGAGGCGGACCAGGTGGTGATCGAGAACGGCACCCAGCCGATGGATCAGCTTTATTTCGACTTGAAGGACGCCTCCACCAACCGCGGCGAGGTGGACATCGCAGCGCTGATCGCAGGACGCAAGCAGGCCGTCACCACCAACCCCGATGGCGCCTACACCCTGTGGCGGATCGGCGATGCTGTGGCGAGCCGCAACATCCACGCTGCCATCTACGACGCGCTGCGCCTGATGAAGGACGTCTAGAGCGAGAAACGCTCTAGCGCCCCAGCATGTCGCGCACCATCAGGATGCGCGCCCCGGCGGACACGAAGCAGAGCGCAGCGAAAACGTAGGCGAGCGGCCCGAACGCGCCTGGCCACAGGCACATGGCGATGAACACGGCAATGGTTTCCGCGCCCTCCGTCAGCCCGGCGAAATAGTAGATGGACTTTTCGCCCTGCACGGCGGTGGTGCGGCCCTGCTTCGCCGCAAGCGCCGCGAAAGCCAGAAAGGTGGCGCCGTTGGCATAGAAGCTTGCCAGTAGCACCGCCGCGGGCAGGGCATTGTCAGCCGGTGCATGGATGGCGAACGCGAGCGGCACGGCGCCGTAGAACAGAAAGTCGAACACAATATCGTAATAGCCGCCAAGGTCGGTCACGCCGCGGCAGCGCGCCAGCGGCCCGTCCAGCCCATCGGCCAGGCGGTTGAGGGCCACCAGCGCCAGCGCGGCGCCGAACCAGCCGGCCACAATTGCCCCTGCGGCACCAAGGCCGAGGACGAGCCCGGCCGCCGTCAATCCGTTGGCGGACACACCATTTTTGTCCAGCACCCTCGCCATGCGGTTGAGCGGCGGATCGATAAGAACGCGCAAGCGGGTGTCGAACATCGTTTGTCAGACCAGTGGACGTGGCCGCGCCGATGCGCAACTCTCGGATATTGCGCTGGAAATGGCACCTCCAGGGCGATCGCCGCGCAGATTCGCGCCTAAGATGTTCGATTTTCCAATCTTTTGCATATATCCCATACGAGTTTTCAAGGGCGATGACTGAATGTACAAGGCCAATACGCGCGGCATCGAGGTGACCGTGGCGCCGAGTTTCTTGCCTGAGCACTCGTCCGTCGAAAAATCCAGGTACGTCTGGGCTTACGATGTCGAGATCAGGAACCTCTCGGACGTCAGCGTCCAGTTGCGGCACCGCTACTGGACGATCACGGACGGCACCGGCCACGTGGAGCGCGTTGAAGGGCCGGGCGTCGTGGGCGAAGAACCCGTCATCGCGAGCGGCGAGAGCTTTCGCTACAATTCCGGCTGCCCGCTGACGACGCCAACCGGCTTCATGGTGGGCCAATATGAGATGGAGACTGCGGGCGGGGAGCGCTTCCTGGTGGATGTCCCCGCCTTTTCGCTCGATCTGCCCGATGCGCGCCGCACCATGAACTAGGCTGCGGCCCGGCAAAGGGCGCGCGCTGCCGGGACGTCGGCGGCCCGTCTAAAGGCGGCGGTGCCGGGCGCGGGCGCCCCGCTCGATGGCGGCAACCACCAGCTTTTCCAGACCCAGCGCATCGCGCAGCATCGACAGGAAGCGCAATTCTTCCTGCTGGACGCGCAGGTCGGCCGCAGCCACCTCCACCGCCAGCGCATAGGCGGTCTCGTAAAGGTGCTCAGGCGTGCAGGCCTTGATCAGGTCCAGGATCGTTTCGAGCCCTTCGTCTTCCTGCAGGATCTCCCCGCAGGTTTCCGCCAGGGTCACCAGGCGATCGGGGTCGAACTCCCGAAACACGGGCACCTGCTCCACGATCTCGCCGATCCGCCGGAGTTCTGAATCCGTCATCGTCTGATCGACGGCCGACATCGTGACCATCGCGAATACGAGGGCTTCGTGGTGCGAAATTGGTTGTTCCATGTCTTGTCCGGTTGAAATGGTTGCTTTGTCTTCTGCCCTTAGCACTGGCTGGAGGGCGGTGCTACGCCCCACTGGCCAACTGTCGCGCGTGGCGAACCCTGTCTGCGCCCATCGGCCTGTCCTTGACCTTGCACGGCAGGCGGTGAAAAAGCGGGCACCTGTATTGTAATGCGGCGCCCGATGCGACTTGGCGCCTGCCGGCGAAACTGCCGCGCAGGCCCGGGACGGCCGCCCCCGCTTGCCGAAGGAGACCGTGATGGGCCACGCGACCATCGATGCCGCCATTGATCCGGACGCGCTCGCCCGCGCGAAATCGTGGCCGTTCGAGGAGGCCCGCAAGGTTGTCGCCCGGCTCGGCGGCGCCACGCGGCCGGTGGTGTTCGAGACCGGCTACGGCCCGTCCGGCCTGCCGCACATCGGCACCTTCGGCGAAGTGGCGCGCACGACCATGGTGCGCAACGCCTTCACGCTCCTCACCGGCGGGACGATCCCGTCCAGCCTCGTCGCCTTCTCCGACGACATGGATGGCCTGCGCAAGATCCCGACGAACCTGCCCAACCGCGAGCGCCTGGAACCCCACCTTGGCAAGCCGCTGACCGAAGTACCGGACCCGTTTGGCACCCACGAGAGCTTCGCGCACCATAACAACGCGCGCCTGCGCGGCTTTCTGGACGGTTTCGGCTTCGAATACACGTTCATGAGTGCCACCGAGACATACCGCTCCGGCCGGTTCGATGAGGCGCTGCTGGCGACCCTGCGCGCGTACGACGATGTGATGGCCATCATGCTGCCGAGCCTTGGCGCCGAGCGGCAGGCCACCTACAGCCCGTTTCTCCCCATCCACCCGGTCACCCGCGTCGTGATGCAGGTGCCGCTTGAGGGCCGCGATGCGGATGCCGGCACGATTGTCTGGCGCGACCCGGCGGACGGCAAGCGCTACGAGACCCCCGTCACCGGCGGCGCCGCCAAGCTCCAGTGGAAGCCGGACTGGGCAATGCGCTGGGCAGCGCTCGGCGTCGACTACGAGATGGCGGGCAAGGACCTCATCGAGTCTGTCCGCCAGTCGAGCCGGATCTGCAAGGCGATCGGCGGCACCCCGCCCGAAGGCTTCAACTACGAGCTTTTCCTCGACGAGAACGGCGAGAAGATCTCCAAGTCCAAGGGCAATGGCCTGTCGGTGGAGGAGTGGCTGACCTACGCGTCGCCGGAGAGCCTGTCACTCTTCATGTTCCAGAAGCCGCGTGCCGCCAAGCGCCTGTTCTTCGACGTGATCCCCAAGGCGGTCGATGAGTATTTCTCGTTCGCCGGCAAATATAACGAGGCGGCCCCCGCGGACCGGCTCGACAGCCCGGTGTTCCACATCAAGGCCGGTGCGGCCGCGGTGGAGACCACGCCGATCTCCTTTGCGATGCTGCTCAACCTCGTCTCCGCGTCCAATGCCAGCGAGCGGGCCGTCCTGTGGGGCTTCATCTCGCGCTATGCGCCGGATGCGACGTCGGAAACCGAGCCTCAGCTGGACCGCCTGGTGGGCTACGCACTCAGCTACTATCGGGATTTCGTGGCCCCCACCAAGGCGTTCCGCGATCCCACGGCGACCGAGCGCGCCGCCATCGAGGCACTGTCGGAGCGGATCGCCCCGCTGGAAGGCGCTGACGGTGAAACCATCCAGAATGAAGTGTACGCGGTGGGCAAGGAGCATTTCGATGTGCTGCGGGACTGGTTCGGCGCTCTTTACCAGGTGCTCCTCGGCCAGCAGCAGGGCCCGCGCTTCGGCTCGTTCATCGCCCTTTACGGCGTGCCAGAGACCCGAGCGCTGATTGCACAAAGGCTCGGCGCCAAGCCCGAAGGCGCCTGACATCGTTGGTGCCCCGCCGTGCCGCCAACGCCCCGCCGCGTCTTGCCTTGCTGCGCCGTTCCGGACTGCTGAAGCGCACCAAATCGTCGCTCGCCGCACTGCCAAGGGTGCCTTGCCTGCCGCTGATCTCCGGGTTGGCGGTGGGTTCGTCGCGAAATCGTCATTCCCCCCCTTACCCTTTGGAACAGGCTTTGCTATTGACCGCCCGCAATGGAGGGGTGGCCGAGTGGTTGAAGGCGCACGCCTGGAAAGTGTGTAGGCGGGGAACCGTCTCGAGGGTTCGAATCCCTCTCCCTCCGCCATCTAGCCATCCAAGCATGTCCGCACCTTTCTGAGAGCTGCAGGGAGCCTGGCGCGTGCCCCTTGCGTCTGTCCATCTGCATCCGCAATTATCTGTCCTTGTCCGGGGTGTCCGTTACGCACTCTGTTAGGCACATGAGGGGCACGCGGGATGGCGGGACGGCTCACGGCGACCCAGGTGAAGGCGCTCGGCGAGGGGCGCCATGCGGACGGCGGCAACCTCTTTCTGCACGTCAAGCCAGGCGGCAAGCGATACTGGAAGTTCATCACGAACGCGGGTGGCCGGCGGCGTGAGAAGGGTTTGGGGGCTTTCCCGAAAGTTCCGCTCTCGGAGGCGCGGCAGAAGGCTGTCCGCATTCGAGCGCTGCTTGATGAGGGCGAAGACCCTTGGGCCGAGACCGCCGCCCTCAGGGTGCCAACGTTCGGTGAGGCCTCCGCCGAGTTCATAGGCTCGATGGAGTCCGGCTGGAAGAACGACAAGCACCGAGCGCAGTGGCGCTCGACCCTGTCGACCTACTGCAAACCGATGCAGGGCAAGAGCGTCGCCGAGATCGGCACCAACGACGTGCTCGCGTGCCTAACGCCTATATGGCACACCAAGCCGGAGACGGCTTCGCGCTTGCGGGGACGGGTCGAGCGCGTGCTGGATTTCGCCCGTGCGCGAGGCTGGCGCGAGGGGATCAATCCGGCGATATGGCGCGGCCATCTCTCGGCGATCCTGCCGGCGGCCGGCAAGCTGAAACGCGGCCATCATGGCGCCATGCCCTACGCCGACGTTCCGGCCTTCATGACGGCGCTGGCACAACGGCACGGAACGGCAGCGCGTGCCCTTGCCTTCACCGTCCTTACGGCGGCTCGCAGCGGCGAGGTGCGAGGCGCAACGTGGGCCGAGATCGACCTCGACCATGCAACGTGGACCATTCCGGCAAGCCGCATGAAGGCCGGGCGGGAACACCGCGTGCCGTTGTCGCCTGCCGCGCTTACCGTTGTGCTGGCGATGCCGAGGGGGGAGTCGGGCGCGCTCGTCTTCCCCGGCACGAAGCCCGGCCGGCCCATGTCCGATATGACGCTCGCCGCGGTGCTTAAGCGGATGAAGCTCGACGGGCTGACCGTCCACGGATTTCGGTCCAGCTTCTCGACTTGGGTCACGGAATGCACCGACGCGACGATCGAGGTGCGCGAGGCCGCCTTGGCACACGCCGCCGGCGACCGTGTTGCTGCCGCCTATAACCGCAGCGATCACTTCATTCGGCGCTGTGCGCTTATGGAAGAATGGTCAAGCTTTTTATGGCGTGACGTTGCTCCCTGGAGTGTCCTCTGTCTGAACTGGACTCCGGCGGAAGGTAGAGCGGGTCGGAACCTATGGCGCCCACGTCGGGAAAAAAAATTAGACAGCACCTTTCCGGTACGCAAAGGGCGCGCTAATCTCGGCAGGCGTTGTTGGTCGGTAAGATATTAGATGGGACAATGGAGATAAGTCTCATGGACAAAAACCACGTTTCGGTTCCGGAAGATTTCAAGTATTACGATAAGTATCAAGATCGGACGGCCAGCTTTTCCCCGCAGCCCGACGAGCTCGTTCTAACGATGCCTCCGGCGTCGGAAACCGAGACTGCCGGGGTGTCAGAAGCCAAGATCCGATCCGCTTCGGAGAGCGGTTCACTCAACGGCGTCTCGCGGCTCAATCTGGAGAGAGGCGTTGCGGTAGTCAAAGTCGACTCGGAGGCCGACAGTATAGCGGTCACGCGCATTGGGGTACCTGCGGACTTCACCAATGCAATTCCGGCGTTCAAGGATGCAGATGGGCTGACGAGGTACTTTCTCCCCGACGAAATCACCGTGCAGTTCAATCAAGAGATCGATCGGGAGGAAGCGACGAGAACGATCTCCGATCTCGGCAGCCACGTCGTCATCGAACAGCGAACACCAGGATATTACACGATCGCCGTCCCCGAGAATAAGGACATTTTCGAGGCAGTGAGATTGTTCAACGAGCAGCCCAGCGTGATGTTTGCCGAACCGAGCGAGATCGGTTTCGACGACGCGCAAGCGCCAAGGCCGAATGATAGCCGCTTCGGTGAGCTTTGGGGGCTCCAAAACACGGGACAGACGGTCGAAGGAGTTGCCGGTAGGGCGGGCATCGATGTTCGCGTCCTGGATGCATGGACCACCACGTCGGGAGATCCCGATGTCGTAGTCGTGGTCATCGATACTGGCATGGATATGAGTCACCCCGATCTCGCTGGTAATCTTGTGGAAAGGAATGGCGAAGATTGGGATTTTGCCGCCCCAGACGGGTCGCCCGACGATAACGGTTCGCATGGTACGCACGTATGCGGAACCGCTGCCGCGATCGCCGACAACGGACCGGGCATATGCGGTGTAGCGCCGAAGTGCCGGTTGTTGCCGCTCCGCATTAATCTTAGCGCCGGGATGAATGCAAATCGAGCCGATGCGATCAATTTCGCTTCCGGGAAGGCTGAAGCGAGTCCCGCCCAGAGGTACGTGATAAACTGCTCTTGGCGCGCGAGCGGCAACTTTACTGCGATCCTCTTCGCGATCGACCAGGCGGTGGCTCGGGGTGCTATCGTCATCTTCGCTGCAGGGAACGCTGGAAGAGATATGGACACGGATCCGCCTCAGTATCCTGGAGTTCACCGCAACGCGATATGTGTGGCCGCTCTCAATTCAAGAGGAGAGCGGGCGAGTTTTTCGAACGTCGGCTCTCAGGTAGACGTGAACGCGCCCGGCGTCGACATTCTCTCCTGCATTCCTTCATCGGATCACGATTTTAAAAGTGGTACGTCAATGGCAGCACCGCATGTCGCTGGAGTGTGTGCTCTCATTTGGTCGGCCAGAAAGTCGCTGTCTAACCAGGAAGTCCGCCAGCTTCTCGAAGACAATTGTGATGACATGAGCGCCGAAAATCCTGGGCTTGACGGAAAGCTGGGTCGGGGTCGCGTTAATGCGGAGAGAGCGTTGCAAGCAGTCATGGCGCTTAGCTAATGACGCAGACGTCGGCTGATGAACGACGTGCTATTGATGCAATGAGATTGCTCGGCCGCCTGTTTATCTGCCTTATTGCGGCAACTCATTGCACGGGACCAGCAGTGGCCCAGGGTAACTTCTCGCTTGCCGATAGTGAGATCGTGCTTAAGTCACGATCCGGAACAGGCGCCACCGTGACGCGTACGGTCATACTCAGCGCGACCGGCGTACCGGGGGTGCCCGAGGCGGCGATCCCGACGGTGACGGTCCTTAGCGCCGGGCTGTCCCACGCGCCGGAGATCACGGCGGGCACGCCGATCCCGATCGGCGCACAGGCCGGCACTCAACGTAAATGGGCCCTGCCGCTGATATTCGCGCCTGGCGACCAGGGGGTCGACGCGCACGAGCGCGTTCTCTCGGTAAGTCTCCCGGTTAGCGGCGGAACTTCGTTGACCGGTGGCATCGTCCTGACCGTGGCTGTCAAAAGCGCCTTCTCTTGGCAGATCATCGACCGGGACCTTGGCAAGTTCGCGCTTGGAGGCGCCAACGACCCGATCCCGATCACGATTCGCGTCGGCCCCGTCGAAGCCACAAACGTGCGGGCGCTGCCCAACTTTCCGCAGGCTGCGGGGACGAATGGGCAGGGGGTCCATGTGCTTCGCCTCTGCAGGATCGACGATGACGGTGTGCTCCAGAGCTGCGGCTCGGCGCTGACACTGGAAGGCGGTGCCATCCATCGTCTCGGGCTCGCCGCACGTGATGCTGCGCCGCTGATCGGCACCTTCGCGGGCGGCATCACCTTGATCTCGGACCAGGATCCGGCGGGCCTGATCGTATCGCGAAGCTTCGATGCGACGACGCTGCAAGCGAAGATCTTCGGATCGGTCGCGATCCTCATTGGCGTCGTCGTCGCCTTTCTCCTCACGGCCATCGTGCGCGTGCGCATGAACCGTGCCCGTGCTCTCCTCCCCGTCGCCGAGTTGCTCCAGCGGCTGGACGCGATCGAGGACAGGCTGAGGGGCGCGATCGACACGATCAACGTAAAGACGGAAACACCGGAAGCTGCTCCAATAGCGAATACGCTCCGAATGCTTGAGCGAATTCGCGACCATCTGCAGCCGTCGAGACTCGAGAAGCACGGATTGCCGTCCGTTTGGGACTTCGGTGGGGAGAGCGGCGAGAAGGAAACGCAGCTGAAGGTAGCGATCGATAAGGGAGCCGACTGGACCGAGGTGGCTCTTGTTCTGATCGCGGACGGCTTCGATGCCGTCGCGCAGGAAGCGAGCCGGGAGCGGATTGAGGGGATCCGCCGCGCGGTCGAGGCGCTCGAAGAGCTGGCGGGCAACGCGCTGCCTTCGTCCAGCGACCTTCCCGCGGCTCCTGCGATCGACACTTGGCACAGGACTGTCGCCGAGGCTGTCGCACCCGCCATGTCGTCTGTAGACGCAACCGAGGAGGCTCACCGCGTTCGTCAGCGCCGGCCGCTGACGCGCGAGCTTCTCACCGTTGAGATACAGCACCTTAGCATCGTGACCTGGACGATCTACCTGCTGCTGACCTGGGGGCTCGGGACCTATCTTCTGGTCCTTTCCGACAGCACCTTCGGTTCGGGGCGAGACTATCTCGAGTGTCTGCTCTGGGGTTTCGGCCTGCCGCTCGCTGGGCAGCAGCTCACGAATACAACACGACCGAACGTGGCCACCGCACTTGGTATCACCCTGCCCAGCATTAGACCAAGCTGAGCACCTCGACAGTCTGCGTCGTAGGCGCGGCACCAACGCGCGTCCATTCCTGTAGTCCTGCAGCACATGTGGACGATTTTTATGGAGGTGCGTATGGTTATAAGTGTGCGGGGCCGCGTCCAGCTCCTGACGGTCGATGAACGGCCGACATGGTCCTCTTTGATACGCTTCGTGATGCAGAGTGTTAAGCTGCTCTGCTTCGCGGTGCTGGCAACACCAGCGATGGCGGAGCAAGTCGGGCTCGACGGGCCGAGCCTTTGTCCCGTTACGTACGCTGCGGCAGCCGAGCAGGGGCGCGACGCGGAGTCGTTCTTCGCCGCCCTTGCCGAGATCAACGGCTACGTCCATGGGCACCCGCTCCTCCGATTCAGGACCGGGAGCGCAAAGCTGAGCCTCGACCAACGCCGGTGCGTCGCGCAACTTGGCAGACTCTACGGGCGCATGCTGAAGAACACGCGGCTGTCGTCGAAGGACGCGGCACGAGCCCAGCTCCGCATGATCGGACATACAGACGGCGTCGGCCCCTCCGCAGCAAACGCTCCGCTGGGGCGCTCACGGGCTCGCACGGTGCGCAGGGTGTTCATCGATGCGGGTCGGAAAGAGTTGGGCTGGAGCCCACGCGTGAATGTCGAGGTGCGTCTTGACCGAGATCCGTGGTGGTGCGGCCGCGAGAAGCTCGGAACATGTCCGCTCGTCATCCGGGCCGGGCTGCCGGTTCCCGAACCCGAGCCAGGCAACCTCAACGACCGACGGGTGGAGATCGTCTTTCTGGGCGAGGCACTCGTCGGCGTGCGCGTACCGTTCGCGGAGTTTCCGACGGAGGAGAGCTATCCGGTGGCGCTGCGGCGCTCGGCGGAGCGAACGCGCCTCTATCCCGCGGGCTCGGCGCCGCTGCAGCCGCTGCGCATCGCGCTGGAGGACGTACAGACCCCCATCGACGGCGCCGGTGCTACCTCCACTGTTCCACTGATCGATCCCGAACGCGCGGCGGTCGGCGGCTGCCTGGCGCAACGCAGCACAACCGACCGCAAGTCGCTCGCGACACTCTGGACGAGGATGACCACGCTGCAGACAGAGCGACTGGCGATGGAGCGTGTACCGGTTAGCGGCATGGAGCAAAGGGAGGCCCAGGTGAGTGGACGCCTGCGCGCCCTGAGCGTGCTCGACGACGCCGGCGATCCGAAGCTGCTGCTGACGCTGGAACTTGCGACCTTCAATACCGGCCCTGTGGCGAGCGACGCCGAGGAAGCGCTGACCGAGGAAGCGCAGGTGCGGCTCCGCACGGCTCTGGGCCTCGGTATACCCAACTACTGGCCAATGCGACTACGGCTGGAGAAGTTCGTTCGATCGCTTCTCGCCAGGCCGACGTTGACAGGCGACCCGCGCTTCTTCGATGCGATCCGCGACTGTATTGCGCAACCACTGACGCGGGGAAGCGTCGAAGAGACGGAAGGGGCACTCGCTCGCATCATCTACCACGCAGCGATCGCGGCACTCCCTCGGGACTACGACGCGCTTCTGGGCGCGGAACACGACTTCAACCGCCGCATCGGGATGACCGGGCTGCGCCCCGGCATGCGGTTGCATATTCGCGGTGCGCAGCTTCTTTTTACTCGTGATTCTGGAAGTAGGTACAACCTCGCACTTCTCGGACCGGAGCGAATCGTAACCCTTTACCCGGGGCCGCTTGGCGTTGACACGGATACTGGCGCAGTGGGGTTTTCCGCACGTGGCAATGTGCAGAGTGTCTCGATGGACCCGCTGGTCGCTGGGCAACTGCGGGCGCGGGGGAGATGGACCGACGGGCCGAGTTTTGCGCCGCGTCCGCTGCCCGATGGAGAAGAAAAGGCGATTTACAATCTCGCAAATGCGGCGGTGATGGAGTGGCTGCTCCTGGAACGCGAATCCCGCGTATTCAATCCCATCCCAGATATTAGCGTGAATTCGCGAAACGACCTCGGCAAGGAGTACGCACCAGTCCCTGGCGACGACCCGCCCGGACAACCAGCAGTGACAAACTCCCGCGACACGGTCTTCTTTCTATCGACTTCTGGCGGACAGAACTTCGATCAGGTGCTGAATGGTTGGCGTCGGACGGTCGACGCCGGTACGGGTGGGACCGATCTTGGTCCGCTTGCCAACATCTGCGCTGAAGACACGGGGAAGGTGCTCAGGTGCGGCTTCCTCCGGCAGAACGTCACCGCGACCCCGCTGGTCCCGGCGAGGGTCGGCGGAAGCGACCTCTTTGCGCCAATCGACGGCCGGCTTTCGATCTACGCCCCCCGAGCGCTGAGCAATCGGTGCGCCGCCCCCGACGGCGAATTGGCGGGGGAGATCGTCATCAACAGGCTCAGCTCATCAATGCGCGCACCGGCCATCTACCAGCCGCGCGACTGCCGCCTTCTCGGCGTGCCCATCCTTGAAGGAGGTGACATCGAATGGTCCAATTGAATCGAGTCCGGTCGACGAGCCTCTTCGCCGTGGGCGGGGACGTCTCGGCCCCATTCGGCGTCGCGTTCTTCCCGGACGCCCCAAACCCTGCAGGCGACACGCTGACCGTTGACGATGCCGCCGTCCAAGCGGGTTTCTTTGCCATCTGGAGCGGTAACGCCCCGAGTGACGCTGGCCTCGCGTCCATCGAAACGCGTCTGGACCAGGCGCGCGACGCCGCGACCGTACTTCGCCGCGACACGCTTCACTTCTTCAGCGCGCCGGATTTTAGCGAACCCGCCGTCATTGCGACCTCCGAAGGAGATTCGAATTTTTTTCTCAAGGATGCGACGCTTGAACTGCGGACTACCAATGGGGAGATCCTCAAAGGTGCGCATTCCGTCAGCATTGGCAGGTCCCGGATCGCTGCCGAAGGTACCGCCCTCGTCTTGAAACCCATCCCGGGAGCGCAGCACCAACTGCGCTTTGGTGACAGCGATCGCCTCCCCGTCGCCCTTTTTTCGATTCCCCTCTCGGGACCGCACGCGGGCGCAGTGATCTGCGACACGGCGGCCCCACCGCCGCGGGTGTCGCGTAATGGCTTCTCCAACACGTTCACACAGCGAGGTGACTTGGTCGTCGACGACGACGGGGGCAAGTTCTACTCAATCAACCGAGTAGAGCGCCCCCCAATCGTTTCTGGCGACGCGACGGGCCGATCGGAGCTGTGTTTCTCCGCACGGTTCGACATTCTAGACGCTACCAATCCCGACCGGACCTGTTTCGAGCCCCGCGCGACCAAAGGGCCGCTGCTATCGGGATTCGCCGGCACCAACGGCCATATCTGGACGCTGACGCCTCGACCCGCCGAGGCGGATGCCGGTGGAATGCGGCGGGGCACGATGCCGCGCTTCGTCTACGTCCGGCGCCGCACATCCGAGACCATCGATGAAATACCGCGCTACGAGCGGGCGTTCCTAGCTCTCGAGGGCGACTTCGATGGCGGCCTCGCTCATCCCGTCGAGACAGCGAGCGACGCGACTTCGGAGGACGCCATCGCCGAGTTTCCGTTGGGGCCGCACGGCCTAGTCGTTGGCGAAGGAGCGCACGAATTCCTGATCGTGGGTCGGAGACCGCACGCCGATACGGCGGCGAAGACACGGCCCGTTGTGATGTTCCGTCGCGGCGGCGGCTACATAGCGCCATCGACCGACACGACGATCAGCACGAGCGCGCCCACGCTTGAGGCGCGCGACGCCACGACCGACGCGGCCTCGTGGATTGCCGTCACGGAAGCGCCTGAAGACGCGGTGACGGTGGCGGCAGCGCCTGCTGTATCGGAGCCACGAGACCTCCGCCGGATCGAAGGCGGGAGCGACGCGGCTGCCGCGGACACGCCCCTACGCCTGTTGCCCGACCCGGTGCTTCTAACCCCAAGGGACGAGGCCGGCCCGTCGCCGGACTTCACCCCCGGTCCGAACCGCTTCCTTCCGGCCGTGCCGCAGGACGTGCTCGGCAAGCGTGACGGTCGCCGCATCGATTCGGTTGCGGAACGGCTGGCGGTGATCCGGCGCGAGAGGCTGATCGCACAGCGGCCGCGCGATACCCTCCAGGGCGACACGCTCGCCACCGAGCCCGTGCGCAAGCGAACACCCAACGGCTTCGAGATCGAGGAGCAGGATGGGCGCATCGTCGCCGTCGTGCTGGGCCGGAGCCGGTCCGTCGACGGTCCCGTCAGTGGCTCCATTTCCCTGCGAGGCCGGGGAGTCGACGGCAAGCCGCAGCCGCTTGCAAGTCCCTTCGTGGACGCGTTGATCCGCAACGAATTGTTCATCGTTCTTAACGATCACCCCGCGCCGACGATTGCGAGTGGTGAGTCCGCGGTTCTCCAGGCGGACCTTGAGATCAGCGGATGGAATTTTCGGTTCGACTTCGGAGAACAGTGGGCAAGATACGAGGCGGAGCAGCAGAAACCGAAGCCGGAAGACCGCCTCAAGATCCAGCTCCCCTTCACTCTCATCAAGGTGTACGAAGGCAAATCCATATCGGAGCTGATCGAGGAGCCGGGACTGTGGACGTGGTCACAGCGCCTTCGGGCGAAGGCTTCCGGCGTTGATCCGGTCGCCAACGCTAAGGCGCAAATCAAAACGATGATTGACAGGGCGAAGACGCCCGGCAGCGATGGCAAGCTCGATCATCTATTCGCCACTTTCCGCCGGGCAGTCGATGATCCCTCATGGACCGGCGTCCTGCTTCTGGAAATGCCGATCGGGCTTGCCAATCTTCCTGAGCAGGTGTCCGGGTTGGCCAGCGGCATGGACACAAGCCGCCTCTTCGCCCATCACCTCGGAATCCCGATTCGTCGTCTTGGCAAGGCCGAAGACGAGCCGAACATGTTGTTCGCCGCAATCGAGTATGCGTCTACCGCAAGTGAGAAGCCGCAATACGACGAAAAGCTTGTCGCGGAGCCCTTCTCCGGCGGTCGCGAGCCTGCGGCGAATGGGGCGGACGACGCGTTCGCGATTCGCGTCGAAAGCC
The DNA here is from genome assembly GCF_031195445.1 of Acuticoccus sp. MNP-M23. Taxonomy (NCBI): domain Bacteria; kingdom Pseudomonadati; phylum Pseudomonadota; class Alphaproteobacteria; order Hyphomicrobiales; family Amorphaceae; genus Acuticoccus; species Acuticoccus sp. MNP-M23. The sequence continues at coordinate 1,893,564 of NZ_CP133480.1, forward strand.
TGCGCGTCGGGTTCTCCAATGGCGCGTTGCAATCGTTCGAGTGCGATCTCAGGCTGAAGATCGGAAATTTCTTTCATGATACTGACATCAACGTCTTCGAGGTCGACAAGACCCAAGGGGAACTAGCTGTACAGGAGATAGCACTTAAGGGGCGCTTCACGCGGAGACGAGAAGGGGCAGATACATACGAGAGTTACGACTTCTTTTCCGATACTATCTTCAAGCTGAAGACGAACCGGCTTCCGCTCGTTTCCGGAGCGACGTTGCGACGGATCGGCTATGTAACGACCGTAAGTCAGGTTGATAACGTGCGAAGCGTCGCCTCGCGCTTCGACATCGACGGTGACCTTACATTCAAGGCCGTAAACTCGGTTGATTTCATCGACCTTGATTCGCTGGCATTCCGAAACCTCGGAATTGATCTGAGCTTCAAAGTTCCCGACACCGGCCGGGTTGGCCGGCCCAAGTTCCGCTTCTCACCCGGGGGCCTGCTTCTCGATTTCGATACCGCTAAATTGAAAGAGGGCGCACTCGGGATCCTGGGGTCATTCCCCTTGAAGTTCTCTGGTCTCGGCTGGCTGGAAGACGGCGTTACGCTCCCGCAACTCGGCTTCTTTCAGCTCGGCGGCATCGGTACTGCCGGCCGCGGCGCCTCGAGGTTCGTGTTGAACTTCGACCTCGACCTTGGCGCACTCGGGCATCTGGCCTCCACACTAGAAGCCCTCAAGATGAAGCTCGCCATCGGCTTCGGCATCGACAGCGGGAACAGCGGGGTCTGGGATTTCGGCTTTACGTTCGAAGGTTCGGGCGGACGCGGCCTCGACATCGGCCTCCAAGGCATTCTGAAACTGACTTGCGAAGCCTACGAGCTCAGGGAATTCAACAAGGACGGACAGACTTTCTGGGGCTTCGTTGGCGTCAACGCAAAGCTAATCGTGCTTGGCGAAGAACTGCCACCCGAAGGAACGACCGCCAACCTTTTTCTGTTCGTGGATCCGGGTAACCTCAGAGGCGCGCAGGATGTCGGATGGTTCCTTGGCGCGAGCGGTGGCGAGTTTGGCGTGGTCGAACTCGATGTCCTCGCCCTTGGCCAACGCGTCGATCCGCTCCCCGGACTCGGCGCTGTTGCCAGCACGCGCGACGCGCTCGCCAGCTTGAAGGACCTCAGCGCAAACGATCCTGAAAAAATCATCGAGTTGTTCAACGAGAACAAGATTGTCTTTGACAAAAATCGCGGATGGAGTATCGCGTTTAAGGGGACGATCTACAAGCTTGTCGAGCTTGGCTTCGTCATGAGAGACCCGGATCTAGCTGGGATCTTGTTCGACCTAAAGCTGCAGGAGGGGTCGGACGAAACGCTTTTTTCGATTGATATCCTGTACCGCAAGCTGACCGACGAGCTCGGCGTCTACGCTACTCTGATAACGCCTCCGCCAGCGCTGCGGCATATCGAAATGGGAGCGGTATCGATCACCTTGCCCTCGATCGGGCTTGAGATCTTCACCGATGGCGGCTTTACGATCGATCTCGGCTTCCCCGCTGGCAAGGATTTCTCCCGCTCCTTTGCGCTTAGCATACTGCCCTTCACCGGTGCCGGGGGATTTTACTTCCGGCGCGTCTCTGGTCCGGCGGCACGCTTTCTGCCGCGCCAGCTGCGGTACGACGCACCGGGCGGTCAAATATTGGAGGCCGAACCGATAGATCTGCGCTACGATCCGATCACCGAAGCCGAAGTGGCCTTCCGCGTCGGGATCGGCAAGGACTACAACTCCGGCCCACTCCGCGCAGGATTGTCGCTGACGGTCTACGCCTTTCTCGGCGGCGGCTTCGGCACACTCTTCAGCAGCGACCCCTTGACATTCCGCACGGGTGCGGCGCGGCGTTACATCGTCGTTGCCGGTGCCGTCGGCGTGATGGGCGAAGTCTACGGCTATGTCGACTTCGGCATCGTGCGTGCCGGCGTCTCGATACAGCTGTGGGTCGAGGTCGGCTTCCGATTGGAAACCGACCGTGCGACTCGCCTTCACTACGAGGTCGGCGTCCGGGTTCGTATCGTGATCGTGGTCGCCCGCATCAAGATCTTCGGCAAGCGGATTGAAATCAAGGCTTCCTTCGCCTTCGACACAACGCTGCGCTTCACCACGATGTTCGGTCGCTCCAACGACACCTACTACATCCGCTCGGATCAGTCTGCGTTCAGCGATGCGGCACAGATCGCCGGAGATGTCGACTGGACGCGCATTCCCCAACCGGCAGATTGGCTGCCGAACGGCGAGAAGCTGGCGATCGAGCTCATCTTGCAGCCCGACGTCACGCTGGCGGAATCACAAGGCGAATTTCACGCGCATGCCGTCATGATGCTTGCGGCGGTGCTTCCAAGGGTAAACGAGAACGTCTCGCCGATCGAGCGGCTGGTTCAGGGGATGACCCTCTGGGCGCTGAAGGCGGGCTTTGGAGGCGCCGACGCCACGACGGCCGAGGAGCTGACGGCGTTCGCGGAGTCCCTTGCGGGCGACGGCCTGGCCGCAGTGAAGGCGCGCCGGACCCGCTTGCCCGGGTTCGCGCAGCTCACGAGGTTCCTCGCAACCAACTTCGCGGCGACGCTCCGCCGGCCCGAGGACGACCCGGCTTCCGGCGATAGCGCGCCGGACGCTGCTCCGATGCCGTTCCCGCCGGGCCTGACGCTGAAGATCACGCGCGGCGGAACGGCGGAGGCCGAGCCGTACGATCCGTCAGCGTTCACCTTTGTCGATGACGACTATCGCGATGAGCTGGATGCCGCCTTCCGACGCTTTCAGCTTGCTCAGGGCGAGGACGACGAAGACGTCGCCCTCGACATGCTGGGCGACGGGCCGATCTCGCTGTGCGAGGCGCTGTTCGAAGAGTGGGCCGGGATGCTCATCCGTTCCGGCGTAGCTTGGCTGGCACACCGGGCCGACGAGTTGGCCCCGGAAGGTTCCGTCCGGTTGCAGCCCCTCCTTGACGCCCTCGTCGTCCGCGGCGAGAGCGACCGTCTTCGCAGCCCGGCTGCCGAGATCGCCGCCGTCACCGGGCGGTTCATGCTATACGGCCACCGCGCGCCCCAGCCAGGTTCGCCCGTCGGGCCTCTTCCGCCGCAGCTGCCTGCGCCCGACCGCGCGGACGACGCCACAACGCGTCCCGACGTGCGCTTCCACCAGCCGCTTTTCCTGCTTGCCGGTCTCCAGCTCCCCCTCTCGGGTATAGCGGCGCTGGCGCCGGTGGGCGGTGACGTCGGCGGCTGGCTGACCGTGCCGCCTGACCACGCCACGGATGTCGACGCGACCCTGGTCGAGGCGTATGTCGCCGCCGCTGCCGACGCGACGATCAAGGCCGTGCTCGAGGACGGCCCGCTTTATGTGGAGCGTCCCCGCTATGTCGCTGTTGCCTCCTACGAGCAGGCCTCGCGCCTGGCCGACGCCGACGTGTCCCCCGCGCCGAGGCTCTGGCGGTTCGGCGCGGAGGCGTTGGAGGTGCTCGACGGGGGGCGCGGCGCGGGCGACCCGCCGGGCCTGTTCCTGGCCGACCCGATGGACGCCGCCAAGCGAAGCTTCGAGAAGGTCGCGGGCGCGCTGTCGTCGGACCTGGCACCCGCAATCGTCGTCGACGTCGAGATCCGTCAGCTCGATCCGATCGCACCGAACGCCTTCGAGATCGGGGCCCTGCCCGAGGCGCTTCGCGTGCTGCTGGACCCCTTCGCCGAGGGCGCGGCGGGAGATGCGGACCGCCCCGGGCTGACGGGCTTGCGTCTCTACAAGCGAGACACGGAGGGCGCGAGCCTGCTGCCGATCGGCGGCGATACCGGGCTCGCGACGCTGATCCAGACGAACCTTTCGGTTGAACCGAAGCCGTTGGACGCCGCGGATGTTCTGGACGCCCAGGCTGACGATGACCCGGTGCCCGCGATGGCACAGAACGACAGGCCGCTCGATTTCCTGCGCTTGCTGCGCCGGGCTGCGACCGTCAACACCGGCGGCTACTACATTGCGTATCCCGGTGCGTCGGAGGAGCTGGACGAGTTATTCGAGCGTGGTGACGAACCGACCTTCGAAGAGGGGACGCGGATCGCACAGGTGCACGTGGTGGCGACGCTCGATCCGACCCACGCGCGCGCCCTGTTCTACGCCAATGCACTGCGCAGCGCGTTCGGGGCGGCGGAGGAACCGAGTGAGACGTCCATTCTCGCGTTCGGCGCCGGACCGACGCGCGAGCCACTGCACGAGCCCGGAGTTCTGCCGATCAAGGTGCGGCGCCCGATCGCGCCCGACATTGACGATACGGCCGATGCGCTCGGCAAGGAAATGGCGGAGGAGCTCGCAGCGCGTTTTTCGATGCTGGCGGTCGAGGTGGTGGTTCGCAACGCCGCCGGCGCGGAGATCGGCCGACAGCACGCGGACCAGGCCATCGCCTTCGGCCCGGACTTGCCCGAGACCGGTCCGACATTCGACGATCTGGCCGAGGATGACGACCTCGTGTACCGCGCGCCGATCCCGGTCACCCGGATCGCCGGCGTCTCCAACCCCTATGGCCTCGTGGGCGGCGGCACGATCTCACTCCGAGGTCTCTGGCGCGACATCTACGGCAACGCCTGGAAGGATGATGCCTTTTCCGAGATCAAGCGCACCATGCGCTACTCCGATCGTCTCGTCGGACTGGGCGACGTGCCGTTCATCTCCGTGGCCTTCTGGCCAGATGAAAAAACGCGCCGCCTGAAGCTCGGCGCCGTTGCCACTTTCGACGCTTTGCTGAGCCTCGACGGCAGAACGGGCGAAACGTCAGCGCCGGACGACGCTTGGCTGGCGTCGCGGCGCACCGAGCTGCGCCGCGCCGCGGCGTCTGTGACACGGGCAGCCGACCAGCTCGATGACGCCAACGTGACGCTGACATTTGTGTGCTCCCTGGCCACGCCAGAAGACGCGCCCGACGAGGCGGGAGTCGGCGTCGAAAAGCTGGCGTTCGTGAAGGTGCTGCGACGCGCGGCCGAGGTACTGGGCGATCTGAGCGCTGCGCATCCCGACGGGACAACACGGTCCGGCATAAAGCGAATGATCCGCCAGGCGGTGGAGCCGAACGCCGCAGCCCTTCAACACATCGAGGACATCGACCTGCCGCCGGTTCGCACCAACGTGTTCGTCGAGTTCGAGGCGATGCTTCGGACGGCGCGCGATTCGCCGACGGAACGGCCAGACCTCTACCCTGAGCATGAGGAGACGCCGACGGAGGTGTTCATCGCCGAGAATCGGATCGCCCCGAACCTTGAACGTCCGGGCACCGGAGCCGAGAAGGGCATGACGCCTTTCGCTCTGGGATCGGGCGATATGGCGGAGTTCCTGTGGGCGCTTGCTGCCGTCACGCCCGATCATCTCATCGCCATTGGTCACGGATCCACGCCGGGGCTCACGGAGAAGGCGATCTGGCTGGTCGCGCGAGACCCCGTCGACACGAAGCTTGGCGGGGAAGTCTATGCGGAAACGCCGATCTCGCTCGCGATCCCGCCGCTCGCGACGGCCGCCCGCAGCTATGTCTTCGGCGAGGAGAACCCGCTGGAGGTCTTTGTCGGTGGACCGACGGCGGAGGCGCAAACGCGCAACTTTCGTGACGTCGATGCCGACCACTATGGTCGCCTGGCGCTTTCGCTCATCGAGAGGCTGCTGGAACCGCGGATCGCGGCCGGCTTCGCAGGCACGGCCGTGGATCGGGCCGAACTGCGCGCTGCTCTCGACGGGCTGCTGGCCGCGAAGGAAGGGCTTGCGAACGAGTTCGCCGTGCGCGCCTCAGTGGTCCTGCAGGATCAGACCGCGGCGTACGACGGCCTCACTTCCGAGCGCCGAGAGGAGGTCGTGAACCGGCTCGCCGATCGGTTCAAGCGCGACCTGCGGACGGTCTACACACTGGAGAGCGCGCTGCTCTACCCCGATCCCGACACCGCGTCGCAGCTCGACGCCCATCCCGTGGCCCACGGCGTGGTGCACCGCGTCGGGCCCGAGGCCGTTACGCTCAGCGCATACAATCTGCCCTTCGCGGGACGCGGGGAGGCGACGGCGCGGGATCTCCTGGTCCTGTGCGAGGTGAACCCGAAGTTCGACGGCGCTCATCAAGCGTCGTACGCGCTGCCGAACCGCTTCGAGATCACGCATCTGCAGCGTCTCGCGCGGCCGAGCAGGGCCGACCGGCGCGATCGCTACCGCCCGACGGCGTGGCTACGGCTGGTGAGCGACACCGCCGCCCTCGCCATCACGCTGCCCACCGATGGCTTCATACCCGCGCCCGACCGCGGCCTCCCCCCGAAGCCGATCATCGACGCGGAGGGCTACACGGTCGGGGCTCTGGACGACACCGAGTCGCTGTCGAAACGCATCGACGCCACTCGGGCCTGGACATCGTGGCGCGAGATCGTCTGGACCTCGGAGAACGAAAACGACCGCCTGAAGACGGTCGTGATCTACGGGGCGCGGGAGCTGGAGGGCGATGCCGCGGACGTGATCGACGAGCCGCTGGACATGCGCCTGGTCCGCTTCGTTCTGGAGACCGATATCGTTTTGGAGGCGGCTGGCCGCGGCAACTTCGACGCGTTCAAGTACGCTGGCGCACGAGCCAGAAGCCTGTTCGATCGTGCGCCGTCGGACGTTGCGGCGACAAGCGACACGCTGGAAGCACCATCAGCCGGGCGCGACGAGGCAACCTTCAGCGAACCTGCCAACCCGCCCTTCGGCGTGCCGCACGTCAGGGCCGAGGACGTCAGTCTCACGCAGGCCGACCTCATCGCCTATGCTCACCCGAATGCTTTCCTTGGACTCGCCGACCGTGAGCCGGCGGAGGTGACGTCCAACGGCGAGCAGCCATTCGGCGACGGGCCCGGCGCCGGCGGCGGAAAGAGGCGGCGCATCGAGATGCGCGGTCTCGACATCATCCGCCACGCCAACGCGGAGACCGAACTTACCCAGACACGCAATACCCACATCAAGGGGCGACCGTTGCAGGAGCTCTTCATTTACCGCCTGCCGATCATCGCGTCCGGCGAGAAGGTCTCGCCGGTGCTCGATCGCCTGGTGGAGATCCATGTCGGTGCTTTCGACCCTGACGATGAGGCGTCGGCGCGGACAGCGATCGCCGCCCTTCTCCAGGCATTGCTGGCGGTCGACGCGGAGGCTTCCCCGCCAACGCCGGCCCCCGGCTACGTGCTCGATGTGGTGGTGGAGTACGAAAGCGGGCTGTTTGCCACGCCAGCACCGCGGGATGCCGGTCCTGACGGCGCGGCTCCCGACGGACTGCTCGACCGCGGCGGTCCGATCATCTCCATCCGCGTCGAGATCGACGGCACGCGCCTCGAGAACGCGGCCAACGCAATTGCCGAGGATGTCAGCCGATGGTTCCGCACCGAAAAGCCGGGTCGGCGTGGGGGCCTACCGATTGGCGCCGTCATCGTCGATGCGCGCCTCTTCGTGTCCCAGGGGCCCGAGGCAGGGCGCCGCATCCTGCGGCTGCGGCGCTGCCGGTTCGACTTTAATAAGCGAGGAGAAATGTAGCGCGGGCTTGGCCTACCCGGAGACGGAGATACTGATCTGGAGCGGTACCCGCTTACGGTGGATCTTTGCGGGGTTCTCGAATGGGCGGAAGTCACACTTGCGCGGGACCTCCGGCGGCGATTTAATATCCGAAGACCGTACTGGAGGCATGATGAATCTTTGTTTGAACAAAGACCGTTTTGGAATTTTCCGTTATGTGATGGCCGTGTCCGCAATTCTGATGACCGCGCCCGCGGCCATGGCGCTCGATGGGCCGGCGGTCAGGGTCACGCTCGAAGTGCCCGAGGTTGACGGGACCATCGCGCTGTCGTTCCGGATCACCAACGAGACCGACGGGCCGGTGCGCATCCTCGGCTGGGACACGCCACTCAACGGGCTCCAATCGGACATATTCCGCATCACCAACGCGGCACAGCTCGCACCCTATATCGGTCGCAAGTACAAGCGCGCGGCGCCTACGGACGCTGACTACTTCGTTCTTGAGCCGGGCGCCACGCGGTCGGCGACCGTCGACCTGACCGAGAGCTATGACATCTCGGCCGCAGGAACCTACAGTGTCGAATACGAAGCCAATCCGCTGCCGGTCACGGAGCGGTTGTCTAGGACCGATGAGAGCCTCGCCGGTGGCGCACGCCTTGAAAGCCGTCCGGCGCTGTTCCGGCTGACCACACCGCGACCGTTGTCCGAGATCGTGCTCGAGCAGTCGCTGGCCGCGCAGACCCCAGTCTTCCGCAATTGCTCCGCCGCGCGAAAATCCACCATCGGCGCGGCCCTCACGAAGGCGGACGAGATCACGCTCGAAGCTGAGAAAACTTTGCGCGACACGCCGGTCGCGGACAGGCCGAACAAGGCGCGGTACAAGACCTGGTTCGGGGTGTACGACACCGCACGGTACACGCGGGTTCTGGCCAACTTCAGCAAGATCTCGGAGACGACCCAATCAAAGACGATCACCTTCGACTGCGATTGCAACGACAGTGCGTTCGCCTATGTGTATCCGAACAGACCATACGAAGTCTGGCTTTGCAACGCATTCTGGTCGGCGAACACCTCGGGAACGGATTCGCAGTCCGGGACGATCGTTCACGAGCTGAGTCACTTCACGGTCGTGGCCGGGACCGACGATCACCAGTACGGGCATACTGACGCCAAGGCGCTAGCGATTTCGGATCCGGGCCGTGCAATCGACAATGCGGACAGTCATGAATACTACGCTGAGAACACGCCGGCTCAATAATCACCCACCCTCAAGACGTGGGCGGCGTCCGGCCGCGCTCTGGGCCGGGCTAGTGGCGGCCTTCGCCATGACCCCGACGTCGACACTCGCACAGGCGACCATGCTCACCTACGAGCTCAGCCTCGACTCGACCACGCTTTCCGCGTCTCACGTCGGGGTGCGGTTCTCTTTGCACAATCCGACCGCCGAGGTGGCATACGTGAACCCCCTCCAGACCCCGTTCGCAGAGCCGGCAGGGCGACCATTCGAGGTCGTTTGCGGTGGCGAATCCGTCTCGTATGTCGGGCGTATGATCAAGCGCGCACCGGCTCATCCGGATGAGTTCTTGAGGATCGATCCGGGCGGCAGCAGGAGCACGGAGGTCGATCTTGCCCAATCCTACGAGTTCTCCGGCGGCTCGGAGTGCGAGCTGAGTTTCGACGCTGGGCGGGTCGAGGTGCGATGGGCGGTGCCGGACCGGCCCGACCAGGCGCGTCCCTCTGCGGACGCCGCTCGCGGGGTCGGCAGCGGTGAGCCTCTGCGGTTCCGCCTGCCGACACCGTAGACCCAGCACGTCGTCGCCGCGCCGACCGGACGCTCCAGACCACATCCGGGTGCCGCCACATCGTGAGCGTTGGCGAGGCGCTGCTCGGGTGAACCTTGTCGAGGCGCTATCCACTGAGCATCCCTTGAAAACCGCCGCCAAGGGGCCGAGCTTCATCGAGTTGGTTTTCGACAGGCGTAGGGTTCGACGACCATCGCGTTCTTCGGCGTTGCCCCGCGTCGCCACGAATTGATCCCAAGTGCCTGTTGCTTCCAGCAAAGCAAATCAGGCAAGACCCGCTACTTCTAAACCGGGGCGCGAGCCGAACCGACGCCGCGAGTGGCGATGACGTTGCCCCCTGGAGTGTCCTCGGTCTGAACTGGACTCCGTCGGAAGGAGACGGAGATGAAGAAGAGCCGCTTCAGTGAGGAGCAGATCATCGCGGTGCTGAAGGAGCACGCGGCGGGGATTGGCGTTGCGGAGCTGTGCCGCAAGCACGGGATCAGTGATGCGACCTTCTACACGTGGCGCAAGCGCTACGGCGGCATGGAGGTTTCGGACGCCAAGCGGCTGAAGGCGCTGGAGGATGAGAACGCCCGCCTCAAAAAGCTCCTGGCCGAACAGTTGCTCGACGTGGCGACGCTGCGGGACGCTCTGGGAAAAAACTTCTGACGCCCGGCGCGCGGAGAGGCTTCGTGAGCTGGGCGATTGAGAAGAAGGGGTATTCCCAGCGGCGCGCCTGTGCGCTGATCGGGATGCATCCGAGGACCTACCGCTACCGGTCGCAGCGGCCGGATGATGCGGCGATGCGCGAACGGTTGAAGGCGCTGGCGAACGAGCGGCGCCGGTTCGGCTATCGCCGCCTCCACATCCTGCTGCGGCGCGAAGGCCTCGTGGTGAACCACAAGAAGCTGTTCCGCCTCTACCGCGAGGAAGGGCTGACGGTGCGGCGCCGTGGCGGGCGCAAACGTGCGATCGGAACGCGCGCACCGATGACGCTGCCGCAGGAGCCGAACCAGCGCTGGAGCCTCGACTTCGTCTCCGATCAGCTGAGCGATGGCCGGCGCTTCCGCGTCCTCGTCGTGGTCGACGACTTCACCCGCGAGTGCCTGGCGCTGGTCGTCGACACGTCCTTGTCGGGTGCTCGGGTGGCCCGTGAGCTTGACGGCCTCATCTATCAGCGGGGCAAGCCGCTGATGGTCGTCAGTGACAACGGCACGGAGCTGACGTCCCGTGCGATCCTCGAATGGAAGGAGAACCGCCGCATCGAGTGGCATTACATCGCACCAGGCAAGCCGATGCAGAACGGCTTCGTGGAGAGCCTGAACGGCCGGTGACCTGCCCCGGTATTTTCGGACCAACAATTCCTTGAGAGGCTGCCCTCCGGCATGGAGGGAAGCATGCGCAAGTCGAGGCTCACGGACGAGCAGATGGTGTCGATCGTGCGGGAAGCGGATCGCGACACAACACCGACAGTGGCCAAGCGGCACGGCGTCAGCGAGCAGACCATCTACACGTGGCGTAAGCGCTTTGGCGCGCTCGAGGCCGACGACGTGCGGCGGCTGAAGCAGCTGGAAGCGGAGAACGTCCGGCTCAAGAAGCTGGTGGTCGAGCGGGATCTCGAGATCGAGGTGATGAAGGAGATCGCTGCAAAAAAATGGTGAGCGTGTCGGAGCGTCGCGCGGCCGTGGGGGCCTGTCGCAGCGGCGCGCCTGCACGCTAATCGGGGTTGCACGGTCGGCGCTCTTCTATCGTTCACGGCAGGCGGAGAAGGACGCGCCGGTGCTGAGGCGCATGGCCGAGCTCTCGGCGCAGTATCCGCGCTACGGGTACCGCCGGATCGCGGTCTTCCTCGGTCGCGACGGTCACGCCATGAGCTTCGAGCGGGCGTATCGCCTGTGGCGGCGGGCCGGGCTGCAGGTGCCGCGCAAGCGGCCGAGGAAGCGCATCGCCGCGGGCCGGCCGCGTCCGATGGCGCCGACCGGGGCGAATGAGGTGTGGAGTTACGACTTCGTGTTCGACTGGTGCGCCAACGGCCAGAAGCTGAAGTGCCTGACGATCACCGACGAGTGGACCAGGGAGGGCCTGGCGATCGAGGTCGACGGACGCATCCGCTCCTCGCGCGTCATCGAAGTGCTGTCGCGCCTCGTGTCCGAGCGCGGCGCGCCGCTTTACCTGCGGTCCGACAACGGGCCGGAGTTCGTCTCCCGCGCGCTGCTGGCGTGGATCGTCGATCAGGGCGCCGACACGGCGTTGATCGATCCGGGCAAACCTTGGCAGAATGGCGCCGGAGAGAGCTTCAACGGCAAGTTCCGCGACGAGTGCCTGAGCCTGGAATGGTTTCGATCGCGGGCCGAGGCCAAGGTGACGATCGAAGCCTGGCGCCGGCACTACAACGAGGTGCGACCTCACTCGAGCCTCGGCTATCTGACGCCGGCCGTCTTCGCGGCGAAGACCAGCACCGAACACCCAACGGCCATGACGGGGCGGACCGCTGCGGTATGTGGGGCCTCCGCGGCCCGCCCCGTCGTCCAACCGCCCCGCACGGGGCTCAACGAGGCAGACATAGGGGCAGCGCTCTCAAGCTAAGCGTGGTCCGAAGAATCCGGGCAGGTCAGAGGGACAGGGGCTCGTGACATGTCGGCCGGCCTCCTCCTCCGGCCGACATGGTGAATTAGATCCGCATTACCGCGCGGTTGATTCGGTCAGGTCGGGTAACGCTCTAGGCACGCATGTGTCTTTGTGCTGACCTCAGTTGGCCCCGTTATGCTGACGGCCACGAGTTTTTGGATTGCCATGCACAATACATGCAAGTAGTTTTGTGGGAGTATGCGAAAAAAATTGTGCCGGAAAACAACCGCCGGCTGGCCTAGCTCAAAAACTCTTCGAGATGACGACCTTAATCGTCCACTCGGCGCGGCCTGCGAGTCTTTCGGCCGCTTCTTCGAGCATTTCGAAGTCGAGCTTCCTGATGGCTTCAACGTCCTTTGCCGTCAGGTCAAAACGTTTGGCCAATTCGTCAGGGTTATTTTTCAATTCCGCGCGCAAATCCTTGTCGGTCAGCGCCCGGCCAAGCAGTTCGACGAGACCTTTCTGCGGGTTGTCGCCAGTTTCCCTAACCATAACCCTCTCCTTTCAAACGGTCATTTCAATATCGTTGTGTTCGGTGGGCATCATGCCGGCCACATGGTTGAGGGCCGCACGGGCATCAGCGCCCTTGATGTCGGGAATGGCGGCCTCGGCACGGATGGCTGCTGCCCTGTCATCACCCACAGCCTTTGCAAGTGCGTCGTAGACCTTTGATGGCGTGCGTTCGGCGAAAAAAACCCGCTTGAGCGCACGAAAGATCGCCGCAGCCTCGGCTTTGGTCACCAGATCGGCATGGCTCAGGGTTTCCATCCAATGCGCTATGTCCACCAGAGGCACGGTTAAGGCGCTCAGATCGTGGGGAGCATAGCACAGTGCGACCTCATCCTCTTGCCGGATCCAGGTTTGCTTGAATCGGTTAAAGACCCAGCCGATCCCTTCCATCCCGAAACTGTCAAGCTCGGCGGCGCGCAACGCCCCCATACTAGAGGCACCAACAACGCGAACCCCCTGATCCAGAAGATTGAGGATCTCTTTCGGCGTCACAGCCAGCGACTGGCCAAACTGACCGTCGATGATCACGATGACGTCCCAGTCGATCATGCCCGCCAGATCATCGCGTTTGATGGGGGGGAAATAGGTCGCTTCAAGCAATTGGCGGGCGTCGCGCTGGCGCAGAGATGGGCCAAGGAACACCGCCGTCTTCATGACGTTACCTGTTGTAAATCATTGCGCTGGCGCACCATCGACGGTCCGCGCGCGGCGCTGTCAACGGTTGAGGCTGCCTTGCGATTGCGTCGTCGGGTGCGTCGGAACAGGCCCAGGGCCAGCCCGATGCCGATTCGGTCGGCATCGTCTTCCGCGCCCTGCAACAGCCGTTCTTCGGTAAGGCGGTTGCCGGCTTCCATCAGCGCCAGCACCTCCTTATCAAACAGGCTGGAGCCGACTGTGAAATCGAGCGCGCGCATCGATTTTTCCAGATAGGCGCGTTTCTCGTCCCTGTTCTCTGTGGGCAGGTTGAAAAAGCCGGGGAAGAGATGCGGTGCCATATCGATGACCTCGGCAACTTCAGCCGCGCGTTCGTCCAGCAGAACGGCGGGCAAAAGCAACCAGTCGCTGTCTTCCGGTGCGGGGCGCTGTAAAGTGCCCTCAAAGTTGAGGTAGATCGGTGAACTGGGTAGTGGGCTGAGCATGTGCATCTGCACGTTTACCTTGGGCGCAAGCTGCGAGGCAGCACTGGCAAGCGCCAGCGTTTCCTCAAAATCCTCAAGCGTTTCGAAGGGGTAGCCCCAGATAAACGAGGCCTCGACCCGATCAAAATAGCGCTGCGACATCTCAAGCGTCGGCAGCACCGTCTCAGCCCTGAGCTCCTTGAAAGTCCGATTCAGTACCTTTTGCGCACCGGAATCGATGCCATAGAAAACAGCGCGGCAGCCCGCCTGCGACATCAACGACACCAAATCTTCGTTCATCAGGTTGATACGACCGAAGCAGCCCCACTCGATCTTGATACCGCGATCCAGGATCTCCCGGCAGAACGCGCGCACCCGGTCGCGGTTCAACACAAACGTGTCGTCAACGATGGCGATTTTGTCGATGCCAAACCGATCCCGCAGCATGACGATCTCGTCGACAGCGCGTTTGACGTCACGGTATACGGCGCGTCGGCCCCAAAGCGGGGCTACGTCGCAGAACGAACATTTGTACGGGCAACCGCGGGTCGTGATCACGCGGGCAGAGCTATAGCGTGACCAGTCTAGCAGGTGATAGGCAGGCCAGGGAAGGTTGTCTGCATCCGTGATCCGGGGGCGCTCTGAGCCGTCGACGAGTGTGTCACCAGCGCGCCAGACCAGTCCCGCGACAGGGTCGCTGACCAGCGTGGCCAGAACGTCGATGCCAAAGAACGCCTGAATGGTCTTCTCGCCTTCGCCGCGCACGATGCCGTCAACCCAGGCAAAGGCCTCCATCAATTCGCGTGCATTTCCTGAAACACCAGGACCGCCCAGGATGATCTTGCAACCAGGATCGGCGGCCTTAAGCTTTTTGCAGGCGGCCAGGACCACGGGCAGCATGTCGACAAAGCACGAGATCAGAACGTACTCCTCGTGCCCCTCCAAAGCCCGAACGAACGTGTCGGCGGAATAGCAGTCTGACCCCTCGTGCAGTTGGTAGTCGCGAAAATCGACCTCCAGCCCAATTTGTTCAAGGGCGGCTGCGATGTAGAGTGGACCTAGCGGTGGCTCAATCTTTCCGTCTTCGCCCAGGGTAGCGCTAAAGAGCGTGACTTTGGTCATTGCATCGCTCCTTGCAAAACGTGCGAGACGCGTTCGCCGAAGACGCCACGCCCAGTGTGAAGGTGAAAGACGGACCAGGCCTCGGCCTTGGGCACAACCACGCGTACAACCGGAATGCCGACTTCCGGGCGAGTCAGGTCGAAGGCCACGGCTTGATTCAGCCCATAATCCGGCATCCTGTCCAGGATCAAACGGATATCGTCATCGATGGACGCGTTCTGCACCGATGGCACGTCGTCAAAGTCGATGAAATCCGTGCCGCCATAGAGCTCGTCTGCGTCGTATGGCGCGCGCGGTTTGATGATCTCGGGCAGGTCCTCGCGCCCGCCTTGAATACAGGCGATGCGGCTTTGGGCGGCTTCGGTGATGGCCCGGTTGAGAGCGATCCGCGCGTCGGGATGGGTGCCACAACCGCCATGGGCATTGGGAATGCCGGAGGCCGTCGGCTCCACGATCGTGCAATCAATGGTTGCCAACCCTGCGGTCGAGGTCAGGTTGCGCACATAGATGCTCAGGCCCGCGCGCTTCAGCCGACCTACCAGCAACGCCGCC
Source organism: Acuticoccus sp. MNP-M23 (assembly GCF_031195445.1). Taxonomy (NCBI): domain Bacteria; kingdom Pseudomonadati; phylum Pseudomonadota; class Alphaproteobacteria; order Hyphomicrobiales; family Amorphaceae; genus Acuticoccus; species Acuticoccus sp. MNP-M23. Next base: position 1,908,801 of record NZ_CP133480.1, read on the forward strand.
CGTCGCGGCAGCCCCTCCAGCCGGATTTGGGCATGCTCGGCGTTTTGAAGTGCCGATGGCGGGCTGCTGATACCGATGCTTTCCAGCAGATCCCCAATGGCTGGCGCCACCTGTGACCGCGCAAGCGATATTGCCAGGGCATCGCGTTCGATCACTTCGCACAGCGCGTGGCACAGCGCTTCCGTCAGCGTGTTGCCCGAGGCCAGTCCGTTGGTACTCGCGTAAAACAGCGCGGGGACATCTGTCGGCGTGTAAGGGCAGACCACCGCGTTCAATGGTGCCGCTGTGGCGCGTTGGCCAATCAGGTCATAGCCGTGCACCCATTCGACAGGCGTTTGATCGTCGAACGCGCAGGCATTGGGCACGACGATTTCGGCCAGCTTGGTGAGCGGCGTTGTCTCGGCCAGTTCCGCCTGTGAGGCGTGGGTGACTGGATAATCGCAATGCTCCCCTGCCTGCCGCTCCACCGCTTCCATCAGCGCCCCAGCCAGAGCGTCCAGCCGCGTGGTCCCCTTGCCGTTATAATAGGAAATGCCAGGCCCCAGGTCGCGGGGCCGCACCGTCATGAAGTTGGGAATGCCAACGTAATCCAGGCCCGTAACCTCGGCGACCTGGGTAACGCCGACACGCTCGATCAGCCGCTTTGCGCGCCGTACGGTTGCGGAGGGTGGCACGCATCGTGCGACCGCTTTGGTCGAATATTTTGGTGTTAGCTTAAGCTGCCAGTACTGGGAGGTTGTTCTACGATCTACCCTGTCAATCAACGAGCGCACACCCCAAATGTTTCAGATGCCATTCGATCGCTAAAATTGACTGGTTAAGCCTAGGGAGGCAAATGCTATTACAAAATGGTATCTGCCTCTTTTAATTTTCTCGCTCATAGATTGAACTATGCCTCAATTTGAAGGGTCGATCATAGTCAAGAAAGCTAGCAAAAAAGATAACCTGAATTCTTATACGATTGGCCTTGGCAATCAACCGGAGACAATCCGAAGGATAAAACACGGGAGGACGAATTTCAACTCGCCTTACCCCCTGTCTGTTGGGGGCAACTGCGCTGTTGGCTCATGCGGCGAGGTGCGTACCGGAGGGCAGCATCGCGTTGAGGATGACGAGGAGCTGAGGGTTGGGACGTGTCGTGAAGCGGTGAGCGCGGCGATGTAGAGCGCCTCGCGGACCTTGCGGTGTCCACCCCAGATTCGGCGGGCTCCGCGCCATGTACCACTCTCCCTGGTGTGCGGTGCGAGACCGGCGAGCGAGGCGATGCGGCGTCAAACGAGCATGCCAAGTTCGGGAAGTTCGCCGAGAAGGGTGGCCAGAACCGTTGGGCCGATGCCCGGCACTGCGGTCAGAAGTCGGGCTTGTGAGGAGAGCTACTGGTCCGCCTCGATCAGCCGCGCGGTGGCGCGATCGAGCTCGACGATCTCGTGGGTGAGCAGGTCGATCATCGCCTCGATCTGCTCGGCGATCTCTTCCTGGCCGGCCTTGTGCGGCGCGTTTTCTCGGCCTTTCGGATGTCCACCAACTGTCTGCGGCGTCTGAGGAAATCGGACGGCCGGTTCCGCGCGTGGCTGCTCGGGCGTGTGATGGCAAGGTCGAGAACCGAGCCCATCTGGGCAAGCACCCGGGCATCGACGCGGTCGGTCTTGGCGAGGACGCCGGTGGCCCTGGCGAACTCGCGGGCCTGACGTGGATTGGTCCGCGAGAAGGCGATGCCGCGTTCGGCGAGCGCGGCGATAAGGGGCCCGTCGCATCCACTCGTGGCTTCGAAGACGACGAGGACGTCTGGTTCGAGAGAGGCGACCCACAGGGTGATCGCCTCTGGGTCGTTCGCCACCTGAGAGGCGGTGGCGTTTGGCAGGCTGTGAAGGTCGAGGGCGGCGCGAGAGAGGTCGCAGCCGATGACGTTGCGTGGCATGGTGGAGATCCTGTCCATGTCGTGCGGGATCGGCAGTCCCAAGCAACTGTTCAGGGTTCAGAAGGATGCGGAAGTGACCCATGCTCCCTAACGGGCTCCGAGGCCCTCGGGGGGGACGGGCTCCCTTCCGCAACTCAGAACCTACCACCTCGCCAACAGACAGGGGGGGGGGCGTCCACTCCATCGGTTCTCCTCAAACCGGAGCGTTTGGAGGTAGAGAACGTTGGACCGCAGACCCTCTCCCTCCGCCACGCACCCCCTACACATTTCTCTGATTTGAACGCTGGGCATTAAGCCCGCGGAACAGGGCGCGTTTTCGTCCTGCTTCCGGCACGGGCCCGTCCTGTATCGGCGGTCTCAGCCCGGATTCAGGCGTCCGTTCAGGGCGGTCTCCTCCGGTCGGCAGGAAGGTGGAGTTTCGGCCATAAGGGCAAGAACAGGGAAATTCGCGGTGTATCGGCGGAAAACAGGCCGAATCCGGCGCACAAGGATGGTCTCGTGCGCGCGAAGGGACGCAAATTCAATCGATTAGCGGCCACTAAAACCCGATTCCCTGTTTATGCGCGGAACAGGGTTCGAGAAGTGCATAACAGGTCGCATTGTTTCGCATTAACAGGTGTCTCAATGAGCATAACAGGGCGTTTGGCCGGTCAATCCATGGCCCGGCTGCTTCCGTTCTCTTCGATGCCACGGCGGCATCGGGCAGCGTTGTTTGCTGCGCTACGCGCGGCCCACAGCTGCTCCTGGTCTTGCCAACCGAGCGGGATATCGTGGGCGAGCAGTGCCGAGATGGTGAGGCCGTGCGGTTGGCGCCCTTCAAGGATGGCGCGCTGCAAATCGGGTGCGAGGAAGGCGAGCCGAACAAGGCGGCGCCGGTAGGATGATTCCGGGGAGGCGTCCAACATAGGAAGCCCGCGCGCATCCCGGCGAAGCATTGCGTGGGCCTCGCGTAGCGCTGCGATCAGCTTCGGGTCTGGCCGGGCGACCGGTTTGCCACCGCCCGAGATCAATGTCCGCCCGCCGCGGATGGCGATGCTGAACGGAATGATCAGGCGGCAGGCTGCTCGATTCGTCGGATCACGCTCGACCATCTCGTCGCCATCGATGTGGGCCCGGATTGTCGCCAGATGTTCAGCCGGCAACGTCAGCCGGATGAAGTCGCGATGAACTTCGACGCGACGAAGGAGGTCAAGCGGCTCGGCGCCAAGCCCATGGAGGAAGCGGCGCAGGATCTCGCTGAGCCGGCCCTCGAAGGAAGCGGCGGGAACACGGCCAACCACGCCATCTTCTGCATCGCCACTGCGCCGCCCCTGCTGCAACGGTGCGGACACGGTGTAGCGGTAGGTCTTGCCACGCGCGCCGCGTGAAGACGTCGGAGACATGGGCGCGCCAGCGGCATCAAAGATGCGGCCGACGAGGGCTGCGGTCTGTGGATCGCTGTTGGCAGTCCCCATCCGTCTCGGATTTGCATCGAGCTGGCGCCGAACCGCCTCGAAAAGATCAGCACCCACGATGGCCGGATGCTGGCCGGGATGGGCGTGGTCGCGGTGGAGGGTCATTCCCAGATATGTCCGGTTCCTGAGAAGGTGGAACAGCGCGCCCCGGCTGAACGGCTTGCCACCGAGCGTCCGCCCCTTCGCCGTCACGCGCGACTTGGACCTGATGCCGCCCTCATCCAGCCTGCGCTCCAGTTCATGCACTGAGCCGAGTTCGAGATAGGACGTGAAGATCGAGCGCACGGTCTCTGCCTCGGCAGCGTTGACCTCGAGCGCGCGTGATCCCGGGGCTGGCGTGTCGTCTCCGAGAGGCAGTGTGCCGCCCATCCACATCCCCTTGGCCTTGGAGGCGGCGATCTTGTCCCGGATGCGTTCGCCGGTGACTTCGCGCTCGAACTGGGCGAAAGAGAGAAGGACGTTGAGGGTCAGCCGGCCCATGCTGCTGGTGGTGTTGAACGCTTGGGTGACGGAAACGAAGCTGACGCCGTGGGCGTCGAAGATCTCGACCATGCGGGCAAAATCGGCGAGGGAGCGGGTCAGCCGATCGATCTTGTAGACGACAACGACGTCGATCTGGCCCGCGGCGATGTCCGCCAGAAGCCGCTTCAGCGCCGGGCGTTCCATTGTTGCACCGGAGATGCCGCCGTCGTCATAGCGGTCCGGCAAGGCCCGCCATCCCTCGCTGGCCTGACTCTTCACATAAGCGGCGCAGGCCTCCCGTTGCGCATCGAGGCTGTTGAAGGCCTGTTCGAGGCCTTCCTCTGAACTCTTGTGAGTGTAGAGGACGCAGCGCTTGATCGATGGCTTCGTCATGGCCGGCCAGTCCCGATATCCTGCTTCCGCAGACCAAAGAACCGCGGTCCGTTCCAGCGCGCGCCGGCGATTGCCGTCGCGACGGCGGAGAGGCTGGGAAAGAGTTCGCCGCGCCACCGAAAGCCTTTTGCTTCGACAACGACCTCGATGAGCTCACCCTTCCAGTTTCGTCGCATGACCGCGCCGAGGCCGAGGTCCAAGCCCTCGGCCTGAATACGGCCAGTGGCGGCCAATCGACGCTTTAATCCCGTTCGAGCCCACCAAGCGCCTCGGCCTGAAGGCGCCATGCGAGCATGAGCCGCATCAGCTCCGCAGAGCGCAGCTTTGGAGGCGTGCCCCAGCGCGTGCGCCATTTTACGCGCAGCCTGTTGAGATCGGAATGACGGATCGCATCCACGTTGGTTGCAAGCACGTTGTCACTCATGCCGTGTCTCCGATGCGATAACGGCGGACGCCGTCCGCCTTCTCCGAGGTAACGGTCAAGCCCTTCTTCTAGAGCGCGCCACGAACCGAATGGGTCTGCCAGCCGGTCGCGGCGGTCATCTCGGCGAGGGTCGACCCCTCGGGTCAGGAAAGCAACTCCGTCAAGACAGCGAGCTTCATGGGCTTCAATGCGGCCGGCGCGGACGGGCCGGCCGTGCTTCCGGACTGAGGAGTCGCCGTTCGAGATAACGCCCTTGAAGGCTTTACCTCGTGCTCCGCCCTGGCGTCGGCGGCACCCCTGACATTCGATTTCTTCGTGGGGGTCATAAGCGGCTCCCGGTTCCGCAGCGGATCAAACTCCGCCGCTACCGGCACATCCGGGCTTTGGGCTTCGCCAACCCGATCCTGATCGACGACGACAGCGTGATTATCGCCGGGGACGGACGGCTGATGGCCGCGAACGCAATCGGAATGACCGAAGTTCCGACCATCGCGCTGCGAGGTCTGGACGAGGCACGCAAACGCGCCCTGCGGCTCGCCGACAACAAGATCGCGCTGAATGCTGGCTGGGACATTGATCTTCTGCAAGCCGAGCTGGGCGAACTCTCAACGCTCGATGTCGACCTTGATCTGACACTGACCGGCTTTGCATCGGGCGAGATCGACGTGATCCTCGGCGGTTCCGAGGACCCCGACGATGAACTCGTTCCTGCCGTGCCAAAGACCCCGCGGACGAGGCCAGGAAATGTCTGGATCTTCGGCGAACACCGCGTTGGCTGCGGCGATGGGCGCGAACCTGAGTTCCTGCGCCGGGTAGTCGGAAAAGATGCGGCGGTCGACGCTGCCTTTCTCGATCCGCCCTAAAACGTGCCGATCAACGGCTTCGCCAACGCGAAGGGCCGTCATGCCGAATTCGCGATGGCGTCTGGCGAAACGACCGAAGCGGCGTTCTTCACCTTCCTTGCAGAAACTCTTGGCGCCGCCGCAGTCGTCTCGCGGGACGGTGCCGTTCACTTCGTTTGCATGGACTGGAGGCACACCGACCAGCTCTTGACCGTCGGCCGCTCCGTCTATGGTGATCTCCTGAACCTTTGCGTGTGGAACAAGTCCAACGCCGGGATGGGTTCACTTTATCGCTCGAAGCATGAGCTGATATTCGTTTGGCGGGTCGGTGCGCGGGGGCGCATTTCAATGCCGTAGAGCTCGGCAAGCACGGTCGCAATCGAACGAATGTCTGGGACTATGCGTCGGTCAACTCGATGAAGGGAAGCCGGCGCGAAGACCTCGCGCTGCATCCAACCGTAAAACCGACGGCGTTGGTGGCGGATGCGATTCAGGACGTCACGAAACGTGGCGACCTCGTGCTTGATCTCTTCCTTGGATCCGGGACGACGCTGATCGCGGCCGAGCGTACAGGGCGGCGGTTCCGGGGGGGGGGGGGAATTGCTCCTGGCTACGTCGATTTAGCGCTCGCACGCTGGTCAGCAATGACGGGTCTTGAGCCTGTTCTCGAAGAGGTGTGAGCGTGGTGGACGATGTCGCAGACGCTGTGGCGCCGCGCCGGGGTCGGTTCGAGAAAGGCAGAAGTGGAAATCCCGCGGGACGGCCGCGCCGGACTCGATCCAGTGAGCCCACTGCGTCGGCCTTCGATGTGATCGTGGCAAAAACGCTGACAGTTTCTCGGGATGGTGGTGAACACGAAATCTCGGTCGAAGAGGCGCTGCAGCACCGCACGTACAAGGCGGCTCTTGCCGGCGACCGCGCCGCGCAGCGCGAGATCCTCAAGATGATTGCCAAGAGAGAGGCCGCTCTTTCAAAGACCCGGGAGCGCTCCACGTCGAAGGTGGTCGTGAAGTAGGAGGCTCTTGATCCCCGCAACGTCGATGACGCGCTCTTACTCCTTGGGATCGCTTGCGAGGACCCGCGCGATCACAGAATGCGGTGCGAGGGCCGACACCTGCTACTCGAACAATGGGCGGTGCAGGCCGCACTCTCTCGTCGACGTGGTGGGGCCAGGCTTGAGGATCGGGACGTCGAGACAATCAAACGGTGCACGCGGGATGCGGAGACGTTGCGTTCGCCGCAGAGCGTCAAGCGATGGGGGCACGCGTTCAGGCAGGGCGAAAGAAGAGATTGGCTACGGTCGACCACCAAAGGCGACGCAATTCCAGAAGGGCCGCAGCCGAAACCCGCGGGGTCGTCCGAAAGGCTCACGGCGAGAGATCCCATATGATGGGAGTACTCGGGCAGACGGTCCTGATCCGCGAAGGAGGCGTCGAGCGACGCGTCACCGCGGCGGAGGCCTTCCTGCTTCATCTGGTAAAAAAGGGACTTGACGGCGAGGGAGCGTCGGCACGGCAAGCGATGGCTGCAATCGAGGCGGCGCGCGACAAGCAATTGATCGACGAAACATCTCCTATCACGGTGATCATACGCTCCTTTGTTACGCTTGGAAGCGTCAGCGATGCGGGTGAGATATTGCGCATCAGCCGAAAGCGGGACCGCTTTCGTGAGACAGCGCACCTCGTTCTGGAACCCTGGATCGTTCAGGCCGCCCTCGACAGGTTTTGAGATCGGCGGCTTACACTCGAGCAGCAGAAGATCGTCTTCAAGGCGACCCGCTCACCAGGAAAAGTAGACTGGCCCGCATGGTGGAACGTTCTGCCGTGACGGCAAAGCCGCCATCGAGCCGATAATGCACGTTCATCGAACCGGCCTTTCGAGGCTTCGCAAAACCACCGTTTTTGAGAAACTTGGTTGTTGGCCTCTCGCCCGCCGCGGATCCTCCGCTGCGTCAGTCGCATATCCGGAGCCTAGAAGCGGAACGTGAAGCGGGCCATCCCGCCGGCGTTAGTCCAGTTGCCGTCGTAGGTGGTGGTGCCTTCCAGGCTGAAGCTGCCTTGTTCGCTGATGTCAAAGTTGGCACCGGCGCGCAGGAGCAGCCTGTCCCGGTCGCCGGTGGAGGCGCCGACATTGAAGCCGGGACCGCCGGCGAAGTTGCCTGACAGGACCAGGTTGTCATCGCCAATCACGCGCTCATACATCACGTCTGCGTAGACGGAGCCGCCGTTGAACTTCGTCCCGATCCGGACACCGGCCGCGGCGAGAAGCTGCGCAAAGTCGCCGCCGACGGTGGTGCCGAGCGGCCCCAGCGGACCGGTCCGGCCGATATCGGCATAGTTGAACTGCAGCCGGCCGACCGGGCCGAGGATCAAGGGTTCGGCGAACCGGCCGCCGATGTTGTAGGCAGCATCCGCGCCCAGGGTCACGACCTGCGAATCGCCATTCTGGTTGCCGACATCGCTGGCGAAATAGGCGTAGGACGCCGCAGCGCTGACATCGAGAAGATCGAACTGGCCGTTGACGTAGGCGCCGACGTGGTAGCCGTTCGCGTCGTTGTCATACACCGTGTTGTTGACCTCGGTGTAAGTGTAGCCGACGCCGAGACCGGCGGTGACGGAACCGCTCGCCATCAGGAACTGGCGCTCGACACCGAGGGCGACGCCCGCGGTGTAGCCATCGGCGCCTGTCGAGGGTCCACTGTCGATATCGAAGAAGCCGCCGAGGGCTGCGACCCACACGCCGAAGCGCGGTGCAGGGGGGATCGGCTGCAGCGGCTCGAGCGCGAGATCCGCGCCGAAGCGCTTCTGTGGCGCGCTTTCAAGGTTGTCCGGCACGGCGCTGATGGCGACACCAGAGGGCGTTCCGACAGGCGCCGAAGACGCCGGGTAGCCGTAGACGAACGAGCGTTCCGCCGCGCTGCCGCCACCGCGCAGCGCGGTGTTGAACAGCGATCCGGCGTTGACCATGCCGACGCCGAGTTCAGCCACCGTCTCGCCTGACACACGCGACAGGATCGGCACTGCACGCTCCTGGCGCGCCAGCGCGATGTTGCGCTTGTTGTCGAGGAAGGACGCATCGCGGACGAGCGCGGCATCGATGGCAGCACCTGCGGCGCGCGTGTTGTTGGTGTTGCCGTTGCGGCGGAAGACGTTGGGCGCAAAGCCGAACGTCACGGCGCTGCCGGACGCATCTGCGCTGACGAAAGCGCGGTTGCCGAGATCGACACTGGTGGAGGGGTCGAAGTTGACGCCGTTGTAGTCGACGCCCTGGCCGTTGCCCGCAAACCCGTTGGCATCGATGTTGGCGGTCGAACCGCGCGCGAAGGATACCGAGCCGCCGCCGGACGCAGCGTTGGTGCGCGCCCCGGCCGTGCCGCCGTTCTGCACGGTGACGGCGCTCCCCGTCCCCTGTGCGCGGACATTGCCGGCGCTCCCGCCCCTGTTGACGCTCGCCTGCCCGCCGTCCCGTGCCGTCAGCGACCGCACCGAGCCGCCCGAGTTGACGTTGGCATTGCCGCCTTCGCGGGCATTCACGTTGTTGTTGCTCTGGTTGTTGTCGACGACGAACGTGGTCGTCTGCCCCATCTGCGGATCGTTGGGGTTGGTATTGCGCGACACGTTGGTGGTTTCGAAGCCGGAGTAGCGCGAGGAGCGCTGCGAGTTGCCGGTGGAGACGTTGAGCGTATCGCCGCCGGATCCGGCGTCCACCAGCTTGCCGGGGCCGGAAATGGTGCGCGAGGAGGCGTTGGTCAGCGTATCGTTGCCGGCGCCGAGGTCGATCACCGGGTTCGCGCTGGAGCCGCGCACGGTGCCGTTCACGGTGACCGTATCGTTGCCGGCCCCCATGTCGAGAACTGGGTCGGACGAGCCGCCGAACACCGTGCCGTCAACGGTGACAGTGGTTTCCGTTTCGCCTTCGTCTACAATCGCCTGTGCGCCGACCGCATCGATGCTGCCCGCCCGGTTCACGGTAATCGACGCTGTGGTGGCAGACGATGAGACCAGCACCGCCTGGCTCTCCGAGGACGACGTTTCGATGATGCCGCTATCTTCGATGACGAGTTCGGCATTGTTGCCCAGAATGACGCCCTGGCTTGCGGAAGAGGACGCCGACACCGTGCCGGCGACGGTAACGATGGCATTGTCACCGGAGACGATACCGGCCGAATTGCCGGAGGAGATCCGCACCTCGCCGCCCGAAGCAACGGTGATGGACGCGCCGCGGCCCTGGCTCTCGATGGCGTTGGATCCGGACGACTGCGCGGTGACGAAGCCGCCATCTTCCACGGTGACGTTGAGCCCGCGTGCCGTGCCAAGAATTGCCGTCGCGTTGCCGGAGGACGACTGGACACGGCCGGAGACGTTGACCGTGCCGTTTTCCCCATCGACCTGAACAGGGTTCGACATGCCGGACGAGGTGGTGACTTGCGCACCGTTCTCGATATTGAGGGTGCCGTTGGCGCCGCCCAGCACCACGGCGTCCGAATTGGAGTTGCCGGTGGTCACGACGGCGCCGATGTCGCCGCCCTCGCCGCGGAGATCGACGGTGGAGTTGGCGCCGACCGAGATGCCGGCCGATTTGCCGCCGCCGGTGCTGACGCGCCCGGTTGACTGGACCTCGACCATTGCGCCGCTGCCGGTGAAGATGCCTTCGGAGTTTTCGCCCGATGTCGTCACCTGGCCGCCGACCGTGATGCTGGCATCGTCGAGCACGTCGATCCCGCCCGCGCTGTCGCCGGACGTATTGATCGGCCGGTTGGATTGTGACGACACGTTGATGGTGGCGCCGTTGCCGAGCAGGATTCCGGGCGCGCCGGTGGTGGAGATACCGCCGGCCGGCCCTTCGACGTTGACCGTCACGTCGTTGGCGCCTGCGTTCACGACCCCGTCATTGTCGAGGTTATTGGCGCAATTCACCGTCGAGCCCGAGGGCGGGTTGTTGCCACTGCCGGTGGAGGAGGGCATCGCAAGCACACAGTCTGCAAACGCGACTGAGGGTGTCGCCGCTTCGATCGCGACCATCGAAGCGCCGGCGAGCAGCATGACCGCCACCGTGCGCACCGCACCCGCTTCGGACAAAGACTTTTTGACTGAACGCATTGCGAAACTCCAAAAAACGATCGGCTCCATCCCGGAGAGGGAATTCACCCATTCGATTTCCCGAGATCTAACGCCAGCAAATTGCCTCCGATCGACTTTGTTTCAGTAAAATGTACCTCACTAAGTTGCTTAAAGGCCGCAACTTTAAACCACCTCTAAATGCCGGAAGACTCCAGGGCAGCCCGCAATATTGTATAAATTCACCGTCAAGAAACTAAATTTCGCAATTGGGCACGAATAGACATTATGATTTTAATTGCGCGGTAGCGAAGTCTTGGTGACGACCATGCTGGTCGCCAGGTTTTCACGCGACTGCATCTTCGCGCCTATGGTGGAGGGCTGGTCGAACAATGGGTCTGATGCCGCAACACAAGCTGCGCGACGTCAGCACCCAACCCTTCCGTGGCCCTCTTCTGACCCTCAAAAACGAACGTTTTTCAGAACTCCGCCGGTATCGCGATCAGGTAGATTTACGGAAAGAGCGAGACTGATTGCGAAGACTGGTTTCGCTCGTAGGGAGCGCAAATGGCTCAGCGTCGGTCGGCAACCATCACCGGCGCTCTCAAAGTCCGCCTTTGCATCGACTGGACCGACCCCCGCGGGAAGGCGCAGCGATCCAGATCGCAAGGGCGGTGGTGAACGATAGCGTGGCGGCGAGCGCGATCACGGCGAGGAACGCCTGGTCGAACGCGCCGAAGGCGGCCACGCGCAGCGCGTCGGCAACGGCGTCCGGGAGGGTCCTAGCTACGACCAACGCCTCGTCGAGGCTGTCGAGGGCCGACGGCGAAACGTCCGATCCGCCTGACGCCTTGAGTGAGGCACCGTAGACGGCCGTCAGCACACTCCCCAGAACCGCGATACCGATAGCGCCGCCGAGCTCGAAGGATACTTCCTCGATCGAGGCGGCCATCCCTGCCCGATCGTCCGGCGCGCGCGCCATGATCACGCCGGACGCGGCCGTCATCGTGGTGCCGAGGCCCGAGCCGAGCATGAGGAAGCCCGGGAGCTGCCAGAGGAGCGGCGCGTCGTAGCTGAGGCCCGATAGAGCGAGGCCGACTGCGGCAAGGAACAGGCCGCCCCAAAGGAGGTTCATCGCGCCGAGGCGGCCCGTCAGGGCACCGGCGATCGGTCCCGTCACGAAGGCTGCAAGCGGGATCGGCAGGATGAAGAGGCCTGCCTCCAGGGGCGTCAGGCCGAGGATGAGCTGGAGGCGCTGGGAGAGGACCAGCTCAAAGCCGATCATCGCCAGCATCGAGACCAGAGCGGCGGCAACGCCCGCCGAAAAACCGCGATCGCGAAACAGCGAGAAGTCGATCAGCTTGTACGTCAGGCGATCCTGGCGCCGCTTGAAGAGAACGAGCGCAACGATCCCGACCGTGAGTGCCAGCGCCATATGGGTCAGGGAAGCGTCGCGCTTGGCGAGCTCCTTCACGGCATAGGCGAGCGCGACGAGCCCGACCAGCACTTGCGCCGAGCCGGTCAGATCCCAGGGACGTGCGCCATGGCGGCGCCCGTTCGGCATCAGAAAGGCGGCGAGCCCCAGCGCGACGAGAACGACGGGGACATTGATCAGGAAGACCGAGCCCCACCAGAAATGCTCCAGAAGCAGACCGCCGACGACCGGACCCAGCGCCGCGCCGCCGGAGGCGACCGCCGCCCAGATGCCGATGGCAAAGGACCGCTCGGCCTCGTCTTCGAAGGTGAGGCGGATGATGGAAAGCGTCGCCGGCATCATCGCCGCAGCGCCCACGGCAAGAAGCACACGAGCGCCGATCAGGATGGCCGGGTCCGGTGCATAGGCGGCCAGAAGCGAGGCCGCTCCGAACACGGTCAGGCCCGCCAGGAAAAGCCGCTTGTGGCCGAGCCGGTCGCCCAGCGTCCCGAGGCCCGGCAGAAGACCGGCCACCACCAGCGGGTAGGCGTTGACGATCCAGAGCTTCTCTGACGCCGAGGCCGACAGCGCCTCCGTCAGGCGCGGCAGGGCGATGTAGAGCACTGTGACGTCGATGGTAATCAGCAGAAGCGCGCTGGACAGGATCGCCAGTACAAGCCAGCGGTTGCGGGGCTTTTGCGATGTCATGGCGAAGGCTTTCGTTCCGATTGGACCGGCGGGTGACGCATCTTGTATCCCTGCCGATCTCTATTTAGATACATACGTATGGAAAATAAAAAATCCATACCTCCGCGTCGCTCGCCTGGTCGCCCGCGCACCATCGATCGCGACCGGCTGATGGATCTTGCCGAGGAGATCGTGACGAAGGAGGGCGCCGCCGCCCTGACGATCGATGCGCTCGCCAAGGCTGCCGGGGTGACAAAGGGCGGGGTGCAATATGCGTTCGGTACCAAGGAGGCGCTGGTGGAAGCGCTTTTCGAGCGCTGGAGCGAGACCTATTCGGCGGCGATCAATGCGATCGTCGGGCCTGAGGCCGGGGCGCGGGAGCAGCTGCGGGGCCATGTCGAGGCCACGCTCGCCTCTGACGCGACGGACCACGCCAAGTCTGCGGCGCTGATGGCGGCGCTCCTGCGCTCGCCCGACCAGCTCGGTCCCGCGCGCCGCTGGTATCGCGAGCGGATCGCCTCGCTCGATCTCGCCAACCCGGACGACCGGCGCGCCCGCCTCGCCTTCCTGGCCACGGAAGGGGCCTATATGTTGCGCTTCTTCGGCCTCATGGAGATTGATGAAGCCGAATGGCAGGACATGTTCGCCGACATCACTGCACTTGTCGCCTCCGCGAGTGGAACGACCGAAGGTTTATAAGGCGGCTTACGCTAAGAGACCGTTTGAGAAAGGAATTCCGTTTGGCGCGGGTTCGTGATTCACACGACGCACGTGGACCAAACGAATGCGAGGCCGGATGGCGGCCATCGAACGCAAGACAAATCGATATCCGGGCGGCCTGACGGATGCGGAGCGGGAGCGGATCGAACCGGCGCTCCCAAAGCCGGGTCGCAGGGGGCGCAAGCCCGCGACTGACCTGCGGGAGGTGCTCAACGCGATCCGTTACATGGCGCGCTCGGGCGGCGGCTGGCGCATGCTGCCCAAGGATTTTCCGCCGTGGCAGACGGTCTATTGGTGGTTCCGCCGCTTCGTCCGGCCGATGCTGTTCCGCACGATCCACGACGTCGCGCTGATGATCGATCGCGAGCAATCCAATCGCGAAGCAAGTCCTAGTGCCGGCGTCCTCGACAGCCAGAGCGTGAAAGCGCCCGCAGCGGGAGCCGCCCGCGGTTTCGATGGCGCCAAGAAGATCATCGGCCGCAAGCGCCACATTGTCGTCGACACCGATGGCCGCCTCGTCCGCGATTTCGAGCAACGCATCGACGTCTCCGAGGCCATGATCCACGTCGCAATGGGTGGCCTGCTCCTCCGACGCATCAGCCACTGATCGCAATTCTCAAACAGAGTCTAAGTAGTCTCGTATCAACGCTTCGGTTTCAGGGGCATCGACAATATCAAGATGCGCGGCACCGTTGATGACATGGTAATTTCCCTTATCTGTCACAGTGCTCATAAGGGGCCCGTATCGATCCGCCTCCATCGCTTCATCTTGTGCTCCTGCGACCAAAAGGAATGGCGGAAGTTCGGCCACATCCGCGATATAGTTACTTCGCGGCGCGAAGGATGTGTTAAGACGCCAGCTATAAGACGTCGTCGCGCAGTCGCCAAGTGGACCATCCAAAACCGATTTGGGCATATTGAACTGGATCATTTTCATGTGGTCAAGCCAATGGATTCCAGCGCTGTTTAACATCGACAATCCGACAATGCGGCGGGTCAATACATGCGCCCAGCCCCCTGAATTTATTCTTGTTGTAGGGGCATTATGCTTGAGAAACGGCGCAAGAAGGATGGCGCCACCGATTTTTCTGCCATTTTCGCCACCTGCAAAACGCACCACGAGCCCGCCACCGGAAGAGTGGCCCAGCAGGATAGCCTCACGCGGGTCGTCGGCCATCAGGTCTGCGATGTCGTCCTCGAATTGTCCGATGTAATCCACATCACCACGTCGCACAGGTCTGTCCCCATGTCCTCGCAGCGTAATTGCCTTGACCTCGGCCACATCTCTGAGCGCCCATGCCAGACGGTCAAATTGGCCGCCAAACCATCCTGAGCCGTGGATCATGATGATCAAAGGCAAGCCTGCGCTGCCTTCCGTCTTTACGTGGGTATACGAGAGTTCCGCGCCATCACGCGCGGTATAGGTCTTGCGGGCGAATTCGGGTGTTTCTGGTGAGACAAAAGCACCTGATGCGGTTATTCTGGTAAAATACAGCCCATCACTCGTTTCGAGTGCTTTGGGGCGTTCGGAGACGATGAGGGCCACCGCTATAATGAAGTAAATTCCGACTGAGACCGCGGCGAAACTCAGAATATTCAAAGTCAATTCGGGTCTCCAGATGAGCATGGTCAGATTTCTCGAAGCGGTAAATACCACGCATGGGTTTGGCTGGTGAGCTGATAGCGGGCACTGGCGGTTCCAAACTGATGTCAGCTTCGTCCCGCATTGCGGGCGCTGCGCCAGAGAGTCGGCAGATTCGCTCATGGCACTCAGCGGACAATCGCGCGCCCTGAAAAATGAACCGTTTCGTGGCCTTGGTTAGAATCTCGAAAGCGTTCATTTTTGCGAGTAGGCTGTTCGACCCTTGACGCAGTTGTCCGAGCAAGGAATTCCGCGAACCGCCGATTCTCAAAACCATATTTTGTAACTACCCTCTCAAATATGATAAACTCAGACGAGTTATGAGAGAATCCGCATGCTCGTGGGCTACGCCTGCGTCTCAACCCAGGATCAGAAGCCCGCGCTTCAGCTCGATGCGCTGAAGCCTGCCGGATGCGAGAAGGTCTTTCGCGAAAAGTCGTCCGGCGCGCAGCGCGACCGACCGCAGCTTGCGGCTACAATCGACTACATGCGCCCGGGCGACACCCTCGTCGTTTGGAAACTCGACCGCCTGGCTCGGTCGATGAAGCAGCTGATTGAGACCGTCGAAGGGCTTGAGGCCGAGGGATCGGCTTCCGCTCTCTCACCGAGGCGATCGATACGACCACCTCGGGCGGCAAGCTCGTCTTCCATATTTTCGGCGCCCTGGCCGAGTTCGAGCGCTCCATCATTCGAGAGCGCACGCGCGCCGGGCTGGATGCCGCCTAGGCAAGGGGCCGCACCGGCGGGCGGCCGAAGAGGCTGACGGATGCGGATCTCAAAGCGGCGAAGGCCATGCTTGCCGAAGACAGCTTCACAGTGGACGAGGTTGCAAAGCGCCTCAACGTTTCGCCGGCGACGTTCTACCGTTACTTGCCCGCGCCCCGAGCAACTATCACACGGAAGGAGCCAACATGAACCCGCTTGAGCTCTTCCACACCGGTATCCGCCTGTGGTGCATTAATCCCGCCAACAACAAGCGGCGGTTCTATGCACTGTCCGTCCAGCGCACGTTGTTCGGCGGATGGGCGTTGGTGCGCGAATGGGACCGGATTGGTGTCAGTTGTCGGTTGCGGTGCGATCTCTATCCGTCCGCCGGCCCCGCCACCGATGCGTTCCTCAACCTTGTCCGGAAGAAGGTGCGGCGCAGATACGAAACCGTCGGCACGGGCTGAACTGAGTGGCCGAAAACTACAAAGCTGCCAATCGGTGAGATCGCCGGCCAACGCTTACTGTCGGCAGGCCCGGCCCCTTCTCGGGCCGAGTCCGGTTGTCATGGTGCTGAATAGAAACGGCGGAAGGTCGCGCGACGTGTCCGCGCCCGCTTGCACATGAGCACGAGCCTCGCCATGCTCGCCGCTCCCGCAAAGACGCCAAGGCGAACAGACGCATAATGAAGAAGCAGTCCGCCTCGGTCGAGCGAGTTGCGGAGGTCCTGCGCGACCGGATCGTCAAGGGCGCACTTCCCGCCGGTGCGCGCCTCAAGGAACGCGCGTTGTCGCTGGAGCTTTCGGTGTCGCGCACGCCCATCCGCGAGGCGCTGAAACTCCTGCAGTCGGACGGGCTCGTGGAGATTTCGCTGAACAAGGGGGCGCAGGTCGTTGGCTATGGTGCGCGCGAGGCGGTCGACCTGTTCGAGCTGATCGCCGTCCTGGAGGCGCTTGCGGCCGAGCGGATTGCGGCGCGCATGGACACCGCGACGCTTGCCCGCCTGGAAACCCTGCACGGGCGCATGCTGCGCCGATACGAGGCGGGCGACGCCATCGCCTACTTCGACATCAACACCGAGATCCACGACACGATCGTTGCGGCCTCCAGCAACCCGGAGCTGATCGACAGCCACAAGCGGGTGGTGGCGCGGGCGCGGCGGGGACGCTTCCTTGCCATAATGGACGCGGAGCGGTGGGCCGAAGCGGTTGGCGAGCACGAGGCGGTGATGCGCGCCTTCCGCCGCCGCGACTCCGAGGCGGCGGCGCGGGTATGGCGCATGCACCTCGACAACACCGGCGCGACGGTCTCGACCGCGCTCGATGGCGTTGCATCCGGCGTGGCATTGAAGCCCGAACCCCCGGCCGTCGAGGCCGAACCGGCGCCGCTCGCGAAGCTTTGAGCCGTCCCCATCGCCGGCAACAACTGGCGAGAAATGGCATGCCATTTGCTGCGGATAGGCGTATATCGGTTCAAAGGCGGGATTCGTGATCAGGCCCGTACGTTGAGAGGGCGAACCCACACAGCCATGCGCATTCTGCTTGTGAACCCCAACACCACCGCCGCAATGACCGAGGGAATGATGTGCGTCGCGCGCACCGTCGCGCCCCTAGGGGCCGACGTGGTGCCGCTCACCGCCGAGCGTGGCTTTCCCTACATTGCCACCCGAGCGGAAGCGCAGATCGCCGGTGCAATCGCGCTCGAGATGATTGCGGCCCACGCAGGCAGCGCCGACGCGGCAATTATCGCCGCATTCGGTGACCCCGGCCTGCCTGCCGCCCGCGAGATCTTCGATTTTCCGGTGGTGGGTATGGCGCAGGCGGCCCTGGTGAGTGCGGCAATGCTCGGCGACCGCATCGCGATCGCCACTTTCTCGCCTGCGCTGCGGCGTTGGTACGAGGATGCGGCGCGCAACGCCGGGCTTGGCGACCGCTTCGTGGGTGTATCCGCTCCGGCGTCCCACGCTGCCCCGCCGCCCGCCGGGGCGCCCGCGACGCGTCAGCTGCTGGCGGGGCTTTGCCACCGCGCGGTGGATGAGCTCAGGGCCGATGTTGTCGTCCTCGGCGGCGCGCCGCTTGCCGGCCTTGCCGCCGAGCTGCAGCCGGAGGTGGGCGCGCTTCTCGTCGACCCCGTCGGCGCGGCTATCGCGCAGGCGGTGGCGCTGGTGTCGATGACACCGCGCGCGGGCTTTGCGCGGCGATCCGGCCGGCCGCTGCCCAAGCCGACCAACGGCCTTTCCCCGTCGCTCGCCCGCCTGTTCGCGCAGGAGGCGGCGGAGTAGACCTCACCGACGCGTTGTCGCCTTTCGGGCGCTGCGCGGGCTCTCTGCGCGCAGCGCCATGAGGCGGCGGGTCTCAGACCCGGCTGCTCTGGCGGTAGAACGGCTCGTGACGGGCCGGGTCGATGTAGTCCGCGTAGAACTTGCGCACGTGTGGCAGCAGCGCCTTGGAGAGGTTGCGCCGTTCCACCTCGTTGTCGGAGAGGGCGCGGGACATGTCGTCGTGCAGCGCCTTCATCGCGTCGGCGCGATCGACACGGGTGAAGCGGCCGTCCTCGTAGAGGATCTCGCCGGCGCACATGGTCCGCCGCACGCCCGCCACCTTGGCGCGCTGCATCACGGCGTCCAGCACAGGGGTCAGCGGGTCGAGATAGGGGTAGCTGACGCTTTCCCAGTCGACCATCACGAGGTCCGCCTCGCGCCCCACTTCGAGACGCCCAATCCGGTCGCCAAAGTTCGTCGTCTTCGCGCCGCCCTCGGTCGCCATCCGCAACACCTGCGGGAAGGTCGGCACGTCGGCGTCTACCATGCCGGGGACACGGTGGGCGCGGGCCACAAGCCGCATCTCGTTTAGCATGTCGCGGTCGTCGTTGAGGCCGGCCTCGTCGAGCCCGATACCGGTGTTTATCCCGCGCGCCTCGAGCGCGTTCAGCGGCGCGATGCCTGAGCGCAGGCGGAAGTTGGACGAGCAGTTGTGGCACACGCACGTGCCCGAGGCGGCCAGCTTGTCCATATCGCTCTCGTTCAGCCACACGCCGTGGCCGAGCGTCAGGCGCGGGCCGAGAAGGCCGAACTTCTCGATATAGTCCACCGCCGTCCCGCCGCCGCGCCGGAACGCGTACTCCTTCTGGTAGGCGGTCTCGAGGAGGTGCATGTGGAGCGGCGCGTCGTAGCTCTCGGACGCTTCCGCCAGAGCCTCCAGCGCGGGATCCGAGCACCAGTGGAGGTTGGCGGGCGCAAGCTGGATGCGGGCGCGCGGCTTGGCGTTGTGTTTGGCGTGAAGGTCGCGAAACAGCGCCATCTGATCGTCGAGCCCGGCCTTGAAGGCGCCGAAGACACGTTTCATCGGGTCCCTGAGCTCGGGCGGGAGGCTGGCGACCAGCTCGTCGTCGGCCTGGTAGACGAGGCGGTTCTGGTCGCGCACGGCGTAGCAGTACGAGACGCGCATGCCGATGTCGTCATAGGCACGCAGCACGTCTTCGGAGCGCGCGCGCACCTCGTCCAGCGTTCCGGGCAGCCAGCCGTGGATGTGCTGGACCGTGGTGATCCCGGACTCGATCATCTCGAACGCGGAGTAGAGCGTGTCGAGATAAAGGTCGACGGCGCGCGTTACGAGGCGGGTGATGAACCACAATTCGAGCGGCATGTCGGGCGAGCCGAGCTGCACCGGCGTCAGCCCCACATGGTGGTGGCTGTTGACGAAGCCGGGCAGGATCACGTCTCCCCCGCTGCCGATCACGGCGGCGCCCTTGTGACGTGCGGACAGGTCGGCGTAGGTGCCGAGGTCGGTGATCACGCCGTCTTCGACGACGACGGCGCCGTCCTCGATCTGTTCGGCGTTGAAGCGATCCGTGACGCCGGTGAAGAGCGTACGGCCGCGAACGATCTTGGCGGTCATTGGGGTGTTGTTTTCCGTGAATGGTTGGCGGGGAGGACGGTCACGCGAGGGCCTCCTGTTCGGCGAACGCGCGGTCCACCTCGTCGGCCAGAAGGGTTTCCAGATGGCGGCGGAGCTCGGTCGCTTCGGGCGAGAACGGGTCGCGCGGGCGGGGCAGCGGATTGTCCACGATGGTCTTGATCCGCCCCGGCCGTGCGGTGAACACGACGACGCGGTCCGACAGCGCCACCGCCTCGTCGATGCCGTGGGTGACGAACAGCACCGACGCCCCGCTGTCGCGCCACACATTTTGCAGGAAGTCCTGCATCTTGCGCCGCGTCTGAACGTCGAGCGCGGCGAACGGCTCGTCCATCAGCAGCACCTTGGGCCGCATCGCGAGCGCTCTGGCGACGGCGACGCGCTGGCGCATCCCGCCCGACAGTTCGTCGGGCCGCTTGTCGATTGCGGCACTGAGGCCGACCTCGCGCAGCGCCTCGGCCGCGCCCTCGCGCCGCTCCGCCTTGGAGGCGCCGCGGATCGAGAGGCCGAAGGCGACGTTGTCGCGCACCGTCAGCCAGGGAAACAGCGACGTCTCCTGGAAGATCAGGCTGCGCTCGGACGACGGGCCCGTGACCGGCTCGCCGAAATAGTTGATGACGCCCTCGGTCGGGGCCTCCAGCCCGGCCATGAGGTAGAGCAGCGTGCTCTTGCCGCAGCCGGAGGGGCCGAGCAGCACCACGAACTCGCCGGCTTTAACGTCGAGGTCGATGCCCTCGAGCGCCTGGTGCGCCCGAGGGGTGCCGGCCGCCCAGGTCTTGCCGACGCCGCGGCACACGAGGGCGGTCCGGCGCGAGAACGGGGCATCAGAAGCCATGGGCGGCCCCCTTGTTGGGGATCCAGTAGAGGACGCGGCGCTGCAGGGTGCGGAGTGACCAGTCGGTGAGGAAGCCGAACACGCCGATCAGCGCGATGGTGCAGAACACCAGCGGCGGATTGAACGTGTTGCGCGCCAGCATGATGATCTGGCCAAGGCCGTAGCCGACGCCGGTGGTCTCGGCGATCAGCACCACCATCCACGCCCCGAAGAGGTTGAGGCGCAGCACCATCAGCATGGGGGGCAGGATCGCGGGCACGATCACGCGGGCGTAGACCTGCCGCTTGGTCGCCCCCATCGTCCGGGCGACATGGATGAAGTTCTTCGGCACATTGTCGATATGCGCGACAGTGGCGATCACCATGTGGAAGAACAGCGCGATCACCACCATGAAGATCGCCGGTCCGTTGCCGATGCCGAACAGGAATACCGCGACCGGCAGCCACGCGACGGGCGACACGGCGGACAGGAGCATGACCGTCGGCATCGTCAGCTTCTCGAACAGGGCGAAGTACCGCATCAGGATGCCGGCGGTGATCGCGAGGAAAGACGCGATGGCGAGCCCCGCGATCACCCGCGCGCTGGTTGCGGCGACCGTGATCATCACCGCCTCCGTGCCGGAGGGGGCTTCGGACTGGGAGACGCCGACCTCCCAGCGGGTTGCGGTGTTGAAGAACTTTGCCTGGTTGGGCAGGTCGCCGAGGAAGATGTGCGGCGGCGGCAGCAGGCGGGGGTCCGCCAAGCCGACGAGCCAGCAGAACTCCCACACCAGGCAGAAGATGCCGACCGACGCGGCGCCCCACGCAAGGCTCGACAGCGTGCCGCCGAGCCGCAGGGACGCCAGGGGCCCGGCGCGCCCCAGCGCCGTCACCCTCTTCGGCAGGCTCACGCCCGGCCTGACGTCGGACGCGGTGTCCCTCACGCCGCCGACTTCCGCTTCAGCGATGCGTAGAGGTCGGGGTTCTCGGCGATCACCTCTTCGAGGAGGCTCCAGTCGATCGCCTCGCGGCCGGGCTTTTCCTTGATGTAGCCCATCTCCGCGACACTGGCGACGCGCTCGAGGATGAACTCGGTCTGGTCGCGTGCGTCGACCACGGCGGGCTGCTTGGACATTGCGGCCTGGGCGGCGTCCATCGACGTCTTGTAGTAGGTGCCGACGACCTTATCGAGAACCTCCTGCGGGTTGCTTTCGGCCATCGCCTGGGCCTCCATCATCCCCTTGATGAGGGCCTTGAGGGCCTCGGGATTGTTCTCGATCACGTCGGTGCTGGCGGCGAGAACGCAGTCGGTGTAGCCGGGGCCGTAGAGGTCGATCCCGTCGGTCAGCAGCGTTGCGCCGGGGACGTCGGCCAGGGCGGCGGACGCGTAGGGCTCGATGGTGGCGTACATGTCGAGGGCGCCGGCGCGGAACATCTCGACGCCTTCGGCCTGCCCGCCGACGTAGCGCACGGTGATGTTCGCGAACGAGACACCGCGCTTCTTCAGGTAGTCGTACGGGAGGACCTCGAGGGTATCCATCTGCTGCGTGCCGAGGACCTTGCCCTTCATGGATTCGGGGCTGTCGATGCCCGGCTGGGCGACCACGGCGCAGCCTTCGATGCCCCCACCGGCGACGATCCTGATCGGTGCCCCGGCGTCGTACAGCGCGAGGAACGAGGTGTACGGCGTGAGGCCGACGTCGACCTGGCCGGTGCCGAGGAACGTCACCTGGTCGGCAAAGGTCGGCGTGTTGACGAACTGGAGGTTCAGGCCGTCATCGGCGGCGAGCTGTTCGGCATGGGCGAGGAAGAGGTTGAGGTTGCAGAACCCGCCGCCGTGGGTGGATTTCAAGGTGGTGTCGGCGGCGTGGGCGGCGCGGCAGAACCCGCCGCCGACGCCGATTGCCAGCGTCAACCCGCCGGCGTTGCGCAGGAGGCTGCGCCGGCTGAGGCCGGAAGCCCGCGCCGGAGCGTTACGGTCGATGCCTTGGTGGTCGCACATGATGTCGTCCCCTCTTGGAATCATGGAGCCGCCGCTCTTGCGAGGCTCGAGGTCGCAGCGAACTGCCTGATGCGAAGTTGCGGAATATCTTCAGGCAAGCACCGTGCCAACACGATGGCATGCCATTTTAGAGCCTTCTGCCGGAGAGGCCGATGCGCGGTCGCCGAAGATGCAGGCGACATGCGCAATCATGCGCCATCGTAATCTGTCGCTGGCTTCGTACCTTGCATGTTGGCAAGATGCCTTGAGAGCGTCGGCCCCGTCCGCCGGGCGGAAGAAGCAGGCGTTGCCGGGTGCCTCTTCATCGCTTACATTGCCGGTGTATTGGAAAATTTGCATGCCATTTTCGATGGCAATTCAGCATTCGTCCAAGGGGGCCGCTCTTGAGCACGTCAACGTCCGCATGCCCTACGCCACGCATTTGCGCGATGCCCGCAACGGGGCCGCGCGCATGAGCCGTTCCGCAGCCTCGGCCGGGGAGCGGATCCAGGCGGCGGCACTGGCGCGGCCGTGCCGGTGGCCGGCCGACATCAGAGCCGTGATTGAGGGCGAGACCTTCGATCCGCCGCCCTTCAACGTCGTCATCGGCCCTGTCTTTCCGCGCGGCGAACCGGCGGGAACGGTGGTCGCCGGCGGTGATGTCCTCGCAACGTGGGGCGATGGTGCGCGGGCCGACATGGCATTCAGCGTCGCCAAGAGCTACGTCGGCCTGCTCGCGGCCGCAGCGCTCGACCGCGGTCTCCTGTCAGACTTCGCGGAGCCGGTGGCGGCGCGGATCGACGACCCCGCCTTCGCCTCGCCCCGCAACAGGACCGTGACGTGGCGCCAGCTGCTCGACCAGACGAGCGAGTGGGAAGGCACGTTGTTCGGCCTGCCGGACACGGTCGACCGCGACCGCCAGCTTGCACCGACAGACGACCCGGCGAGGTTTGACCGCGCCACCCCCCTCGGGCCGCCGGGCACCTACTGGGACTACAACGACATCCGCGTGAACGCCCTGTGCCTTGCCCTCACGCGCCTCTACGGCTGCCCGCTTGGTGAGGCGCTGGCCTCCTTCCACCCGGCGTTCGGCGCCGCTACCGGTTTCCGCTGGCACGGCTACGGCGCCCGCTCGACGATCGATCTGGGCGGGCGGGCGGCCGAGGTTGCGGTTGGTGGCGGGCACTGGGGCGGCGGGGTGGTGGCGGGGGTGCCGCACCATCTCGCGCTGGGCGGCATCGTGCTTGGGCGGGGCGTTCTTGCCGGGCAGCGCGCCCTCTCCGCCGAAGCGCTCGATGTGCTCCTGACGCCCTGTCCGCTGCAGCCTGTCTATGGCGGGTTGTGGTGGTTGAACGGGGCGCAGAAGCTGTTTCGCGAGGCGCCGGCCGAAAGCGTGTTTGCCATGGGCATTGGCAGCACCGTGGTCTGGGTCGCGCCCTCGCTGGGTGTGGTCGCTGTCATCCGCTGGGTAGAGGCGGAGGGGGTGGCGAACGTGCTCGCCGCTATCGTGTCCGCACTCACGGGGCGCAAGGAGATCTGAAATGCCGCTTGCGCCCGATGTCCGCTGGGACTGCCGTACCCTGGTCACCGCGATCCACGAGGGCCGAACCGATCCGGGTGCCGGCGTCGCTCGTGCGCTGGACGCTATCGCGGCGCACAACGGGGTCTTGAACGCGGTCGTGGACCACGATCCGGAGCTGGCAGAGCCGCAGCTGGATAGGCTTCGCGCGCGCCTTGCCAGAGGCGAGCGGCCGCCGCTCTCCGGGCTGCCGGTCACCGTGAAGGACCATATCCACGTCGCAGGCTGGAAGGCGACTGGCGGCTCGCTGCTGTTGGCGGACAACCGACCCGAGCGTGATGACCCGGCCGTCGCCCGCTTGCGCGACGCGGGCGCGATCCTGATCGGCCGCACCAACATGTCCGAGTTCGGCTGCAAGGGGGTCACGAGCAACCGGATCTACGGCGCGACCGGGCATCCGGCCGACCCGCTTCTCACCCCCGGTGGCTCCTCCGGTGGCGCCGCTGCGGCCGTTGCGGCGGGCATGTGCGCGTTCGCGCTCGCGAGCGATGGCGGCGGGTCGATCCGCCGGCCCGCCGCCCACGTCGGCGTTATCGGCTTCAAGCCCTCCGCGGGCGCCATTCCCGGCGGACACATCCTGTCCCACACCAATGTGCTCGGCGTCCTGGCCGCCGAGGTCGACACCGCGATGCTGGTCTTCGCGGCGTTGCGCGGCGCCGACCGGGCCGACCCGGTGAGCGTCAATTTTCCAGCCGACCGCCGTTCGCTGGAGGGGACGCGGATCGGCTGGGCGCCGACGTTGGGGCTCGACGTGCGCCTCGACGAGGCGGTGGCGGCGGCGGCCGAGCGGGCGCGAGCCCGCCTTTCGGCCGCCGGCGTGGCGCTGGAGCCGGCGGCGCCCGAGTGGCCGAGCGGCGCCGACGAACCGGCACTGATGCCGCTGCAACACGCCGCTCTTGCGACCCGATGGGGCGAGGCATGGCGGACCGACCCGACGGTTTTCGATACCGACATAGCGTCCCAGATTGAAGCGGGGCTGCGGCTGGACGGCACCGCCGTGGCACGGGCCGATGCGATGAGCCGCGAGATTGCTCGCGCCGCCGCAACCTTCTTCGCGACCGGTCCAGACCTCTTAGTATCCCTTACGACGCCGTGCCCGGCGTGGCCGCATGCGCTCTTGGCACCACCGACGATCGGCGGTTTGCCCGCTGGCCCACGCGACCACGCTGCACTGACCCCGTTGGTGAACCATGCCTTCCTACCGGCCGTCAGCATCCCTTGCGGCGAGACGGAGCGCGGTCTGCCGCTGGGCTTGCAGATCATCGGGCCGCGCTTCGCGGACGACTTCGTCCTGCGTGCCGCAGCGACGTTCCTGCCGCTCCTCGGCGCCTCGTGAGGGGAGGGCTGAGGTCTCACGCGTACACCTCGGCCTCCGGCAACCACGGCCGTGGTTCCACCCATTGCCTAGACCTCCGACATCGGCCTGGACTGGCTGTCGCCCGAGTTCTGCGCATGGCTTGGCTACAGATTGCTGTGGGCCAACCTCGTGGTCTGGCAGCGCCGGGCCTATGCCGGCCATGGGGATCGCGACGGTGGTGGAAGCGGTCGTCATCGGGTTGATGATAATGGATCATTGGATGAAAGATATTATCATATGATTTTGCGTCCGTGACCGCATATCCAAACGTGTGAATTTCCGAATTATTTGATGATCCTTTGCGCGACGCTAGGCCCGGTGATCTTTTTCCGCGGCAACGTTTGGTTCTATCGTGTCATGGCGCAGCGAACCCCATGGGTCATGCGGTGGGGATCGGCGTTCTCGTTGCCTTCGGCATCGCCCACGGGATGCACCTCATAGGCATGACCGTCGGCGCCCGGGTTCTGACGATCGTCGGGATGGTAGCGCTGGCTGGGCAGCCTCGGTACGCTACAGCTGACATGTAGCCCATCGCGTCGCGCGCCGTCTCAATGCAGCGTTTGCGTGTAGACGAACTTCGGCATGCTCCAGTTGAAACGCAGCGCGAGAAGCCGTAGCGCGAGGCCGAAGATCAGGGCACCGATCATCATGGGATCGCTCGGCAACCCCAACGCGACGCCGACCACATAAAGCCCGCCCGTGACCATCGACACGGTGGCATAGAGTTCGGCGCGAAAGAGCAGCGGAACCTCGGCGCACAGGATGTCGCGCAGAACACCGCCCACGCAGCCGCTGATCATGCCGGATGCGATGACGATGACAGTCGGCATCTCGAGGCGCACCGCGATCTGGCAGCCGAGCAACGTGAAGAGCACGAGGCCGACGGCGTCGAGGAACAGGAAGACGCGGCGCAGTTGCCTCATATGCCGCGCGATGACGATGGTCGCCAGAGCCGCACCGGACGTCACCAGAAGATAGCTCGGGTGCTGGATCCACGTCAGCGGGTGTCGATCGAGGAGAAGGTCGCGGACCGAACCGCCGCCAAGCGCGGTGACCGACCCCAGAAGCGCGACCCCCACCCAATCCATCTGTCGGCGGCCGGCCGCGAGCGCCGCCGTCATCGCCTCTGCTGCAATCGCCGCTACGTAAAGTGCATGAAAAAGCGTAATAGATGTCATGGCCTTTGCGGCCACTCGGTTCGCGGCACGGCCGGGCCCCTCCATCGCGCATCGCCCATCAGCTCAACCCGCTCCGCTTCTGCTCGTCTCGATCGCCAGCCGCACAGTAGCCGTGATCGCCGTGATGTCAGCGCAAGGTGCTGCCAGGATATTCGCATCCTGTCAGATTCCGATTGGATTTCGCACCTCGGATTTGGTCTCGCCTTGGATTGTTGACCGGCATGGACCACAAAACAGATCGAGGACTGGGCAAGTCGCAGTGAGAGAAATCGGCTGCCGAAACCAGCCCATGCGTGCGTCAATCCGGGCGATCACTTTCTGGCAAGGGCGTATCGAAGTCCTCGCAGCAGTCTCGATCCCACCAAACCATTTATCCAAGAAAGAGAGAGCGATGTTAATGCGGAGCGGACCCTTGATGGTGGCGGTATCTCTTGTTCTGTGCGCTTGCACGTCCAGCGAAAAACAATGGGTGCGGAACGACACTCCGCAGTCTGAGGCCGACCAGGCCCTGTCGCAATGCCAGTATGAGGCGGACGTTGCCACGGCGACGATTGGCACCAACAATCGCCCCGAGACCTGGAGCGACCTGGTTTCAGAAGGCGTGGCCAGCGGTGTCAGGCGAGGGTTGGAAGAGGCTGACCTCGTCAAGGCCTGCATGAGAGCCAAAGGCTTGACGTTGCCCCTTGGAATGTCCTCGGTCTGAACTGGACTCCGTCAGAAGGAGACGGAGATGAAGAAGAGCCGCTTCAGCGAAGAGCAGATCATCGCGGTCCTGAAGGAGCATGCCGCGGGGATCGGTGTGTCGGAGCTGTGCCGCAAGCACGGGATCAGCGACGCGACGTTCTACACGTGGCGCAAGCGCTACGGCGGAATGGAAGTGTCTGAAGCCAGGCGGCTGAAGGCGCTGGAAGATGAGAACGGCCGCCTGAAGAAGCTTCTCGCCGAACAGATGCTCGATGTGGCGACGCTGCGGGACGCTCTGGGAAAAAACTTCTGACGCCCAGCGCACGGAGAGGCTTCGTGAGTTGGGCGATTGAAAAGAAGGGGTATTCCCAGCGGCGCGCCTGTGCCCTGATCGGGATGCATCCAAGGACTTACCGCTACCGGTCGCAGCGGCCGGACGATGCGACGGTGCGCCAACGCCTGAAAACGCTGGCGAACGAACGGCGCCGGTTCGGCTATCGGCGGCTGCATATCCTTTTGCGGCGCGAGGGTATCGAGGTGAACCACAAGAAGCTGTTCCGCCTATACCGCGAGGAGAGGCTGAGTGTACGACGGCGCGGCGGCCGAAAACGTGCCATCGGAACGCGGGCGCCAATGACCTTGCCGCGAGGACCAAACCAGCGCTGGAGCCTCGACTTTGTCTCCGACCAGCTCAGCGACGGGCGCCGCTTCCGTGTGCTGGTGGTGCTCGACGACTTCACCCGCCAGTGCCTGACGCTCGTTGTCGACACATCACTGTCGGGGGCTCGCGTGGCACGGGAACTCGACCGCCTGATCGTCAGTCGCGGCAAGCCGCTCACGATCGTCAGCGACAACGGCACCGAGCTGACCTCCCATGCCATCCTCGAATGGCAGGAGGACCGCCGCGTCAATTGGCACTACATCGCGCCCGGCAAGCCGATGCAGAACGGCTTCGTAGAGAGCCTGAACGGTCGCTTCCGCGATGAGTGCCTCAACGAGCATCTCTTCCGCAGCCTTCCGGGCGCTCGCCGCATCATTGAGGAATGGCGCACCGACTACAACCACGACAGGCCGCACACCAGCCTGGGCGGCCTCACCCCGAACGAGTTTGCAACCCGGTCCCGATGGGACCACAACACGAACAGAGTCCAGCTATGAGCGGGGACACTTCTGGGGCAACGTCAGCCCCGAAAGTGGAGAGTACTCTCCGCAAGCCCGAAAGCATACTGGGCCTCTCTTTTATTATAGCTAATTCTGGGTATATAGATCTATATTTTTAGGTCGGTGACGGCGCGTCCGGTAACTAGCTCGACGCCTGACAGGGCATACGTTGAGGACGGCCGCGCCGGCAATGCCTGCAGTTTGGCTACTTACAAGCGGGCTCCAGTTCAGCAGGCGCATGCCTTGCGCTGTACGTTGCGCGGGGGCCATTAACAGTTGCGCTGCAATGGCGGGTTAAGGGAATGAGGTGGTGGCGTGTCGCGTCTGACGGATCTTATCGCTCGGGCAAAGGCCAGGGACAGCGCTCTGGGAGAAGAGCTTGAGCGGGAGTTCAAGGCGCTGGCGTCGCGGTGGTGGTGGAGCATCACATCGTCCTGCGCGACTTGGCCGAGCAGATCCCCCAGGTTGACGCCGCCTGGATCGCGGCGAACACCTCACCTGAGACCGAGCGGACGGACCAGCACCGACAGTCCCTGGCGCTGTCTGACGCGCTTTTTGGTGAGCTGGAGGCCGCCGACCTGATTGTGATCGGATTGCCGGTTTACAATTTCGGGGTGCCCGCGTCGTTGAAAGCGTGGATCGACCAGGTTTGCCGCGCGCAGCGCACGTTCCGTTACACACCCGATGGGCCCAAAGGGTTGCTCGAAGGCAAGCGCGCTATCGTGGTCTATGCCGCACGTGGGACGGCTATGGGCTCCAGCATCGACTTTGCCAGCTTCTATCTACGGCGTGTTCTGGGGACGGGTGATCCGCTGGCTGGCTGAGTGTCGTCGGACTTTGTAGCGATGTTCGGGCACGTGGAACCCAAGAACAGCGATGGGACCTGGGACAATCGCGTGCCGCACAAAGGCATCAGCGTCCCGCCATTGCGGACAATTCGCCATGTTCGCAGGAATCTGAGGCTAATCGAAGCGCGCGTGCGAGCCTTGCGAGCGCACTGACCGTGGCGATGGTTCGGCTCATGCGTTCCTCCCGGTCGCGAAACCGAGCGAGACGGGGCTTCTAGCCGACGCGACAACGTACGTGGCCGCATGCTGCGGCCACGTACGAAAACTGTGCCTGTTTATCAGCACGCAATGAGCTGGGAAAATGCGATCAGTGCGGTGTCAGCACGCATTTGATGCAGTCGTCCTTCTTATCGCGGAACTGCTCATAGAAGGCCGGGGCGTCGTCGAGCGTTCCGCGGTGGGTGATGAGGAACGTCGGGTCGATCTGGCCTTGCTCGATCCGCTGCAGCAGATCGGGAATGTGTTTGAGGACGTGCGTCTGGCCCATCTTGAACGACAACGCCTTGCCGAAGGCCGCACCGATCGGAAACTTGTCCACCATGCCGGCGTAGACACCCGCAATCGAGACGGTGCCGGCCTTGCGCGCGCACATGATTGCCTCGCGCAATGCGTGGGGGCGGTCGGTTTCCTGGAATGTCGCAGTCTTCACGCGATCATACACCGTGTCGATCACACCGGCGCCGTGCGCCTCGAGGCCGACAGCGTCGATCACGCATTCCGGCAGGCGCTCGTTCGTCTTCTCCATCAGGACGTCGTAGGGCTTCGCCTCGGTCATGTTGATCGGAGTTGCGCCCGCGGCCTCCGCCATCCGCAGGCGCTCGGGCTCCCGGTCGATCGCGAAGACTTGCTCCGCGCCCAGCAGGAACGCGCTCTTGATCGCAAACTGACCGACCGGGCCCGCGCCCCAGACTGCAACGGTGGACCCTTCCTTGACGTCCGCGTTGACGGCCGCCTGCCAGCCGGTCGGGAAGATGTCGGTCAGGAACAGCACCTGCTCGTCGGTGAGGTGACCGGGGACCTTGAGGTGGCCGGTATCGGCGAACGGGACGCGGACATACTCGGCCTGTCCGCCGTCGTAACCGCCGAAGAGGTGCGAGTAGCCGTAAAGGCCAGCACCGGCCTGCCCATACAGTTTCTGAAGTTTTTCGCTGTCGGGGTTGGAGTTGTCGCACATCGAGTAAAGCTGACGGTCGCAGAAGTGGCAGTGCCCGCACGTGATATTGAAGGGGATCAGGACCCGGTCGCCGACCTTGAGGTTGCTGACTTCGGAGCCGACCTCGACGATCTCGCCCATGAATTCGTGGCCGATGATGTCGCCAGTCTTCATCGCGGGGAGGAAGCCGTCGTAGATATGCAGGTCGGACCCACAGATCGCGGTTGTCGTAACCTTCAAAATTGCATCGCGGGGGTGCTGGATGGTCGGATCGGGAACTGTATCGACCCGCAAGTCGCCGGTGCCGTGATAGGTTACTGCGCGCATGACGAGTCCTTTCGTTCGTTCGGTCGTATTGTTCTAGTTTAATGAGCTTGGCACTATTCGCCGTGGCCTTGAACGGGTGAACGTGGCTGCGTTGCTGCCGTTCCAGCGCGGGGTGAGCTGCGATGACGCACGCCAGCGGATGAACTATTCTGAGCGCAAAGCATTTCGTCCCTATACGATCGGCTGAACGTGGTGCAATCCAGCCCAACGCAGCGTGGGCCCACCGTCCTTGAAGTCCGATCTCTATCGCGGTTGAGGGACCTGCCATATGCCGAGATCCGTTGCGTTCTTCGTCCACCATCAGGGGCGCGGCCATGCGCGGCGCTGCGAGGCCATCCTGGAGCACCTCGGCGATCGACCGATCACGGTGATTTCGGCGGCTCGCGAGATCTTCGGCACGTTCGACGATCGCGTTCGCTTCGTGCACCTTCAGAACGCAATAGGCGACCCTTCCGCAACCAAAGCGCTTCACGCCCAGCAGACGCCGGATGCGATGCAGTGCGTGCCGATGGGATCCCGCCGGCTGAAGCAGAACGCCGAGGCGATCGTCGAGGTGTTCCGGCGCGATAATCCGGGCCTCTTCGTCAGCGACGTTTCGGTCGAGTGGGCGCTGCTGGCGCGGCTTTGCGCGGTGCCCTGCGTCAAGATCCGGATGCATGGCGACCGCTCGGACGCCAGCCACATTGCCGCCTACCAGGCGTGCGCCGGGATGATCGCGCCCTTCGACGCGCGGATCGAGCAGGCCGACTATCCGGGCTGGGCCCGCGCGAAGACGTTCTATTCCGGCGGCCTTTGCACCACGCGCGATCCGGTGCCGACGAAGGCAGAAGCACGCAAGCGGCTGAACCTGCCGGCCGAAGGGCAACGCATCCTCGTCCTCTCCGGCGCGGGCGGGACCGGCGCCAACTATGCCGCACTCACCATGGCGGCGCGGGCGCTGCCGGAGGCGCAATGGGCCACCATCGGCCCGGTCCATCTGGAGGGGCACGAAACCGAGTTCGCCAACCTCACGCGGCTCGGCTGGGTCGAAAGCACCGTCGACCACATTGCCGCGGCCGACCTTGTGGTCGCTTCCGCGGGGGACAATACAGTTCACGAGATTGCGCGGGTCGGCCGTCCGTTCCTGTGCATCCCGGAGTGGCGTTACTACGACGAGCAGCGTGCGAAGGCCGCGGAACTGGAACGGATCGGTGCAGCGACAGTCCTTCCCGGTTGGCCTGCCAGCAATGACCAGTGGCGCGCTGCAATCGCAAGCACGCTGGAGCGCGGCGCCAAGGCGCTGACGTCGCTTTTCGAGCCGCACGCGGCGGAGCGGATCGCGCAGCACCTCGTCTCGCTCGACGAACGGCTCTGGGGCACTGCGGATGCGGCGCCGGCAAAACGGCTTGATCCGCGTTCCCTCATGCCGGTCGAGGCGGTTGCGAAAACCGCCGGGTAGGACCGGGGCGCTTTAACTGAAGCGGACCGATCCGTCCTGGAGCGAGCATGCAAGGTCGTCCGGCAAGGGGCGGCGCCTGATGCTGATCGGGCCATCCGGCATTCCGCTTATGAAGCCTGCTGCATCGAACTGGTTGAGCCAGTAGTCCATGCACAAACGGCCATGCTTCTGGTGAAAGAGGTTGGCGTTGCGCACGATGTCGTCAAGCTGGTGGAGCGGCGGAATGTGGACCGCATGCCATTGGTGGAGCGCCGCGGCGGCCGGTGCCCAAACGAGCGGAATGCCGGCTGCATCGAGTGTCATCGCAAAATCGGTATCCTCGCCGCCATAGCCTTCGAAACGCGGGTCGAACCCACCGAGCTGCGCGAACGTCTCGCGTGGCAGTGCAAACGACAGGCTCCAGAATTCCATCGGGTTGGCGATCCGCCGCCGGACCGGGCCGAACCCGCGCGCCGGATGGGCAAGGGCCGGCCACAGCGCATCAAACCCTTCCGCAGCGATGTCGTCGCGCTCGGCAAGATAATGCGTGTCACCCATCACGCAGGCGCTGCCAACGGCTGCCAGCGCATCGGCGTAGGTACGGACGAGGTCGCGGCCCGGAACGCAGTCAACGTCGAGGAAGACCAAGACTACGCCGCGGGCGCAGGCTGCAATCACGTTTCGGGCGGCGGCAAGCGGGATGCGCTCGCCAGGCACCGGCACCTGCCGGATCGGAAACGGGGTCTCGGGGAGGTTACCAAAGGGCTCTTCCTGCATTGCCCCGATGATGAGTTCGGCGGGCGCAAGGCTCTGCGCGGCAAGGCCGTTGATTAGATTGCAGAGGTGCCGCTCACGGCCCCTTGCGATCGTGCACACGCTGACGGTCAAGGATCAGCTCGATTTTGAACGATGCGACGCGGCGAGTGCCACGCCGGCCAGCATCGCTCCGGGCGCCACCGGCGGCGCGGTACCCTCAAGGTCCGCACCCGGCACGGGCAAGTCGTCGGATCGGAGCGCTGCCGCCGGAAGCTGGAACGACGCGATCCCGAGAGTGGAGGCGACATGGGCAAGTGCAGCATCGACGGAGACGGCAGCTGGCAAAACATCGAGATACCCGCCGCTGTGGAGCGCGATGGTCACCTCGCAATCCGCTTCTGCGAGCAGTTGCTCGACGGCGCCGAGCTTTCTGCGGTCGGCGAGAACGTAGCTCAGCTTCAGCGGGCGCTGTTCGCGTGCCCCTTGCAGCTTGAGAAACGGCAAGGTCGCAAGGGCGCGTGCGATCTCGCGGGGCCTCCAGTCGAGCGCTGCGCGGAAGGCCCACGTTTCGTCACTCCTCAGCATGCCCGACGGCTCGTCGCGGTAATAGATCTCCGCGCCCGCCGCCGTGACGTAGGCGCGCGCAGGGGGCAGTCCAAGGTCCGCCTCGTGCTGCAGGACGCTGTGCAGATTGCGGCCTGACACGTAAGCGAGCGCACTTCTTCGAGCATGGGGCAGAACACGCGGCGGCTCCGCGGCCGGGGGCATGTCGTCGATGGCGTGGACGACGAGCCGGTCCGTCCGTGTGCGTGCCAACGCGTTGAGTTGCCGTGGCGCTAAAATCTGTTCGACGTCGGCCGTGTAGACCTCGGAATGGCGATCCCAGGAATATTCGTGGCAGTTTGCAAGGCCGTTTGCGCGTGCCGTCCGCCAGGCGGCGTCGTCGACGATGAGGGCCAGCATCGCGGCGGCGATGGCGCCGGTGTCACGGGGATCGACCAGCAGGCCGTTCTTGCAGCGGGCGAGAATGTCGTTGGGGCCGCCATTGTTGGTGGCGACCACCGGGAGCCCGGATGCAGCGGCTTCGAGGAAGGTGAGCCCGAACGGTTCGTTCAGCGCAACGTTGACGAACAGGCCGCGCCGGTCGGCGGCGTAGCGGAAGATCTCCGGGACTTCGTCCGGCCCGTGCCGGTCCGGCAGTGCGACCGAGCCTGCAAGATCGTTTTGCGCGATGATCGCGTTGAGCTCGGCCATGACAGCGGTGGTTTCAGCGTCCCTGTCGGCGCCCGGACCTCGGTTTCCGGTGTAGATGACGACGTTCACCTTGTCGCGAAGCGCCTGGCACGACGCGTAGGCTCTGAGGAGGCCGGCAAGGTTCTTCTTGTGAACCGGACGGGCGAGCGCCAGAAGGACGGGACGGTCCGGTTCGGTCAGAAAGCGCGCGAGGTTGGTGGCCACACTCCCTGCCGCCTCGCCGCCGAAACCCGCAAGGTTGCAGCCTGGCCGGTTGACCAGAACCTTGTGCGGCGCGTTTGCCCGGTAGAGGCCGTACTGGAACTCGGCCTCGTCTATCGAACTCGCTACAATCCTGTCGGCCGCGGCAATCACGCGTTCCTCGGCAGCAACGCGCCGCGCAACGACGGTGCGGTCCGCTGTGCCTTGGCAAAGGGCTTTTACGCGCCCCAGCGAATGCGCGGTGAAAATGAACGGAATGCCGAACCGGCGTTTCATCTCGGCGGCGAGCACGCCCGCATCGGCATAATGGGCATGAATGATGTCCGGCCGGATCGGCAGCTCCGCAATGTGGCGGGCGAGCGCTTCGGCAAGCGCCGGCAGCTCTTCGTGCATGTCCTCCTTGGAAAGGTAGCGCCCGTGCGCCCCGGCCAGGCGGACAATCTCGCTCTTGGCCGACAGCCGCTCGTGCGGTTCGCCGTAGGTCGTGCCGAGCTCGGCATCGCAGAAGCGCCGCACGACGATCTCCTGCCGCGTGATGCTGGGTTTGCGGTCTGCCGCTGCCACCAGCTCAAGGACATACTTGATGTGGCCGCCGGTGTCCGGCGTCAGCCCATAGGGAACGCCCTTGCCTGTGACGCAGCCCTGGAGCGCAATATGCAAGATGAACATGACGTCACCGATAGACCCGTGCGCACCAGTTGCAGCCGCACCAGATTGAAGAAACTTGTCCCATAATGTCGCGCTGGCGCGAATTGCGAAGCAGAAGTCGGCCCGCTACGCTGTTCTTGGTGAACCTGCAAAAACGGTGAACCGTTCCCGTATCCTGCCTGTTTGGCAGGCCCCATATTGCCGCAGGCTCGAAAGTTACCTCGTGAACAAACTTTCCTACTTCGTGCGCGCCCATGTCCGGCTGGCGCGGCGGCAGCGTACCCCTTGGCGGCTGTTCAGCGTGACAGCGCCGCGTTACTGAGCGGACCCATGCGCATTGCCCACGTCAGCCCGCTGCACTTCCCCGTTCCTCCGCGTGACCATGGCGGGACTGAGCGGGTAATCGATGACCTGTGCCACGCCCTCGCGCGGCGCGGCCACGAGGTGACGCTGTTCGCGGCCAGCGGTTCGACGACGGCAGTAACGCTCGTGGAGCAGGGGCCGGCCGTCTCGACCATCGCCGGGGCACCGCCGTCGATGCCGTCCGCGATGGAATGCGTCATGCTCGACCGCGTGGCGGCGATGGCGGATGCGTTCGACATCATCCACTGCCACACCGAACTCTACCACGCCGCGGTCCTGCGCGGGGTCGCGGGCAAGCTTGTCAGCACCATCCACTGGCGCGCGGACGAAGCGGACCGGCAGCATTATTTCCGCCACTTCGAGAAGCTTCGCGTGGTCGCCATATCGAAGGCGCAGTCGCGCGACATTCCGGCCCGCAACTGCAGCGGCGTCGTCCACCACGGCATTCCGGCGGAGCGGTTCGCGCCGGGTGGCGCCGCACGGGGCGACTGCGTCTTTCTCGGCCGCCTGACCGACCAGAAGCGGCCCGACCTTGCCATCGCGATCGCGCGGGCGGCGGGCATGCCGATCTGCCTCGGCGGGACGATCGACGTCGGCAACCCCACCTACTTCGACAACGAGGTCCGCCCGCTGCTCGGCGCGGAAGCGCGTTATGTCGGCCCCGTCGCGCAGCCGGACAAGCAGGAATTTCTCGGCGAGGCCGCCGTGCTTCTCTTCCCGATCGACTGGCCGGAGCCGTTTGGCCTTGTCATGATCGAGGCGATGGCCTGCGGCACGCCTGTTGTCGCGTTCCGCCGCGGCAGCACGGTGGAGGTCGTGGACGAAGGCGTCACGGGTTTTGTCGTCGACACCGTGGAGGAGGCGGCAGAGGCCGTCCGCCGCGCCCGCCTGCTCGACCGCCGCGCAGTCCGCGCGCAGTTCCTGCGCCGCTTTACCGACGAGACGATGGCGTCGGGCTACGAGGCGATCTATGCGCGGATGATTGCCGCAGCCGACCGCAAGGGGCCGCCGTGATCCGCGCGCATTGTGCCGGGCACCCCTTCAGGACGCGGTGCTACTGTTGCGGCGCGCGGGCGGTGGACGCGCGCCCTGATGGCTGGCATGTGTGCGACTGGTGCGGCGCCTGGCTCCGCGGCGACCGCGAGACCGCGGCGGAACGCGCGAGCCACGAACTTGCCGCGCGTTTGAAGCCCGGCCGCGCAAAACTGCCGCCGCTCGGCGCTGCCGGCTGGTTCGTGGACGCCTACACGGCGCGGATCGCTGCCACCGCCAGCGGCCTGTGGTTCGCGCCTGCGGACGGTCCCGTCATAGCGGGCCACGACGAGGCGGACCCGCGCGGCACGCTGCGGCCCATCGCCGAGGCGCCCATGGTGCCGGTTGCTCTCGTCGTCCTTGCGCCCGTGCAAGACGCCGCTTGCGCCGCGTTCCTGACGCGCAATGCGGACCATTTCGCGCAGACCGTGCTCGTCGTCGAGCAAACCCACGGCGCAATAGACGCACGCGAAAATCTCTGCCGCGTCGAGCGCCCGCTCGCTGGCGACTTCGCCGCACAGCGCAACGCGGGCAATGCCGCTGCGTCCGTGCCATGGGTGTTCCACCTCGACACGGACGAGACGATCAGCCCCGAGCTCGCCCTATGCCTGCCCCATATCGCGGCCTGCGCGGAGGAGGCGGGACTGCGGGCCGTCGGCTTTCCCCGCCGCAACATGGTCGGCGGCGCATTCAGCGATCTTTTCCCGGACGTTCAGTACCGCCTGATGCGGCGCGACGTGCGCTTCGAGGGCCGGGTCCACGAGCGGCCGGACGCGTGCCGCCACTGGCCGCAGACCACCATCGCGCTCACCGGCGCCATCGACCACCACATTCAACCGGGGCGGCTCACCGAGCGGCGCACGCAGTATGACGCTCTCGGCCAGCATCCTGACAGGAGGGGCGACGACGATGCGCTTCTCACGCCGTTCCGTGGCTAGGCGGGAGATCGCCCTTGTGGGCAATGCCCCCGGCACCGGGGACATCGCCGCCGCCGTCGATGGGGCGGACAAGGTGGTGCGGTTCAACAACGCCCGCGGCTTCGGTGGCGAGACCGGCACGGCGGTCGATGAGCTTTACCTCATCAACAGTGGCGGGCAGATGCGCGAATGGCTCGCCGACGCGGTCTTTCTTGCGCGCCCCGTGGTTGCCGCCACGCGGTGCATCACGCTCCCCATCGCGCCCGAGACCGGCGCCCTATTTCCACCCTCCAACGAGCCGGAGGGGGAGGATTCGCGTAATTTCGCGCCAGAGGCGTGCGCGCGTTTCCGCGCTGCCGGCAAGGCGGTCCGCGTCCTGCCGGCCTCGCGCTATCGCGCCGCATGCGAAGCGCTTGGGCTACTTCCCCTGAAACCTGGCAGCAGGACGCCGAGCACAGGGTTCCTCGCCATCTACGCAGCCTTCGGCGCACTGCCCGCGGATGCGACGCTGGCGCTCTACGGTTTCGGGTTCGACGGCTGGGAGGGCCACCCCTTCGACCGCGAGCGGGAATTCGTCGAGCGGCACAGCGGTGACCGCCTCGTCTGGCACTCCTTGCCGGGCACCGCTCAAGCGCGGGCGTGACGGTCGATGGCGCGGCGGTACACCGCCAGCGTCTCACGGCCGAGCGTGTCGCGCGACAAGGTTGCTGCGGTCGCGAGCCCGTTGCGGCGGAGCCTTTCGCACGACGCCGGCGCGGCAAGCAGGTCCTCGATCACGGCCGCAATGGCGTCCCGCGTGCATTCCGCGGCGAGCACACCGCATTCTGACGCGGCAACGAACTCGCAAGCGGCAGGGTCTTCCGCGCAGGCGACCAGCGGCCGGCCGAATGCCGCCGCCTCGCGGTAGACGAGGCCGAAGGACTCGTACCGCGACGGGGCGAGGACCAGCGTCGCGCCAGCGTAAAGCGCATGGAGGCGGTGATCGTCGATCTTCGGGTAGACGGTGATATGGCGGGCGAGTGCGTTGTCGCCGACCGCCGCCGGGTCGACGCCGACGAGGTCGAGTGCCGGGACTACCTCGCCGCGGCTCGCGCGTTGCTCTGCCACCTTGGCGAACGCACCCAGCGCTTCGGCAAAGCCCTTGCGCCGTTCCGCCCGGCCGACGAACAGGAGCCGCGGTGCGCCGAGGGGCGGTGGAGGCGCGCTGCGGCCAGCGGCGAGCGTCGCCGGATCGAGCGCAAGGCTGATGACCGCATGGTCGGCGCACTCATCAAGGCGATAGTCCCGTTCGATGCGCAAGCGGTGCCCTTGCGTGTTGGAGATGGTTGCCGCGGCGTTGCGGGTGGTGCGCGCTTCGAGCCAGTGCGCTGCGCGAAGGTCGAGAAGGTCGCGCGCGCCCTTCGTTGCGGGAAGGGCGTCGATGGCAGGCGTGCTGTTGCGCACCACCAGCGGCGGGGAATGGTGGCCAAGGAGCGCCGCCGGCGCATACCAGTTGGTGGCCTCGACAACGTCGAACGGGCACGCGCGGTCCGCAGCCAGAAACGCCTTGCGGAAATAATACGGCGCGACGAGGTGGCCGAGCGCGGCGCGCCGCCGCACGAACGCCGCAATGCCGTCGGGCGGCGGCGCGCACCCCACCACGGCAAGGCCGTCCCACGGGGTCTGGACGCCGAAGAGCGCCGAACCGTCGAACACGGTAACGTCGCAGCCCGCCTGCTGGAGAGACTTGGCGACTTCGAACGCCGCGCGGCCGAGGCCGGAGGGCATCGGCGGGAAATCGACAGTGAGAAGGGCGCAGCGCACGAACGGGTCTCCGGGTTGCGGCGGCGAGGCGCCATGATGACCGCTAGCAGATGGTCGCTCGTGCCGCACCCGGTGGATCAATCTGCGTTGAACCTGCCCGCGCTGAGTTCGTTGAACAATGCGCCTCGTCCGCCGCCCCTTGGATGAGGCCGGGCGCCATCAGCCAGCCGGAGAAACCCGCATGAGCCTCACCTATGCCGACTGGCGCGCGATGATCGCACAGGCGCCGGTCGCCCGGCCGGAGCGGCTGATCGGCAACGGCGGCCTTGTCGTTCTATCGCCCCACCCGGACGATGAGACCCTCGGCGCGTCGGGCCTCATTGCCGGCGCGCATGCGGCTGGCCGCAAGGTCGCGCTTGTTGCGCTGACTGACGGTGACGGGTCGCACAGGGGATCCAGGACCCACCCGCCTGCGCGCCTCGCCGCATTGCGGGAACGTGAGCAGGCGGCGGCGATGGACGTGCTCGCCCCCGGCACGGAAATACTGCGCCTTCGCCTGCCGGACGGCGCATCAATGCACCACGCCGACTTTGGCGGCGCCGCCGAAAGTGTGGCAGCGCTGTGCACACGCATCGGCGCCACCGCGCTCGCCACCACGCCCCCGCGCGATAACCACCCCGACCATGACGCCGCCTGGGCGCTCGCGGCACAGGTCGAGCAAATGCTACCCGGCCTTCGGCTTCTCGCCTTCCCGATCTGGTCCGTCCGCACCGAGCCCGAAGCCGATGCCACCGCGGAGCGCGCCGCGTTCATCCCGTTCCGGCTTGAGACCCCCGCGCAGAAATCCGCCGCACTCGCCTGCCACGCAACGCAGCTCGGCGGAGTGGTGACGGACGACCCGTCCGGTTTCACGCTGCCGGACTGGTTCCTGTCCCACCACAGCGCGCCGCATGAGCCGGTGTTCTGGAGCCGCAAGCGCGCCCCGCTTCCGGGCCCTGCGCATTTTCGCAAACTCTACGGTGATGACGGCGACCCCTGGCACGTCCGCTCCGCGCCCTATGAGCGGGACAAGCGCGCCCACGTCGCGGGGAGCCTCGGCGATGCCTGGTACAATTCGCTTCTGGAAATGGGCTGCGGAGAAGGCCACTTTACTGCAATGCTTGCCGAGCGCTGCGACAGGGCGCTCGGGGTCGACGTCGACCCCGGCATCATCGACCGCGCCGCCGCATGGCACGCCGGCCAAAGCAACCTTTCCTTCGCGCTCGCCCATCTGCCGGATCAGTTCCCGGAGGGAACGTTCGACCTCTTCGTCCTGTCCGAAGTTCTCTACTTCCTCGACGAGAACGGTATTGCCGCGCTGATCCGCCGGATGGAGCAGTCGGCAATCAAGGGCGCTACCGCCGTACTGGTGAACTGGCTCGGCGATACCAGCGCGCCGCTCTCCGGCGAGATGGCAGCGGATCTCTTCATCGCGATGGTCGGGGAGAAATGGGAGCTCACGATGACGGAGCGCCGGCCAGGCTACCGTGTCGACCGGCTTCTTCTGCGTCCAGCTCCGTTTTGAGCGCCTTCAGCCCCGGCAGGACGGCGCGAAGGTCGCTCCGCCGCAGCCGCGTGCGACGCAGCGCCGGGCTCGTGTCTTCCGCGGCAAGCCACATCAGTCCGGGCAGCGGCTGTCCCAGCGCAGCGTGGATCTCTTCGGCGCCGAGGCCGAGCCCCTTCAGGATCTCGGCCCGCGCCGCCTGATCGCGGGCGGCGAGGAAGGCGCGGCGTGCACAGTGGCGCAGTACCAGCGTCTCGGCCGGCTCCAGCATCTCGTCCACCACCGGATCGGCGCACAACCGCGAGAAGCGAAGGTCGTCGGAAAGGCCGCCGTGTGCGCGCCCCTCGATCCGGCACGATGTCACGACATGCGGGCCGTCGCTGTAGCGCACCGCCAGTCCGTGCCCGTGCACCAGACGCAAAAGCGCCCGATCCTCGCCCGAGGGCGGCAGCGGCAGTCCGCCCACCGTGCGATAAGCCGCGCCGGTGATGACGAAGTTCGCGCCGCCGATGTTGCCGTGGTGGGGCCATGGGTTGAAGGGGTCCGGGTCGATCCGGGCGGCAATTTCGCGGGTCAGGTGACGCGCCTCGCGCACCAGGGTCTCGGCATCGGC